>JANXSX010000143.1 GCA_025356475.1 Isosphaeraceae bacterium | reverse complement strand
ATTCAGCGACTTTTCGCGGATGAAGGGGATTATTGCTTTCTGAGATGATAGCGTGAGCTGCTTCGCGGATCGATGCACCCGAAAGGTCAAAACCTTGCTCGTTCACGGCAAGCTTAGATGTGGGTCCTGCCTGATCACTTTGGTCTTGGGAGGCCGACAACACCGAATGCGATAAGACAGCTTGAATCGTATCAAGTGCGGCCTCTAGTCTTCCGACTTCGGCCCTTCGGCGGTCAATTTCTTCTCTGAGCCATTGAATTTGGTCTGACATCCAGTCGCCCTCACTTGTCCGATTAGACTGCCTGAAGTACAAATTATACGCAAGAAGTGTCATGAAGGTCAAGAAAAAAATCGCATACACTGAATACATGCCGAGCGGTTTGTCACGTGAGGTTAGCGTTAATGCGGGCTAAAATTTGAATGTGTTTATATCGAAATGTTTGCCATAGACTTGGATTCCTTTACGGAAAAATCAAAAAACTAGCCAAAAAAGTGGGTATGACGTGTCACGGCCATCATCTTGATTTTGATACTTGGTCCTCCACTTTCTCCCCTTCACCCCGCCGCTTTCTTTGCAATCTCGGACTACTGTTCAGGCGTTAAGATCGCGGCCCTTGCTTTGCCATCATTCTATCCGCCAAGCGTCTAAGTGAAACCGCCGCTGGTTTATTCGCTGGTTTATTCGCTGGCTTGGCCTGGTCAGGCTCTGGACCCAACATCATCCTTTGACGTGGGCATGGCATTCGCGGGACCGGTTGTGCTTGAGCAGTCTTGCATACATCTTACATGTCGCTCGCTGAGTCCGCTGACTAGTCGATTTGGGTTGCCACTCATTCGCTGACAATGTTGACACGTCGCAAGGTGTGCGTATCGAAATATGATGTTTGGTCACTTTTGAATTTGGCGTAATCCAATTCACTGGGCAAGCTCACTAATCATTGGGCAAGACGTATTCATTAGGCAAAACCACCTAAAGTCGATGCTTGCCGACCTCGATCTCCAGAATCCTGCGGTGGCGGATCGCTATGCCGTTGAATTCGAGGAGAAGGCTAACACCATCGCCTTATTTCCGGAGATTGGTCGCAAGCGTCTAGAAATCGTCCCGACCTGCGTAGGACTCTCGTACATCCATTCGCGATATTTTATCGAATCAAAGCCGATGATGTGCAGATCCTACGCATTCTGCTTGGGAGTATGGATCTGCGTAGCATCATGAGGGCTGAATCCGCACAACCCCCGGATGGCTCATAGTAGCGCAGCGACATGGCTTGTATCATGCAAGGCTTCCATGAGCGGTTCGGCCCAAGATTTTCGGCGACCGTCCTTGGGATGGGGTTGACCGGTTTTCCGCAAAACTCTAAATTCCCATTCGATCCCTGCCGGTCGGATTTCATGAGGAAGTCCTGGCTGGAAGATACCAGCGGCCCTGTCTGCGGTCGTTGCGTTTGCTGATCGATTCTGCCGTCAGACCGTTCGCTCAAGGAGGGGCGTCGCGATGCGCGACCACACCAAGGCATTCTCCCGCTTGATCGCCGAGATCTTTGACTGTCCGGGCCCTATCTATGAGTTCGGGTCCTACCAGGTCGAAGGTCAGGAAGATTACGCCGACCTTCGTGCCATGTTCCCCGGTAAGCCGTTCGTGGGCTGCGACATGCGCCCAGGGCTTGGGGTGGATCGTGTCGAGGATGTGACCGACGTCCAACTTCCCGACGAGACGGCCGGGACGATCTTGTGTATCGAGACGTTCGAACATGTCTTCGAAGTGCGTCGGGCGTTCGACGAGGTTTACCGCCTGCTCAAGCCTGGTGGGATGTTCATCATCACCTCGCCTCTGAATTTCCGAATTCATGCGTATCCGGACGACTACTGGCGGATGACTCCCAGTTGTTTGCGTCGGCTGATGAGCCCTTATGAGGCCAAAGTTGTTGGCTTCCAGGGTTACCATAAGTTCCCGCATACGGTCATGGCGATCGGTGCCAAGACCCCTATCCCCCTTGATTTCGCCGATCGGGCCAACCAGTTCACGGCAGCCTACCAGGTATGGCTCGACCAGTCCGAGCTGAGCCGACCTTGGCAGGTGCGGGCTCGCGAGAAGATCGCGCGGATGCATCGGTCTAAGGGGGAACGGTATCACGTTGATGCCTATTATAAGGCGGAGTTCATCCTCGACCTGCCTCCGGAAGAGTACGAACCGAGTCATCGTTCTTCCGTCAATCATGTCCACGCCGGGCAATCAGGCGTGATCCACCCGCCCCACGCGAGGCCTGTTCGATGGCATCAACCGACCGCTTGATCATCATTGGGCTCGATGGCGCGACTTGGTCGGTTCTTGACCCCATGCGCGAGCGTGGGGTGATGCCGAACTTGACTGCATTGTTGGAGCGTTCCGCACATGGGACGCTCCGCTCAACGATCCCGCCCGTCACTTCGGCTGCGTGGACGACGATGATGACCGGTTGCGACCCGGTCCGTCATGGTGTGTTTGACCACCGTTACTACGATGCCGATGCCGGCCAGATGAAGGTCAATCACTCGGGGCGAGTCAAGGTGCCGACTTTCTGGCACTTGCTCTCGAACTCGGGCCGATCGGTCGTCAGCTTGAACGTACCGGTGACGTATCCACCCATGAAGGTTCGAGGGGTTGTCGTTTCGGGAATGGATGCTCCGCACCTCGACGCCGCCCTCTCAGGCTCTCCCGAATATGCGGCTCGGCTCAGAGCGGAGATCCCTGGTTATCACTTGAAGGTCATGTGGAAGCGTCCCCCACGTGACCTTGCTGAGATCACCATGAATGGCCAAATCACGATCGATGTCGCTCAGGCACGTGCCCAGGCGGCGGAACTTGCCGACGAGATGGTGCCCGACTGGTCCGCTCTCATGGTCCAGTTCCAGAACCTCGACCCGTTCCAGCATCGTGTCTGGCGTTACTTGAATGTCGACGAGACCGGGATCGAAGATCCGGCGATGAATCAGGTGGCCAACGAGGTCATGCGAGGCTTCGACACCGCGATCGGTCGGCTGTGCGAGCTTGCGGCCAAGCGAAATGCGGCTGTGCTTGTGGTCAGCGATCATGGCTTCGGTCCTTGCCTGGGCCGGATCCACGTCAATCGGGTCCTGATCGATGCAGGTCTCGCGAGATTGCCAGGAGTTGCTGGTCAACTCTGGAAGAAGTCGCAGCGGATCGGTGATCAGATCAAGCTCTGGTCGGAGAAGAGGCTCGATCCCGAGGCCCGCTCGGCGACCTTCGATCAGTCGGTGGCTGCGCAGTTTCCTTTCGACTGGAAGCGAACCCTGGCTTTCGCCCCTCATCAAGACACAGCAGGGATGATCTATCTGAACTCAGCCTCGCGGAAAGCAGGTGCACCACTTCAAACGAACCGGCAGGTTGACGACGCCCGGGTCGCAGTTGCCCAGGCTTTGAGTGAAGCAGTCCACCCGGAGACAGGATCAAGGCTGTTCCCCCGAGTGATCGACGTGGCCAGCACGTATCGGGTCGATCCCGCCCGCGAAGGCTGTCCCGACGTGATCGCGATGCCCGACGAAGCCTACTGGGTGCGAACCAAGCTCGCGCCTGGGAAGGGCTATCTGGAAGCAGATCCAACTTTGCCCGGGACACACCGGCCCGAAGGGGTCGTTTCGTTGTGTGCGCCAGGAGTTATGCCGGGTCGGACCGTGAAGGCGGACTTACGAGATATCGCCCCGACGATTCTCTCGCTTTTTGGGCTCCTCACTCCGGTTCATGTCGAAGGTCGACCGTTGGCCGCAACCCAGGGTCAACACGCTCATGTGGTCCAACAGACGCGCATTGACCCGCCGGAAACTCTCTTTTCGGGGCCACATCATCGCGAGAATGAGTTCGCTTACACCGCAGAAGAACAGGCGATTATCGAGCAGCGGCTGTCCGATCTCGGTTATTTGGAATGAGCCGGGACAGGGCTCGCCCCCTGCGGCTTCGGTCTGGACGAGATATCCTCGCGGAGCTTTAGAAACTCGGGAGATAAGGCGATTGACTTGAAGTCGGGATGAACGAGTTCCTCAATTGGCAGCGAGCCCGTTGAGTTGGCCTCGGTGAGTAGACTTAGGCAGCGGTCTCGATCGTATGCCGCGTCGGACGAGTTTGGGCCGGCAAGGTCCGCGCACAGAGCCAGCCAATGGGCGGCCTTCAATTTAAGGCTGGGATTCTTCGGCTGATAACTTGGGAGGCGATCCGCCTCTTTTGCTGCGCTCACATGATCTTTTAGATCGATATCGGTCTGGATCAGATAAGCCGTGGTGGTGATTAATCCTTGCTCGTATTCCGCGTCTCGCGCGGCGATTCCGATCGCTTGCTCGTAGAGGCCAATCGCCGTGACGAATTCCTTGCGGAGATACTTCAGTTTGGGCTCGGCGGTCTCGCCTGGGAAGAGAAAGAGCATGGCCCGGGCTTCGATCGAGGATGCGAGCGATCCTAGGAATTCGGGAGAGCCGACGATCTCGGGGGCTTCGCGTTGAAGCTCTTCCAAGGCGGTACGGGCTGCGAAGTAATAGGCTGCCGCTCCGTCTGTGCCGTGCAGGAGGAGTCCTCGCGACCGCTCTGCGCGAGCGAGCCGAAGTCGGATGTCGGGCCGGGTCGGGTAGCGATACGCGAGATTTTTCAGGCCGGTGATCGCTTCGTCCAGAGAAGCTTGGGCATCGATCGGTTTTTGAAGCCTCTGGAGATAGATGGCGAGATTCTCACGAAGTGAAGCGAGTTCGACCGCATAATCGGGAACTGCGGGATAATCGCTTGCGAGCGATTCGAAGATGGCCTGGGCTTTCATGAGGTCGTCCACCCCCGCTTGAATCTGGCCCAGCCCTGCGAAGGTCGTCCCCAAGTTTGCTCGTGACCTAGCGCGCTCCCACTGGAGCCCGGCGACTGTTGGCGACTTCGCCGCCAGCTCATCTTGGATGGCCACTGAGTCTGCAAACAGATCCTTCGCCGCCTCTGGATCGGAACGCTTGAGCAGAATGCCGACGTTATTTCGGTAACGAGCAAGCATGCGTCGCGAGTAGGGATCCGATTTCAGCTCATCCACGAGTTTCGTCTGGGCTTCAACCGCTTGGCGATAAGCTTGATCGGCAGCTTGGCCTTTACCGACCTGGCGCGCCATGAGCGTGCCGAGTTGATAGATTGTCTCGTTTCTCGCCTGCTCAGAGGCTGGATTGTTTCCGGGCTTTGTCCTGAGCGTCATTGCTTCACGCAGCGCCTTCTCAGACTCATCAAAGCGCAACGACTTCTTATAGAGAACCCCAAGTCCATGGTATGCAGCGGCCATTTCCTCGGGCGCATCAACCTTGACGAGAAGTTTGAGTGCTTCGCGGTAGGCACGTTCGGATAAGCGATACTCGCCCAACATCTCATGGATATCGCCGAGGCGTCGGCTGGCGCGACCGGCATCTCGGGCGACGGTCGGATCTTGGCCTCTCTCGATCAAGAATGTTTGGTAGAAATCAAATGCTTTCTTGAGCATTGTGCGACGGACAGCTTCCATCTGGGGGACATCCGCCAGCTCAACCGCACCGAGATCGCCGAGCATTTCGTCGACCGCCGTCCGGGCTATCTGATAGTTGCGTTCGGTGCGGTTCTTCTCACGACCGAGCGCTACGTTGAAGAAGCCCAGGCCGAGTGTGCTCGTGATTACGAGTGCAGCGACCGTGGTGACGAGGGTTCGATGGCGTCGCGACCAGCGGACAGCTCGAGCGGGCACCGGCTCGCGATAAGCCGCAATCGGTTCGTCGGCCAGCCACCGCTCAATATCCTTCGCGAGGTCCAGGCAGGTCTCGTAGCGATCCTGAGGGCGGAGCGCCATGGCCTTGAGGCAGATCGCATTCAGAGCACCAGGGATGTTGCGATCAAGCGATCGAGGGGTGGGGAAATCACCTCGCTGGACCTTATAGAGGATGAGCCCGACATTCGGTTCTTGAAACGGAGTTCTGCATGTCAAGATGTAGTAGAGTGTCGCTCCGAGGCTATAGATGTCGCTCGGGGGCCCGAGTTCTGTCAGCCGGCCTGCTGCCTGTTCCGGGCTCATATATTGGGGCGTCCCCATCGCCGAGCCTTCCAGGGTCTCCTCCGTATTGGCTGAGGAGAGTGGGATGAGGGGGCTGTGCTCCTGCTTTGTGAGCTGGATATCCTCATGCCCTTGAGCCTTGGCAAGCCCCCAATCGACGACGAGAGTCTCGCCGAACGTGCCGACCATCACATTCGCGGGCTTCAAGTCGCGGTGAAGTACTCCCCGGCTGTGGGCGTAAGCCATGGCCTGGCATACGTCTATGAAACGCGCCAAAAGGGCCCGAAACGCGACGTCACGGTCGCTTGTTGTCCGTGTTGGGTCGAATTCAGGGTCGTGAAAGGCGTCGACGGCTTCCTTCAAACTCTCGCCACGAATGAATCGCATTGCATAATACGGGCGACCGTCCGAATATTGACCGAGCCCATAGACAGGCACAATTCCCGGATGTTCGAGCCCACCGGTCACCTCCGCCTCAAGCATGAATCTCGACCGGCTCTGGGCCCCGTCAGCATACTTGACCTTGATCTCCTTGAGTGCAACTTCCCGGTGTAACTCCTCGTCCAGAGCAACGAAGACCTCGCCGAGCCCACCGGCTGCGTGCCTACGAATCTTCCGGTATCGTGACTCCGCCCCGAACTTCAGGGAGGCCCCGCCCATTCCACCCGATGAGCCACCGAAGGAGTCGTGATCCAGGGTTTGATCGCCAGGCCCCTGCTCCGTTTGGGCAAGGTCGACCGTCTTTTCGTGCGTGACGCGACCGATGGTTGCTTCCTCCCCGGACTGAGGAGCAGAGGCAGTCGAGTGCTCTCGGCGCTTGAGGGCAGGATGGATGAGGGTGAGAGCGGCGTCGATATCGCCCAGTACGAGTCGTGCCAATGCCGACTTTTCGGAGGCGCTAAATTCATAAGTCGGCATGGTTGCCGAGGGGTCGTCGTGAGTATCCAAGGCCAGGGCAGCCACGCTTTGATCGAGCTTTTCGACCGCCTGGATGCTCACATCGGCGTGGTCGGCGAGAATCCGTTCGAATGGCTCGCTTGGCGCTTTGACCCAGGTTTGGAGCGCATCCCGAAGCTGCGATGAGCTGACCAAGCCGTCGCGAATCGCCTGGGAGGTGATGACCAACGTTCGGGAAGCCTGGCCACTTTGCATTGGAGTTTTCTCGTGAATTCGATGACATCCATGTTTGACCGACGGGCGAGTTCATCTATTGTGACGGATCACACAGCGGAACCGCAACGTCGCCGATTCGTCGATCAAGCGTATTGTCTCGCGGTGACTTGGCGTAGACTGGGGCAAAACTCACCTTGGGGTTCATCATGAGCACAGCTTCAGGTACAGAACCGCCCTCGACTCGACTCGTCTCTCTGGACGCTTATCGAGGCTTCGTCATGTTGGCGATGGCGTCGGCAGGGCTAGGAATCAATGAGGTCGCCAAGAAGCAGGAGCTACCTCCACTTGAATTCTGGAAGGTACTCGCCACCCAGCTCGATCATGTGGCTTGGCGGGGCTGCGTCTTTTGGGATCTCATCCAGCCTTCGTTTATGTTCATCGTCGGCGTTGCGATGCCCTTCTCGTTCGCAAGCCGAATGGTTGCAGGCCAGTCCTGGACCACTCAGTTTGGGAACGCGGTCCGGCGCTCGTTGCTGCTAATCCTTCTGGGGATCTTCTTATCCTCGATCGGCAGAAAAAGTACGAATTTCACATTTGTGAACGTTTTGACTCAGATTGGGCTTGGCTACACCTTCCTCTTCCTTCTCGTAAATCGGAAGCCTTGGGTGCAGTGGAATGCGGCGAGTTTAATTCTGATTGGATACTGGGCCTGGTTCGCCCTTGACCCAGGGACTGCCGAAGCTGGCAGTCTGAGTTCACTTACGGAGGGGTGGCAAAAACCCGCCATCTTCGAGCAATTCGCGCAACATTGGGCACGCGACGTCAACCCTGCGGCCAGGTTTGACTCTTGGTTCTTGAACCTCTTTCCCCAGCCCAATGACAAACCGTTCGTGGTGAACTCGGGAGGTTACACCACTCTGAACTTCATCCCGTCGCTGGCCACGATGATCTTTGGTCTCCTAGCGGGCGGACTCCTCAGGTCGGAGCGGACTTCTCGATCCAAATTGCTCATTCTGATGATTGGATCGCTGGTGGGGTTGGTGCTTGGGAAGCTCTTGGATATGACGATCTGCCCATCGGTAAAACGGATCTGGACTCCGTCGTGGGTGATCTTTAGCGCAGGCTGGACAACCGGCTTACTGGCGATTTTCTACTACGTGATCGAGATTCAAGGCTGGAAACGTTGGTCATTTCCGTTAGTGGTTGTCGGGGCAAACTCGATTGCAATGTACGTCCTCGCCTCGGCCTTCAAGCCTTTCGCGAAGTCTTCGCTTCAGACTCACCTGATGCTCGATAGCTGGACGTGGGCAGGCGCTGGCCCCATCATCGAATCGTCCGTAATCCTCCTCGTCCTCTGGCTGATCTGCCTTTGGCTGTATCGGCAGAAGATCTTCATCAAAATCTGATTGGCTTATCCTAGAGCAGTTGCTGGAGCAACGGGAAGGTAATGACTTCCCTTTTCTTGAGTAAGTCTGCCTACTGGCCATCACCCCTAAGGATATCGGAGGGAAGTTATTCGTCCCCTCCGACTCTCGAACGGAGAATGACTATTCGGTGGCAGGTATCTGGCTTATCGCGGTCTCCTCGCTTTTTTGGAGCGATTTGACCTCGCGCATGTTTGCCAGATAGACCAAGGCGCTGACTGCTCCGCCTGCATAGAGGACCACGCGGAAGGCCATCATGGCAATCGCTCCGTTGGGATGTCCGACCAACTCGAACAGCTTGGAACTGGCCCCTTCCGAAACGCCCAAGGCACCGAACGGGAGCGGGACCGCCGTAGTGAACAGGACCAGAGGCACGATGACGAAGTGCTCGGCCAGGCCGGGAATCGATGGGAAGATCGCGGAGCCTGCAAGATAAAAGCTGATCACGAACAGCGCATGGATCGACATCGAGAGCAGGAGCGCGCCAAAGACGACCCAGATCCGATCTCGGTAGTCCGAGGCCATCGCTTCGAGCTCAGCAAGGACTTTCGCGAGTTTCTTCTTGCCGGCGACCAGACGATTTAACGGCCTATAGAGGGCGGGAGTGAAGACGATCGTCAGGCCAATCGCTCCTGAGATGACGGCAACCCATGCGATAAGGATCAAACGATGGACATCGGTGCCTGTCTTGCTCCATGCATTGAGTCCCGTTGTCGCGGCGAGCAGGAACAGGCCGAGAAGACCGAGGATGCGGTCGAGGATGATCGACGCGATCGCGTGGGTCTTCTGCTCACGAGCATGACCTCGACAGACATAGACCGCCTTGATTGCGTCCCCACCGACAGCGCCTGGGATCACGAGATTCCAGAGGTTACCGATAAAGCCGAGCTTAACGGCATCAAGCCAGGTCACGGGAAGGTTGAGGGCTCGCGCCAGTGTGAACCAGCGAGTAAACGTCAGGAGCAGTGCGCAGATGAGTAGCACAAAAGCCAAGGCGTAACGGCTCGCATCGATTGGCCGGCTGAAGACTTCCGCAAGCTGACTCCGGTTGAAAAAGACAACAAGGCCAAGTAGGCCAACTGACACCCCCATCAGTGCGACGTTGATCCAGGGCGATCGGCTCTTCTTAGATGAGTGCCGGGTCGTGTTGGAAGAAATGCTCATACGCGTCAAGTCGCATCGGGGCTGTGTGTCATGGGTTCGCTTCCATCTAACTTAACAGACCAAGGGGAAGGGCCGGAACTCGACTCGACCGATTTCGCAGGTCCCGCTCATGATCCTTCGAGGAATGGCTGGTCTTGAGGTCGGGGTCACGATGTGTCGTCATCCCGACTGCACTCATCTATTGCCCAGCTTTGAGGAGTAGTGACAGAGAGGGTAACGTCGCAAGACTTGAAGGTCTCTCGAAACGTGAAAAGAGTTCCCCCTAGCGCTCGGCAGTTGGTGCGCGAATTTGGGTAAAGATCGCTGTCTGGAAAGGCAATCTACGCTTTGAACTGGTAGTTCGGGGTGTCCTAGA
>JANXSX010000205.1 GCA_025356475.1 Isosphaeraceae bacterium | reverse complement strand
GCTGTGGAAGAGCGCGCGGATTTCGATGCAAGTGAAGCTCGGGTTGAAGTCGTTTGCAGTCGTTGCAACGCCCACCTCGGCCACGTTTTCAACGATGGTCCGGCACCAACTGGTCTCCGCTATTGCATTAACTCCCGAGCCTTGAAGTTCGAGCCGGTGACGTCAGCCAAGCCCGCGTCGACATCGAAGGCAAAGGCTAAAGGAAAGACCTCGGCCAAAGACAAGACGGCAGACGGGGAAGTCGAACCCGCCAAGGAAGACCCCGCACCAACGATCCCGAAAGCTTGAGGGGTGGATCAGTTCGCTCGGGGTTCATTCACCAAAATTCCACAGTAAATCAACCGCGATTGAATGTCAGAGAGTGTGGAAGGCAAGCCTCCACACTCTCTGACATGTTCATTATCCTTGTCGACGCGACCAAGGGCGTGACTGGAAGGGCCTGGTCATTGTTACGGTGGGTGTCGTTGCCAACTCTGCCAGGTTGCTGGCCATGAGATTCTCTTGTTGATTCGACGGACCCGTGTCGTTTGCCCTCTGATTGTGAGGGACAGGGGGTGGCGGTGGGGGTGTTCGCCGCCCCGGGGCTGCCTCGCCGAAATCCTGACCAGTGACGATCATTCCTCGGGTGATTGCGATAGTTCGGGTCGCAGGAGTGGTCAGGGTTACTCCGGTGGGGACGACTTCATGCACCTGGAATGTTCCTAGACCAACCTGGTCGAAGTGATAGGAACCGTCGCGAAGGGTGGTCGTCGTTTCGATGATCGCGCCGGAGTCGTCGATCAACTGAATCGTTCGACTCGCGATCCCAAGACCACCTGGATTGCCACCAGGACCACCTGGGTTGAGGTGCCCGTCATGATTTCCATCGGCGAAAACTCGCCCACTGATGCCTGTCTTGAACACAAACACGTTGTCCTGAATGTTTGTCAGACCTGTATTCCGCTTGATGATATCGGCGAGTCTCGTATGTTCGAGCGTGTTGAGGGTCTGTCCTGAGTACTCGTTCTGGTACCAGAACCGGTCTCCATCACGAAGTCGAGTAAACTGATCGCCGATGATCCGAGTGAATGTTGGCCCGACATTTCCTCCAGGAATGTGATCTTCCGCCAGTCCACCGACCCAGAGATCGATCTTATCGACGCTCCCATAAACGTCCTTCAACTCCTTCTGAAGTGTGGGATCAGCCGTGATCTCGGCGAAGCTTTTGACCTTGGGTAGGCCATACGCAGCGCGTGTCGTGTTATAATCCGCCAAGCCGTGATCTCGACCCCGTTGGATGTTCAGCGATGCGAGATCAAGCCCGCCTTGGCCAGGCTGGCCGAACAAAAAGTTGCGAAGGCTATCAACAACTTTCGTGTCGATCTCCTCAGCATTATCCGACGCCAGGTATTTGACAATCGGGTCGACCCCGGTCGATTTGACGACATTGGGGTTAAAGAAGGCGTTCGCAAGTGAAATCGATGGACTCACCGTCTGCCCGTTGTTGCTGAGGAACTCAACATCGTTGCCAAGCATGGAGTGCCCAAACCGGAATGCCGCAGTGGAGAATTCGTTAGCGATACTCGGATTCACATTCGGATTGTAGTGACCGTTGGAGTTGGGAGCTCCAGGTCCGAGTAAGGCTGGCAGGAACTCATTGTAGGTGATCGCCTGAATCTCGGCGTTCACGTACTCCTTGGCCTGCTGATAGATCAGCTCATCGCTGAGACCAGGGTTCGCTTTGGCGATCAAGTCGGCGACTCGATTATGCTCACGCATGAACAACGTTTGAACCGCAGTAAGCTCGATGTTCTCGTTAGCCCGAACGTCACCGGCGAGAAACAACTGATTGTTGGGTGTCTGGTGCGTGTCGTTCGCATTGGGAAGCCCAGACGTGTTCAAGGGGAGTAGATTGCCATCGCTCGTCTTCAACTTCCCCCCAGAAAAGGTCCGAAGTGCCGCCGCTCTCGTTGCATCCGAGCCATACACCATCGAAGCATCAAGGAATCCTGTGATACTGTTGATTTGTTGGCGAGGGTTATTGATCCCTGTGCCAGTCGCGGAATCGGAACTCGACCGATTCAATGGGATCACCTGCGTCCCTGTGCTGTTGGGGTCGAACGAGGGATCGCCAGTCGGGACCGCGATGTTGAATGCCTGACCGGGCGTGGCGGTCGTCGTTAAATCGAGGTCATGATCAATGAACTGTCCCCAGGCATAAACAAAATTCGAGAGGTTTTGGCCACTCTTGAGGTCACCCGCCGGGTGCGCAACGATCGCGTTGCTGATCGCACGAGCGCTGGGACGATCGACACCGCTCGGACTGGAAACGCCGCCGGTATATTGCGCGGGGGCTGTGCGAAGCAAGTCGGTTCCTGTCGAACCCCACGTTGGGTTGGCCAGATTGTTACCGGTTCCGTCCACGGTTCGGAAACCGAGTGTCGACAACAAGGCGCGCCCTTCAAGCGCTTCCAGGACGATGCGTTCCTTCGTCTTCGCGGCACGACGATCGTGCCGGGCCAAACCCTTCGAGCGAGCCAGCAAGGCGCGGAGCGAGCCAGAAATGCTCATTGTCTGTTCCCTGTGAAGACCTGATGTGGAGATGGGCTCGATGCAGGGCTCGCGAGATCAGTGACAAGAATCGCCACCAATCGCTTGAGTGTCAGCACCCATGCATACAACCGACAAGTTCTTTGAATCGTTTACATCTTCGGTCAGGAAACTTGATTTCGATCGATAAAGAGCGATGAGCAAAGCGGTCTCTGGACTTCAACAAACTCAACAGCAAGACCCGGCTTGGACGATTCCCAAGTCGGGTCTTGTCGTGGATTCCCGACAAAATTCGCTCAGGAGCTGGGTGGTGGGCCACTCGGTCCGCGCATTCCCGGCGGGCCACCGCCGCTGGCTCCGCGACCTCCGGGAGGCCTGAGTTCCTCACGAGAGAGGACTCCGTCGCCGTCGGTATCTAACTTTTTGAGAGACTGCTCCGCTTGAGCAATTTCCTTGTCGGAGAGTTCGCCGTCATGGTTGAGGTCGAGCGCTTCCACAACCGGATGTGGCGGGGGTCGGAATCCTGGAGGACCACCGGGGCCTGGACCTCGACGATTGCCCAATTCCACCTTTCCCCAATAGCCGCCAATGATGTAGGGGAACTTTCCTGGGGTTACGTGGTAATGCCAACCACGTTCTAGGTCTGTGTGAATATTGAATTCGTTGATCGGATTATCCATCGAATCCTTGGCCATTATGCCCTCTTTTTCATAAGGGCCATAGATGCCAAAGCCGTCGAACGCCCAACCGATCAGCGGAGAGTGTTCCTCACCCTGATCGGCAAATGGCGACTTCACGCAAACTGGATACTTGTGATAATGATACATATTTGATGGTGTCGGATGTCCGCAACATCGGTCCATCAGGTCTGTTGCGTCTGTCATGCCGGCATCGAAGGGGTTGAAAAAGACGACACCGTTGATCGCCATCCCGGTTGGGCCCATTGGTAGCGCACGATTCGAATTGTTCAAGTCCATCGCCTTGGCTTCAGGATTGCGCTCGGGGTTGAGCGGAATCTGATGGGTCACATCTTGCTCCTGGATATAACCCGGGTTGCGATCACCACTACTGGGAGGACTGGGAAACTTCGAAGTCGGGTGATTGGGGAGGTTTTTTGCACTTACAACCATGTATTTGTTGTTGAAGGTGATTGTCACATTGTCGGGCAGGTATCGATCCTCGCCGACAATCTGTCCTGTCAGATCCTTGAAGCCCTTACGCAACCAGGCAGACATGTTGTCCGCCATGGGGTTTAGATAACGCGTACGGGATTCTTGGAAGTAGAGGCGGGCCGCATTGGCCTGAGTGACCTGTAGCTTTGCCTTATCCACAATCTCACCCTGCAGAGGCTGATAGAACCATCGACCACCGAGGGGGATGAGTTTCTGAGGATCGACCGTCTGCGGCGTCATGGGCCGCAACTTCACCGAGGCGGGACTATCGATTGGTGTGTCAATCGCCACGAGTTCGAGCTCGTCAATATAGAAAGCGGAGTCGCGATCCCCCTTACCTTGCCCGTCGCGGAATCCGACAACGACACGGAGCTGGTCGATTTCCGCGAAAGGAAGCTTGAACTCGAATCCATAGGTCTTCCACACCGCCGCGCCTGACTTTCGACCGACGCCGTTCACTCCAATATCTCTGCGATTTTGCTCAATCAAGGGATAGATCTTCTTAGTCACACCGTCAAGGGAACGACTCCCTTTCTCACTTGCGAACTCGACCTTCATATGAAGATCATCGCCACCAAGAATGAATCCTTCCTGAGGCATCCCACGAAACCGAAATCGGTACCAACGGCTTTGTTGAGAATCGGCAGCGGCAGGGAGAATGTCGACCCTCTGGGCTACAAATCCTTCGTGTTTGCCATCGCCATTGAGGTCGCGAGCGGAGTGTAGCGCGATCCCCATCGTCGATTGTTCGGTCGCTCGACCGGCAAACTCACGAGAGGTATCTCCACCCATATCAAAGTCGGCGGCCTGTGTCGGCTTCAACCCTGGCCGCTCAAGATCGGCGTTCTTTAGCAGGTTTTTTGTGGCGACATCCGACGAGGTCGGACGCGGTGTATCCTCTGCGGCGGTGATCGTACTGCCAAGGAGAACTACCACGGCAAGCTTCGATTTTAGAGAGAAGAGCCAAGGGCGATTGAGACTCATGGCGAGGATCCCGTGGTGTTCGATGGTAAATCCGCATGAAAAATCGGTCGCGAGTGATCTCGCGACCGATAGCGTCGTGCCAATTGGAATTAGCGAGGTTGGTCAGGTCTACCGCCCGGACCGCCGGGACCACCGCCTGGGCCGCCAGGCCTTCTTCCACCAGCGCCGGGGCCACCCGGATCACCGCCGGGACCGCCGGGACCACCTGGACCGCCGGGCCTTCTTCCACCAGGACCACCAGGGCCACCCGGACCTCGAGGCCCTTGCCCTTCATCAGGAGCTGGAGGGCGCAGCTCTTCGCGTGACAGCTTACCGTCCTTGTTGCGATCGAGCTTCTTGAGCGAGGCGGACGCCTGGGCGATCTCTTTGGCCGAAAGCTCATTGTTATGATCCATGTCGAGGGCTTCCATGACCGGATCGGGCGGGGGACGGAACCCATCGGGACCACCACCGCCAGGACCTCGCTCGCCACGAGGAGGAGGAGGGGCATCGCGGTCTTCACCACGACCTCGCTCACCACGAGGAGGAGGGGGAGGGGCATCGTCCTGGTCTTGACCGCGACCTCGCTCGCCACGAGGAGGAGGGGCGTCGCGGTCTTCACCACGGCCCCGCCCACCACGAGGGGGCGGGGGAGCGTCGTCCTCATCACCAGGTCGGGGCGGCGGCGGACCATCGGGCGGGGCCGGTCGCGTTTCCTCGCGAGAGAGCGTCCCATCCTTATCAACATCGAGTTTCTTTAACGAGGAGGTGGCCTTGGCAATCTCCTCGGCGGAGAGAGTTCCGTCGTTGTCGAGGTCAAGGGCTTCCATCACGGGATGGGGCGGAGGAGGACGCCGGCTATCGCGAGGAGGCCCATCACCATCGGGTCTTGGGCCACGTTCCGGGCCTTGGGCTTGTGACGCGCCACACAACACGGCAAGAGTCAACGCAGCCGCTGATGCCGGCTTCCATAGAGATCTCATCGCTATTCTCCTGAGTAAGGTTCTCGACACGCTCGACTCTTCACGACTGAAGATCGATGGGTTGCAGAGTCTTTGACGACCTCAGCCCCGGCGATCCATTGCCTGATCCGCTCTTGACGACCAAAATAAAATCTCTCACCGTGCTAAGATCGAAGGTAGCACTCGCTCGCATCGGACCATGGGTTTGAAACCGAGGGGGTCTCCGAATCGTTTACGTCCCTGGCACAATTTCCAGGCAAACGGTCCGCAAGTCCCTGCGTCTCACCTAACCTTCACCTTCACCGCTGCCTCTCTCGATAAGGATCTTCATGGTCGCAGACGACGAACCCCAGCTCACGCGACTCCGCGAAGGGGGCGAACAGGCTCTGGCCGAGACGCTACTGGCAGAGCGCGATCGTTTGCATCGAATCGTCGAGTTGCGGATGGATCCAAAACTCTCAGGACGTGTAGACCCCGGCGATATCTTGCAAGAAACCTTCCTCGAAGCTCGGAAACGCCTGGCCCGGTACCTCGACAATCCCGCTGTACCTGTCTTCGTCTGGCTCCGTGGAGTCGCTCTTGATACCCTGATCCACGTCCATCGCCGTCACATTGAAGCCCAAAGACGGAACGCTGGGGCCGAAGTCTCGATCAATGCAACCGCAGCCAATGCGTCCAGCACTGCGAACCTCGCCCGATCACTCCTTGCCGGCAACACCTCGCCGAGCAACGCCGCTCAGCGTGAGGAGACCCACCAGATCCTCGAACGAGCCTTACAGATCCTCGACGAGATCGACCGCGAAGTCTTGACTATGCGACACTTTGAGCAACTCAGCAACGACGAGGTGGCCCTGATCCTCGGGGTCAAGAAAGCGGCCGCGAGCCGACGCTATACTCGGGCACTCGAACACATCCGTGTCGTCCTCCAGGCCTTGCCCGGATTTGAGGCCTGATCCATGACACGGAATGATGACGATGATGATGATGATGACTCACTTGACCCGATCGATTTGATCGTCGAAGATTTCACCCGACGCAGCCGAGCGGGCGAACATCCCTCAATCGACCGCTACGTGTCCGAATATCCTGGCCACGCCGACGCCCTCCGTCGTCTCTTGCCCGCTGTCGCCGTACTTGAGCGACACTCGCCCCGCTCAACTCCCCGTCCCGAACTCGAGCCCATCGACGAACTCCCCTCTCTTGAACAGATTGGCGAGTTCCGCATCGTCCGCGAAGTCGGTCGTGGCGGGATGGGAATCGTCTATGAAGCCTGGCAGGAATCTCTCAAACGCAGAGTCGCGCTCAAGATCCTTCCCGGCCCTTCCCAGTTCGCACCCAAGAGTCGCGAACGATTCCGCCGCGAGGCACAAGCGGTCGCCAGACTCTTGCACGATCATATCGTTCCAGTGTTATCTAACGGTGAACATAACGGCTTACTATTTTATGTGATGCCTTTCATTGATGGCCCGAGTCTGGAATGCGTTTCATCACCAACGAGTTCGCCGGCGGAGCATATCCGTTGGGTCGCCCAGGTTGGGGTCCATGCCGCTTTTGCAATCGAACATGCTCATAGCAAAGGTGTCTTGCATCGCGATATCAAGCCAGCAAATCTCTTGATCGATTCACGCGGTAAGCTTTGGGTGACCGACTTCGGTCTTGCGAAACTTGCCGGAGATGTCGGAGTGACCAGCACCGGGGATTTACCTGGCACGCTCCGCTACCTGGCCCCCGAGTGTCTGCACACGGAAGCCGACGCCCGCAGCGACATCTATAGCATGGGCCTGACGCTCTACGAACTTCTGGTTGACGAGCCCGCCTTTCCCGGCACAGATCGCGCACAGCTCCTTGAGCAAATCCACTCGGGGGCACTTCTTGCTCCGAGGGCAGTCAATCCCGCGATCCCCAAGGATCTGGAAACGATTCTCCTCAAGGCGGTCGCCCACGCACCTGGTGATCGCTATCACTCGGCCAAGGAACTCGCCGAGGACTTACAGCGATTCCTTGACGGCCAGCCGATCCGTGCTCGGCCTGTTGGGCTCGTTGAGCATTGGTATCGTTACTTTCGGCGGAACCAGACTCTCGCGGCAATGGCGGTCGTCTGCGGAATTCTCTTTATACTCGTCGCCATCCTCGGCTGGATGGCCGTCGCCGCGCCCCCTGGACCACCCGGCAGCCCTCCGAGACCACCGCACCCAATGCGCCGCCCATTCTTTCCCGACCCAAGGAGTCGAGGAATCCTCTTGTTGCTAGCCCTTTCCCTAGGCTTCATTACTTTCATAGGCATTTTGAGACGCATGCAATCCAAGGGCAAGAAGAGGCGAGCCAAAGCTGGTCCGCCACTCTCGCCTTTTTGAGTCTTTGAGCCGGAGTCAAGAGGATCAGATCAAGCCTTCAATGGGACTCGCTGAGCCGGGCAAGATCGAGATTGGTCGACCGGACCGGTCGGGGACAAAACTGTGGGGATCGATCCCCAGATTATGATAGATCGTGGCCAAAACATCTTGATAATGAGTCGGCTTGCTAACCGCGTAGGCTCCGAGGGCGTCGGTCGAACCCAAGGCTTGCCCCATCTTCATCCCTCCACCCGAAAACAAGGCGAAGTTGACGGGAGCCCAATGGTCGCGACCTGCGTCCTTATTGATCTTTGGAGTCCGGCCAAACTCGCCCCAGACCACGACTGAGACGTCGCGATCCATCCCCCGCATATGAATATCTTCGATTAAAGCCGATATGCCTTGATCAAAAAGCGGTAAATGCGTTTTGAGGTGGTCGAAGTTCTTGCCATGTGTATCCCAGAAGCCATACGCCACGCTCACACAACGCGCCCCGGCTTCGACCAATCGGCGAGCCGCGAGAAGCTGGTCATTCCACATCGGGGCACCATCGCCAAGATGTTTCGCCGAGCCCTTGCCGTAACGGTCGCGGAGCCGAGGGTCTTCACGTTCCACATCCAGAGCTTTGGCAACCTTTTCCGAAGTCAAGACATCAAATGCCGACTGGTAGAATTTATCCATACCTGCAAGTGAAGACGTGTCGACTCGACGGCGAAGTGCATCAAGGTCGCCCAGCAGGCCGCGACGGTCGCGGAAGCGCTCAGGGGTGACCAAGGTTTGCCTCATCAACGCCAGGTCATCGCCGCTCATCTTGGCAGGGGAGTGAGTGACGCCCAGATGCCCAGGCCCGGGGGCGTTGTAGGGCTTGTGCTGCATGACCGGAAACAGGTCAACGAACGGGGGCACCACGGAGTCGGCAGGGCCCTGAACTTTCGAGATCACCGACCCGAAGTGGGGCTTACCCTCGTTCTGGGCCACATTCATCGGCCAACCCGTGAGCGTATGGAAGCTGCTATGCTCGTCGCGCTGACCGACCAAGGAGCGGACAACACTCCACTTGTCGGAACAACTCGCCAGCTTCGGAAGCAGTTCTCCGACCTCAATCCCCGGGACTCGTGAAGGGATCGGCTTGAACTCGCCACGGATCTCGGCAGGAGCGTTTGGCTTCAGGTCAAACGTATCCTGATGCGATAGGCCGCCGGAGAGGTAGACCATGATGACCGACTTGTGCGATCGGCCAAGCCCAGAGAACTCCTCCGCGCGCAGCAGGTCGGGCAGGGCAAGCCCCCCCATCGCCAGGCCACCAATCTGGAGAAATTGGCGCCGGGTCTGACCATCGCAATAGCGGCGACTGAGTATCCCCATGATCTGAACGACCCCTTGGACAGACCCTTCATTCAATATCCAACAAAATTCTAACCCGTCTTCGACATTATGGCAAGTTCGACCTCGCCTCGATACTTGTCTCGAGCGATTCGAAACTTTACGATGAGCAACGAAGCGTCAATTTTGCTCGCCGATTCGGTGAGATCTTTCGATGAGGGCCTGGGCTTTGAGCATTTCATGCCGGGATCGGATGGCAGTCTCGACCACGGCGGGGCTCATGCTCGTCGGGCTGATGGTGGGTTGCACAACGAAGAATGAGTATAAGGAACCGCCCCCGCCCGAAGTGACCGTGGACCGACCACTCCGCAGGCCAGTCACGACCTCAATCGAGTATACCGGCACGACCAAGTCGATCGCACAGGTTGATCTACGAGCTCGGGTCAAGGGCTTCCTCAAAGAGAAGCCCTTCCAGGAAAACGATCCTATTCAGAAGGGTGAGCTCGTTCTCGTGATTGACGAGGAACCCTTCAAGGCAACCCTCGCGCAGACCGAGGCTGCGCTCAATGAGGCCAAAGCCTTGCTGACCAAGTCTCAGAAGTCGCAGGGAGTCGCGATCGCCACAGCCCAACTTGCCTTGAATCAAGCGGGATTGCTGCTCTCGCAAGTGGAAGAATCACGGCAGCGGAGCCTGACGAGTCGAGGCGCTGGATCGCGTGAAGAACTCGACCGCTCGCAGGCAATCCTCAAGAAGAGCCAGGCTCAGGTGCAATCTGACGAGGCAAGCCTTGAGCAGGCTAAGGCCGACTATGAAGTGAACATTCTTTCCGCTGAGGCCAGCGTAGCCAAAGCGACCGCCGATGTCACCAGCGCTAAGATCAACCTCAGCTACTGTCGAATCACATCGCCGATCACAGGGCGGATCAGCCGTCTCCTTGTGGATGTCGGCAATCTGGTCGGCGACGGTGAGGCAACCTTACTGGCTGTCGTCCTTGATGAAGATCCCATCTACGCTTATGTCGCCATTAGCGAAGCTGACCTCCAGATGTTTCGCAAGATGGTTCGCGACGGAACCCGAGCCGACTACACCAAAGATACGATTCCTATGGACCTCGCACTGCTCGACGAAGTTGGGTTCCCACACAAGGGTCGAGTCCAATACTCTGACCCCTCAATTGACCCAACGACTGGTACCGTGACAGCTCGCGGAATTTTCGACAATCCTGCGGATAGCTCAGGCCGCCACATGTTGCTACCAGGCAGTTTCGTTCGGCTTCGAGTTCCCAAAGATAATCTAACCAACGCGATTCTCGTACCCGAACGCTCTATTGGTAACGATCAAAAAGGGCCATTCGTCTATGTTGTGGACGATAAGAACACCGTTCGGCGTCAGGACATCGTTGGTGGAATCATCGTCGATGAATCTGAACTCGATGGTCATGCGAGCACAAATACCAAAGCCATCCCTGAACGCTATCGGGTCATCGAGAAGGGTCTCGAGGGTCATGAATCGATTATCGTGAACGGCCTCCAACGAGCCCGAAGCGGCCTAACGGTCAAACCAGTGGCTGTCCCAGCTTCACCGAGGCCCCTCGCCCAGGTCAAGCCACAGACAGCGGTCGTTCCTAATCCCGATCAGAATCAGAATCAGAATCAGAATCAAAATCACGCCACATCCAAGGCCCCAAAAGCCCAACCCTGAAACCTAAGGTCGAGCCGCCCCGATGTTATCACGCTTCTTCATCGAGCGACCGATCTTCGCCAACGTCATCGCTATCGTGACCATGCTTATCGGAGCGGTCACCTTGTTCGTCCTACCGGTCGAACAATATCCGGCGATCACGCCTCCCACGGTCCAGGTCACCACGGTCTACCCTGGCGCTGACTCCAAGGTCCTCGCCGATACGGTCGCCGCACCAATCGAGCAAGAAGTCAACGGGGTCGAAGGCATGCTCTACATGTCCTCGACCTGCGCAGCCGATGGTTCCTACGTCTTGACCGTCACGTTTGAGGTAGGCACGAACCTCGACCTCGCCCAGGTCAAGGTCCAGAACCGGGTGGCTATCGCCCAGCCTAGACTCCCCGAGGAGGTTCAACGTCAGGGAATTACTACCAAGAAAAAGTCGACCGCCATCATCATGGTGGTCGCTTTGACGTCGCCAAAAAATACGTATGATAGCCTTTACTTATCCAATTATGCGACATTGAGGGCGAAAGATGTTCTGAGCCGGATCAATGGTGTCGGCGACATCAATATTTTCGGATCTAGCAACTATAGTATGCGGATCTGGCTCGACCCCGAAAAGCTCAAAGCGCGTGGTCTGACTACTCTTGAAGTGATCGCTTCGATCCGCGAGCAGAATGTCCAGGTCGCCGCAGGGCAGATTGGCCAATATCCGACACCGGAAAATCAGAATTTCCAATACACAGTCACCACGCTTGGTCGCCTTACCGAGGTTGAACAGTTCGGTGAGATCATCATTCGATCAA
The DNA here is from genome assembly GCA_025356475.1 of Isosphaeraceae bacterium. GTDB lineage: Bacteria > Planctomycetota > Planctomycetia > Isosphaerales > Isosphaeraceae > JANXSX01. Next base: position 10,169 of record JANXSX010000205.1, on the reverse strand, counting down.
CGACGTCAGGCTTCGACGGAGTTGAACGATCTGGTGCGGCACGGTTGACACGAGTCAAGGATGTTGCACGTGTTGAACGCGGGGCTCAAGTCTATGACCAATGGTGCGATGTCGCTGGCATTCCCGCAGCAGGAATGGCGATTTATCAACTACCGGGAGCAAACGCCCTGGCCGTAGCAGCCGACATCAAGAAAGCTATGGAAACACTCAAGAAGTCGTTTCCTGAAGATGTGGTGTACTCGATTCCGTTCAACACCACGCTCTTTGTCGAAGAGTCGATTGCCGAAGTCTACAAGACTCTCTATGAAGCGGGCTTTCTTGTCTTGATCGTGATCCTGGTCTTCCTCCAAGACTGGCGGGCCACGCTCGTGCCGGCAACGACCGTTCCCGTGACCATCATTGGCGCGTTTGCGGCGATGTTCGCGCTGGGCTTCTCTATCAACATGCTCACCCTCTTCGGCTTGATCCTCGCCATTGGGATCGTAGTCGATGATGCGATCGTAATCGTCGAGAACGCGGCCCATCACATTGATCACGATGGCCTCCCACCCAAAGAGGCAACCGCCAAGGCCATGGACGAGGTGCTCGGACCGGTCATCGGTATCACGCTGGTGCTGATGGCGGTCTTCATCCCGACCGCATTTCTGGGTGGGATCACCGGTCAACTGTATCGCCAGTTTGCACTGACGATCGCTGCGACCGCCGTGATCAGCGCCATTAATGCCGTGACCCTGAAGCCTGCCCAGTGTGCAAGCTACCTCCGCAAGTCACCCACGAAAAAGAATTGGTTTTACCGCGGATTCAACGCGGTCTATGACCGAGTTGAATCTGTCTATGCTTGGATTGTCGGCGGGTTGGTCCGTCACACCGCACTCATGATGCTCGTGTTCGCCGGTCTCGTAGCGTTGACAGGTTGGTCCTTCCTTCAGCTTCCCACCGGCTTCCTACCGATAGAAGATCAAGGATATATCGTTGTCGGCATTCAATTGCCCGACGCTGCATCTCAGGTCCGCACCCGCGCCGTCGTCAATCAGGTTGAAGAGATCCTCAAGGAATCCGAAGGCGTCGCGGGCTGGGTCATGATTGGGGGCAACTCGATCCTCGACTCAACGATCGCCTCGAACGCAGCGACGTTCTACGTCACCTGGAAACCATACCACGACCGGACGACGGCGGAACTCTCCCAAGAAAATATGCTTGCCGACTTGCGACGGAAATTTGGCACGATCAAAGAGGCGATCGTCTTTGCCTTTCCGCCTCCGGCGATTCAGGGCCTAGGCGTCTCGGGTGGCTTCCAATTACAGATCGAAGATCGCGGCGGAGTCGGCCTGAATGAGCTTCAGGTCGTCAATCAAGAGATGCTGGCTGATGGTGGCAAACAGAGTCAACTTCGGTCCTTAAACTCGACCTTCCGGGCAGGCGTCCCGCAACTTTACGCCGACATCGATCGCGTCAAGGTCAAGAGCCTTGACGTCCCGCTTGGCGATGTGTTCAACGCCCTTCAAGCATCGCTAGGATCCGCTTATGTCAACGATTTCAATTACCTCGGCCGAACCTTTCAGGTACGAGTACAGGCCGACCAGAAGTTCCGCCAAAAGCCGGAGGATATCGAGAAACTGGAAGTTCACAACCGGTCCGGAAAAATGATCCCGCTCGGAACGATGGTGAAGGTTTCCGAAAGACTCGGCCCACAGATCATCAATCGTTATAATCTTTATCCATCGGCTTCGATTACTGGCGAGGCATCCGCAGGCGTCAGTTCCGGCCAGGCACTCGTGCTGATGGAGCAAATGGCTGAGAAGAAACTGTCGAGCGCAATGGGCTACGAATGGACCGGTATGTCGTATCAGGAGAAAAAGGTCGGCTCGCAGTCGATCTATATTTTCGGACTGGCCATTCTGCTGGTCTATTTGGTGCTCGCTGCCCAATACGAGAGCTGGATCGTCCCTGTGGCCGTGATTCTGGTCGTGCCACTCGCCTTGCTAGGAACGGTCGCAGCCGTGGCAATTCGTGGCATGGATATTAACATCTATACTCAAATTGGTATTGTTTTGATCATCGCGCTGGCTGCTAAGAATGCGATTCTGATTGTGGAGTTTGCCCGCGAATTAGAAGCAGGTGGACTAGGACTTCTCGAGTCGGCGATCAAGGCCTCGCGGATGCGCCTGCGACCGATCTTGATGACGTCGTTTGCCTTCATCTTAGGGATTGTGCCCCTCGTGGGAGCCAAAGGAGCGGGTGCAGCCAGCCGTCAGGCCCTGGGAACGGCAGTTTTCGGCGGAATGATCGCCGCTACGGCTCTTGCCGTCTTCTTCGTCCCAGTCTTCTACGTGGTCGTCAAGAGATTCGAGGGCCTATTTCATAGGGCGAAGCCTGATGGCCCGGTCGAGACAATCGCCGATCACCAAATGGCCGTCAAGGATGACTGAGCAACACTGTGTCGTGAGGTTTCCTCATCCCAGACTGAGTTCTGTCGAAGCTCTTCCTACTGCGAGCGAGCCTGCAAAGCGACATTCTTGAGCGGAGCAGGGGCCTTCATTGGGCAATACTCGACCCATATCGTGTTATCACAATATAGGAGATATGTCATGATTGCAATTTCGCTTTTTGCTGCACTACTGATGACCACGCCGGTCGACGAACCCAAGCCCAAGGATGACCCTAATGTCGCCCTTGCCTCGCCCAAGCCCGAGTACTCACCCCAGCAAGCTGTCAAGCTGATCTTCGACGCCTTGCAGAAAAATGACACACCGCGGGAGAACGCCGGCATCGAGACCGCCTTTAACTTCGCCTCGCCAGGTAACAAGAAGATCACTGGTCCACTCCCCAAGTTTATCACCATGGTGAAGAGCCCCAACTACGCCGAGATGGTCGATCACAAATTCGCAGAGATGATCAACCCAACCCGCGTCGAAGGTGACCTCGCAGCCCAGCGTGTCCGAGTGATCGGCAAAAACGGCAAGATCATCACTTATGAGTTTATCCTCTCCCGAGACAAGACGACCCGCTGCTGGATGACAGACGGTGTTGTCATCGTTCCGGCTGTCGAGGCCTGACCCGTTCCCATACCCCTTCGAGTTCTCACCATGCGCCGTTACCATCGCTTCTCACTACTGATCTGCGCGGGATTGTTGGTCGCCACAGGGTTGGCCAACCCCCCAGGGGCCGAGGATGAGATTGGGGTCCGGGACCTTGCAGAGATCAACTGGATGGATTTTAAGGAACTTGTACCGGCGAAGATCGATACGGTGCTGATCCCAACTGGAACCCTCGAACCTCACGGTGTGATCAACAACGGAGCCGATATCACCGCCCCGGTCGCAATCGCCCGGGCGATCGCTCGTCGGACCAATAGCATGATCGCCCCGGTGATCCCCTACGGCATGACCGGCTCAATGGACGCCTACCCCGGTGCGTTCTCAATCTCAGAGGCAGCCTATCGAGCCTACATGCGCGACGTTTTGATGGGTTTCGCGGGGACTGGGTTCAAGACTCTAGTCGTGATCAACGGCCACGGTGGAGCACAGACGAACGTCTTGAATGAGGTCGCCGCCGAAGTTGGGCGAACGAAGAAGGTGCGGACCTTGGTAGTCAACTGGTGGAGCTACGCCTCGGATGTGACGATCGAAGTCTTCGGCGAAGACGGTGGCCACGCCGCCCTCAACGAGACAGCGTTCATCCAGGCGATCGATCCCAAGCTCGTTCACAAGGACAAGTATCACGACGGGCTTGTCACTCCCAACCCCACCCCCGGCACGTACTCGGCCTATCCGAACCCATCAAGCATCAGCCAGTACAAATCAGGGCAGGGCCTTGTGAAGTTCGACCAGGCCAAGGCGGACCGCTACTTCACGAAGGTCAACGAGAAAGTTGCTGCTCTGATTCTCGAGATGCGTCGGAAATGGGATCTGGCCGGGCTGTAAACCAATGCGAATAGTCAATACTCACAGACCTGGAAAGGTCGGTAATCGCTCGGGACGAACGTCCCGAAGGCAAGGAGCGGACCGATCCTTTTCCGCCAAATATGGCGACGTGCATGGCCACCCGATCCCTAATGCGGGATCATTCCATAGCAGACTCGCATCGGCATCGGCTCGGTAGGGGGCTGTACATTTATAAGCAACGAGTGCGAACTCGCTAAGAACAACAAAGCCGTGGGCGAACCCTTCGGGAATATAGATCTGTCGAGCATTCTCGGCGGAGAGGGTGACACTAATCCAGCGACCGAAGCGGGGTGATCCCACCCGGATATCGACGGCGACGTCGTAAATCTCCCCTTGGAGCGCTTGGATGAGCTTCCCCTGCGGAGCGGGCCACTGATAATGCAGCCCTCGCAAGACCCCCTGGCGCGAAAATGAGACATTGTCCTGAACAAATCGACCGGAGATCCCTGCGGATTCGTAGCGGCTTGCGTTCCAAAACTCGGTGAACCAGCCCCGATCGTCTCGGAAGACGCGTGGCTCGATGACCAGTACCTCTGGCAATTCAGTCGGTAGAACATTCATCTCAGATTTGACCCTTAACCACGTCCAGACCAAGCGTGATTTTCACACGCTCGCCCAGACCAACACAAGCCACTGGATTGTCGTCAATCAGACTGGTAGTTACGATGGAAGGGCACCAGGAGAGCGACGAGACTCGCCTTACGTGTTTTATACGCTCGAAAAAACGTAGGCAGCGTAGAGAAACGTCCATTCGACTTCCGAGCCCCCTATGCCCACGATTCTTGACGAAATCGTCGCCTCCAAACATCGTGAGGTCGACGCCAAACGCCGCAAGCTTCCCCTCGAAGAGGTCGAAACCCAGGCCGCTGAGGCACCGCCTACGCGCGACTTCCGCGCGGCGCTGGCCGGTCCGGGGCCGATCCGTCTGATCGCAGAAGTCAAAAAGGCGAGCCCATCCGCAGGGGTCATTCGAGCTGATTTCGACCCCATCGTCCTGGCAAGGACCTATCAGGAGCACGGAGCAGCCTGCCTCAGCGTTCTGACCGATGAGCCGTATTTCCAGGGCCACCTGTCCTACCTGGCCCGAATTCGAGCTTCGGTCGTGGTCCCCTTGCTAAGAAAGGACTTCGTGATCGACGAGTATCAGGTCGTCGAGGCGAGAATGGCTGGTGCCGACGCGGTCCTCTTGATTGCCGAGATCCTCACCGACGAGCAACTCACCTCTCTAATCGCCCGCGCCAAGGGGCTGGGCATGGCCGCTCTCGTCGAGTTCCATGACGAGGCTAATCTGCCCAGAGTGCTCGACTCCGGGGCGGACCTGATCGGCATAAATAATCGTGATCTCAAGAGCTTCCTCACCGACCTCGACCTAACGCTCCGGCTTCGCGATCGCATTCCTGACCACATCGTTCTTGTCAGCGAGAGCGGGATCAAATCGTATCAAGACGTTCAACGACTCGAAGCCATTGGAGTCTCCGCTATCCTGGTCGGCGAGTCCCTGATGAGGTCCGAGAACGTCGGTTTGGCCGTCCAAAAAATTCTCGGACTTGTTCCAGAACTCCCAGAGTGATATAGGGTTGAGTAGATTATGCTATGCAATCACCGCCCCGGCGCATCATGCCGGGCGTCAGCCCGCAAGTGCGGGCTCGACGTGACAGCCTCCTGTGCATCGTCGGCCACCTTCCGTCCTTTGGCTGCTCGCCGTTCCGATTTTCTCACTAGCATCAGGTTGCGGACATAGACGAACAGCCCCATCCCCTGGCCAACGATGATGGGACGGTCGTTTCTTAGTACAGCATAAGTAAACAAGGTCACTCCACCCGCCAGGCTCAACCACCAGAACGCCACAGGGATCACCGACGATTTCTGTCGTTCCGAGGCAGCCCACTGGACGGCGAATCGTGAGGTGAAAATGAACTGACCTGCAAAGCCGATCATCTCCCAATCGTTGGAACTTGTCATAAGGCCGCCTCCGTCTCAGCGCCGACTGTTCTCGGCATAAACTTAGGCGACGAAGGAAGTTCAGACACAGGGCCCGCTATGATTTGGTACATCACAGGGCGACGCATCAACCAGGCGACCCCCAAAAGATCGACGACGACCTGGAGCGACCGGTTCCAGAAATTGTAGTGCGATTTTCCATGGGGCCGGAATCGATGCTGCACTGGCAACTGGACGATCCGACACCCTTCGCGCAACAGCAGTGGACCCAAAAAACGGTGGGAACCGCGAAACATCGGTAGCCGTAACGCTCGTTCTCGTGAGAAGATACGAACCGAACACCCCGTGTCGCGAATGGATTGACCGAGAACCGCGTTGCGAACTTTGTTGGCAACCTTGCTGATGACCCGCTTCGACCAGACATCGCGTCGCTTTTCGCGCCAGCCAAGAGCGGCATCGTGTCCAGGTAGGACATCCCAAAGCTTGGCAAGGTCCGCAGGGTGGTTCTGAAGATCCGCGTCGAGGACCGCAACCCACTCACCGCGAGCCGAACGAAAACCCGCAGCCGTGGCCGCAGATTGACCGACATTCGAAACGAGCCTCAACGGTTTTAACTCGGGATATTCTCCCTGAAGACGGAGGAGAGTTTCAGGTGTTGCGTCGGTTGACCCATCGTCAACGATCAGAATCTCAAAGCCCGTGAGCTTATGAGCCGACCCGCCACGTGCTCGAAGTGGACGCAGAGCCGTGACAATCTCTTCGACAAGTTGGGGCAGGCTGGCGGACTCGTTCTTCGCCGGAACGATCACCGAAAGCATTCCGCTGATATGGTGCTGAACGTCCGACCGGTTGTTGACCCGGTGGGCAGGATCGTGTCGCATGCTCGACATGATATGAGCCTCCTTGCCACTCTGACCATCCTCAAAAACCACGGAATCTTCCTGATTCCATAGATTTTGGGCATTTTGCACAGAACCGTCTCTGCGTCTAGCCCAACTCCTCCACTAGACAGTCGCAGACTTGGCTGATAGCCTCCCACAGAGCCCTGTGATCTCTTCTTTTGTGCAGGATCGCGCGTGATGTCGCCGACCCTCGGACGTTCGACCATCCAAAATATCTCCACCCAAGAAATTACTGCAAACCCTTTCAGCATCAATCTTTACGGTGAAACAGCGAGTGAGATCGACGATCTGATCGATAGCGTTCGAGTCCATGGAATCCTCGTCGCCTTGGTGGTGGTTGCCGATCCCCTTGGCTGGACACTGATCTCGGGGCATCGCCGTCTCGAGTGTGCCCGAGCCCTCGGCATGAATGACGTTCCTTGCGAGGTCCGAACGATTCCAGACGACGTGAGTCGCCGCCGGGCGATTCTCGAATATAACCGCCAACGACGTAAGACATTCAGTCAACTCATGCGAGAGGCGGACGCCCTCGAACAGATCCTTGGGCAAGAAGCTCTGTCCCGTCGCAATGCGAATCTTCGTCAAAATCTGCCCGATCGTCGGAATTCCGACAATCGACAAGGTCGCACAGATGATCAGATCGCCAGGTCGATTGGTCTCGGCGGAAAGGACATCTACCGGCAGGCTCGCGCAATCTGGACGATGGCCCTCACAGGTGATTCCCGAGCATGTTCCGGTGTCTCGCAACTCGACTCCGGAACCAAAACCGTCCACGCCGCTTATAAAGACTTAAGACGCCGAGGACAATTTGGAGTTGGGTTCCGACCTACCCCGTACGATGTGTGGGCTTTTCGACACGACCGAGCGTTCGGAGTCCCGCATCCGGGTTCAATTCCTCCCGCAATCGTAGCGCATGCTTTGCATTATTACACCGAAGTCGGCGATCTCGTTGTCGATCCGACTGCCGGAGGTGGGACGACTCTCGATGTTTGTCAGTCGATGGGGCGGACTTGCTTGGCTTATGACCTCAATCCGGTTCGTCCTGAGATCCTGACACACGATATCCGCCAAGGTTTTCCAGCCGAAGCGTCCGGAGCATCCCTGATTTTCTGCGATCCTCCCTACCACACGATGCTCGCCGAGAAATACGAGCCGGGAGGATTGGCCCACGCCGACTTACAGGAGTGGTGCGCGTTCCTGGAAGGGCTAGGGCGTGATGCAATGGCTACCCTCAAATCGGGTGGCTACATCGCTCTTCTCCTAGCGAATCAGACCGAAAAAGATGTCCCTGCGGGTCAGGGGTACATCGATCACGTCTTCCTGGGATATGGGGCTCTGCAAGCCGCCGGCTTCATGCCGGAACGGCGGATCAGTTGCCCAATGGATGGGTCTTATTTGCCCCAACACGTTCGTAGAGCTCGCGTCGAAGGACGAATGCTCGGCCAAGTCCGCGACCTCATCGTGATGCGCAAACCCCTGGAAATCTCTCAGTCAAGCGGATCGCCACCCGCCAATTCGTAAACTCGATTGCGGACAAAGGGGTTCGACAAGGTTGGGTTGCGACGAACAATCGGCTCGGGAAGCGAAGCGACCGCCTCCGTCAAAAGCCGCTGCAATTGATCCTTCGAAAGCCTTCGAAGCACCATTTCCATTGCAGCTTCCTCGGAACGTTGCTCAACAGCGATCCGAATCTGATCCTGATCCCGCTGCTTCTGTTGAAGTTGGACTTCAAGCTCTCGCCGCTTCACTTCAAGTCTCGCAGAAACCTGCGGAAGGAGCTCATACCCTTCTTCAAGTCCTGCACGAATGTAACCGGGGCCATTCTGGAGTTTTCCGGTCCCCTTCAGGTAATGGGCATTAAGTAAAACCTTGGCGATATCTTCAGGGGTCTTACGCGATGCCAATCGCTCCGCCATGCGAACTGGCAATCCTTGTTCCGTAAGCAAGTCCTGCACATTTGCAACAACACGCAACCGCCCATCGCTCGTGAGTAGGAACGGCGTCCCAGGTATGGGAATCGTTGTGTTGTCGTCGGATCTCGTTGTTAGTTCTTGTTTGGGCCCAGACTCTGGACTCCCGGGCCAAGAGGTTGGGCCTGGTGGGTCGAGGAATTGGGCCAAAGCCTCTGAGAAATTTGGGACAGCTTCGGGGGGTACAACTAAAGAAACTGGAACAGTTGAAGGGGCTTCTACGAAAAAATCTGGGACAGTTGCTGTCGTGGAACGGGACACTTTGGTGAGTCGTGCTCGATCTGTGGGAGGAGCTTCACGAATAATCTTGTAAGCGGTTGATCTCCCAGGCGACTTGCTGGTCGCAACCAGCCCTCGACGAGCCAACTCCGTGATCGCAGCGAGAACAGTTTGCCGACTTAAGCCCGCCTGTTTGGCGATCGTCCGAATACTCGGATATGCCCAGCCTGTCGCGAAGTCCGCATAGAGACCCAGAACTAGATAGACCTTGATCGCAGAACCACCAAGCTCCTGAAAGGCTGGTGAACGAAGCAACTCATGATCTACGCGAAAAAAATACCCATCCATTGCCGGGCATCAACCTTTTTTGGGGCTCAAATCTGCGCGGAAATGTCATCAGGAAAGAGGAAGTGCTGGAGGGTCGGCTACGTAATAAGTGGTCACTCTCCCCCTTTTCTTCGTCGTCGAAACAACCAGCCCTAGAGTCTCAAGGCGAATCAAGCTATCGATCACCGTAGGGCAGGTGAGTTTGGTTTTCGCCATCAACTGGTTGAGACTAAGGGTCACGCTTCGATCCGGTATGCCCCCGCACTCGTCAAGCATCACCAGGTAGACCTTGATCGCGTCTCCCTTGATCAAGGCGAGATAACCCCGATCGAGCAGGACACTCTTCAACCAGTCAGTCTCGACGGGCATGGCGACGGCCACGGTCAGCCCTCCCTCGCGACAATTGTCTTCATCGACTGACGAGCATAAAACCCCGTCAACCGCCTATATTGCCTCATCGTCACTTACCCCCGTGAATGTTCATAGAATCTGTCACAAAACCGCTCAAACGAACTTTTCTCGATATTTAGGAGAGAAAGACCTAGCAGGGTGTTGACCTCGTCTGAGAGTCTGTTAATATTACCCTTGTCGCCACGAGGAACAGATTTGCTTCACAAGCAAGTTATCGACCATGTGGTGAAGTCACGATCGTCCTGAGGGATACCGAGCAAATTGCTTGGTTCTATCATTGGCGTAGTGTATCGCGGCCGGAGTCGAGACCTTTGGGTCACTCGCTCCGGCCGGTCGCGTCGGCGGATGTTGCCGACATTAGTGATCTTTGACAATCCGGTTGTTGGTGATCGACATTCGATCAATGAAAGCCAAATCGCTTAGTGAGCATCCCTTGAGGGAAGCCGGCGTGGGGC
>JANXSX010000053.1 GCA_025356475.1 Isosphaeraceae bacterium | reverse complement strand
GCCGCGGTCAAGGTCGTCTTGCCGTGGTCAATGTGTCCGATCGTGCCCACGTTGACGTGCGGCTTTGTCCGGTTAAACGTGTCCTTAGCCATTGCTCAACGCCTTACGGCATCCCTGGGGTCAATTTGAAGGGGGAGACTGCCCGGCCGCCCCACACGTCGCCTTATGCCAGTCACCAACAGTAATTCCATTTCAGACGTCCGGGTGCGATCACACTCAGGTGCCTGGGACGGACTGCGGGGAACCGACCTCGGCGGGTTTTCTCTCCGGACTTGGGCAAGCCGCCCAAAAGCTGCCGCTGGGATTTGAACCCAGGACCTCGTCCTTACCAAGGACGCGCTCTACCAACTGAGCCACGGCAGCAAGTTTTAGTGAACCGTTCAGGATCTGCCACTATGACAACTTCGATACCATTCCGTCCAGACCCTTTGAGAGCGGGTGATGGGAATCGAACCCACGTTGCCTGCTTGGAAGGCAGGTACTCTACCATTGAGTTACACCCGCGGGCTCAGCATCAGCAAGGGTCTTCTGGAATCGGACCAAACCGTCAAGGGCAGGAATTCGTCTCCGGGTTTGAGGAAAAGTACGTCAAATTGAGCTGAGCGATTCAGGGCCCGGAGTGGGTGGAGCAGGATTCGAACCTGCGAAGGTAGAACCACCAGATTTACAGTCTGGCCCCTTTAGCCACTTGGGTATCCACCCGCGGGTCTGCCCGTCGGTGGGCCCTGTCATCAGCTCACTGTCGAAAACCATCCTCACAGGGTTACGTGGGCCGTGTTCACGTCCTCGTCAGAGAGCTAGCGGTGAGAGTCGAACTCACAACCGTCGGTTTACAAAACCGGTGCTCTGCCAATTGAGCTACGCTAGCAGCGACTCGATAGCCGAGGAATTCCTAACAATAACAACTTCCTGCCCGATTGCAAGCTTCGAGCACGCTCGCCCATCCATTTTTCGGTCTCCCCCTCTTCAGAGACAGTCAACCTATCGCGGAAGTTCGCCTGAGACTCCACCCTTTCTTGACCCCACGTCGTGTCAAAAACAGCCCTGCTCGACCACGAATCGAGCGTGATCGGCAGGGCAAGAAATCAACGCCGGTTGACGATCGCACAAGCGACACACCAGGGTCTTTGCCTGATGGCTTATGGCTTGTTGGCCCTCTCGATCAGCGCCTTCTGCTGGTCTTCGATTATTTTGCGAAGTTGCTTCACTTCCGCTTCCAGGTCCTGTAGCTGCCGAAACGGGACTGCGGCTTTGTCTACCAAGAGACCAAGGCGTGCCTGGTTCCCATCGGTCTTCGAGAAGGCTCGGGTCGACCACTCCGCGACTTTGGAAGGCTGTTCCGCACCGGCGGGGGATACGGTCGCCCCGCGATAAATCGGCATCGCCGAATTCAGCCTCCATGTTTGCGCCCACTTCTTAGCGGCGGTAACTTCCACGCTGCGCACGGCGGGCGTAATCTTTAGGGTCTCGCGCTTTCCCGCACGAAGGACGACCAGGTTGGCCGGCTTCTCCCCGGCGGTCTGCACGAGGGTTACGAGTGAAGCATTGTCGGTCAATGGCTCATCGTTGAGACTCATAAGAATGTCATGGACAGCGATGCCTGCCTTGGATGCTGGGCTATCATACATGACGACGTTGACAATCAAGCCCTCGTTGCCTTGGATGTTCAAGTGTGAGCGAAAAGCTTGGTCGAGTTCCTCCACATGAACACCAATCCAATACTTGGGGTCGGCCGGCTCATCAGCCCCCATCGTGACTTGAACATGTGGCTTGACCATCAGGTTCATGGTTTTGCCTTCGCGTATCATTCCCAACTGCGCCGCCCCGATTCCTTGCCTCGCAACGGCTTCCAACGCCTGATCAAGGTCTTCCGGCTTTCCCAGTCGGTGCCCGCCCAAGAGCACCAGGATGTCATTGGTCTTGATCCCCACCTGATCCGCTGCACTACCGGCCGTGACCGAAGTCACCATCACCCCGCTCTCTTTGGCAAGCTTCAGTTGGGCCCGGAGAGCTTCCTCAACGGACATCATCGTGAGACCTGACTCGTTAGGGACGGCCCGGATGAACTCGACTCGCGACACAATTTGCGACTTCGGGTCGGTAACGTCCAGAAAGATCTCGGTCGCTGGCTGGGACAGCCGAGATCGAGGGTCCGGGTTGATCTTCTCGGATTGTGACACTTCGCCCGAAGTCTCTTTTTGGGGGCCGGGCGATTGCGATGCAACAACCAGGACGAGCAAGCCGATTGGGAACGGACTGAACATGATCGATCCTCCGGGTCGGTTTGGGAACCTTGACATCAAACGTGATCAGGCTGGTGGCCCGCCGACATAGCGCACCTCGACTTCGTTGACGGGAACGGCGACGGTCGCGCCTCCCTCGCCTGGGACGGCGATCAGGCGCCGACGAACACCAACCTGATAGCCAAGGCGCTCGAGACGATGCAGGTCGTACTCGGTGACAGGTTGGTGCCTGGGTGGGGGAAAATCGTCACGATCGGTACTCAGATTTGCAGCGGTCAGAAGCTCCTCGGTCGGGGCCAGCATCGTCGATTCCGCCAGATCGGTGGGAGGAACAGTGCGGGCCGACCAGCCCAGTCCGAACGCGAGTGCAATCACCGACGCGGCCACACCACGACGCATCCACTTCGGTTCTCTGCTCGCTCTGGGGATTTCAGTGAACGACTCTCGCCAGCATTGGGCTTCGAGGAATGCGGTGGCCAGATCCTTCCACCCTTCCGGTTCGGATTCGAGTTCGCGAATCAAAGCGCGACGTTCCTCGGGCGTCAGTTCGCCCGTGACGAGTCGATCGATACGGGGATCATTGCGAGGCATCATCCACCCCAGTGCCAAGAAGTTCCGCGCGAAGCCGTCCCCGAGCGCGGTGCAGCCGCGCCTCTGTTGCCGATTCGGAGAGGCCGAGTTTCCGTGCGATTTCGTGTGTCTTGAGGTCGTCGCGGTATTTTAACAGGAGGATCTCCGCATCAGCGGGCGCGAGCCGTCCCAGAGCGGTGCGGACATCCGATCGACGCTCTTCGTCAATGAGCCAATCGAGCGGTGTGCGTGTTGCGTCTGATGCGTTGAGACGCCCGGCCACACTCGCGATCAGTTTGTGTCGACGACCCGCCTTCCGTCGATAGATCAACACGTGCCGGATCGAGATCCGCGAGAGCCAGGCCCCCCACCCTTCGGGCTGAGCATCTCGATTGCTCGCGACCGCAACCGCGATCTCCTGCACGACATCGTCAACAGCCTGGTCCTCGCCCAGCCTCGCTGCGACCAAGCTGCGGATCTGACCGACGTGGCCCAGAAGTGCGATGCACCGAGGTTCGTCGCGAGGTTCGGGCCAGGGTGTGGAGTCGATGGTCGTTTGTGTCGTCGTCACAAGGGGAATGTTGCCGCAGACGGCATTCCCTTGCGAGCCCTTTGACCATTTTGGTGGAACCCGGCCCATTTTCCGTAATGAGTTCACCCTCTCGTGGGAAAGAGGGTGAACTGGGAAGAATGGGCTGTCCAGCCCGTTGGTTAAACCTAGTCGTTGCTGAGTCGGTTTAAGTCGATTCCAGGGACCACTGTTACCCTTGCGGGTCCGAGCAATGTGTCGAGATCGGTGGTATCACCAGGCTTGAGGAAGTCAATCCGTTCGGGACGGTCCTTAGTCGCAGGAGCGCAGGCGACGACATAGGATTCGCCGACGACACTGAGCTGGCGACCTCGAACAACGAGGGCAGTCTTTTCATCAATGCCGATTCCGACGAGTTCCGGATGCTTTTTGAGCATGGACGCCAGCCTCCCCATGCGATTGCGACGGAGAAAGTGCTGGTCAACAATGGAGTCGGGCAGAAGATCGAACCCCTGCCCCTCGATCGGTTCGCGACGACCGCTTGAGATCATGACCTTAGTCAGGATCGCCGCACCCGCAGAACTACCTCCGACGACTCCACCGCGTCCGAGCAACCGCTTGAGGGCTTTCTCAACCTCGGTACCCACATAGGCTTGCGAGAGCAAATCCTGGCGACCCCCCCCGAACCAGACCCCGGTCGATTCTTCAATCGGCTTGACGAATGCGAGGTCGTTCGACTGGTCACGAGACCTGGTGTGGAAGATCGAAGCGTGGTCGGCACCAAGGCGACGCCACTCCGCAAGAAAGGGCTCAAGGTCCGAGTTGTCGGCACTATAGTCGGCGGTAGGAACGATCAGGATTTTCGCATTTGTGGGACCGCCCGCGAGCGTCAAGAATGTCTTCCTGACTTCGTCGGGAAGTTTTCCTCCTCCGCCGATGACCAGCGATCCCCCTTTAATGGGAGCAGGCTCGGTCTGGTCCTGGAGGTTTGAGGCAGCCGAGAGTCGGACGAAGTCGACTCCGAGGATGACGACAATCGCTATTCCGATCGCCAGAAGTGGCAAGACCACGCGATTCAAGGGTACGGTATGATGCCAGTACCCGGCAGTGCTCGAATCCGTAGGACACATCCTGTAGCCTCGCTATGACTCTGATGGAGTAGCGGCGTGGAAGCTCCTGATCTGAATCGAACGCTAAGACCTGGCTTGGATCGCCAGGGAGAGGATACGGGTCCGCGTTGACCAGTTGTTGAACCTTAGCAGGCAGATCGGCTCGTTGCAACTCTCATCGGCGCACATTTTTTCTTCACGAATGAGAGACAGTGGGGCTTGGCAACTTCGGTCGGTGGGCGAGTCTGAACCGGACCCCTTGCGGAGATTCTGGCGGTCTCGGTAAGATCCGGGCACGAGTTGGGCGGAAAGTCGTTACCCGTCTGAGGTTCGGTCTTCATCTTTTCTGCTTGAGGTCTTTGTGAGCGGCTCGCTTGTCGCGGACTTGGGGCTAGGTCCGGAAACCTGGCTCGTCGTGAGCTTCCTGGCGAGCTTGACCTTGTTCTTCAAGTTCAGCCGGGTTTGGAGTGTCCGCAACCTCGATTTGTTGCTGCTCTTTGCCCTGACACCTGGGATGATGGTCCTGGTTGGGAATCGCTCTCCACACCCGTGGATCGCATTCGTACTCTTGTTTGTCGGTTCGCTACTCTGGTTCGCGCGCTGTGTCCTTGACCTTGGTTTGACCCGTCGCCCGTTGCTTGAGCCGAACCTGAACGCGGCTGGTTTGGCGTGTTTGTCGCTTGGGGTCCTGGGTCTGCTGCTCGTTGAGACAGTCAGCCTTCCGATCAAGGAGGGGGCTGCTCGCAACCCAGCCGACCCCTCTCGGAAGCCTGGTAAGACGGGTGAACTTGCCCCGACACTCCCGGAGGAGGCGAAGAGCACGGTCGGGGTGATTTTGAAACACACCCCCCTGCCCGAGTCGCTGGCGAAGGATTCCCGCCCGCATCAAATCTTAGCTCGGGCACTCGCGGTCCTGGCGCACATTGGCCTCGT
>JANXSX010000043.1 GCA_025356475.1 Isosphaeraceae bacterium | reverse complement strand
ACTCAGGACAGAAAGCCATGGGCATCGCGGGTGACTCGCTCATCCATGCAGACGATACTGAGGTGGCGAGGAATTGCAAGGTGCTGATCGATAATCAGGCCGTTTTGAGCAACCTTGTTGCCGAGATGGGGACTGAACGGTTACGAATAACATTCGGTCTAGCAAAGCAATCACACTGTAAGATATACTAATCTTATGCCTGATATTACTGTCTACGAAAACGAAGACGCCTATATCGACCGTACTCTGAAGTATGGCAGGAACTGGTCCGTCGTTGCGAAAAGAGGAGCATACATCCCTCAAACAGATACTACTACAATATATTTCTACGTTTCCGCCAACCAAGCCAGCTCGCCATATATCAGCCTTACAACCGCCAGTTCAAGCCAGATTGCTTGGACGGACGCAGTGAATGGCAAGATTCGGATTTACCTTGGATCGAACACAAGCGGACACGTTGGAGATGATCAATACTATGAAATCAGGATTAAGTTTGCCGATGGAAGTTATGTGACGGCGGAGTCGGGGAATTTCAATGTGATAACGTCCATCGTCGATCGGCCTTGAGTTACCGAGGCAGTTTCTCCCAATCAAGCATCCGACAGCCTTCGAGAGCATTTACGATTCTATCTATTGCCTGCTCGTTTTGTTGGCCGTTGTTAGCTAACCAATCGACAATTGATTGTACAATTGAAATGTCAGGTATGTAGTCCTTGAAAGATGTTTCGTACACATTGGTCCAACCTAGCAAGTTATTGATCTTCGCTCTACTAGCCCTCACTCTCCCGTCGATTTTGGGTGCATCTTCCAGAGTGAGGCGTCTGGATATTGAAGTCTGTATGTAAGTAATACAGCCATCGGTTTCTTCCTTGGCCGAGTTATACCGTCTACGCCCTTCGTTAAACGCGGCCTGTTCTCTTTTCGTTGGAAATCTCTTTTTCGATAGATTGCTTGTCGCCGCCGCTCGTGATTCAGCCGCCGATTTTCCTCTCCGAAGCTCACTGATAATCTCCGGAAGATCAGGAATGACGGGCGCAGGAGCCGGTGCGATGGGAAATGGAAGAGTATTTAACGGAACGGGCGGAACGAATTGATTGTTCTTTTGTGAAGAATATAGGAAGAATGCTACTACACCAATACCGCAAAGACATAAGACGATCGGCCCTATGCAACCAAGGCATGAGACTGGTTCTGGCTGTTTTACTTCAGTTTCGGACATTGAATTGGCCTCTAATTGAGAATTCCAAAGATCAAACGTTCATTGTAATCCCTTGTCCAGTAGAGTGCAAACTCACTTTCGCAAGTTTTCCTAAGCGCTCGGCAGTTGGTGCGCGAATTTGGGTAAAGATCGCTGATTGGAAAAGCAATCTATGGCCTGAACTCGTAGTTCGGGGTGTCCTGGAGGCCTTGAGCAACTCTGGACGAATCCGAACGCGCGCACCAACTGGCGAGCGCTAGGGAATTTCTCTTGGTTTGTCCTTGCAGATCTAGACATGGAACCGTGCCCGGTTGCGCTCTGTCGCAACTGGTTGCCCGATCCGAGCCCCCAGATGTGCCTGCGCGTTGCTGTCCGTGAACTCGAGTCATGGATCCTTGCCGATAGCGAGAGAATTGCAACCTACCTCAAAGTTGCTCGGACTACGGTGCCACGAGATCCAGAATCGATTGGGAACCCGAAAGAAGCACTTGTCAATCTGGCAAGGGGTTCACGTTCACGGAGGATTCGAGAAGGAATGGTCCCCAGTCCCAAGAGCGGTCGGTCAGTGGGAAATATCTACACCTCATTGGTTATTGAATTTGTTCAAGATGAGACGAACGGCTGGCGTCCCGAGGTTGCGGCTCAATCGTCTCCGAGTCTCAGTGGTTGCCTCAAAGCGCTACGGTCACGCTGGGCGTGAGTGTGCATGAGGAGAGGGAGCCCGCAAGAGTAGATCAGCCGGTTCGATTTCCTGATATTTCATCGTAAACTCATTGATTGTCACAAGTTGTGGCGATATTGTTCTTGACTCGTACTTGGATGTTTTATATGCTTAAGTATCATCCATAATAGATGTTTCCGACAAAAGTCCCGAGTGGGTGCTTGGGACAGATGGACGGCTTGCGGAGACTCGCATGTAACGCTTTGCCACAATTAGCGTTAGAACGTGGGAACCGCCGATTTTTTATTAAGCTGCCCTGACTGATGTGGGCAAACGTTCAGTTCTGTCGGAAACGTCCAGGATGCCTTGTCCTGAATGAATTGGGAAGTTCCTGACGGAATTGGTACAGCGCGGGCGGTGGGCATATCTCGGGGAGTTCCATTCTGAGGCCCGAGGGCGAGATAACATACTTGTTGAATGTGGGCTTGTTGCTAACCTCAATATGTCGTAAATGATCGAGTGATTTGTTCCGCCTCACATGCACCACACGGTAACCTCTTTGAGGTGTGGCGGGTGGTTGACCCTCAAGGATGTGGGTCACCTTCCTCTCAGGTCTCTATGTGAAGGTGGTAATGGATGTGGAAGCCAAGGAAGGCGAAGCGAAGCCTCTGCTCACCGCGTGTGAGCGTCGAGAACCTCGAAGGTCGCGCACTCTTGACGGGCGTGTCGGCGGTCCCAGACTTGGCAATCCTTAGCGCGACTCAGCAGGATGCCCACACGGTGGTGGTTCACTACCAGGTGAGCAACGCTCCGATAGCAGAGCCGATCACAGTTCAGGTTTACCGATCGACGGAAGCACAGCTCAATACGTCCGGTGAATTGATCGCTACAACCACGATTAATCCGACTGGATCAGTGACCCGCGACCTCACGGGCGGATCCGCGTACACCCAAGGTTCGCATGCGATTGCACTGACAACTGTGGACGGGTTGGGCTTGAACCCTTCGCACCCCTTTGTCGTCGTTTCGGCGAACTCCGACCATAGCTCCCCCGAGACGAACTACGTCAATGATACGGCTTCGTACCGGATTTATTCCGTTGGGGTGATCAGTCATGGTGGGGTCCAGCCGGCCAACTGGGGCGATAAGGGTCCTCCTTGGGAGAACCGCATGGCCAAGTCGCTGAAGGCGGACGGCTACGATGTGGTCATTCCATTCAACTGGGTAAAATCCAGTAGCAGCCCCGGAGCTGCGAAAGGGGTTGCTCCCTTTCTGCTGACGAAGGTGACGGCTGCCGCTGCATCTTTGCCTCAAGATGCCCCGGTCGACCTCCACTTCATTGGCCATAGTGAGGGTGCAGTCGTCAACAGCCAGGTTCTTAAGTCGCTGGCAGCCTCCTCGCCGACGAATATCGCGAATGGGTACATCAAGGAGACGATGCTCGACCCACACGCTGCCTCGAACCACTTCGACGGCCCTCAAATGAGCGTGTCATCGGGGTTCTTGGGCAGTATTGCGAAATCTCAGATCACCAAGTATCAGGCTCGCGCCAACGACCCATTGGTCGCCGTCCCGTCGAATGTGGATTCGGCGGAAGTGTTTTATCAACACACAGCCGCAAATCACACTCATACGTCGAATGGTGGTATCTACAACCTTTGGGGCCAGGTGCCAATTCAGGGAAATGCCAACTATTATGACATCACGCACGACGGCGTGAGCCATGCCGGCACGTACGGGGTGTTTGATTGGTATCAGGACCACGTCGTCCCATCACTGAAAGACGGTGCCCCTCAAGTTGCCGCGAGAACAGTCTCTATCGATCGAACCTCGATTGTGCAGGCCGGTCCCAATGTGTCAATTTCAGGCATGGCACCCGCCGGCTCTGAGGTGACCGTTCGGGCTATCACGAAGACATTGTTCTTCTTCTTTGGCAGTGGTAGCTCTACGGCATCGACTGTCGGTATCGCGATTGCCGGTAGTGATGGAAAATGGTCCCTGACCTCAAGCAAAAGTCTTGGCTCAGCGACCGCTTTTTCTGCCTCTGTAAAGGGGCCAGTCGGCTTGTCATTGCCAATGGTGGCCAAAGCTGTCGTCTCCAACCCCCTGATGACCTCCTACAGTTCGGCCTACACCCCGGCTCCGATTCTGGTTTCTGCTCCGGTCATGCGAAAATGAGCTGCAAGAACCCGCCGTTGCAAAAAAGCGACGCGTGACAGTTGGGGCTTTGTCGGATCTTCCTGGCTCATAAACCGCCCGATCGTGCGACATGACAACTCGCTCGATCGGGATTTTCATTGAATTTGGACGTTGGGAACCCGCCTTGGGGCAACCCAACTACGAGATTTGTTGAAGTTTTTAAGTATAGGTCTAGTCTTGAACATTTCCTAGCGCTCGGCAGTTAGTGCACGCGTTCGGATTCGTCCGGGGAGAAGATACGACAAGTGCGTTGCCCCAAATAATGAGAGGTGCCGAGTCGCGTCCGTCGTGAATTTCAAAGCATGAGGTGATGGGACCATTTCGACGGAACAAGGTCGCGAAACTAGCTTCGTATTGCATCAAGGCGCAGGTCTTTCAGGGTTGCGTAACGTTTGAAAGTAACAAACTTTCATGGCATTATGTATGAAGTTGTGTATGAGAGTCGATGGCAATTGTTGAATTTTAGAACGATCGCGCAGGCGAACCCGAGTAATTATGAAAATTGTGTGAAGCTTTGCTTGACACGCATACAATTCCCTCACATGCTAGTGAAGCCTCTCCCTCTCGTCATTCGACGTTGGTTTGTCCCGTATTCACGGACTTCATTTACGAGGTATCGTCATGTCAACTCGCCGTCGCGGGGGTTTCACGCTCATCGAACTGTTGGTGGTCATCGCGATCATCGCTGTCTTGATTGCACTTCTTCTTCCAGCGGTCCAAGCGGCACGCGAGGCCGCCCGGCGTGCCCAATGCATCAATAACATGAAGCAGGTCGCATTGGCATTACACAACTATGTCGATGCGTTTGGAGCCCTCCCGTATGCAGGCGGGTTTAATGCAGGCAACCCCGCTACGCCCTCGGCCAACCATAAGGGTTGGGGTTGGATGCCGATGATCCTTCCCCAGCTTGAGCAGACTCCCCTCTACAACGCGATCAACTTTAGCGATTATCTCGAGTCGACCGGTGCATTCACGGTCCGTGGCGTAACCATAAGTGCATTCCTTTGCCCGAGCGATCCCAACCCCGTGTTCTACACGGATCGGTCGACACCGACAGGGCAGGGGCCCCCGGACGGGACTCCCTATCGTTGCGCGCCGGGTGCAAATCAATATCGAGGTTCTGTCTCACACTACGCCGGATCCTATGGTGATGGCTTCGGCACGAGCGCCGCCGATCCTTACACAGGCACTGGTGCGGGTCTCCGGTGGGGCTGCGGAGGGTGTAATACGACTGGTCAATCCACGGGCACGACTACTCCCCCTACGGCGACTGCGGATTGCCCGAACCCCACCGATACTTACGGTTCCGGCACAAACCATCGCGGCTTATTTGATTACCGAAGCGTCTCAGCAGCGGTGACGTTCGCCGGGATCACGGACGGTTTGAGCAACACGATTATGCTCGGGCACACCAGCCCGATTGTTCGCACCAATAGCATGGTCTGGTACACGAACACGGGTACGACCAACGGTACCGGTTACCCAATCAACTGGATGCTCAAACGAATTCCCGCAGGCACGGGCTGCCCCCCGAATGGCTGGTCAGGTCGTGGCTTCACGAGTTATCACGCCGGTGGAACGAATGTCGCGATGGCCGATGGGTCGGCGAAATTCCTCAAAGAAACCATGAATCAACGCACGTTGAATGCGCTCGGCAGTCGCGCTGGCGGCGAAGTCGTCTCCTCCGATTCTTATTGACGAACCTGTTCTGAGGAAGTCTGATCGATGATCAATCGCTTCGCGATAGGTAGGGTGACTCGGTGGCTCTCGCTTAGCACGCTGATACTGGGAATGAGCGTGTTGATGGGTTTTGGCTGCGGCAACTCGAACGGCACGAGTTCTGTCAGCGGAACGGTCACTTACCAAGGGAAACCCGTGGTGGGCGAGATTCACTTCACGCCCGAGGACGCGACCGGTAGCGCCCGCGCCGGGATGGGCCAGCTCGATCCGTCAGGGCATTATACGTTATCCTCATTCACCTCGGGGGACGGGGTCAAACCTGGGAAATACCTGGTGACCATCATCTCCAAGGGACCCGACAAGCCCATTTCCGATAAGCAAAAACGTCTGATGATGGAGGAGGACGCGAAGGGGAACGGGGATCCGCTGATCCCTAAAAAGTATTTTGATCCATTAACCAGTGGTCTGGCCGCTGATGTCAAATCCAGTGGCGACAATGTCTTCAATTTTGAGCTGAAGGATTAGGCGGAAGACTTGCCCCGACCGCGTTGTCGAACGGGCAGGATTGTAAAATCGCTCGGTTCGAAAAGACGAAAGGCGAACGAGTGACTCGTTCGCCTTTCATCTGGATCTCAAAACTTGTTCAGATCTCGTACTGGCGTGCGATCCGATTGACTGGACTGAGAGCTTCCTCATTGAGTGCGTCTTCGATGACGTACTGCATGAGGTAGCCGTCTTCGGCTGGTTCGGTGTAGTAGTCGCGAACGACATCGGTGGCGCGGAAGCCCTGGGTCTTGTAAAAGAGTTGTCCCATAAGGTTCGTCTCGCGGACGTTGAGAATGATCCGAGTGCGTCGGTGCGAGGAGAGCTTACCGACGAGCTTGGCGATCATCTGACGTCCGACACCTTGGAGGCGAAACTCCGGGTGGGTGGCGAAATCGAGGACGTGGAGCTTGTTCTTATGGAGTTCGTAGATCATGAACCCAACGACTCGTTCGCCATGCTCGGCGACCATTCCAATGCAGTTTCGCTGGCGAAGTACGCGAAGAAATTCTTCTTCGCACCAGGGCGTATCGAAGCTGGAATGCTCGATCGCAAGGACTTCGGGCATATCGCGGCGGATCATCCAGCGGATATGCACGCGGACCTGAACCTTAGTACTGGTCGGGACCGTGCTCATCGAGCCTCCCTCCTTCCCTGGAACGGATGATCGATGCACCCAAGCGATTTCGCGGTCATCGAGACCTCGGGGTGATCGTTGGAATGACGAGGACGTAACCATTCTGGCACGCAATGACGGAAAAGTTTACGCGTGCCATGCATAGTTCCCATTCTGCGGCGGTGGAGAGTCGGGATTCTAGCCCCGAGCTATCAACCTGCCAAGATCGCTTCCTGCGAGACTCGGTCGGTTGGTTTGCTGAACTCTTCGCCCTTTTGGTATCGGTCGGAATCGCGCCGGTCGTGAGGTTGATTCGGACAAGAGCGATCGTGAGGACACCGATTCAGAATCGACCGAACGAGTACTGCGCGTTCGCCACGTCGAAGTCCGCCTCACGGAGCCCAACATTCGTCCGGAGATTCATGTAGGTATACTCTTCGACAAGTTCCGGAGCAACGCCCGGCTTCTTGGGCCAGTCATAGGCCTCAATGCGGATCGGCAAGCCGTGCTCGTGATCAATAAACAGGCGCACCTTGTGGAACAGAAAGCCAGGGGCCTTCGACGGATGAGTCGAGTCGATCATCGTGCAGGAGTGCGTGCCGACCAGCACGTTCTCACTAAACGTGAGCACACTCTCGCCAGGTTGAAGCTCGACTGCCCAGTGAGTTGCCACATTGTCAATCAAGGCTCCAATCCCAGCCTCATTCACAGGATGTCGGTTGTCCTCCATCGCGCGAGAACCATTGACATCGAGCTGGAGGGTGCCTGCTACGAACTTGCCGATCCCGACATCATGGGCCAGGAGCTTATTGCTATTCTTGCCGGATACGTAGATCGCCTCACGTCCTGCGTAAGGCCGAACGAACTTGAAATAAATGCTATGCGGGTGGGTCCGAGCCTTCATCGACATCACGTACTGGGGAGTCATCTTACCCTGGATCCGCTCGCGTTTGTGAAAGCTACACGTGTAGTCTCGAACGGTCGCGAACTTCGCCTTGCATTCAGCGATCATCTGCTTAGCTCGGACAATCGGGTCGATCTCTGGAGTGACCTCGGCCGCAGCGGCTTCGCTTGGCGTGGCTTCGGCAGGAGGTGATGCCAGATCCTTGGGACTCATTCGCGGGGAGCGGTCGGGGACGCTGGCGATTTTTGGGGGCTCTTCCTCGCGCTGGGGGATTTCGACAAGAGGTGGTGGCAACACAACGGGTGCGGGCTTGGGCGACGGTGCGGTCGCTTGGACTGGCACCTCGTTGGAGGCCAGCCGTTCAGGTCGCAAGCCGATGTAGCTCCGAGGAACGGGCGCAGTGGAGTAGAGTCGGGAGGTTGGCTCGGAAGCGATCAGAGCCGAACTGAAGCCGACCGCGAGCAGTGACCACACCGCCCAAGTACCTCTAGCCATGACTCGTCCTGACCCCGGAGACAACTCCGGCGCGTGGGGGCGTGCGTCACCAGTCTGACCAGGCGTCAGACCCGGGGCCATCGGAGTCGTGGAGTATCCAAAGGTGTCGGTCGGAATCGACCCATGACATCGAAGCTTATCACGCCAACGCAGGGCCATGGTCCCAACCATCCTGGTTTCGAGGGGGCCGTCGAGCGTTCGGAGGGGAATCGACCCGCGTCGGGCAGTCCTGCCTGTCGAGAAGTCGGCTCGTCGCCGCATCTTGCGCCCAATCCGAAATTTCTACAAGGCGGGCCGACAGGATTCTCCACATTCCGCGCAGGCGGGTTAAGTCGTTGTTACAAACGTCCCAAACGACCGAGTTTGGTCAAAGCAACTTTTGCAACGGAGGCAGAGTTTGTCGATTTTGCACGACCTCTCCGTGAACCAGATCGGAAGTCTAGAGCCCCGACGGTAACGGAATCAAACCGCACAGGGGGTTGCCCTCATTCACCTTCCTCGTCACAGTATTCTTGTAAAAATGTCCAGCCACCCCGGCCAAGGTCCAGTCATCCATGCCCCGATCCTATACGATCGAAGCTATCGAGAGTGCGCCATTTGCACAAATTACCTATATCGCCAGACTTGAAGGCAGCACTGAGGCAATCGTTGTCGATCCTGGGTTCGATGTCCCTTCCATTCGCGAATATGTCGAACGACATGGCCTCAGCGTTGTTGCCATCTTGAACACACATGGGCACGTTGATCACATTGCGGGCAACCGGGCCATGAAGGATGCCTACCCATTGGCTCCTCTAATTATCGGGGCAAATGAGACTCATCTGCTCTCCGATCCCGAGGCGAACATGAGTTCGGCGTTCGGTCTACCAATTACCAGCCCGGCGGCCGATCGGACTGTCGCTGAGGGTGAGACCTTCGAAGTGGCTGGTTTCTCGTTCGAGGTTCGAGAGATCCCAGGTCACAGCCCGGGCTCGGTGGTGTTCATTTGCGATGGGGTAGAGCCAGCCTTCGCTTTTGTCGGCGATGTCCTGTTTGCCGGGTCCGTGGGACGGACCGATTTGGGAGGGAACACCGAACAACTCTTAAGCGGCATCCGAGCAAAACTTTGGAACCTTCCTGACGGCATGTTGGTCCTTCCTGGACATGGTCCCACGACCTCAATCGGTGTCGAAAAGCGGACCAATCCTTACGCTGGCGTACGCGGGGTTTGACGCCATGAACGTCTGGGCCATTTCGGACTTACATCTCTCGTTTGCCCGCCCGGAGTCTCGTGAGAGTATCGCCGGACGATGGCGAGACCATGCGGTAAAAATTGCACAACACTGGGATCAGTCTGTTCGTCGCGAGGACTTGGTCCTGATCCCTGGCGATATCTCGATGGCCCGCAACCATCGCGAAGTCCAGCCTGACCTTGCTTGGCTCGACCGTCGTCCCGGGCTTAAGGTGCTTGCTCCCGGCAACCACGACGGGTGGTTTGGTGAAGTGGCTAAACTGAGGCCAATGCTTCGTCCTTCGCTTCGGGCAGTCAACGGCGATGCCATCTCTCTTGAACGGACGATCGTCTGTGGAACGCTCGGGGCCGACGTTCCAGAAGATGATGCACCCACACCCGTCAAAGAACTCGAACGGATCACCCGAGCGCTCGAGATGGCTGCGGCGCTAAGGCTTCCCGGACAACCGCTCTATGTTCTTTGGCACTACCCACCGATCGACCAGCTCGGTCGCCCGGGGCCGTGGGTTGAGGTCTTTGAGCAGCATCAAGTGACAGCATGCGTGTATGGTCACTTGCACATTGAAGAGCAATGGTCGCGAGCTGTTCAGGGGGTGGTTGGGTCAGTGCGTTATCATTGTGTTGCGGCGGATTCACTTGGCTTTCGACCCTTGAGGATCAGCAGAGAGTCGCAACCGGACAATCTTTACGCGTGAGCGACGCCTGGTGCGCCTATTCCGGGGTCACGCCTCGATTGGGGAAAAATCGCACCCTATGCCTTGTTCATGGTCGGAAGTGATTAGGTGAGTCGGCGTTTCGCTTCTGGCTTCCGTACACTATGGCCGAAAACTGATTTTGGCCATGTTCCGAAGCGAAGCGGAATCGCGTGAAATCGCCGAGATTTTGAGGGCTTATTGCCAAGGGGTTTATGGCCACCCCCCTCATCAGCCCTTAGCGTGCAATTTTGCCTAGCGCTCGGCAGTTGGTGCGCGAATTTGGGTAAAGAACGCTGTCTGGAAAGGCACTCTACGCCCTGAACTGGTAGTTTGGGGTGTCCTAGGGGCCTTGAGCAACCCCGGACGAATCCGAACACATGCACCAACTGCCGAGCGCTAGGCAATTTTTAGAGATTTTTTCAACCGGCTGTTGTCGGAGCCGCACTATTAGGATGATAGGACAGTTTGTCACATCTTCGTCTTGAACTTCGGGCGGCGAGTTGGATTAGTGAATGGGGTGGGCCGATGAACGACGCGGAACTGCTCTCGGATTTCCTGATCCATCAAGATGAACAGGCCTTTGAAGTCCTGGTCAGACGACACGGTCCGATGGTGTTGAAGGTTTGCCGGGACGTGCTGGATGACTCGCACGACGTGGATGATGCGTTTCAAGCGACATTTATGCTGCTCATCCGCAAGGCTTCCAGCATCCGGGACCGAGCCTCGCTCGGACCATGGCTTTATGAGGTTGCATGGAAAACGTCGAGCCGAGCGAGGAGTCAAGCTGCGCGTCGCCACGCCGTTCAGAAGCAGGTTTCGACCATGGTCGCCTCAGCTACTCCCGAAGCCGACCCAACTCGGCACGAATTCAAGCCAGTCTTGCACGACGAGATTCACAGGCTTCCCAGCCGCCTCCGCGACGCGATTGTCCTCTGTTATCTGGAAGGCTTTGCCGTCGAAGCTGCTGCGAAGCGACTTGATTGTCCGGTCGGGACTCTCAAGAGTCGGCTCAGCAAGGGCCGGGAGATGCTCCGATCGCGATTGACCCGACGAGGTGTCGGCGTCACTACAATTTTGCTCCTGGTCGCATACTTGACCGACGAGCAGGCTGTCGCAGAAGAGGTCCCCGATGGACTGGTTGAGTCGACGGTCCAATCCGGGCTCGAGGTCCTCAAAACTCGCCCTATCGTGACACGATACCTCGACCGGTCTGGGCTTGGCCGACCATGGGTCAGGCGGATGACTTCCGCAGCCTTGGCCCTTCTGCTTCTGGCTGGCTCTGTACCAGTGCGAAAGTGGTTTGGACTTTCGTCGGTCACGCCGGCGGCAGCAGCGACCGTCACCCCCACCGATTCGGCGAGTAGGGAGACATCGTCCGATCATTGCGGGGTCAGTGATTAGTTGTGCAGGAATGCAACACGGATCTGAAGTATCCTAGAATCAAGTCTTGATCCATTCTCTCGGGTTTGTTGGAATGCGGTTTCACCGTCACACTTAACACCAGGTCCTGAGCGGATCCCGCGACCCGTCGTCGCGAATCCACTAGGGGGGATTTTTTTCATGCGTTTGGCATCAAGATTGTTGGCTGTCTTCACGTTGGTCTTGAGTTCCGGCTCTGCACTTCGTGCGGACCTTTACTACCAGACAAACCTTGTCTCGAACATTTCAGGAATGGCGCTCAATACGGACGCGAGCCTACGGAATCCCTGGGGTATTTCGGAAAGCGCCACTGGCCCGTTCTGGGTCTCAAATCAACTCTCGGGGAACTCGACACTCTACAACTCGGTGGGAACCAAACTCGCTCTCACGGTGAGCGTTCCGTTCATTCCGACTGCTGCGAGCACTGGGCCGACTGGTCAGGTCTTCAATTCGACATCGGATTTTATTCTGTCGAATGGAAACAAGGCCAACTTCATCTTTGCCGATTTGAGCGGCACTATCTCTGCTTGGAATACAGGCGCATCGGCCGAGACGAAGTTCAACGGTTCGCAAGGTGCGTCTTATACCGGCTTGGCCTTGGGAACGTCAGCTCTTGGTAGCACGCTCTACGCGGCGAACAATACGACCAATACGATCGAGACACTCAATTCCGCCTTCATCGCGACCGCCCTCAGTGGTAGCTTCCACGACGCGAGCCTGAGCAGTGACATGACGGCCTTCAATATCCAGAATTTGAATGGGAAACTTTATGTGACCTACCAGAGTAAGACCAATGCTGGTGGTGGTGCTGTTGATGTCTTTGACCTCAACGGCAACCTCCTCAATTCCTTGATCGCAAACGGTCCCGGTGGTCGGCTGGACTCTCCCTGGGGTGTCGCCATCGCTCCATCTACGTTCGGGACGTACGCCAACGCGCTCCTCGTTGGAAATGAGGATCAAGGGATCATCAATGCATTCGACGTGACGAACGGCTCTTTCCTCGGGACCTTGAGGTACTTCGACAATACGCCACTCACGAATCTGGGCCTGTGGGGTCTGCAGTTCGGCAACGGTGGCAATGGCGGTCGTAAGGACACGCTGTATCTGACCGCTGGTCTCGCTGGAGAGGTCAATGGACTCTTCGCCTCGATCTCCGCAGTTCCCGAGCCTTCGTCGTACCTGCTCCTAAGCCTGGGTGCAGCCTCGATGCTTCTTCTGAAGCGCCGCTCACGTCGCCCAGCTCAAATCTGATAGTCGAATGATTCGAGAATATCATGGCCCCCGGGTGAAGTACCTCGGTACTTCAGTCGGGGGTTCTCGATGGTCACCGTCGTAAACGGTTCGACGCTCCGAGTGATCCACGCTGAAGAGCCGATCACCGAGTGGTGGCCTATCACAGTCAACCCTCCCAAGACGGTCGCATTCGCGTAGAGGACAACATCGTCCTCAATCGTTGGGTGCCGTTTGACATTGCGGAGAATCTCTCCCGTCGCCTCGTCTCGAGGGAAGCTGAGTGCGCCGAGAGTGACACCCTGGTAAATTTTGACGCCATCGCCGATCTCAGTCGTCTCACCAATGACGACTCCGGTCCCATGGTCGATGAAGAAGCGCCGACCGATCGTTGCCCCCGGATGGATGTCGATGCCGGTTTTGGAGTGTGCGTACTCCGTCATCATCCTGGGGATCAACGGTACTTGGAGCTTCCAGAGTACGTGGGCGATTCGAAAGACAGTTACGGCAGAAACCCCTGGGTAACAGAACAAGATCTCATCAAGGTTCTTGGCGGCGGGGTCCCCCTCGTACGCGGCGCGGACGTCGTCTGAGAGTGTGGTTCGTAGCTCGGGAAGGGCGTCAAGCAAGCGGATGGCCCGGATTTGGGCTTCGGCTTCGAAGTCGGTCTCCAGATCGATCGCCTTACAATCGTGTCGAAGTGCGCGGGCGATTTGTAAGGTCAGGCGATCGTGGAGGCCATCGATCAGGTCGCCAACGTGATAGCCGACATTGCCGAGATGGAGGTTCTGGCGACGTCCGTAACCGGGATAGAGGATCTCACGCAGGTCTGCCAGGATCTCAACGATCTCGCGATAGCTGGGGAGGGGGGAGTGGCCCAGGTGGTTGATCCCGCCACATTCCTCATACGTGCTCACGATGCGGTCCGTGAGTGCGGGTAGGGAAGCCTTGAGCCGGAGGTCGGTGGCCATCGAGCGCCCCAAGTAAGAGTGACGAAGTCGCGAGATTTTAGGAGAGTTCGTCACTGGGGTCAATCGGATCAGGGGCAATGGTTGTGCTAATTGAACAGACGCCTTACGATCCATGCTGGTTTGAACGCCCAGGGCTAGCCATTCAGAGATTATCGATGACGATGCTTCCCCTCAGTCCTCCTCAGCTCGATCCTACCCCGATTTTCGAGGCGTTTCGCGGAAACCATGGGACCGAACTCCTCACAGCCGCAGTGGCCC
Source organism: Isosphaeraceae bacterium (assembly GCA_025356475.1). Classification (GTDB taxonomy): domain Bacteria; phylum Planctomycetota; class Planctomycetia; order Isosphaerales; family Isosphaeraceae; genus JANXSX01. Next base: position 138,296 of record JANXSX010000043.1, on the reverse strand, counting down.
ATTTTGGCCTGTTCCGCATTTTGGCCGAGGGACCGATCCCGTTCCAATCACTCGGTGAACGGCTCGATCTTTCCGAACGGCCTTTGGTCGTGCTCCTGACATGCCTGCGTGCTCAGGGACTCGTCTCGTTCAATAGCGAAGGGGGGTACCAGGCGACGGATCTTGCCCGAGAGCATCTCACACCGGGCGCAAATTTCGACGTCAGCGGCTACATCGGCCTGGCGGCTGAGAGTCCCGGTGTCCTTGAAATGGTCGAACGCCTCCGCACCAATCGGCCCGCTGGATCAGATCAGGACGGGGCGGCCTTTATCTTCCGCGAGGGGCTTGAGAGTGCCATGGAGCAGGAGGACTCTGCCCGGAGTCTGACTTTGGCCCTCGCCGGGCGGGCACGCAACGTCGCTCCCGTCCTGGCTGAAGTCGTTCCTCTTCATGATGCGGGAGTGCTACTCGATGTTGGGGGCGGGACGGGCATCTATTCGATTGCTTGGCTTCGTCGGCATCCCCAGCTCGAGGCTGTGGTTTGGGATCGACCTGAAGTTCTCAAAGTCGCGCGAGAAATGGCGACCGAGCATGGCGTCGTCGATCGACTCAGGGAGGTTTCTGGTGATATGTTCGCCGATCCCATCCCTATTTCCGCCGATGTGATTCTCCTATCAAACATCCTTCACGATTGGGATGTGCCCGAGTGCCGCAAGCTCATTACTCGCTGCGCCAATGCATTACCGTCTGGTGGACGATTGATTATCCATGACGTCTTCTTAAATGATACACTCGATGGTCCGTTGGCCATCGCCCACTATTCGGCAGCCCTCTTCCGCCTGACCGAAGGCCGAGCCTATAGCGCAGCCGAGTACAAATCGTGGCTGGCCGAGGCCAAACTCACCTTCGAGTCGTTCCATCCCACCCTAATTCATTGCGGGGCAATCGTAGCCAGGAAATCGTGATGGAGTTCGGGTGACCCATCGTCATCAGCAGGTTGGATGTCCTAGCTCTGAGGTCTAAAATCCCTCGCCTCCAGGCGACAACTGTAGTACGTCGGGTTCGGCTCGGTGATCGCCGTTGATTGAGTTCCCAGGGTGCGCTTCGCGACTCGTCGCTTTGTTGTTGGACACCGTTGGTGTCAAGAGCACAGGACGGACGGTCTAGCGAGTGGTCACTCGCTCAATGATGCGCAATGAGCATAACGCCGTAGGCGTTTGACAGCAAAGCGAAGCGCACCCTGGATGGGATGGCTATCGGGAAGTCGTTTCGTCGGCGTTACCGAGCCGGTTGTGGTTCAGTTCTTGCCTGCTCGTTTTGCTCGATTGATCTCGACAGAGACCACTTCGTTTGCGCCAATGACGATAATTACGATACCTGGGTTCTGGAGTGAGAACACACGAAAGATCTCGTCCGCGAACGAGTGACCAATGGAGTCCACTCCAGAAAAATCGAGAAAGATCTCTTTGAAACTCTCGAAACGGGCAAGGACACGCTTCGCAGCCGACCGGGAAATCAATCCATCGACTCCAAATTTCGCTAGTGTTAAAGGGACATGGGTCTTTGAAAATGCATAGTCGTCAGATTCGAGATCCGCATATCTATCAAAGATCTCTCGACTCGTCCGCGAGGTGTCGTTCACAATTTCCAATTTGATTCTCGTGCCTGTTTCATCCGTTGGACTATGCTCGATAAACCAGTCCTGGAAATCTTCTAGATGCCCGAAAAGATAATGATTTGCTGCCACCGTAAACATATCAAACATTCGCGATGTGAAGAAAATACCTTGACCTGTATGACGATCGGGATCGGTCGTCAGCTTCCCCTTTGAGAGTTTCAGAAACACTGAACGATCATCACCGAGACCTGTCGCCTTCTTGAGTTTCTCGAAAATGCCCACGCCATTATCTTTAATAATCAAACATGTTGTTCTCGCCGTTCTTAGGATGGAAATAGTCGCTTGATCGCCCCCAGAATGATCAATGCCGTTGTTGAACATTTCGGTGAATCCATAGTGACAAATCCTGAGAACATTCTCACTTAACCCGTTCAGGTGGGGTTCCACGTAGTCCCGATAAACCAGATCTTCATCTTGATGGTTGCGAAGCTCTAGCGTGTCTGTCCAAACGGTCCGTTTAAGCTTGTATTTGCGGTCCCGTGTGCCACCCTCCGCTTCGAGAATCTCGTCATCAATGAGGATTTCCAAGTGGCGGTGGATAGATTGACGCGTAACTCCGAAGGTGTCGGCGGTCAGCTTAGGGATGTCGTTGGGGTGTTTCTCGACATGATCGACAATAAACTTTCGAATGTGTTCGCTCTTGGGGCGCATCACTATTTCCTCCCCTTAGACCCCGGACTCGACTGACCTCAATCATCTCCTGATCCATCGTCTAACTCAGATTGTAAGTGCTTTGCAGGACGATTGTCAACAAGACCTTGCGGTTTCGTTGACAATGCTCGAGATTGCATCTTCTCTGGGTGTATTTCGCAACTGGGAGACTCGATAGGCTGTGACTCCCAGGCAACTGAACTGGACGACGGACGGGGCGGGCGATAGTTTGATGGGAACATTGAGTCTTTAGGTGTCCGGACTGCGCGCCGTCGGGACGGTCGTTGGGGTCGGAAATGTGAGCCTGGGACGTTTGAGCTGCACCGAGAGAGGACGCGTACCGCGATGATGATCAAGGCGACCGATATCCGCCGTGGCATGGTGATCACGATGGAAGGGGTCAACTTCGTTGTGGTCGATTTCGCCCACCATACCCCGGGCAACCTTCGCGCGATGGTCCAGACCAAGCTCCGCAACATGAACAGTGGGAGTCTGATCGAGAAGCGACTCCGATCGGTCGATCAGATCGAAGTTCCTTACGTCGAAACCAAAGAATACGAGTACCTTTGGTCCCAAGGCGATGAACACGTTTTCATGGATTGCGAGACTTTCGATCAGTTGAGTTTCCCCCCTGAGATCGTCGGCACGGCGATGGAATTCCTCCTACCCAACTCGAAAGTCATGGTCATGTACGTCGCGGAGAAGGCCGTCTCGATCGACGTGCCGGCTTTGGTCGACCTCAAAGTGACCGACACCGATCCCTCGATCAAGGGTGCCACCGCGACCAACCAGTACAAGGATGCGACCTTGGAAACTGGCCTCAAGGTCAAGGTTCCTCCCTTCATCGGACCTGGTGAGAAAATCAGGATCGACACCCGCACGAGTGAGTATGTTGAACGAGTGAAGTGATCCTTACCTGCGTGCTCACTGCAAGAACGCGGTGTGTTCCGAATAAACCCCGTCTGGCCTGTGGTCGTCCTCTCCCTGAGGGAGAGGATTCACTTTATCGGTTCTGGGCAGGTGACACGGTAAGGACGTGGCGTTACCATCGGGAGGATCTCAAGGTCAGCACCTAGACTGCGGAGCGCCTCGTTGTGGACGCCGTGACTCGTTTGCTCTCGGACCTGGTCGCAATCCCAAGCGTGAACCCGATGGGACGCGTGATGTCGGGGCCGGGTGTGCTCGAAGCGGGGATGACCGAGTACCTGGCTGGGTACTTCCAGAGCCTGGGAGTCGAGTATGCTCGGGTGCCGATCGCCCCTGGCCGGTCGAATATCATGGCCTGGTATCACTCAAACTCGTCCGATTTCACGGTCCTGTTCGACGCCCACCAGGATACGGTGCCGGTCGATGGGATGATCATTGAACCGTTTGAACCCAAGGTTGAAGGGGGCAAGCTGTTCGGACGTGGCTCGTGTGATATCAAAGGGGGAATGGCCGCGATGCTGCTGGCCTTCGCCCGGCTCGTCAAGCAGCGGCCTTCCGGGTCAGCCTCGGTCGTCATGGCGTGTACAGTGGATGAAGAGTTCACCCACATTGGCTCTTCCAAGTTGGCGGAAACCCCCGAAATCGCCGACCTCGCGATCGTGGCAGAGCCAACCAAGCTCGATATCGTCGATCGCCACAAAGGGTCGATCCGCTGGAAGATTCGGGCGAATGGGACCGCTTGCCACAGCTCGACTCCCCAGTTGGGGGACAACGCGATTTATCGAATGGGCCGGATCTTGGGAGTGCTGGCGGAACATGCCTGCCACCTTGCGGGGTCGACTCCTGATCCTGTCCTCGGTCCTCCCAGCCTATCGGTCGGTCGAATCGAGGGGGGGCAAAGCGTCAACGTTGTCCCCGATTGGTGCGAGGTCGAGATCGACCGCCGGGTGATCCCAGGGGAGCAGTCCAGCGACGCTCGGAACTGGGTTGAGTCGGACCTGAGGCAGAAACTCGGGAGCAATGACTTCAAATCGCTCGAGTTCCTCTCCCCGTGGGTCGACATGCCCCCACTGAGCGGGGAAGGCCGTCTGACCAGTACTATCATTGATGCGCTCAAGTCCAGCATCGACGTAGCGACTGGCCATCAAGCGACTGTTATCGGAGTTCCTTATGGGACCGATGGGGGCCCACTCTCCGCCGTCGGACTGCCGACGATCGTCTTCGGGCCTGGCGACATCGCGCAGGCCCACACCAAGGATGAGTGGGTCGAGTTGGACCAAGTTCGGCTGGCGGTTGAAGCGTACTATCAAATGGTTTGCACCCTAGGGTCGCTCCCCGCGCGTACAAAAACGCCCCGCCGAACGTGAGTGATTCACGAGGCGGGGCGCTTTGCAATTCAGGCTTCAAGCCAAATCAAAAGACGTCGAGGGTGTGGTGGTAGCCTTCGTACCACTTCGTCTTATTGAGGCCATGGAAGCTGTTGGCGTGGCGGAACAGACCCAATTTGCGAGTACCACCGTAGAAGTTCCGGTAGTAAGGGCTCTGGATCTGCGGCACAATTCGCTGCTCACGAGGGTAAACATACCAGCCGTCGTTCAGCGACTTGTACTCGAAGCCGTTACCTGGGACCTGGGGTGGCACATAGGGCCAATGCAAGTAATCCGACCAATCCTGGGCTTTCGCCGTGCCGGTCCCGGCAAATCCTAGAAACGCCAAGGCCAGGGCAAACGCCCTGAAGCGAGCGGTACGTGTCATGGGTCAATCAACCTCCGTGTAGGGACTAGCTCCCGAACATCAGAGAGCATGACACACGCAAAGCGACGTGGTGGAAATTCGCAAGATCTTTTTTTGGCTCGAGGTGGGGTCTCACCAGTCGCGTTCGGTTTCACAACAGGGAGGCCGGCGCGGGTCGGCGAGACTTTGATGAATATGAGATCGAAATCGACACCTGGACGACCCAGGCAAGGTCGAATGCCTTGGATTATTGTTGCGATCGCTTCAATCCTAAGCCTTACGGCGGCGGACCTTCCCAAGCCGAGTGTGACCAAGCTCAGAGAGCATGTCACGATTCTCGCCTCTCCGGAGTTCGAAGGCAGGCGCGGGGCGGGCGGAGCCAAGGCAGCGACCTACGTCGAGGATGCTTTCAAGGCTCTTAAACTCGAGCCTCTTTTCGCCACGTCCTACCGTCAAGAGATCCCCGATCGGACGCCCGGGAAGGTGATTGGAGTCAACATCGGGGCCAAAATCGTTGGTTCTGACCCGAAGCTCAAGGACGAGTGGATCATCCTGGCGGCCCACTTCGACCACCTCGGCAAACGAGGCGAAGTGATCTACCCCGGGGCCGATGACAATGCCTCGGCTGTGGCGATGATGCTGGAAATCGCGCGATGTCTGGTCGAATCGCCTTTGGGGCCAAGGCGAAGTGTCATGCTTGTGGGATTCGACTTGGAAGAAATCGGCCTCTTTGGCTCCCGATACTTTGTCGATCGAATGCCCGTCCCGTTCACCCAGGTAAAGCTCTTTATCACCGCCGACATGATCTCGCGCTCGATGGCGGGTCTCACAGGTGATGCAGTCTACGTCCTGGGTACGGAACGGACCCCGAGCCTTCGCCCAATGCTTCACGCGGCTTCGGAAGGGTTGCCGGTCACCGTTGGCCTTCTGGGCAGTGACATCATGATCCTGGATCGGAGCGATTACGGCCCGTTCCGGTACCGCGAGGTCCCCTACCTGTTCTTCAGCACTGGCGAGAGCGAACACTATCATCGACCCACAGACGTTGCCGCCACTTTGGATTACGCCAAGTTCGAAGCCATTACTCAAATCATCCATACGGTCGTGCGAGAGGTTGTCGATCGTCCCGAGATGCCCCCATGGTCCACCATTGCGGATAACCCAGTGGCCGAGGCCGAAACGATCGATCGGACTCTCAAAGTCTTCATGGCCAATCAAGAAAAGCTCGAGCTTTCGTCAACCCAACTTTTCTTGATTCGGAACGCCCAGAAGACGCTCGACCGAGTGATCGCGCGCGGTCGCTACGAAGGTTCCGAACGCTCAACCGTCATTACCGTCGCGCGGATTATTTTGAGTACCGCGTTGTGAGTGAGGTTCAGATCCAACGCAGGGAGAGAGCCAAAACCTCACTACTCAACGAGTCTTTATCGGACAATTGTCAGGGCGATGAAGGGAACCATGTTGAACACGATGATCAAGGTTTTGTAAACTAAAATGCCTAAGAGCTGAATGGCATCAAACTGTTCGATAGAGATGCGATACCATCGGCTCCAAATCCGATACATCCACTCGTGGGGTGTCATCATCAACAGAGCCCATAACGCGAGGATCCCGTAATTGATGATCATGCACCAAAGCAGGAAACTTCGTAATATTTCCATGGTCATATGCGTTTGTCTCCATTTCGATTCAGCCGTGGCACCTGGGACGATTGGGCGAGTCTCTCGCGAGCCTATCGACACCCAGACGGTGCGGCAATAAGTTGCCCGACGAATCTCTGGATTTGACGAACGCGACCCACCCTGTGTCCAACCTTCATGGACTATTGTGGCCGCGACTCAAACCGCCGGGGGAAGGGTCGGATTGGCGAGTCCGGGAAGACCGGGGGTGGGTCGAGCCCGAGTCCGGGCTGGGGGGCGTCAAAATTGGTGTGGTCGGTCTTGTCCTCCTCGGCGGTCGTCTCGCGAGCGATGACCAGACGGGTGGCGAGGGCTTTGGGCCAGTCGAGACTCTCACGCTCCTCGGGGGTCAGGACGGGGCCCGAGGGGGTCGTTTCGTATCGAAAAACTCGGGGTTTCACGATCGATTGGAGGTACTCGATCGCCGGAGTTGCACTATCAAGATCGCCTTTGGCCAGCTCAATCTGGGCTCGAAGACCCAATAATTTCAAACGATGATTTCGAGTCTGGGCATGAGGTTCAACCTCCTCAAGCAGGGTGAGCGAACTCTCATAATCGCCGCGTAAATAGGCGAAATAGAGCTTGGCTTCCAGGAGGATTCGCCTGCTCTGAGCGTCGAGGGTGAGATCGCCCTCACGCTCACAGATTGGGCCGCCCAACGTGCCAATCGTGCGGAGGCGGTTTGAGAGTTCACTGTTCGTAGGAGTTTCACCCGGGATCGGTAAGCTTGTCGGGCGGGCGGGGACCCCAGTTTTCGTCTGGATCTCAGCGCTGTTGAGGGCAATCGTGTGGCGGGACAGAGCGACGAGCATCCGGATCCACTCAAGCCGTGAGGCGAGGTCCGGGATGATCGGTGTGAGCTTCGTCGTCTGTGGGTCCATCAGTGCGATCGGACCGGTCCCAGTACCGGTCCCGAGCCGGAGGGCAAGCTGCTCACCGGTCGGCTGGATCGAGAGTGCTCCGACAGGGATTGAGAGGTGGAGGGCTGGAAACTGGTTCCGGACCGAGTTCGTTCGAGTGTGGACCCAGAGCATGATGGTGCTGAGCCCACCGTTGCTCGCGGTGAAGAAGAGATTCTCGCCGTCTCGGTCGAGAGCGGCAGAGACTTCCGAGAGGATGGGATCGGCCCCGAAGCGGTTGTTTTCCAGGTTTCGAACCAGTTCGAACTGGCCAGAATCGGCGTGAACACGGACTAGTGTCGCTTTCAGACGTGGCTTCAAGACGTCCCCAGGTTGCGCAAGCCCACGGATCGTCAGGATATGTTGGCCATCCCGAGACCACGATGGGGCCTGGCCGATGGGGCCAACCTCGGTCAGGAGTCGGGGACTGCCGAAACCAGCGTCGAGGCAATAAAGCCCCTCTGTCTCGCCACCGCGCACGAATGCTAGCCGAGAACCGTCGGGCGACCAGCTCGGAAGATATGCGTCGTCGAGCGTCTTGACGACTTGCCCCGTGTCGGCACGGACGATCGCCAGCCCATTAGGTTGGAGGTGGGGGACCGCGAGGTAGCGACCATCGCCACTCCAGGCTGGTGCCATTGTTGGCAGTTTTTGCCACTCGGACTTGAGTTCATCGAGTGGCTGTCGAACGAGGATTCGTCGGCGGTCAGGGGCGTCCTGCACGACGATTTGAAATTCCACCGCACCGCTCGGCAGACGAGCAACTTTACCGAATGCGAGGGCGGTCCCACGCGGATTCCAGCACGGCGAGGTCAAGGGGAGGGGGGAGGCATCGATCTGGACCGAGCCGCTGTTGTCACCTCGTGTCGTCCAGATTCGGTACTCGGTCGGCTCGCCTAGCCGCTCCATTTCTCGACGCGGTTCGGGGGTATCTGCTCCCGGCGAGTCATAGAGCCAGTCGGTCGTCAGGATCCCTGTTGGCGTTCGGTCAATAGTAACGTAGGCAAGCCATTTGCCATCGGGTGACCAGGCCAGGGGGGCGGGCCAGCATCCTGGGATCGTCATGATCAGGGTGATGAGTCCTGCACCTAACCCGCGACGATTGTGTTGCATGTTACCTCGATCCCAGCTCGGGTCAGGGCTTCAATCGCTTTCACCGCATTCTACGTCTGAGAATTATAGAAGCCCAGACTGCTCGGAACATCATCATTTCCAACCGAAATCTCAAACGGCCCAAAATCTTGGTAAATAGGGCGCTTTAGGTGTCTGGGTTTGACGTTGTCCGTTCTAGGTGTAGGTTTCCTGTCAGAAGTCGCCGAGTTTTAGGGCATTCCTCGATTGTTCACGGCGGATCATCGGTTAGAGTCTTGCGACGTTCGGTTTCTGAGTGCGTTCGGTTTCACGGCAGAGGATTGAGGCATCGCATGCGATTTGTGCTGATCGACCGAATTGTCGAGTTGCAGCGAGGCAAGTCGCTCGTCGCGATCAAGAATCTCTCCCTTGCTGAAGAGTATCTCGCCGACCACTTCCCCGGCTTCCCGGTTATGCCCGGTGTCCTGATGCTCGAAGCGATGACCCAGGCAGGGGCGTGGCTGATCCGTGAGCAGGAAGACTTCGCCCACAGCGTGATCGTGCTCAAACTGGCGCGGACAGTTAAGTATGGGAGTTTTGTCGAGCCAGGCCGCAGTCTTCAGATCCGGATCGAGCAGACGGCCCAGGATGAACGAACGACCAGTTTCAAGGGGCAAGGGGTCATCGACGGCGTGACGATGGTCCAGGGCAAGCTGACCCTGGAGCGGTTTAACCTCAGTTCGCGAGAGAATTCGGGGATGATCGGTGCCGACCAGACCTTGATTCGCGAGCTTCGCGAGCAATTCTCGGTCCTCACGCGGGGGCTCGGTCGTTCGAAGGGCGCAGCGTCCTAAGAGCCGGTAGCGGCGCAGGGGCTGTGGTTGGGGCCTAATCCGAGATGACATCAATCAAGTCTCGCACAGCGATGGGCTCTTGATGAACTGGCGTGATGCCCTCCACCTGATTTGGCCCGTTTTGACAATTCAAAGGTGGATAGCGATTGTCAAGCACCAAGCGAAACGGCTCTGGGCTGGAGTTGCAAGAAATGCCAGGAAGCATCAATATAGGGTTGTCTAGGTTTGGCTGTTCCAGATTCGGAGTAGCCATGCCGGGCTCCCGACCGGGTCGACGTGGTTGATCGTTTGACGTTCCACACTGAAGTTCGCATCACTGATTGACCGAAAGAGAACGAAGATCCGATTCGATTCGGTTGCGGCGATGCCTCGGCGGTATTGGGTCGATCTGGGGGTTCATCGTTTTTCGAGGGTTTTATGCCGACGCATGACGAGATCTATCAGAAGGTTCAGGCAACATTGGTCGACGCGCTGGGCGTGGACGACGATGACGTAACGCGTGAGGCAACCCTTCAGGGCGACCTCGGCGCTGAGTCGATCGACTTCCTCGACATCGTGTTCCGTCTCGAGCGTAACTTCGGGATCACGATCCCTCGTGGGGAGCTTTTCCCAGAGAACATCGTCCCCGACGCCGACACGGTCAAAGACGGCAAGCTGACCACGAAGGGCGTGGAAGAGCTGAAGGCCCGGATGCCATTCGCGGATCTGACGGCCTTCGCCGCCAATCCCGAAGTCGATCGCATTGGCGACCTTTACACGGTTGACATGCTGGTCAACTACGTATCGACCAAGCTGGCTGCCAAGTAATTGGTGGTGGCCCCCGCTGGATTTCTTGTCCCTCGGCGCTGAACTTCACCCGACTCCCCTGACGCCAGATTGAACCAGGCGGTAACGCCGCTAGAGACCGAGTCGCCCCTCGATGAGATGGATCTGGATCGATAAGTTTCTGGAGTTTCGGAGTCGGGAGTTCGCCCGGGCAGTCAAGAATCTGACTCTGGCCGAAGAGCATCTTCACGACCATTTCCCCGGTTATCCCGTGATGCCCGCCTCGCTCATGATCGAGGGGCTGGCACAGACGGGGGGAATTCTCGTAGGAGAAGCTTCTGGATTCACCGAGAAGGTGGTCCTCGCAAAAATTCCCAAAGCCGAGTTCTTTGGCATCGCCACAGTCGGCGACCAACTCATCTACGAGGTGACTCTGCTTGACCTTCGTGCCGAGGGCGCGATCGTTGAGGGTAAGGTCCTGCTTCGTGGAGAGTTACTGGCCGAGGTAGAGATTGTGTTCGCGTTCCTTGATAAGTCGCGGGCACAGCAGCTCTTCGGTGATAAGAACTTCGTGTTCACGCCTCAAATGCTCGGGATTCTCGACATGGCGAGGGCTTCGGGCGTCGCCAAATCGTCGTCTCAGCCGTCCTGACCCCTGCCTGTCTCTCGACCATGGACCCCCGCTATGCCCCGTCCCGAACGCCGCGTGGCCATTACCGGACTTGGCCTCGTCACCCCGATCGGCACCGGGACCGGACCGTTTTGGTCTGCACTGGTGGAAGGGCGAAGCGCAGTCTCGAAGATCCGTGGGTTCCCCATCTCCGGGCTTCCTACCGACCTTGGCTGCGAGATCGTCGGATTTGATCCCAAGGCCCACGTCATCCCGCGGCTCAAGAAGCCGATGGCCAAGAGCCTGAAGTACATGGCCCGGGACATCCAGCTTGCGGTGGCGGCTGGAATGCTCGCGTTTGTGGACGCAGGTTTTGATAACGGTGGCTTTGACCCAACTCGGTTTGGGCTCGACCTTGGCGCAGGATTGATCTGCTCCGATCTCGATGAGCTTGCCCCAGCGATCAATCGCTCTTTTGATTCTGACGGCAAATTCCTTTATGAGGTTTATGGGAAGGAAGGGATTCCGGAGATTGTGCCGATCTGGCTTCTCCGCTACCTCCCCAACATGCTGGCCTGCCACCTGTCGATCATGCTTGACTGTCAGGGACCGAGCAACACCATCACGGAGTCTGAGGCTGCTTCGACTTTGGCCATCGGAGAAGCGGCCCGGATCATCGCCATCGGTCGAGCCGACATCATGTTGAGTGGTGGGGCGGACTCGAAGATTCATCCGATGAGCATGGTCCGCATGACCTTGGCTGGTCAGTTAACATCCTGGCATGGCGAGCCAAGTGCCGCTTGCAGGCCTTTCGCTGCCGACAGGGGCGGAACTGTCCCCGGCGAAGGGGCTGGGATGTTAATCCTCGAAGAGTACGAGCATGCCAAGGCGCGCGGGGCGAAGATCTACGGCGAGATTCTGGGCGCGGGTTCGGGCTACGATGGTACTCCCGACCGCCGACTCGACCCGGAAGGCCGGGGAACGGAACTCGCGATCAAATCCGCACTTAGGCTCGCTGGCCTCAAGCCCCAAGAGGTCGGCCATATCAATGCTCATGGGATTGGTGGGGTTGCTTCCGATCGTGCCGAGGCGATCGCACTTCATCGCCTTTTTGGCTCGGAGGTTCCTGTCACCTCGATCAAAGGGGGCATGGGGAACATGGTTTCCGGCTGCGGAGCTGTCGACACGATCGCCAGCCTGCTCGCTGTGAATCATCAGTTGATCCCACCGACGATCAACTGCGATGAGCTTGACTCTGAGTTCAAAATTGACTTAGTGCGGGGTTCCGTTCGTCCTACCGAGAACGCAACCTTCGTGAACACGAACCTGACACGGTTTGGTCAAGCCGCCGCTTTGGTCGTCCGAGGCAATCCCGGCGTGGTTTGACGAGGCCTAGGCACATCACTCGGCTCCCGCTCCTAGGGATGTCGAAGGACAAAACTCATGGATCGACGCGTCGTGGTCACCGGTATGGGGATGGTGACGCCGCTGGGGCGTGACCTCGAATCGACCTGGACTGCCCTCCAAGAGTCCCGAAGTGGCGTCGGCTACATCACTCTGTTTGATGCGGCGAACTTCCCCACCAAGATCGCCGCCGAAGTGAAAAACTTCGACCTCTCGACCTACATCGACCGGGTCGAGCGGTGGGAGGAATGCTGCCGGAACACCCTCTTCGCGGTCGCAGCCGCCAAGATGGCAATGGACCAGTCTGGGTTGGAATCCTACGAGAAGCTCGACCGAACACGCTTCGGCGTCTATCTCGGGGCAGGAGAGGGACAGCACGACTTTCCCCGGTTTACAGCGCTGATCCATAAAACCTCGACGAAAACACCTCGCAACGGTGGATTCGACTACAAAGTCAATACCGCAGAATACACCCGGTTGGGTGCGACTATGATGCACGTCGTGCATGAAGCCGAACAAGAGCCGGGGATCCCGTCGAGCCACCTGGCCAGCCTGTTCCAAGCCTACGGTCCCAACCTCAATTGCCTGACGGCCTGCGCGGCGAGTGCCCAGGCTCTCGGCGAAGCGGCGGACCTGATTCGGCGTGGAGAAGCCGACGTTATGCTCTCGGGAGGGACGCACAGCATGATCCATCCTTTTGGCGTTACAGGCTTCAATCTCCTCACAGCCCTCTCAACCCGCAATGATGAGCCGACGCGTGCCAGTCGCCCATTTGACAAGGACAGGGATGGGTTTATCCTTGGAGAAGGGGCTGGGATGCTCGTCATCGAGGATCTGGAACACGCCCTAGCTCGAGGCGCGACGATCTATGGGGAACTCGCCGGGTATGGATCAACCGCCGACGCCTTCCGAATCACCGATAGCCATGATGAAGGGCGGGGTGCCATCGCTTGTATTAAAGAAGCTTTAGTCGATGCGAACATCACCCCGGATCAAGTGGATTACATCAATGCGCATGGGACCAGTACCTCGGTGAATGACTCGATCGAGACCCTGGCGATCAAGCATGCCCTTGGCAATGCGGCCTACAAGGTCGCAATTTCCAGCACCAAGAGTATGATGGGACACCTTATCGCAGCGGGGGGGGCGGTTGAGTCAATCATTTGCTTGCTGGCGATTCGGGACGGGGTTGTACCCCCGACCATCAATCTCGATACCCCCGACCCGGAATGCGACCTGGACTATATCCCCCATGTTGCTCGGAAGAGGCGTGTAGATGTCGCCATGACCAATAGTTTTGGATTTGGTGGACAGAATACTGCCTTGATCTTGCGCCGATTCGTTGGATAATTAGTGGACCCTCAAAAAATGGTGTCATTATTGCCCCCGACACCGTTCTCTCGACCTAGCCCCGCAACGTCCCAGCGTGTGACCGCCCCTTGAGCCTCTCCAAGGCGACGTCTCCGGAGTCAACCCGTGCCCAGCCTCGCGATTCAAGTCATCCTCGCACCGATCCTCGCGGTCAGTGCAACCATGGCGATCTTCCTCATCTATGTCGCAGCGCGTTATACCCGACATATCGTCAGGATCTTTGAGGAGAAACCCCTCTTCCAGCCCCTCCGCGTAGAGCCACTGCTCGAAGGGGAGGATGCGGACTTCCGCACCAAGGACGGGATCGCGTTAAAGGGGACGTATTTGAAGGCTCGAACGTCTAGTCGAGCAGGTGTGATCGTCTTCTGTCATGAATATCTGAGCGATCGCTGGAGCGTTATCCCCTACGCTGACGGGCTTCGCGATCTTGGATTCGACCTCTTTTCCTTCGACTTTCGCAACCATGGCATCAGCCAAGTTGATGAAAGCTATAAGCCGCTCCAATGGGTAACCAATCACGAAATCCATGACATCAACGCCGCAATCGCTTACGTTCGGTCAAGGACTGATACCGATGCGGCGGGGGTTGGACTGTTCGGAATCAGTCGGGGTGGTGGTGCCGCCCTCTGTGTTGCTGGTGACGATCCCGGAGTCTGGGGGGTCGTGACCGACGGCGCGTTCCCCACAAAGGGAATGATGTTCGCTTACATGAAACGATGGGCCGATATCTATACGGGTGGACGTCGGATCTATCAAGGTCTTCCCCACGCGGTGTTTGCCTGGGTTGGTATGGTTTCGCGAGTTCGCTCTCAGATCCGACTCCATTGCACATTCCCAGACGTTGAGCGAGCCGTCGCTCGGTTGGCCCCGCGCCCTTGGTTTATGATTCACGGTCAGCGCGACAATTACATCAGCCCTGAGATTGCCAAAACCCTCTTTGACGAGGCTCGCGATCCCAAGGAATTGTGGATCGTCCCGCACGCCAAGCATAACCGTTGTCGAGAACTTCAACCCGTTGAGTACGCTTCAAAGTTGTCTTACTTCTTCGAGAAGTGGGCCCCAAGACGCCTCAACACCGTCGAGGAGTCGCCGACGACGACCGAAGAACCTGCGATCAACTCCGCGCTGAGCATGGCTCTACCGGTCGCGTCGGTTTAGGGTTATCTCGGCGTAAGGTCAGGAAGTATTCCTCATCTCAGGGCGAGCCATTGGCTCGCCCTGAGTTGTGCTTGCACGCTGGTAATACCCCTTTTGATCGGAAAGACCGCCGGGGGTAGCCATGCCGATTCAGGACCAGAAAATCCTCTCCGACGAGGCAATCGTCGTGCGTTGTGGGAAGCCCACCCCATAAGGACCCGAACCCTCTGCGTGACCGTTGCGTGCTGTACGAGGGATACTTCGGATTCTCCGTCCAATGCGCTGTTGGACGATCGATCGAGGAACTCGCAAGCTTTTGTCCCAACAACAAGGTCGGTGTCACGACGGTGGGAGCGATTCGCGATCTGGGGTATGATGTGGTAGTCACGCCTGGCAAGGGTGCTCACGCCACGGTCGCCGTCCCCCCGGATTGGACATGGGACGACTCCGTGAAGCTTATTGCTTTATTCCGAGAGGAAACCAACCCGTCACCGAGGGGGGCACGATGAAAACGATCCCGGTTGACTACAACGCGATCACGGAATCGGACCAACTACGACTGAGTTTCCCTTCATCTCGTCGTGAAATGCTTGCTGCTCGGACTCAGGATTGGGCTTGGTTGAGCGATGGCGAGGTCATCGTAGGAGCGCGCATCGCAATCGACGACGAATTTGGGGTCGTTGGCATCCCCGATTGGCAGACGATTGTCCATCTCGACGGAAACCAAGCTCAAGATTTGCCCTCCATTAGACGTGAGGTTCGAGGGCTGGTTCAGAATCCACACCCATCGACCGAGCAGGAGTGGCGGCTCTTTCAGTTATTGACCATCTATGAGAGCATCGCTCCCTCTGACGCTGAGCCTAGTTTTCGAGTTGGCTACTTCGAATGCCGACGTGCTGCAACACTTCTTTCACTCAGTAAGCCAGAGTTGGCACTGGTCGAAATCGAGGAGGCTCGACGCATCAATCCGGGTCAGGCGATCGGCGACTGCCTCTTCCTTCGGATTTTGAGGGTCACCGACCTTCCCCGGGCCGTCCGTGAGGCTGAGGTCCTGGCCGCGAAACCGGATCTAAGTGCCAATGTCCTCGCGCATTGTATCTGCATTCTTGGAACTTTAGCCGATACGGTGCCTGATCATGAGTTCACTCCGCTGAGTCTGCGAATCATCGCTTGGGTCGAGCGATTCAGGAACGCTCCGAGTGATCAATCCGTGAAACCCTCAAAGGCGATGGTCCAGTTTGATTACGGTCTCGTCTTGCTCAGGCTTGGGAGGCACGCGGAGGCCAGTCAGGTCTTTGTTGAGTTGGCCTCCGAGATCAATCCCGCACCGGAGTTCATTGAGGCGGCACGGCTCACAACTTATGACGATGATGCCCGAAGACTCGCCGCCCAATTCCGATCCCGGCCCAGCGCAGCCTGACCGCGGTTGTCCTCTCCATCACAGCTCGCCGCGACGGATTGGCGGATTTTCGAACGATTACCCCAAGTTGACAGTCTGGCCGTTCGTACCTAGACTCTCGGTCTGCCCTGGCAATGGAAGGTTAGGGCCACCTCCAGCCGGGATGCCCGATGTTCAAACTGATCAAGAAGCTTGTCGGGCAACGTCAAGCTGAGCGAGCACGCTCGCACGCTCGTGCCTTCCTCGCCCAGACGGAACACACTGTTCAGGTCCAGCATCAGTTGCTCTTAGCCCAGATCGCCCGAAATGCAGAGAGTGCATTCGGTCGCGATCACCACTTCAAGGAGATCCGCTCCGTCGCAGACTTCCGCAAACGTGTTCCTATCCGTGGTTATGAGGGGCACGAACCGTACATTGCACGAGTCCGCCAGGGAGAAACGTCTGCGCTCTTCGGGCCAGATACCGAAATCCTGATGTTTGCAATGACCTCTGGAACAACGGATCGACCCAAGACGATTCCGGTCACTCGTGAAGCTCTGAACAACTACCGCGAAGGGTGGTTGATCTGGGGAATCATGGCCTTTGATGCACACCCGGAGATCATCAAAAACGGTCTCAAACCGATCTTGCAACTCGCAAGCGATTGGCGAGAAACCGAGACTCCTTCGGGAATCCCTTGTGGGGCGATCACCGGCCTTACTGCTCAGATGCAGAATCCGTTCGTTCGACTCGTCTACTGCATGCCCCCGGCGGCCTCGCGGATCAAGGATATCGAGTCGAAATATTATGTTGCGTTGCGTCTCTCAACCTACCGAGACGTCGGCGCGACCATCGCCGCCAACCCGAGCACGATCCTGGCGATTGCCCGGCTTGGTGATCGTGAGAAAGCCACACTGATTCGAGATCTCCGCGATGGGACGATCGACCCCAAGTGGCAGATCCCCAACGATGTACGAAAAGCGATCCAGATTCGGACCAGGTGGAAGAGAAAAGCCACTGCGAAGCGACTTGAGGCGATTGTGAACGAGACAGGGAGGCTCTTGCCCAAGGATTACTGGCCAAACTTCCAGTTCTTGGCAAATTGGACCGGGGGAACGATGGGGGCCTATCTGCGCGGATACCCCGAGTTCTTTGGCGATGCGCCGATCCGGGACGTCGGTCTCATCGCCTCCGAAGGGAGGATGACGATCCCCGTGGAGGATGGCACACCAGGCGGGATTCTTGATATACGGCACTCGTTCTTTGAGTTTATCCCTGAAGACCAAGTCGATCGTGAACTCCCCGACACCTTGGAAGCCCACGAGCTTGTCGAAGGGGAGCGGTACTTCATCTTGCCGACGACAGCGGGCGGTCTCTACCGCTATCAGATCCATGACCTTGTGCGTTGTGTCGGTTTTTACGGCACAACTCCACTGTTAGAGTTCCTCAACAAAGGGGCTCACTTCTCGAGCATGACTGGGGAGAAGCTCTCGGAGTTCCATGTTGTGGGGGCGGTCGCTGAGGCACAGAGGGTGATCGGGTTTCGCCTGAATGCCTATATTCTACTGCCGACCTGGGCCGATACACCCTATTACAGTCTCCTCGTCGAGGCAGGCGATGTGCCTTCGGCTTCTCTGGCCGAGCTCTTAGCGAATGAAGTCGATCTTCAGTTGAGCAAGATCAATTTCGAGTACGAGAACCGGCGATCTACTCAGCGACTTGAGGCGGTTCGGGTCCGTCGGCTTCTCCAAGGGGCCTGGGCCGAGTTCCAGCGTCGCCGACTCCAGAAGAGTGGCGGGACGGTGGAACAGTACAAACAGCCCTGTTTGCTGTCTGATCTTGCGGTGATCGAGACCTTCCAATTTGCAGATGAGGTAGGTTGAGCATTCTGGGCGACTCCTCTCTCGCCAAGCTCAGATTGTGCCAATCTCGGCTTCCTGTTAGATCAAAGGATTGTGAGTATTTCGACCCCAGGGAGGGGACTCAATGCATCGTTCGCAACGTAGGCTCGGGCTATTCGGACTGTCAATGACCCTCGGATTGGCATGCGGGCTCAGCGGCTGTGCCGAAATGAAGTCAAGCCGGCAGAACGATGACAGCCTGCTACTGGGCAAGATCGAGGAGCCAGCTCCGAAAACGACCCGGCGAAGCGGTGGGATGGCAAGTGCCCCCGTCGGAGCGGCCTCCGATGCTGGCCCAACCCCCAAACTTAGCTTAGATACCCGACTGGATAACCCTAAGAATCGCCAGACCGAGGGGACGACCATTGTCGCCAACAGGTCAACAGCCCCGCCAGCGCGGATCAGCCTCGGCGCACCTCTGCCGGTTCAATTGCCCCAAGTCAACATTGAGCCGCTCGCAGCCGGTTCGATGGTCGCCGTCAGTGAGGTCGCGCTCGACAAGCCTCGCGAGTTAAAAGTCGATGCCCGAGTGATCACGCCTGAGAGCTTGGTCACGGCAGCTCGAAATCGTGTTGAAGGTCTGACCAGCTATAAGGTTGCGATGAATCGGCAGGAGAAGGTGGGCGAGAACCTCCAACCTGCTGAGGATCTGATTCTGAGCGTCCGTCGTAACCCGAAAGCAGTTCGCTTCGAATGGCCGAGCGGTCCCAGCAAGGGCCGTGAGGTGATCTTTGAATCCGCCGATGGCCTGATGCATATCAATACTCCAGGCTCGATGATGCCCCGTCTGGACCTTGCACCCGATAATTTCATGGTGGCCCGAAATAGCCGGCATCCCATCACCGAGGCTGGTTTCGACACGATTATTGCGAACCTCGAATCCTCACTGACGGGCCCTCCCGCCAACCGCTCCCAATATGAAGGGAAAGAGACCCCTGAGGCCATCGGTCGAGTGTGTCACAAGTTGACGAGGGTCGGGACTGAAGGTGAACGTTGGCTGGTGTATCTCGATGACCAGACTAAACTCCCCGCCATGGTTCAAGAAGAGTCCGCTCACGGCGAACTCTTAGAGAGATACATCTTCCGCAATGTTGAGGCGAACCCGGCCGAGCTGACACTTGCCACCGCGTTCGACCCCGACTCTCGCTGGGGCCGACGCCCCGGGGGCCTCCTCTCACGAATCGCTCAGAGGCCGGCATCATCGTCAACTCCTGCCAACTCCGCAGAGACCACGACACGCTAACTGCCATCTCTGACTGGAAGTGTTGCAGAGTAAGAGATGAAGACGAAATCGTTTACTGGGGATCACTCATCGCAACCCCCGTTTTAACAGTGGGTTGTGGAGGAAGTGATCGGGGACTGATCCTGCTTTTGGTAGTGGCCCAAGGATTGCATGGCAAGGCCTGAGGTGGACTTACCGAGACCGTCACTCCCTCTATAAGTTTGCTCAAGATGACCCTCGATCGCCCATATTCGATCCTGATCACCGACGATGATCAAAGCGCCCGTGAGACGCTTCGAGACATCTTCGAGCCGGTTGGTTTTCGAACTCACCTGGCGCAGAGTGGCGAGGAAGCGATCGAGATCGTTTGCGGTCAAGAAATCCATCTCGCCCTGTTTGATATGCACCTCCCCAAGCTGAGCGGGCTGGAGACGATGGAGATCGTTCGCCAGATCAAAGGTGTCCTGCCGATGATCCTGGTCTCTGCGGATCGCGATCAGCACCTACTCCGCAAAGCCCTTTCCGCAAACGCGTTTTGCGTTTTGAGCAAGCCCGTGAGTAGGAACACGGTCATTTATTATGTGACCAGGGCGCTCGAAAAGTTCTATTGAGCGTTCCGGCTCGCTTGTCCCTCTCCCGTCCAGAGCGCACAATCTCGACCGAGTCATTCGGATCGAACAATAACGCCCGAGGGACTGGCGTGGACACACGTGTTCGCTCGGTTGAGCTTTTGCATTTGGATGTTCCACTCAAGACCAAGATCCGCCACGCTTCGCACGAGCGAAGTTCAAGCGAGAGCCTGGTCGTGAAAGTGGAACTCGGCACCGGCCACGTCGGCTTCGGCGAAGGCGTGCCTCGGAGTTACGTCACAGGCGAGACCATCGCCTCGACATTTGATCGGCTGGGCGTCTGTGACGTTGCCCGACAAGTTGGCTCGCCGCAAGATCCGATCGAAATGGTCGACCGACTGGCAGCACTGACTGTTGAGCCGCCATCACATGACCCTCGAGGCATGGGTGCGAATGCGGCGCGATGTGCTCTCGAAATGGCTCTGCTCGACGCCTACGGTCGCTGCTTTGGGCACTCGGTGGGTGTCCTGATTCGGTTTATCAAGATCCCGGATGTAGGTTGGTCGGCTACCCCCACCTGGGTCCGGTACAGCGGTGTGATTACCGCGTCCGACCCCAGGAAGGAGCGAATCTCCGCTTGGAAGATGCGGCTCTACGGATTCCACCAGGTCAAAATTAAGGTTGGGGTTGAAGGGCAGGATGATGAGACTCGGCTTCGGAAGCTGCGTAAGATTCTGGGCCGGAGGGTCGATATTCGGATCGATGCCAATGAGGCATGGCATTCGGGCGAACTGCTTGAGAAGGTTCAGTCGGTACGATCAGCCTTTCCAACAGCCCTCGAACAGCCGGTCCCCCACGAAGAACTCGGCTGCCTCACGGAGTTGAAGGCCAAGATCGGAATTCCGATCATGCTCGACGAGTCCCTCTGTTCCGAGTCGGACGGCAGGGCGGCGATCCGTGACCGTACTGCCGATCTCTTCAATGTCCGCCTCTCGAAATGCGGCGGTTTCTTCCCGACCTTGCGGCTCATTGCAATGGCGCGTCAGAGTGGGCTAGGAGTTCAACTGGGTTGTCACCCCGGCGAGACGGGGCTGCTATCGGCGGCTGGTCGGCACTTAGCTTCGAATGTGGCCGGCCTCCGCTATGTTGAGGGCTCGTATGATCGACATGTCTTGGCCTCGAACGTGACAAAGGAAGACCCCACCTTCCGCTACGGAGGCTGGGCCAAGCCGATCTCGGGGCCGGGTCTGGGTGTCACAATTGACCCAATCGCGTTGGGACGAATGACCCGAGCACGTCGGGAGATCTCCTATGACTAAGCCCCTCATCGAAAGCCAGGTTGCCTCGGACGGCTATCCAATCCATGTCGCGATTTGGCCGACCGCCGAACCTCCCAAAGCTCGGGTCGTCGTGGTTCACGGTGTCCAATCTCATGGAGGTTGGTACCACAACCTGGGCCTGACTTTGGCAGAGGCAGGCTACGAAGCGTATTTCCCCGACCGAAGAGGATCGGGAGCGAACCGGCTCGATCGAGGCCACACGCCTCATTCCTCTCGCTTGATCGACGATCTTGCCGAATTACTTCAGAGTCTGCGAGCCAAGCGACCAAGTGTTCCGATCGTGCTGGCAGGAATCAGTTGGGGAGCAAAGCCGGTCGTTTTACTCGCTGGCAAACGCCCGGAGCTTGTGGATGCGTTTGCTTTGATTTGCCCAGGACTTCATCCCCGAGTTGGCGTGTCACTGGGTGAGCGGCTCCGCATTGCTTTGGCCTTCATTATCAATAAGCGAAAGACATTCGCCATTCCCTTGAGCGACCCTGCGCTTTTCACTGCGAGCCCCGTGGGACAGGCATTTATCGCCAACGATCCGCTCGGCCTGCACGCCGCGACTGCTGGGCTGTTGGCAGCGAGCACCTTTATCGACCTCGCCGTCAAGAAGATGCCCCCGCTTCTCAAACAACCTTCACTTCTGATGCTGGCGGGAGAGGATCGGATCGCAGACAACGACCTTACCCTCGCCTACTTTGAGTCGTTTGTGGGTACTGATCGACAAGTGATCAACTATCCCAAAAGGCACCATACCCTTGAGTTCGAAGACGATCCGGGAGAATATGCACGCGACCTAATCCAATGGATGGGCCGGATCTTGAAGTGAACCTGGCCCAATGATTGAGTGTCAGATTGGCGGAGACTATCGATTCACGATGAGGCCGAGTCATGGATCAGAAGCTCAAGAAAGAACTTCGGGAAGAGAAGCGAGTCGTCAAAAGGCTAGGGAACAAGAGGCTCCGTAGGCAAGTTCGCGAGACCCTGGCTGCTGATCCGGAAGCCATCTCCGACCTTGAACCCGACTATGGGCGGTGTCGGTCGGAGGTGCTCAACGGTTTAGATCAACCGCCCGTGAGATCGTAAACGAACGTGTTGGGTAGGCGAGGTTACTTCATCTCCGTCTTTTTCGCTTTGAATGCCGCCTCGATCAAGGACTCGGTTGTCGCGGAGTCGAACCCTTCGACAACCACAACATCGGCACCTCGCCGTTCGAGAGCGTAGAAGACTCCTGATGAGGGACGACGGTTCGAGTCGGGGACAGCTTCGGGCGACGACACATCCGAACCGAGCTTCTTCGTCTGAAACCGAACATAAGCATTCAAGTATTCAGTCGCATCTTTCTCACTGTCCCATGTTGAGAACCAGACCAGACCGAGTTTGCCTTGGGCACCCTCGAAGACGGCGTAGCGATCGCCATCCCACCCTGCGGCGGCGGCTGCTCCCCCGGTAATCCGTTTGAGCATCACGCCAAGCTGCATCTCTCCCACGACGTTTTGGCCGATCTCTGTCCAGCCTGTTCCGGCGGGGAGAGTACCCAGATCCACCTTTGTGGGAAGGTCGAGTTTGGGCCCCCGATACTTCTCGGGATGGAGGATCTGCTCGGTCGAGAGCGGAGGATTCTTGTACGCTTCGTCGATTGCCGACCAGTTGTTGCGGTTGATCAAGTCGGTACAGAAGACCAAGCCACGGATGTAGGGAAAGATCATGGTCTCCGCAAGAATCGGAGGAGCATTCTTGAGGCTCTTGCCGCTCCCCATTGTGATTAGCGGGCCCATGAACTTCAGCCCTCGGTCAAGGTCATCGGCCTGAAGCTCTTTGATCATGTCGCCGGTCCAGTCGTTCATCTGGGCTGCGATCATGGTCAATGTGGCCTCACCTTCAATGAGCGCCGAGAGAGCCATCGATCGATCATCGTCGTCCTTGATCTTCTTCTGCATGGCTTGCAAGTCGTAGTTCTGGTCAGCAAGCGCGTGGGTGAGTTCGTGAGCGATGACCGTCTTACTCTCGTCTTTATTGAAACCTGTGGTCTTTCCCATCAAGCGTTCGAGAAATGAGGGAGCCTTCTGATCTTTGACTGGAGTCTCTTTGATGAGATGCATGGTTTTCGTGCGTGGATCGTAGAACGCGGCGATCTCCTCGGAGTAGACTTTGACGAGGGTTTCTTTGAGGTCGAGATCGAGGGGAATGAGGCCCAGGGCCTTCATACCAAGTTCGTCGGCCTTGAACTCTTCAGGCGTCGAGTCCTCGTCGATCTCTTGAATCAAAAAAGCGCGGAGATCCTCACGGGCGGTCACATCCCGTTTGACTTCGGTCTTGAAGGCGAGCTTACGCATGCCCGGCAATAGTTGCTCAAACGCAAGCTTATATTTAAGGACGGCCTCGGTTGGCTCATTCTTGTCGGCAAGAGCATCGCCCTCAATGAGGAGCGTCTTCCCGGCCTCGGGGCTCGCCGGCCGATTCTCACCGGCATCGAAACATACGGAGAGTAAAGCAAAGAGCAGGGCATGATACGACATGGAGGCAGGCTCCGCAGGTGGGAGGGATTATCGCGGCAACCGAGACGCGTCGCGCCCGGGGCCGTTAGGGGTGAAGTAGAGTCTAGCGAGTGGGGGCACGGTTTGCGATTTTGGGCCGGGCGGTGAGTCCACCAAGACCTTGGCAGCTCGGGCCCACGCATCATCCATTGTTCGAGGTCCGCCCCGTTGCCGTTGCTTGCTGGTCTCGACTTCCACCAGATGGTAGAGGAGAGAGGTCTCTGGAAGTCCGATCGCCCGGAAGAGGTCGAGCTGTTCACTTCGGGGGAGCCGAGCGGCGGAGTTCTCTTTGAGATACTTTGCCTGGGCGAGCACATCGGTAGGAACTTCTTGATGCATCGTCTCGACTAACCGACGAACCTCTTGGCCAGCACGCGCACCCGAGCGATCCATGACCCCTCGGAGGGCCTGACGGAACGCAACGCGGGTTGCGTCGGATTGCCGCTTCAGATCAACAAATTGCCGGGCAGCTTCCTTGCGAAGTTGGTCGGGCCGATCGCCTTTGAGCTTCAGACTTTCCGCTTGAGCCTGCTGACGAGCGTCCGCCTCGCGCTCAATGTCAGTCCAGACATCGGCGGGGTCGAGCAATTCGGCGGCGATCAGCCGGGCATTCCCCGCTCCAGCCCTCTTGGGAACTCGGGGGTGATCTTCGGGTAATGCCCCAATGTGGGGGATCGGCTCAACAACAGGAAGGCTGAACTTGAGCGAGACACCGACGCGATCATCAACTTGAGAGCGGGCGACAACCCGAAGGTTAGGCTCGGATGGAGCCCCATGCTCCGCCTCAAACCGCTCCGTGCGGAGATACTGAGGGGTCTGGATCGCCAGTGTTGTTCCCTTGGGAAGATCGCTCTCAGTCAACCTCGAACGGCCCGATTCCCTAAAAAGCCCAACTCGAGTCGATGTGAGCACCACCGAGGTCGCTAGTATTAACATCGAAGTGAATAAGACCGCAATCGACGACCACCGGGTTCGGTAGTGGACGACCACAAGAGGCGCAGAAACGCCTTGATAACTGATAACGAGCTCGGGATCGACCGGGCCGAGTGACGAAGGTTGGGACGAGTTTTCAAACTCGGCGTCAGCCGCGTCGTGTGACCAGTCGAATTCGTGTTCGATATTCATCAAGGTTATCCATGTTGGCCAAATCTGCCAGTTTTCCGAAACCCTCAACCCCCAGCAGAACCCCCAGCCCCTGTGCCCCGAATCGTCTGTGCGTAGGGATCGAGTAGTGCCACAATCTCTTCCGAAGTCGGAACCCCTTGCGAGAATACGACAGCCCCGTCAATGAAATCGCTCAAGGATCTCGCCGCGTCGGCTTCGCTCTTCCCGGCGATCTCGAGGGCAACCTCGCGAACGTTGCGGTTGGTCTTGGCGGCCTTCTTGGCGATCGCCGCCGCGTTGTCGTAACCGAGTCGTGGTGCGAGCGCGGTACACATGGCTAAACTTCGTTCGATCGACGCCGCACAGACGTCCTTATCGGCTTCGATTTGTTTGATTCCATTGTAACCCGCACCCAGATGCTCAGTTGCATCCAGGCATCGGGTCACCAAGTGAGTCGCTGCGCCCGTTAACAATTCGATTGACTGGAGCAGATTATAGGCGATCACTGGCATCGAGACGTTCAGGTCAAAGTTCGATCCAAGTGCGTTCCCGAACGCGATGGTTGCGTCGTTGCCCACGACTTGAGCCGCGACCATCATCACGGCCTCAGGGATGACAGGATTGACTTTGCCTGGCATGATCGAACTCCCCGGCTGGAGTTCGGGGATCTTGATCTCACCGATCCCGCAGCGGGGGCCAGACGCGAGCCAACGGATGTTATTGGCGATGTTTGAGAGGCTCACTGCCACTGTCTTCAGAGCCCCGGAAACCTCGACAGCGGCGTCACGGTTGGCCATTGCCTCGAAGCAGTTTGAAGCGGGACGAAACGTAACACCAGTCGCGTTGGAAAGCTTGGCACACATTCGCTCGGGGAATTCTGCATGAGTGTTGATCCCAGTGCCGAGCGCCGTCCCGCCGATGGGGAGTTCCGAGAGGGCATCTCCCGAGGTTCGCAAACGCTGAATCCCATGTTCTACCTGGCTGGCATAGCCGGAGAACTCCTGGCCCAGACGAATCGGCACCGCGTCTTGCAAGTGAGTTCGGCCAATCTTGACGATCTTATCGAACTCGTCCGCCTTAGCGGCAAGTTTGGTGTGCAGCAGGCTGAGTGCGGGGATGAGAGCCTGGTGAAGTTCGGTCAACGCCGCGACATGGATCGCGGTTGGGAATACGTCGTTGGAGGACTGGCCCATATTGACATGATCGTTGGGATGGACAGGGGACTTCCCCCCTTTTCCGAATCCGAGCGATTCGTTGGCAATGCCGGCGATCGTCTCGTTTGTGTTCATATTTGACGACGTGCCCGAGCCGGTCTGGAAAATATCGACCACGAACTGCTCGTCATAGATACCGCCGGCAACCGCGTTCGCGGCGGCTTGGAGTGCGTCTACGATTGTCTCTGCGGAGAAAACCTTCTCGTTCGCTTTACTCGCCTTGAACAAGCCTAGCTCAAGATTGACACGCGCCGCAGAACCCTTGATCAGACCGAGGGCTCGGATCATAGCCCGGGGCAGTCTAAGGGGACTGACTTGGAAGTTCAGCTCAGCCCGCCGAGTCTGTGCCCCGTAATAGGCATCGACCGGGACTTGCATCGAACCCATCGAATCTTTTTCGGTCCGAAACGTGGCCAACCGAGGAACCTCCCTGGAAGTGTCAACAACCTATTGATCATTAGATTCTAGCAAAAGACCATACTGGCCGCATCCTCTCGACCAATGACGTCTCATAAAAACGACAGAGTCGAGACCCGGTTCGGTTCTCCCTGAGCAGGTTTAAGAGTTTCCGCTCCTAATTTCGGATCGACTTTGCCAACGGGCTTTCTGAAAGACGATTCAAACTTGGGTGGGAGCAGGCCTTCCCATTCTCAGTTCTAGCCCAACGACGGCATGGGCATGATGACCGGGAACGGGGCTGGTTCCGGCTCGGATTCATCCGCCGAGACGACTTTGGGCCAGTACTCGAGGTGGACAGAAGACCCCTTGATCGCCACGAAAGGACAGGGCGGGGCATCGACCCAGGAGCCACTATTCACATATTGGATTCCATGAATCACTTGTTCGAGCGCCAAGTGGGTGTGTCCACAGGTCACGTAACGGAAGCCCTTCGATCGGGCGTAGTCCACAGCTCGCTCCATCACGAGCTGGCTGTTCCTCTGGAAGCGTTTCGTAACCATACGCAGCCATCGCGATGCCCGATGTGGCATCAGTTTCTGGAACCAGGAGTAGAACCAGACTACAGCAGCCGTCAGTAACAAATGTTCTGTAACGATCGTGTCGAACTGGTCTCCGTGAAGGATTAGGAGGCTGATTGAATCATTCTGATAGACGTACTCGTCGAGGATCTCGACACCTACGATATGACTTACGATATCGGCGGCCCCGTCATGATTGCCTCTTAACCAAACAACCTTGAAATCCTCACGATCCGAGTGCCTGCGGATGATCTTCAGGCAGGCGAAGTGCCTCCTATTGAGTCGTTTGAAGTTCAGATCGTCAAAGATGTCGCCATTGATGACGAGCTGACGAGTCTGAGTCACCGACCATTCGAGGAACTCCTCGAGCAGACGAGCTTGGCAGACCTCGCTCCCGAGGTGCAAATCGCTGATCACCAGGCAGTCGTAGCGTAGGTCGTTGGAGATGGTCATCGCCATCGGATCGGCTCCACGCGGTCGCTGACAAACGGCTCAGGCAGACAATGCAATTTGCATAGTTTGCCAGCGAATCGGGAAATGGGAATAGCTACACATAAATTTCATGACCAACCTGCGTAAAAAGCCATCCCCGGTGGGTCTCGGACAAACCCCGCCTCCGTCAGCCAAAGGGTCGCCGCACTGGCACTCGCGACTGAGTTATTATAGGTATCAACCTTAATGACCTTGCGAGCAGGATTCGCCAACAACGGAAGCAGCCCGACGGCTGCCCGCAACTCAGTTTCTGAAGCAGATCCTAATCCGGTGAGTCGTTTTCCTTGGGCTTCGATGATCAAGATGGGCCGACCTGCAACCAAGACCAGATACTGGCCTGCAGCGCGATTGAGTCGCGCCGTTCCGCCTTCAAGTAAGGGAACATCCAGGGGTGCTCCGGAGCCATAAATGTTGGCTGGATCGAGGCTTGTGATCAAGACCGGTTCGGAACTCTGAGTGGGGGTTCCTGCCAGTTTGGCCAAGGCAGCAGCGGAGTCTTCGGTCGCATACTGAACTCCCGAGAGCCCTTCCACGAAGTAGCCACGCCTCAACTCCCCGCGAAGCTCAGCGCGGGCCAGCCAAGGAGCAAGGTCCTTCCAGGGTGGGCAGCCTGGGTCAAGTTCGGCGATTTCCCTAGTCAGTACCCCATATCGCTCGAGGAGCAGACCCGCCCAGACGAGTGCCGAGGATTCCGGATCGACTTGACTCTGGAGTTCGAGGACCGACCAGCGACCTTCGGGGCGGGTCGAGGCGGCACGCCGCATGGCTGGGCGAGGTCGAAAGCTATTCCGGGACTGCCTACGTCCCGCCTCCTCGAGAGCGAGGGACATCGCCTCTCCCCCTGGTCGGACAGGATCGAATCGGTCGTTTGTCACCTGGCCAAGCCCAGCCAACTCGAGTAATCCCGCTCGCACAGACGAAGGATCGAGAACTGAGTTTCGTGCGAGATCAATAGGGAATTGAGCTCCTTTTTCACGTAGACAGACTAATACGCGTTGAGCGAGTGCAGAGGGCTCGACCTCATCAGGATTACGATTCCAAGTCCCACTGAAGTCACGGGCCAAGATCGCCACGCGGAGTTCGGTTCGACCGCTAGTGGAACCGCGCCAGACCCAAGCTCCGCCTGCAAAGGCTTCGTCGAGCCAGGAGGTTCGGTAGCCGCAAATTCGGCGCGGAAGGATCTCGGTTTCCCAAACTTCCGCCGTTGCCGAGAAGCCTTGCAACTGTTCGAGAACCAGAGAGACGGCGGCCGCCCCTTCACGCTTCTGGCTCGGGTAAACGCGTTGGAGATTCGCGACTGAGGCTGCGAAAATCTCGGGGGGGACCGCGACGCTTTCTTGTCGTTTTAGCGCAATCGACAAGCGACGCACCTCGTCGAGGTTCCTCCGGTCCCCCCACCGGGAGCCGTCCTCGCCATCGATCCGGATCAAGTCGCCATGTTCGACCGAAGCCTCGAGCAACTCCGTTGCCCTGGCAGGTCCGATCGGGTACCGGGCGATGATCTCGTTGAGCCCGATCAGGGCGTGAGTGCGTAGAAAGCGATCGATGATCGTTTTCTGTGAGACTTCCTCGGGTGCTTTTCGGAACGCACTCTGGTATAGGTCCGACTCTTCGCTCAAGATCCAGCGGAGTGACGGCTTGGTTCCCGTTAACTCGATGGCGGTCGCGCGATTTTCGGACTCCAAAATCGTCACAAAGCCAGCCATCGGTCCTACGAGTTCCGTCGTGGTGAGGTCGCCGAGACGCCGAAGCGTCTCTGCCATTTCGTCGACTGTTCGTGGAGGCTGACCGACGCTTCGGAGCCGCGATTCGACCCTGCCCACAGCGTTCGGATCTAGCCATCGAGCAGCGATTGCTGGGTCGAGCAGGGGGTCGAGCACATCCGCATCGACCTGCGATGGGCTGGTTGCCAAATCACCACGTCGGGGCTCGTCCCACTCGTAGATAAAGGCAGGTGTGAACTTGAAAATGAGTTCTGAGGTGAATGGGGAAGCAATTTCTGCCTGCCGTGTGACGATCTTGATCTCGCCCGTGTTGATCTGGTCGAGAAACTGGCGCAACCGGGGGAGGTTGAGGTCGTCGGTAAGGCATTCGCGGTAGGTTTCGACCACGATCGGAAAGTCGGGGAACTTCCGCACGACCTGGAGTAGATCCTTGGCTCGGAGCCGTTGGAGCCAGAGCGGAGTGCGCTTTGCAGGGTCGGGGCGAGGCATCAATAACGCTCGACCGGCACCCTGGCGGAATCGCAGCCCGAAGAGGGCACTATCGCTCAAGACCTGCCTCAAGAGTTTCTCCCCGATCGCACCGGTGATTCCCTCAAATAAGTCGAGCGGAGGGGAGTCGGTGGCGGGAATACGAATCAAGACTCCGTCGTCGCCGTGTAGGGTCGAAGTTGTGATCCCAAGCCTTTGCTGGAGGCGGGCTTGTAGCACGAGCTTCAGACCGAGATGAAGCCTGGATCCGAACGGCGTCAGGATGGCCAAGCTCAACTCGCCCGCTGGGTCGCGAAACGTCTCGATGAGGATTGTTCGGTCATCGGGTGCGATCCCTCCAACTCGGATCTGGCGGGCCACATAATCGATCAAGACATGCGCAGCTCGTTCGTTCAGACAACATTCGGTCATTAACCAGGTCGGCAGGGTTACATCGTCCAGACGGGTGGAAATCTCTCGAGTAAGAGTCGCGATCTCCAAACCAAGTTCCTGGGTCCGCGCGATGGCTTCGCCACGCCAGAACGGCACCATTGCCTCGGACCCCTCAGCGCGTGAGACGACCACCTTATGAGCCTCAATCGCCTCAATTTTCCAGGTTGCGGCCCCGAGCCGGAAGGATTCCCCAACGCGTCGTTCATAGACGAATTCCTCATCCAACTCGCCGAGTCTGGGGCCATCTTCGCCCAAGAATAGGGGGAACTGGCCGGTATCAGGGATCGTTCCGCCACCCACGAGTGCCATATGGGCGGTTCCAGGCAGTGCCAGGAGACGGTTGTGAACTCGGTCCCAACTCAGCCGGGGTTTGAGGTCGCGAAGGCTGACCGAGGGAAACCGGCCCGCGACCATCTTGAGGACGCTTTCGAAGGCTTCGGCGGGTAAGTCGCGATAAGGGTAGGCTTGCCTCACTAAGTCGAATAGCTTCGAGACTTCCCAAGGCTCGGTGGCGACACAAGCCACCACTTGTTGGGCAAGTACGTCGAGACAGTTCGTTGGGACAACCAGTTGCTCGACTTCCCCGTGGAGCATGGCCCGGCAGAGCGCTGCGGTTTCGAGCAGATCGCCTGTCGTCTTTGCAATCAACCGGCCTTTGCTGGCGGCCCCGACCACGTGGCCTGCTCGCCCGACGCGTTGGAGCCCGCGCGCGATGTTCCCCGGCGACTCAACCTGAACGACGAGATCGACAGCTCCCATATCGATGCCAAGTTCGAGCGACGCGGTTGAGACCACAGCGGGAAGCTCGCCCGCCTTGAGTTTGGCCTCGGTCCGTTGTCGTTCAACGAGGTTGAGGCTTCCGTGGTGGGGCATCGCAATCGGTACCACCCGGTCCTCGCCATTCTCGTCAATGTTCAAATGAGCAACAAGCCGCTCGACGACTCGGCGATTGTTCGCAAAGATGATCGTTGATTTGTGGGCCGCAATGAGAGGGCGGAGTTGAGCTTCGATCGCCGGCCAGACACTCGCGGCGGGGAGCGGGAAGGAACTGATAAACGGTATCGAAACTTCGAGGTCGAGCTCTTTTCGTTGCTTGGCATCGACGATTACGACCGGTCGAGCTTCCAGACGTGTCGAGCCGTTCGGGTGCGTTACTTTGCGGAGGCCACCAAGGTAGCGAGCCACTTCTTCGAGCGGTCGCTGGGTGGCGGACAACCCAACCCTGACAAAGCTTTGGGGATTGAGATGTTCGAGTCGTTCCAAAAGGAGCGCAAGGAAGACCCCCCTTTTGTTGGGGCACAGAGCATGGATTTCATCCACGATGACATGCGTGACCTGGCGAAGGGTCTCCCGTGCCTTACTTGTGAGCATCAAGTGCAGCGATTCGGGCGTCGTGATCAGGATATCGGGCGGGTTGCGGATGAGTGCCTGTCGCTCATTGGTTGGCGTGTCGCCGGTACGAACGCCAACCGTCAATTCCGATAGCACTTCGCCCCGGGCATTGGCAGCATGGAGAATACCGGCGAGCGGCTCTTGAAGATTGCGGTGAACGTCGGCGTTCAACGCTTTCAGAGGCGAGAGATACAAGATCCTGGTCGGGCGTTTCTTGCCCGGGATCGGGTTCCGCCAGAGATGGTCGAGGCATGCCAGGAAGGCAGCCAAAGTCTTGCCCGACCCCGTCGGGGCGAAGATCAGCGTACTTCGACCCGCTGCGATTTGCGGCCAGCCCCCGGCTTGTGGGGGCGTCGGCGTTCCAAACGTCTCGCAAAACCAGGCGGAGACTGCAGGTAACAGGACTTCCAGGCCATTGGACTGGGGTTTCATCGCAAACTCCACTTCGTTCGCATCACGACGAAGTGGACAAGTGTATCAGTTGAAGGATTCCGCCGCCAGTGCGTTGTCGATCAAGCCCCGAAGGAGCTGAGCCACGCTTGAACCACGACGGCGTGCGAGGGCAATGAGCTCTTCGGCTCGCTTTGCCGAAAGCAGCAAGCCAAGCTCGACGACATCGTCGGAACCCGGCATGCTTGTTTTTTCGGCACGAGTGTTTCGAGTCTCAGCAGCAAGTGAAAGATTCATTGGGGGCACTCAGACCATCAATTAAGGGAGGGCAGGTCACCGTACTATAGAACAGCAAAACCAATGCCGGTATTCATTAGCTCGCTTGAATCAAACTAATGATAAGGATCGAGACAACCCCCAGCACGACAGCGATGATGCTGAACTGGATTAGCCAGCGGTTATCTTCGTCTGGCCCGCCGACTTGAGCTGGAGGGTGAACACCTCGTGAGGATGGCTCGACTACCAGAACAGGTCGTGGAACGGTTGGGAGCTTATGGACCGGGGGGGCTTCTGGGGTAGGGTCGCCAAGGTCGCGAAGGGAGGGGAGAGATGGGGAAAGATCGTCGTCGGCTAAAAAGCGGAGGTCTTCGTCGTCGAGCGAGGGGGGAGGGGGGCGAAAGGCGCGGGCGGCGTCGGCCTGTGCGCCCAGGATTGCTCGAACTGTCGCAGGATCAGTCCAGCGCGCGATGTCGATGCGGAGTTCGGCCACACTCTGATACCGATCGTTGGGGTTCTTCGCCATCAACTTACGGACGATCGCTGCAAATGAGGAAGGGACCCCTTTGGCCACGCTTTCCAGGGGTTCGGGATCTTCCATCCTTTGCTTATAAATCTTATTGACGATATCGCCACCCTCGAAGGGGGGTCGGCCTGCGAGTGTGAAGTAAAGCGTACAACCGACGCTGTAGAGATCACTCCGTTCATTGGCCCGCGCAGCATCGCCAAGCTGTTCAGGGCTGGCATAATCCAGCGTTCCGACCACAACGTTGGGACGTGTCAGGATGCTCGCCTCGTTCATCGCCTTGGCGAGGCCCATGTCGAGGATGCGCGCATCCCCCTCAGGGGTCACCATAATATTTGATGGTTTGATGTCACGGTGGATCAGGCCGATGCTATGGGCAGCTTCGAGTCCATCAAGGACCTTGAGGAAGAATTTGGCCGTGTCGGGCACACGCAGGGGGCCACCTCCCTCGCGTTTCACGAGTTCGTAGAGGCTTTGACCGGGGATGTACTCCATGATCATGAAGTAGACACCTCCCGCTTCACCCACGTCGAGCGTGCGAGCAATGTTCGGATGGTTGACCCGTCGGGAGAGGTCCATTTCGCGACGGAAGCGCTGGACGGCCCGATCTTCCTCCGCTGCTTTTTTAGGTGGGAGGACTTTGATTGCGACGCGTCGTTTGTCTCCCTCAGCCTCGGCGAGATAGACCTTACCCATTCCCCCTTCACCGAGCGGGCGGAGGATCTTGAACCCTCCCAGGAAGAAACCCTTGGTGGCCCCGGAGAGGAGTTTTCTCGCCTGGTAGGTGGTGAGCGAATTCTGACCGATGAGCAGTTTCGCCAGTTGGAGCGGAGCTCCTTCGGGAGAGGTCGATCCCAGACGCTCCCGGCCCCGTTCCAGGTCGTCACGGGTCACCAAGCCGCTCTTCGCGACGTTCGCGACGAACTCGTCGAGCGTCGGCATGGTTCGTTAGTCCTTGGACGCGGCAGCGATGGGAGGAGAGCTTATTCGACGTGGATCACCATGACAGTCACATTATCACGCGATAAATTGTCGAGGGCCAGATCGACGAGCACTTTCGCGGCCCTCTGAGGGTCGGCAGTCGAGCTCAAGATCCCGGAGAGTTGGTCGTCTTCGACTACCCCAGTCAGTCCATCGGTCGCGAGTAAAAAGCGATCGCCAGGCAGAACGTCGAGAACTGCGACTTGTTCGGGGCCCCCACGCGCTTCTTTGCTCCCAAGATACAAGTACAGGACATTCTTGAACTTATGGTTCTTCACTTCGGCGGCGGTGATTGTGCCTGCCTCGCTTAGTGCGTCAGCCAGCGAGTGATCCTTGGTGAGCCGCTCGATTTTTTCGTTGCGTAGTCGATACGCTCTTGAGTCGCCAATCCCGGCCACATAGACTCGATTTTTCCGAAAGACCGTCAGAACGACGGTTGTTCCCATGTTCGA
Organism: Isosphaeraceae bacterium; assembly: GCA_025356475.1. GTDB lineage: Bacteria > Planctomycetota > Planctomycetia > Isosphaerales > Isosphaeraceae > JANXSX01. Next base: position 104,156 of record JANXSX010000043.1, on the reverse strand, counting down.
AAATTCAGCCCCAATGTGCGAAATGGCTAAAATTTCTTTATTCACCTCTGCGACAGCGTCGCGAACGGTGCGTTGAGCGACCTTTTCATCCAACTCAATCGTCGCCAGCCGGCGAATCAATTCGCGGGGGATCATCTCGACAGCCATCAAGCTCGCCTTCTCGCCAGCGAGCTGTCCCCCCATTCCGTCGGCAACGACAAGAGGAACCCACTGATCAACAACGTCAAGAGTTGTGAAAGTGGTTAATTCTGTATCTATGATACCGTCATGCTTGACGTGAGGGGTGCCCGGAACTGAGAAATTATCTTCGTTGTGCTCACGATAAAGTCCCACCGTTGAGACGACCCCAACCTTGAGCCGACTGACGTGACCACTCGTGGATTGCGGGGTTTTCGGGTCCGGGGCTAAGAACTCGCCCGTAGGATCAGGAGCCCCACTCTTTCGGCGACGAGCTGGTTTACTCGTGAAGCCCCCCACAAGTCGATTCCAAAGAGATTTCAAGGACACATCATCCGCCTTTGGTTCAGGAGAGACTATTGGAAGTGGGACGGCTTGTCACTGCCCCATCCGGCGGGCAACTCCAACTCACCAGGTCATTGACGCCAATCGATCGGTACGTCAAAAAGATCTCACCTGCCTCGAATCCAGCCGTCAGTCCGTGGTATCGATTCATCGATTCCACAGCTCCGAAGATCTTGGATTTGGAGGAGGGGAATTGTGTCTTATAGGCCCGGATCGCTTCGATTTTCTGTTCCAGACAGCCCGAAATATCTGCGATGATTGTCCCGGAGGTGTCGGAGGGAGATTCGATACTGTGGAGCGGGATCGCAAACCCGAATTGTGACGAGATTGTATGTACAGGCAACCCGTCGAAGTATTCGTCCCATTTAGTGAGCCTGCTATAAAAAACAGCGGCGTCGGTGATTAACATCGCCTGGAAATGGTCAGGAGACGCCATCACCGTCTTGCCTGCGAAGCCGACCACGACCCGAGGTCGATACTGGCGAAACACTTTAGCAAGGGCAACGCGGGACTCGAAGTTGTCGAACAAGCGACGATTGGGCAAATTCAGGTTGATACGTAACGCAACACCGAGGATCTCCCCTGCAAGGGTTGCTTCCGCAGCGCGAATATCGGGACCCGGCGAAAGCGGAGTTGGCTCGCCATCGGTCAAATCAACGATCCCAACCTTATATCCGAGTCGGCTAAGACGCGCGAGAGTCCCTCCGCAAGCGATTTCGACATCATCGGGGTGAGCCCCAACGGCGATAAAGTCGAGTTTTGGGAAATCTCCACCTGACGGCATGAAGTGAGTATCCTGATCTCAACGATTCGTCTAACGAAAGAACCCAACTTAATACTTTATCCGAACAAGTCGGCGTCCACAATCGTATGTGGCCAACCGCACCTGAATCTCGAGTGCGGTGTGAATTTTTGACGTTCGACTCAATCCCCGGGGGTCACTGTCTTGACCACAGCAAGTAAGAACGTCGGGTTTACAGCATCAAATCGGACCCGTTCCATCTGTTCGATGCCACGGGCGATTGCGACGTTCCAAAGTCGAACCTCACCGGCAAGACTCTTGAGGGTCTGATACGCGGTCGCCAAGCCGTCGATCGTTGCAACGTTGACGGCCATCCGGCCTCCGGGGGCGAGTCGTGCGTAGGCGGAGGTCAGCACAGGATCGACCTGGCGGCCCGTTCCTCCGATGAAGATTGCGTCAGGTTCCGGAAGTGCCGACAGTATCTCGGGGGCACGACCTGCGATCGGTCTGACGTTCGGGACGCCGAACATCTCGGCATTCGCTTGAATTAAGGCGATATCACCGAGTTCCGGCTCAATTGCGTAGACGAGACCATGAGGGGCGAGTTGAGCGGCCTCAATGGCGACGCTTCCTGAACCAGCGCCGATATCCCAGACGACGCTCGTCGGTCGGATATCGAGTTGGGCGAGTGCGATCGATCGGACCTCAGCCTGGGTAATCAGCCCACGCTTGGGCTGACTCTGCGCAAACGCTTCATCCGGATTGCCGAACAGTCGGTAGCGGCCTGCCCGGTTCGCCTGATCGGGCCGGTTCGGTTTGCGAATGAGAATAAGGACATTCAGCGGGTCAAATTCTTGGTCGACCAGATCGGCCAGGTCGCACTGTGTCACACGCTCATCGGGAGAACCTAGATTCTCGCAGACATAGGCTCGGAAATAGTCGATGCCCCGATCGAGCAGGGCCTTTGCCAGCCGGGAAGGTGGTACGTCATCACTGGAGAACAGCCCAACCTTCTCGGCGATCCGGATCCGGTCAATCAGAGTCTCGATCGGTCGACCGCCTAAGCTTGCGAGGTAGGCGTCTTCCCAAGACTCTTTCACTCGTGCAAAGGCAAGCTGCATACTGCTAACGTGGGGGATCACGTCAAAATGCTCTTTGCCGAGCCGATCGCAGAGGTAGCGTGCGACCCCGTAAAACAGAGGATCGCCGCCGCTTACGAGGACGGGTCGTTGACCTTTGGTTGCCTCACGGACCTGCCGGAGCGCCGATGGCATGTCGGGGTCAAGAATGACCTGCCGCCCTGGGAGACCTGCCAAGAGTCTGAGCGTAGTGCTCGCCCCAAGGAGGACGTCCGCCTCTTGCAAGATCTTCCGGGCCGACTCGGTGAGTCCCGAGAGACCGTCGTCACCGATCCCTACAATCACCAGCTTCGCATGCTGTTCCGGCACGGGATCAGTCCTTGGGCTCGTTCGGGCATCCGCCCGGCGCACATGGCAGGAAAAACTCAGAGATGGTGTGAGCCATCGCTTCGGGGGCTGTGTAATGAATCTGATGACCGAGTAAAGGCATGATTACGCTGCGTGCGCTGGGAAGCCCCGCACACAACTCATCGTGAAGCGACCGAGATACGATCCTGTCTTCAGCACCCTGGAGAATTAGGACCTCATTCGGAACATGCTCGAGTAACGGTCGCAGGTCAAGGTGCGTGAGTAAGTCGAGCCGATGCGCCATTGGGGCAATCGGGGTCAGAGCGTTCTCTTCGACGTAAAGCGGCCAGCGATCGAGGATGACCTTCGGGAATTCACTCTTGCCGTTGTAGGTCAACACAGGCTCCCGCATTGGCAGGTTCGCGAGCGTTCCCGGCATCAATCGCCCAAATCGGAGGGCTAAGCGTTCGGCCCTGGAGAACGAGCGGAACGCAAATCCCCCCTGGACCGCCGCCTTCGGGAATCGGCGAGGCTCTCGGTGGAGAGCTGCCAAGGTGATCGTCGACCCAAAGGAAATCCCCACGAGAAAAACACGTCCCAGGTTGAGATGATCGATCAAGCCGAAGACATCATCCACCATGTGTTCATGCGAGATTTGTCGGAGCTTTGCTGCATCGTCGGGTTGATCACCAGGGTATTCATAAACGATCGTCTGGAATCGTTCTGAGAGCTTGTTCAGGAGTAGGGCGTATCCGCGATAAGTCGATGCAATACCAGGGCTTAAGATGAGCGGAGGCCCTTGACCGAGCATTCGGTAGTGCATCCGGTGCCTTGGCCCCTGAAACACGTCTTGGGTGGCCAAGCGATCGTATTCCGCGACCTCATGCGCGAAGTCCGCCGGTGCAGGACAGGGCTGGCGTGTCTCGGTAGGAAGGGCCTGTTCGGTTTCGTTCACGGTGTGGACACCTTGAGCTGTCCTGCGGGAATCTCGTCATAGGCCACACTGGCGAACGTCACACAACACGTCGCCGAAGGATTCACCGCCTGATCGTAACGTAGCAGACGTCCACGAGCTTCACCCATGGCATACAGCATTGTATAGGTTGCGGCAAGCCCACAAACTCGACTGGCATTGTGGATCTTGGCAGCCGTCGCAAACCATCCCTGCGGATCGACCGCCACAGCTCTCGCGAGGATCGCCTCATCGAACTCCCGAATATTCTTCTTCATGAAGTCGTCGACCGGACGTGCGTCGCCAAACTCGGGGCCGACGTGGCAGAGGTCGATGCCACCGATATAGGCAACTCGGCGCTCGCATCCAGCCTCTGCTAACTTGAGTGCATGGATAAACGAGGAGACTTCAGGATCGCTGATCGGGTCGATCCCCCGCTCCATGAGGTCATCGAACGATCCGACCAGAATCGGTACGATCGAGAACGGTCGCTTCCCGCCCAGGAGATACCGGAGGAAGACGGCCTGGAACTCGATCGAGTGCTCGGTTCGATGGGCAAGTTCGTCGTCGAAGTACTGCGAGCCAGCCACCTCGGCGATCCGATCGACATAAGAGCGATCCGTTGCCGCGATCCCCAGCGGGGTTTCGAAGTCCTTACGAGTCAGCGCAAACCGCCTTCGGCACGTCTGGTGAGCAACCCCCAAGATGACAAAGACCTCAGCATCAGACTGTTCGATCAGCTCCTTGTACGCCCACGTGTAGACAGGACCACCACGCCCGAAGTCGATATGGGGGCAGATGATCCCACGTAAGGCGGAGCCACTGTTCAGCCCCGGCTCACCAGCACCCCCCGCTCCTGTGAAGTAGCGGAGAAGTTCCGCTTCCAAGGCTCGTCCCGTCGCCGAGTACGACCGACCGGCCATCGCAGCAGGTCTGGACGTTTGTTCGAGATAGGCGGTCGTGAACTCTGCGAATGTCGGTCCATCCAGAACCATGGAGTGGTCGAGTTGCTCGACAAGTTGCTGAATTTGGCTCAGGCTCACGAACTGGCCGGTATCGCGTAGGGCGTTTGCCTGGATCATCGGCCAAGAATTTGCGCCGTCAAAGTGACGGACTACGGTTTCATAGGCTTCTAACGGGATCAGAACGGGGTTCGTCAAAACTCCAGCCGGGTCCATGAGAGCCACGAAATGGCTGCCTTCATGCTCGACACGGCGGCCCGAGAGGGGTCGGAGCCGGGGATGTTCCAGCGTCGCCATGCCATGTCCCACTAGAGATGCAAGCGAATGCGAGTATTCTCAGGGAACAGACTCAACTCGTCAAGCAATTACCTCGGCCCTCGATCCGAGAGAGAGATAAGTGGAAGGTCCCACGAAGGAGGAGCAGCATCGCGCGGTAAACTCGGTCGCATCGGAGTCCTCCTGAGCGGTTTTTTGACGAGAGGGAAGAATGGCGAATCTTATGCCAACCGATTTGTGCGTGGAAGTGCCCAGGGATTCTTGGTCCCGACTCCCACCCGAAGTCATTCACTGCTGATAGAGGACGCAGGAGGTGCATTCAATTCGCGCAGATCGGTTGTTTGGGGGGGTAATCCGACGATCGTGCCCAAACCACGACATTCTTGCTGTGATCGCTGGGATAAAGATTCCGGCTGGCCTAGTGGAAATTGGCCTGATCGGGTATCACCACCGCCGGAATCGGCTTCCCAGCTTGCGCTGGACTCAGGAGGAGACTGCCGCGATGCGATGGACTCAGACAGTATTTTGGGGCAGTTTGGCCGCATTTGTGATCGGCGCGACCCCGAGCTGGGCTCAGACCCCTCGCCCGGCGACAGCCCCATCTTCGGGCGGAGCCGCACGACCCGCTCAATCCAAGGCCGCGCCAACCCAGGCAGCCGCCGTCGCCCCAAAACCCGTCGACCCCGAGGCGGCCGCGAAGATGGAGGCTCTCCTCAAGAAGTGGGAGGCTAACAGCGCGACCGTCACCAAGCTCGATGTCCTCTTTACGCGCATCGACACGGAGCGTGGCTGGGGCAAGACCACGTATGAAGGACGGGCCGTTCTTCAAAGTCCCAACCTCGCTTGGGTGGATCTCCAGAAGTCGGACGTCGATCCGAAGACGACCAAGAAAGAGTTAAAGCCACACGAACGGATCATCTCCACCGGTAAGGAAGTCTGGCAGTACTTCCCGCCCGTCAAGCAGATCATCATCCACGCACTTGCCGCCGAGGAGCGCCAACGCGCTATGGATGAAGGGCCGTTGCCGTTCCTCTTCAATATGAAAGCCGAGCAGGCCAAGAAGCGTTACAAAATGACCCTGACCTCGGAGACGCCCGAAGTCTACGTGATCAAGATCATTCCACTGATGGCCATCGACCTCGAAGCCTTCGAAGAAGCATTTGCGCAGCTCGACAAGGTTACCCTCCAGCCTCGGCAACTCCGGCTCGTGGACAAAACTCGCGACACCAAGGATTACTGGTTCACCAAAATGGAGTCGAATCCGACCACGGACTTCAGCAAGTTCTTCGTGGGAGAGAAGTATACGGGCTGGACCGTCGAGCGAAACGAAGCCAATAAAGCCCAAGGAACCGCAGTCGGCCAGCGGCCCCCCACCGCTGGAGCCCGGCAGCCGATCGGTGCTCCTAAAGCACGCAAGTGATTCGCTGAACAGCGGAAGTACCTATCATTGTCGCTTGACGAGCACCATGACTGCGCCGCACCACCAGGGACCCCAAACACGACTTAAGCGGACTCGCCGACCGGAGTCTGTTTGACGATGATTTTCGGGGTCTCTATACTAAGGTATGAGTGAAGTAGGCTCAGGCCGACCACTCGACCCTTTGAGCGGACGATTCGAGCCGTTCCTTTCTGATTAGGATGGCTCGGAAGTCTGACGTGTCTGGCTAGGCTCGTCGATGGCCTACTCGGACGCGGGGCAAGGGCTTCTGGGATGTACTCTGGTGGGAGTCCGTCGACTTATGTTCAGGCCTTCGCCAGCCGCGCGTCTTCTTGTCCTGGGTGTTCTGTCGCTGATCTCGATGATGGCGATCTCTGCCCGCGCTGAGGACCCCGATACCATTCCTGGTCAATTCTTCTCGATTGATGAGCCGATCGTCGATGAGACGCTCGGCCAGATCAGCGCTTCTACGAAGCAATTCATCGCAAGGTCGAGTAGCAAGGGACGCGAGGCAATTCTCGTTTTCGAGATCCGCCCCGGGCGGAAGGCTCCTGGTCAAAGCCGCATCGGTGCCTCGTACGACCTCGCTGAGTTCCTCTCGACAAAGCTCGAAGGGGCCAAGCAGACGGTGGCCTTCGTTCCCGAGCCCTTAACAGGCTACGCGGTCCTGGCCGCGCTCGCCTGCGACGAGATCGTGATGGGTCAAGACGCGTCGTTAGGGCCGATTACTCCAGATGGGCAGGATGTGAAGGCGTCGTTTCGAGAAACAATCCGACAGTTGGCCCAGCGCACGGGTCGCCAGGCAGATTTATTGCTAGGAATGCTCGATAAAGACGCCGACCTTCGGGCGATTCGTACCGCCGATAAGCAGCTTCATTACGTCCTTGCTGAGAACCTGCCCGAGTTCGAGAAGTCGCACCAGGTCATTGAGAATGTGTCGGCCTGGGAGGGAGGGCGTCGCGGGGTTCTGACCGCCAAACGGGCTAGGGCCGAGGGGTTCGCCCAACTCCTGGCTGACCAGCGAATCGAGGTTGCCAATCGTTACCGGCTCGCCGGTCAGTCGTCCTCGGATGATCCGACCCTCGGCCAGGTCGTTAAGCCTGTCTGGATCGCGATCAATGGACCGATCGACGGGATCAAAGAATCCTACGTTCGCCGCCGGATTGAACAGGCTCGTGAAGAGCAAGTGAATCTCCTCCTGTTCCAAATCAATAGCGATGGAGGTGCCGATCGCGCCGCCGACAACCTTGCAGATACGATCTCGCGCATTACAGACATGAAGACAGTTGCTTATATTGATGATCGGGCGGTTGGGGTGTCTACGCTTGTTGCACTCGCCTGCGATGACATTGTGTTCCGAAAAGGTGGCGAGATCGGTGGTGTGAATCACATTGTCGTAGCTCGCAACGGGCAAGCGGTCGAACTGAGTCCGAGTCAACGCGAGGCGATCGCCGACCGCGCTGAGAATCTCGCGGAGATGAATGGCCACTCCGGAGCCGTCGCTCGTGCGATGGTTGATCCACAAGTGACGATCATTCAGTGTAAGGATACGAAAACCGGCGCGGTTGGCTACTTCCTGCCGGCCCAGTTGGAAGCTGAACCCGATCGGTACGTCGATCGAATCGTCAAGAAAGCACCCGGCCAAGTGTTGACCCTCTCCGCCGACGATGCGGTTGCCTACGGGTTGGGCGAAGTGGTTCCCAACGAAGAGGAATTCAAAGCGATCTACGGGCTAAAAGGTAAGGACATCAAAGTCAACGGCCCGACCTGGGTCGATGCGTTGGTGACGACCTTGAATGATCCATTTGTGAGCTGGGTGCTGTTGTTTGTGGGTCTGTTTATGCTGATTCTTGAGTTGAAGCTGCCGGGGATTGGCTTGCCGGCGATCACTTCAGCCCTGGCTTTTTTGCTCTTCTTCTGGAGCCGTTACCTGAGCGGAACGGCGGACCAGTTAGAGATCATGCTGTTTGTTGTTGGCATGGTCAGCCTGGCACTTGAGTTGTTCGTGTTCCCGGGCTTCGGCGTTTTCGGCATGAGTGGGATTCTGCTCATTCTGGTAAGTTTGGTTATGGCAAGTCATACATTTATCTGGCCAACTCAAGAGTATGAATACCGCCAGATGGGTCAAACCCTGTTCCAGATCACTCTGGCGCTGGCTGCTGTTGCAGGTGGGGCTGTGGTTCTGGGTCGATACTTCCCGTCGATCCCGCTTTTCAACCGCCTGATCCTCAAGCCTGAGCCCTGGGATGCCGACGCTGACCCGAATGTTAAGCCTGTTGCCACTGATGGGTTAGAGTCGCTCTATTTCTTGATTGGTGAGACTGGCCGGACGACGACGACGCTTCGGCCTTCGGGCAAAGCCCGGTTCGGTGACTTATTGATCGACGTCTCTGCTGATGGTTTTTTTGTGGAACCTGACACGCTGATCGAAGTTGTCGACGTTCAAGGCTCCAAGGTCATCGTGAAGCGGGTCGATTCCTGAACCTAATTCAGGAGCTTGACCTACCGTGAGAGTTGGGTCCCTTCTCCGGCCAGAGAGGGGTTCCGAAGGCATCGAATTGGTTCGGCAGCCCTCTCAATCAGTCAATCCTGGTCAACCGGGCGGGAAGGGTTGGCATGTTGACCCCCTGTCGGCATACACTAGGTTAGCGATGTGGTTGAGTCTCGTTGGTCGCTAAATGGTGACCGGATCTGGATCCTCTGATTCCATGAGTGCTGTTCTTTGGGCGATCTTGTTTCTCGTCTTCGGGCTGATCTTGCTCATCGCCGAGGTGTTCGTCCCCTCGGGGGGAATGATCGGTTTACTGGCTGGCGGGCTCCTGCTTGCGAGTCTCTGGCAGGCCTTCACCCAGACGGAGTATGGCCTTTACTTCTTGCTGACCGACGTTTTATTAATGCCGCTCACACTGATGTACGCTGTCTACCTCTGGCCCAAGACTCCCTTCGCCAAGAAGGTTTTCCTGACTCCTCCCGAAGCTGAGGAAATGACCGTTTCGCACGGGGGTGGTCGACTCGACCATCTCATCGGTCAAATCGGACGTTCGCTGACGCCTTTACGTCCTTCAGGATCCGTCGATCTCGAAGGGCGACGTCTTGATGCGATGGCAGAGTCAGGCTTGATCGAGTCAGGGACTCTCATTCAAGTCGTTCGGGTCCAGGCAGGTCAGCTCGTGGTTCGGACAGCCCCGCAACAGTCGTTACCAACCTTTGATGATATGTGACGATTGCACGTTACGTTCGTCATAGACTTCCCTTGATTTTCACAGATGAGGCTCAATGATGGGTCAAAACCCTAGTCAGATCTACTTGATTTTCTTCATCGTCGCGATAGCTCTCTTCTCGCTATTCGCATTCATCTTCTTCGCCAAGTATTTCAACCTCTGGATTCAGGCGAAGATGACTCACTCGAATGTGGGAATTCTTGAGTTGATCGGCATGTCATTTCGGAAGGTTAATCCGAATATCATCGTCAGGTCGAAGATCATGGCCATCCAGGCCGGTCTCACTGAGAAAGATGGGATCACCACGAGGAGCCTTGAGGCACATTACCTCGCCGGAGGGAATGTGCCCAACGTGGTCCGAGCATTGATCGCCGCCAATCGCGCGGATATCCCTTTGACCTACAAACGGGCCGCCGCCATCGATCTTGCAGGCCGAAATGTACTCGATGCTGTCCAGACAAGTGTGAATCCCAAGGTGATCGATTGCCCTGACCCCACCAAGGGCCGCCAGACCGTCGATGCCGTCGCCAAGGACGGGATTCAGTTGAAGGCCAAGGCACGCGTGACCGTGCGGACCAACATCGACCGACTCGTCGGTGGTGCCACCGAGGAAACGATCATCGCGCGTGTTGGCGAAGGGATCGTTACGACCATCGGTTCCGCTGCCAGCCACAAGCTGGTGCTCGAAAACCCGGACATGATCTCGAAACGAGTGCTGGAGAAAGGTCTCGACGCCGGTACGGCCTTCGAGATCCTCTCGATCGACATCGCCGACATTGATGTGGGCGATAACATCGGGGCCAACCTCCAGGCGGCCCAGGCCGAGGCCGATACGCGCGTGGCCCGTGCTAAAGCGGAGGAGCGTCGGGCATTCGCGGTGGCCAAGGAGCAGGAGATGGTCGCCGCTGTTCAAGAGAATCGGGCCAAAGTCATCTTGGCCGAAGCCGAGGTCCCCATGGCGATCGCGGAAGCGTTCCGTAAAGGTAATCTCGGCATCAGCGATTACTACAACTTGCGTAACCTCCAGGCTGATACCGAGATGCGGGCGGCGATCGCTGGTACCGGTATCAATAACAACACACGACAGCCCCAGACTACGAATTGACCGGCACTCAGGCTACACTTTGACTGGGTTTAGCTCCCACCGCATGGAGTTCATCAGATGGGCCTCGAAGACGTGATTCGCGCGATCGTCCCGCTGAGCTTCCTGGCGATCTGGTTGCTGACCTCAATTTTCAACCGGGACGCCAAGCCCTTGCCTCCCCGGCAGGGCTTTGGAGGGCCGATCGGTGCCGCTCCCCCGCGCCCGCTACAAGAACCCGTTGTCGGTCGAGATGTTTCGATGCGGTGGGGGCCGGGCTCCCAGTCGCAGGAATCGGGTTTCGAGACTCCCGTTAGGCGATCGCCTGCGGAGATTCGAGAAGAAGACATCTTGGTGATCCGAGCTGAACAACCTCGGCCCCTCATGAAGGTCAATCCAGCCCAGCGTCGGACCCGATCGAAACCGGCACCCGCCAAAAAAGCTGCTTCTATCGAAGCCGAGCTACTCGGCGGAGCGCTCGGATCGAACGTCAGCCAGCAGATGAAGCCGATCGACCTTACCCGCACTAACACGCCGTTCACCGCAGTTGGTGACCTTAGCAACAAAAGCCATGCCGCTGAAGTTGCCTACGGGCCGAGGTCTCAGGGGCTCACCGACGTTCGCATCACCTTGATGGACCCGGCCCGAATTCGCGAAGCGTTCATCCTAAACGAGATCTTGCAGCCACCCGTCTCGCGTCGGTTCGGACGCCTCCCGCGTTGATCGGAATGCGAACCGAATCGAACCAATCACAGAAACATTCGTGGGAGGACAACCCGTCCTCCCACGCATGTTTCGTTGGTCAAAACCTTTTGTAATCGCTCGACAGATGGTGCGCAGGTCTGGGTAGATGGCAAGTTCTGAGTAAGCCCGTTCCCAGAGCAATGAACAATGAACTTAGCTCCCCTGTGTGTTGCTATCTGGTGGCCGAGGAGGAGAAATTCGACGTAACGTCTTGTCCTTATGGGTTTTGTCGCCCTGAAACGGGCGGCCACAAGTCAGCCCTAGGCATCGCCCAGGGGAGGGGTATCGCAGCGGTCTTCGAGGTTTCCCTAACGCACGGTCGCCTTCCTAGGGCGATGCGATAGGCTGATCTGTCGTGCCCCATTAGGGCAAGAAACGCAATGTCTTCCAAAACAAAAACCGCGAGCGGTTGAATCCTGAAAAGACGCAGTTCCTCCCCAAATGGGCGCACCAACTGCCAAGCGCTAGCCATTTTTGAGAGGAGAACGAGGGGGTTTGCGGTACACCGTTGTCGGTTTTGTCCCTCACATTTGATCCGACCGCACCAATCGGCGAGGTTCCGCTAAAACTTCAGGATCTTCCTAAAATTTCTTGTAATGTCGGGTGGGATGTTGACCGAAAAGGACATGGGATACGAGACGACTCGGATCTTCTGCCAACGGCATGGCCCACCCAACGATTGGGTCGGCTCTCCAGGGATGGAGCGCGTCGGACTTTCAGACTGGCGCGAATCGCTCCTCGACTTCATCCCCGTCGCCGCTTGCCGGAGAACCTCCAATGATTGCACCACCCACGCCGTTGGATCGTGCGTTTGGTCGATATTGCCTCGCCCTTGGACTCGTTGTTTTGACTTTTAGGCCTGCGTTCGCAGGAGATCCTGCTCCGGCCTCGCCGACTATCGGTTGGCGAGAAGACCTAGCCGCCGCTCAGTTGGAAGCTCGCGAACGCGATCTCCCCCTCTGGATCCAATTCACCGGTCCTTGGTGCATCAACTGTCGACGAATGGACCGGGACACGTTCCATAACACCAAGATCATCGAACAGAGTCGTGACAACTTTATCCCGATCAAGCTTCGATCCGATGTCCACGAGCAACTCGCCCTCAATCTGGGCCTAGCGGCGCTCCCTGCGACGGTCATCGTCCGGCCTTCGGGGGACGTGATTCTCAGCATGGAAGGCTACGCAGATCCCGACGAACTCGACGGGTTTCTTCGTCAGAGCCTGACTCGCGACGGACGTATTACCAGGGCGGATCGGCTCGCTCAGGCGAGCAAGATCGTCGAACCGATCGCCTTGGCAGGTTATTGCCCGGTCTCGCTTGTGGCTGAGAAGAAGCTAGAAACCGGGAAGGAGCCAGTCTCGCTTAGCCACGGTGGGCGGACCTATCGCTTCGCTGATGAAGAGAAGCGAGCTGAGTTCATTAGGACGCCCGAGCGATTTGTTCCACGCCACGCTGGTCTCGACGTGGTGAGCCAGGTCGATCAGGCCAAGTTCAAAGCTGGTGATCCGCGCTTCGGCATGATCTATCGCGGGCAACTGTTCCTGTTCGCCGACGAAGCGAGTCGCAAGGCGTTCACGGGCAACCCGGGTCGATATTCGCGGATGCAATTCTCGGCTCCGCCGATTGGCCACGTCGTGGAACGAAGCGATATGACCGTCGCGGGGATTCGGCGTTCGACCCGAGATCTCATGATTCAGGTCGGGGTCATGCAGGCACTTCGCACGAGTGGCGAAACGAAAATCAGGTGAAGTCGTGCTCTCGGCGACGATGACCCCCACGCCGAGCTGTGGGGGTTCTTTTGTCAATCTCTCTGTGATTTGAGGTGGTTTGTCGGAGCCAACTGTCGATTTTCGACGAGTTTGACGAGGAGGCCGGTCGCGTCGGTTAGGTAGACTTGAAAAATGGGTCTTGCCAAGCATGGCGGCTGATCTTTATCTTCTCGACAGCGTCCAACCGGATCGACAGCAAAGGATTGCCTCAATGATCGGGCGCGAGGGCGAATGGCTTTGCCCGCCCCTCACCATCGGCTTCATCTCTAGCCGACCCAACGCGCCCATCTTGCCCGACGCAGGGCATTCCTTGCTCGTTTGACCGATTGGCCACGCAACGTAGTCGGCCAAACATCGTCGACCTGGCGGTTCCCACTTTGACCTGGAAGGTCACGGACTGGGAATCAAACAGCCGCCCGGTTCGACACGGATTCACGAGCCCAAGGAGTCGAGCCCGATGACCGTTCGTTGGAAACCTCTGCTGATCCTGTCCGGGGTCTTTGCATTATTTGGTCTGGTCGGGCTCTTGACCATGGCTTATGCCTTGGCCCCCCAGAGTAGCGCAGACCACGTCAAACTTGCCCGAGCCGAGCGGCTCAACAAGAAATTCGACAAGGCGAAGATCCACTACCAGGGCGCACTCCAGGCCGAACCCCGTAACCCGACGACTCACGAAGAACTCGCAGCGATGTACACCGAGTGGGCGGCCACGCTCACCGGCTCCAAAGCCGAAGAACTTAAGAGCCAGGCGATCACCGAACTTGAGGAGTCAGTCAAGTTCGACCCCAAGGCGTTGTCCCCCCGCCGACTCCTCTTGGCTGCGGCCCTCGATCGAGACGACACCGGAGACTCATTGCGGTTCGCCCGCGAGATTCTTCCGCTTGAGGCTGGGAATGTGGATGCCCACCTTGTGTTAGCTTCCGAGGCGCTCGAAGAAACCAATCCGGCGCTCCCCGAAATCCGTGCCCATGTCAAAGCACTCGACGGGGCCAAGCTTTCGCCCATTCGCCTCACTTGGCTGAAAGCTTCCCTCGCGGCTGCCGAGCTTGATCCAACAGGTACCGAAACGATCCTGGCCTCTTACCGGACCACGAAGCTTCCGGAATCGGCCAGTCAGATCGATCGAATCTACTCGCTGAAGCTCCGAGCACTCGACATGGGTCGGTCAAAGACGGCTGAGGAACTCGCGTCGCGAGTCACAGCTTTTCGAGGCGAGGCTGAGGAGTTGGCGAAGGCGGACGACTTGCCCGCAGGTAGGCTCAACCGGCTCGCGGATATGTTGCAGACCGCTGAGGGGACACTTAAAAGCCTTGTCACGGTCGCTCCAAGTGCCACTGCAGCCGCCAATGCTGTCGGCAAGATCTCCGAGTCGATTTACACGCGGTCGATCGAGTCTGGCAAAGCGAGCCTCTCGCTCTACGGCACGTATGCCGAGCACCTTCGAGTGAGCCAGAAGCGCGAGGAATGCCTCAAGATCGTCGACCAAGCCTTGAAGCTTCCGGTCGCCACGATGGTCGCCAATCAGCCAGAGGCACTACGACTCCGGACGATCGGCGTCCAGGCGGCTCTTGGCGATAACAGCGACCCAAGGCGAATCGATCGAGCGTCGGGTTACATCAACGACCTGATGAACTGTAAGGTCGCCAACTATCAGGGGATCGGGCATCTCTTCCAGGGCTCGATCGAGCTCGAACAGATCGGCAAGACCGGTGGGGATGACGCCAAGCCGACCGTGGAGGGCAAGCAGGTTGTACCCACGATCAAGCTGCAGCGAAGTGCTCTCGGGCATCTCAAGAAGGCGACGGATCTACTCCCCAACCTGGCCGAAGCCCAGGCCCGTTACGGAGTTGCGTTAATCCTCTCCCAGGAGACCGCCCTCGGTCGTCAATACCTTCGTAAGGCCCAGGGACTCGGCACCTTAGAGCCGCAATATCAGATCTGGGCGGCTTGGTCACTGGTCCAGGCTGGGTATCCCGAGGAGGCCGAGCCGATCGTGGCCAAGCTCGCAGCCGAGATCGAGACTGGGAAGTACTCCCGAGAACTCGTCGGTACCTTGCACCTCATTAGTGCTGAGATTTACCAGAGTCACCGGACCGAGGTGGACTTCAAGAAAGCCCTCAACGAATACGAGTTGGCCTTCAAAGTCGGCCAAGAGCGCACGCCAAGTGTGATCCGCCGCATGGCACAGATCGAAGTGATGCTCGGCAAGTCCGATGAGGCGCTGGCCAGGTTGACTGAGATCGTCAAGTCGGGCCAGGATTCGCCGATGACCGAGCATCTTGCCGTCCTGACGTTGCAGCAACAGGGCAAGACGGAAGAGGCCCGCGTTCGTCTGAACGCGGCTCGTACCAAATATCCGGAAAGCGACGCCCTTGCTGGCCTGCATGCGGCAGTCCTCGTTTCCGAGGACAAGGCGGAAGAGGCTGAGAAGCAACTCGCCGAGTTCATGGTTCGTGTCCCCGAAAACAGCTCGATCGCCCAGCTCCGTGCGACGATCCTCTCCCAAAAGCTCGATCGTGTTGCCGAAGCTCGGACGATTCTCTCGGAGATTGGTGACAGGAGTGTGACCTCGGCCCCGCTCGTTCAGCTTGCCTTGATCGACCTTGAGAAGCGCAACCTTGAGGCGGTCTCGGAGACGATTGGTAAGATTCGCAAACGCTGGCCCGAAGCAGCCGCTGGCGACCAGCTCGATGCCCAGCTTTCGCTCGCCAACGGAAACGCAA
This sequence comes from Isosphaeraceae bacterium, assembly GCA_025356475.1. GTDB lineage: Bacteria > Planctomycetota > Planctomycetia > Isosphaerales > Isosphaeraceae > JANXSX01. The sequence continues at coordinate 88,298 of JANXSX010000043.1, read as the reverse complement.
CCGCCGCCGCTGCCTTCTTCGATGCAGCCCTCAAGAAGGACCCGACCAACAAAGTTGTTCAGTTCTGGAAGGCTGAGCTCGATGGACGCATGGGCGCTACGGGTGAAGCTTCGAAGCTCTTTCAGTCGCTCTCGAAAGACCGACCGATGAAGGAGATCGACGACGGGCTTCCGCTCTGGACTGCCGCTGAAGCCGCTCTTGCCCGGCTCGATATGGCTGGTGGAGATTTCGACGCCGCGATCACGCGTTACTCGGCGATCCTTCGCAGTACAGACACGCGTGAAGCCGCCCACGATATCAGGTGGCAACTGATTGCAGCCATGTCCGGTAAGGGGCAGTGGGATCAGGCTAAGGTCGAGATGACTAAGCTCCTCGCGGATAAGAAGACCCCCGCCTCAGCCGAAGACCATGTTCGAGCTGCCGACTACTACAGGATCCACGACGAAGCCGACGCGGCGATTGCCGAACTGGACGTCGTCTTGAAGGAGAAGCCAGCCCACCCTGCGGCAGTGATCGGCAAGGCCACAGTCCTGACTCGGAAGAAGGACGCTGCGGGCGCGATCGCGGTGCTCCGCAAGGGAATTGAGTTGGCAAAGCCGCCACTCGCTGTCTTCTATCTGACCCTAGCCGCCATCGAGAACGAGACGCCGCCCAATGGCCTGGCGAAGGCGAATGCGTCGCTCGACGCCGGTTTGAAGGTGGTTCCAGCCGCACTCGAACTCGTCCAGGCCAAGTATCGCGTCTTGGAACTCGGGGGCGATCGGGCTGCTGGAGTGGAGTTCGTGGAGGCCAAGAGCAAAGAATTCCCGAACGGCCCCTTCAAGAGGCTTCTCGTCGAACTCAAGCGAGAGAGTGGTGATTTCGCAGGTGCTGAGAAACTCGTAGAACAGATCCGTACGACCGAGCCAAAGGATGCTCGGGTTGCCGAAATGCTCGTTCGGCTGGTGGCTGCCCAGGCTGTGGCTGCTTCGGAACGCAACGACCGCGAGACCGAAAAGGCACAGAACGACCGCTGTGCCCTTCTGATCCGAGAGTTCCGCGCCAAGTTCACTCAGGATCTCTCGTTCCCCCAGGCGGAATGTGAGCTTGCCATCCGAGTTGGTGATTCAGCCCGAGCGGTGACGATCAGTCAGCAGATGGATGTGATCAATAAGCTCTCACCCATCGGTCCGCTGATCCGTGCCAAGATCTACAGTCAACAAGGGCGGACCCGCGAGACGATCGAGTGCTATCGTGACGCTCTGGCCCGGACTCCAAGAGTCCCCGAGGTCCGCGTCCTGCTCGGGCAGGCGCTGCTGCGAACCGGCGACTTTGAAGCGGCTGGCCGCGAGGCTCAGCAGGCCCTGGATATCGAACGCAACCGGCCGGATGCAACGCTCCTGATGGCCAGGGTCCTCTCGCAGAATCCGGCAACCAACACCACGAGTCGGAACCAGGCGATCCAACTCCTCTCCGACGCGGTTCGTCGCCAGCCCAAGGTGGCCGATTACTATCACCTACTCGCCGAGATCCTGCTCGCACAGAAGCGGAATGAAGAGGCTTATCGGACGCTGGCAGCAGCGCTCAAGGAACTTCCCGAAGATGGGACCGCACTATCGATTCTGATCGAGAACCTCTGTAAAGGGGGAACACCTTCCGACCTCGCGAAAGCCTCGGCCTCGGCTCAGGCGTTCTCGGGCAACGACAAAAAGGGATTCCTCGACCTGGCCGTTGCGGTCGGTTATCACAAGGCAGGCCTTTTCGAGCTGGCTTTGCCTTGGGCAGAAAAGTCGACCGCCAAGCTCGATAAGCCGGTCGTTCACCTGAACCATGGCGACCTGCTGCTCTCACTCGCAGAGACCTCAAAGGACTCGAGTGCCCAGCGTGAGTATCTCCGGCGTGCGGTCGAGCAGTACGACGCCGTTCTCAAGATCAACGCCAACTCAATCGAAGCGATCAACAACAAAGCCTGGATCCTGCACACATACCTGAATCAGAGCCAAGCTGCCCTCGAAGTCGCGATGGGACTCGTCAAGCGGGCCAACCCCGCTTCACTTCCCCCCGAGTTCTTTGACACGCTCGGCTCGATTCAGGAGTCGATCGGCCAGGTCCGGCAGGCAGAAGAGTCCTACCAGAACGGGCTTCGAAAGGCTCCCGACCATCCGATGTTGAACTATCATCTGGGTCGGATGCTTGCTCAGGACAAGAACAAGGCCGGGAAGGCCGGGTCGTACCTCGCGAAGGCCCAGTCCGCAGGCAATCGGCTCACCCCCGACATGGTTGCCGATATTGATGCCTTGCTCCGCAAAGTGGGACATTGATCGGCTGCTGAGTCGCTGAGTCAAATCGTCCGACAAGCTTGTTAGGGAGGATTGTCGAGGGGGAGCATCCAGCGTGCTCCGCTCGACATTCCTCCCCTTGCTTTGCTACATTCGCTTGATCGGACAAACGACCGCGTGGTCGCGGTCAAATGACCATCTCCGTGGAGTTCAACAACCGCCATGACTCAAGGACCTCGTATGTTCACCACGTTTCTGGGCACACTCGCTCTGGTATCGCTCTGCATGCTCACGATGTCCTCGACTGGCGAGGCCGCTGATGAACCGGTCGTCGTGATCATGGAAACCAGCGAAGGCAACGTCACCATCGAACTCGACCCCAAAGCTGCCCCCGTCACGGTCGAAAACTTCCTCAAGTACGTGGATGCCGGTTTTTACGACAACTTGATCTTCCACCGAGTGATCCCCCAGTTCATGGTTCAAGGGGGCGGTTTTGACGACAAGATGAGCGAAAAGGGGGCCAAGCACCCCGCGATCCGTAACGAGAGCCTGAACGGGCTCTTGAACAAGCGCGGGACACTGGCCATGGCTCGGACCAACAGTCCCGATTCGGCGACCTGCCAGTTCTTCATCAACCTGATCGACAACGACTTCCTTGACGGTAAGCCGGGACGTCCGGGTTATGCGGTCTTCGCCAAGGTGACTGACGGGATGGACGCCATGGATACGATCGCCAAGGCACCTCGGACAACCAAGGGCCCCCATGGTGATGTCCCGGTCAAGCTGATCTACATGAAGAGCATCAAGCGGAAAAAAGTCTGATTTTGATCGACTCGACCCGGAGTTCCTCATAATCTCAAGGCGGTTTCAATTTCGCTTGAGGCCAAGCGACGAGGACCGGCATGGCGGAATATCCAACCGAGCCGGTTTCCGAGTCCGTGCCAAGCTGAAAATGAAACCGCCGCGCCCGTCCTCGCTTGACCGCTTGGAATCCCCCGTCTAAAGTAAGTGAAAGGGCGTTCTCGCAAGGGCGAGAATGCCCGTTTCGATTCCTCTCCTTGCTGATTTTTGGTTTCGTCCGTACTTTCTACGGATATTTCCAGTTAGACCAAGCCGGTCCTCGAAAGGAGAGCCCGAATGGCTCACGTGGTCGCCGAGCCCTGTTTCGATTGCAAATACACCGACTGCGTGGTCGTCTGCCCGGTGGATTGCTTCTATGAAGGTGCGCAGATCCTTTACATCCACCCTGGTGACTGCATCGACTGCGAGGCCTGCGTGCCTGAGTGCCCAGTCGAGGCGATCTTCCATGAAGATAACCTGCCGGATGAGTGGAAGGAATTCACCGAACTCAATGCAGAAGAGTGTGGCAAGTGCCCTGTGATCACTGAGAAGAAGGATGCCCTCGAAGGCGAGTCCTGCACCAAGGCCGAGACGCATTGATTGGAAGTGAATGGATCCGCCTGACCAATAAAAAACCCCGACCAATCCTGGTCGGGGTTTTTTCGTAATCTCGATGTTCAATGTTCAAATCGACCTGCAAGACGCGTCATTTCATCTGGTCTGAGGAGATGGCCTCGCCGCCTGCCCTAGTCATCATCTTGATCAGGACATCACGCTTGATCGTGTTGGTCACCTGGCCCACGCTACCGTCGCAACGCAAAAAGTTCACCATGCCCGGATGCTTGCTCATCCAGTAGTTGTAGTTGTTGAAGGCATTGCCATTGCCGTCGATGGACCGGAAGGGCTTATTGATGTAACGATCCATCGCGGTCCGGACGCAACAACTGGTCGCCTCAGCCCAAGTACCCTGAATCGCTTCACCGAGGAGCATTGTGTTCGAGGTCCCGTCGGTCACGTCGGCGAGAGAGATTTGCGAATTCATGAACGTCATGCCGTTATCAAAGATCACGCAATCGGCTGCATTCTTGATCGTGTCGTTCGGGCAGTTCGACATAATGCCGGCGGCCATATTGCCGCGATAATCGGAGAACCCGAATCTGGAGACTGGAGCCTTTCCAGTCGCTCCCGCAGTCGGGGCCTGACGCTTGTTCGAGGGGCAGATCAGGACGTCGACCGTGAACCGCACGAAGGTCACGTTCTGGGGATCGTTGGAATGGCACTCGAAGTTCAGGGCATTATAAAGATTGTCCTGTTCCATCTTGAGGAATAGGCCCGTCATTCCATTCCACATACACGACACACTACCGCTGGCCACGCATGCCGTGCAGTTCAGGTCATAGTCGTTGCAGTACCAGCCTGCGGGAAAGTTTCCGTAGGCATCGTGGTACTGCATTGCTGCCAGGCCCAGTTGCTTCATGTTGTTGATGCACTTTGCCCGGTTGGCCGCCTCACGAGCCTGATTGACTGCCGGCAAGATCAACGCAACGAGCACACCAATAATGGCGATGACAACGAGAAGCTCAATCAGAGTAAACCCAGCGCGAGACCGACCATCTCGCATCGATTGACCGCGCATATTCGCTTCCTTCCCAAGTAGCAGTTGGGCAGACGACATTAGTCATACCCTAATCAATCCTAGCAATCATTGCCAGCACGGACAGAGTGAATTCGCACCGACTCGTCGAATATTTACAAAATCTGAGCGCGGGCCAGCCCGAAACTTGACAAATACCCCTCGAGCGCTTGAAAAGACTCAGGGCATCCGATCGATCAAGTCGCGGAGCATCTTGCGGTCGGCATCGCTCAAACCATCCGCCCGGGCTAAATGGCTCAGGAGCGGGGTCAGCGAGCCATCACAAAGGGTGTCGGCAACCGCCTTCAACCGCCGACCGATCAGGGCGTCCCGGTCGATCGTAGCTACGAAGTAGTGGACTCCGGCAGTCCGGTCCCGACGGACAAATCCCTTAGCTTCGAGTCGATCGAGCAGCTTCTGCACCGTCGCATAGGCTGACGCGCCGTCCTCCGCGTAGACCGCTTCGGTAAGGACACGTATGGTCAACGACCCGCGATCCCACAGGGTCCGCAAAATCGCCAGTTCCGCTTCAGTCACGTCTTGAGCAGTCCGCGCCATAATTCCCTTCGACGGAGAGACAGAATGTCTGAAAGCAAAGGGTAAGACATTGAGTCTTGTACGTCAAGAGGATCCAGATGAGACAACACAGTATGGTCGCAACCCGGGTGCCTGGGCGCTGTTTGCCCTTGCTGTTCCCCGCTAGATCGGCTATCGACTCGTGCATCTGGCAACCGCGATGAGAGTTCCCTAGCCATGCGTCACCGACACGAGCTTCTCGCTTTCAGCCTGGTTCTTGCGAGCATGATCGCGGTCCTTCATCATAAGACGCTGTTCCAAGGCCGGATTCTCAGTCCCGCAGACGTGCTTTTTGTATCTGCGAGCTTTCGCGACGAACGGGGGCCACTCTATGAACCTGCCAACCGCCTGTTGACTGATCCCGTCCTTCAAGTGGAACCTTGGCTCGAACACAACCGGAAGCTTCTGAGACAGGGGCGACTGCCCCTGTGGAATGATTTCGCTGGCTGCGGCGTTCCTCACCTGGCCAATGGCCAGAGCGCTGTCTTTGACCCTGTAAACCTGATTGCCTATGTCGGGTCGATGCCGGACGCTTTGGCCTGGATGGCTGCAACTCGGCTCTGGGTGGCTGGATTCGGGATGTTTCTCCTCGCCAGAAGCTGGCGGTTAGGGAGGGCAGGTCGTTGGTTCGCTGGTCTGGCTTACCCGTTTTGCGGATTTGTGACGGTCTGGCTTCTCTTTTCCGTCACTGCCGTCGCGATCTGGTTACCTTGGCTCATGTACATGACGGAGCGATGTCTACGATGCCCGTCCGCGAAGTCGATGGCGGGCGTTGCGGTGGTCGTTGGCTTCTCGCTGCTAGCAGGACACGTTCAGACGAGTGCTCATTGTCTGCTAGCGTCAGGTCTTTACGCGTTGTGGAGAGGTCGAGGTTGGGGGACCAGATTCGCTTGGGGGTCTGCTGTCCTCATCGGAATCCTGCTAGCCGCCATTGAGGTGGTCCCGCTTTGGGTCTACCTCGGCAAGAGCCCAGTCTGGGCCGATCGGGCAGGGGAGCGGGCCTCTCCCTTGACCTTAAAGGCCCCAAGGATTCTGGATTCCGTCTGTACAGCGTTTCCCTACGTATTCGGAAGTCAGAGACGCGGACAACCCAACTTGGCGCGGGCTTTAGGGGTCCACAATCTTAACGAATCGGCGGGTGGGTTCGCTGGCCTTATCACTCTAGTCTGGCTCGCACCTCTGGCAGTCTGGACTCGAAAAAGGTCACGACGCGTCCAGTTCTTGGCATTGCTGACGGTGATCGGGGCGATGGGGGCCTTCGAGGTTCCACCAATCCCTAATTTGATTCGGCTTCTTCCCGTCCTGAATGTTACCGACAACCGAAGGCTCACTCTCTGGGTAGCTTTCGGCTTGGTGATGCTGGGAGGAATCGGTCTCGATCGACTTACGGCAAGAGCCAGACCTCAACTCTCTTCTTGGGTCGTTCGGCTTGGAATTGTTGCTGCGGTCCTCTTGATTCTCGCAACACTCGGTCTTTTTGGACTCAAGGAACAGCTCCGAACCCGCTCTTTGATTCACTATAACAAGATGTCAAAAGCAACCGAAGGAGCCGATCCCGAGGTTTATCGTCAACGCGCAGAACGGCAAGTTCGACAGACGATCTCATTCATGCCTTTCTACCTGATGGCGAGTTCGATCCATTGTCTGACGATCGCAGGGCTCGCCTGGCGCTGGTCGCGGAGCCAACATCTCGTCCGCTGGATCCAACCGGCGGTGTTCATGTTGGGGCTTGGAGATTTGATCGTTTTTGGATACCAGTTAAATCCTGCGATCCCACGCGTTGACGACCGTCCGGTGCCTCCCGTGATCGCTTATCTTCAGCGTGAAGTGGGTCGGCATGGTCGCATCTTGGGTCTCGGTGAAGAGCTCCCTCCCAACACGCTCATGCGCTACGATCTCGCAGATATTCGCGACTATGACTCGATCGAGTTGCAGCGAGCCTGGGAATGGTTCGAGCCGCTCTATGTACCAGGAGGTCGAGAGCGAACCAGTCGGCGTGACATCAATTGGAAAGGGGTCGAACGAGCGTACGATCGTTTAATCAACTCATCTGTTCAAGCCATTGTGAGTGCCACCCCACCACCGGCTGGAATGTTTGACCGCGTCGATCGCGTTGGCGAGGTTTGGGTTGCTCGTCTCCTTGGGAAACCACTGGTCGAGGGCGCATTGATCGATCGTATGGAGCATGGATTGATCGAACTTTCACATATTACAGGTGACACGGTGCTTGTCAGAGAGATGTTTGACGTCGGCTGGCAGGCACGATCAGGAGATGTCGATGTTGCGATCCAGAAACTCGACGACGCGTTTATGGAGATCAAGGTTCCCAACAATGTGCAAGCCCTGAGTTTACGATACAACCCCGGTGAGGTCCGGATCGGATTATTTCTGTCGATTGGTGCTTGGTTAGGGCTCGGATTCGGCTTGACGAGCCTTGGCATTTTCGAGTCTATTCGAAAGAAGACCAGGGGCTTGGACGGAACCTTGCTCCTGAGATAGAATCGATGTCGAGAACACCTCCGGCATTCAAGACGTTGACAACTGAGGGACGCTCCCACGATGGTCCACTTCACGTGTGATCTGTGCGGAAAGGATCTGAACGCCTCAGGCGATTCACGGTATGTGGTCAAAATCGACGTCTTCGCCGATTTTGATCCTAACCAGATCACGGAAGATGATCTGGACGACGATCACATGGAACAAATTTCGGAAATACTTCAGCACGACGAGTCATGTGGTCGTGACGAGACGATTGAGCCTGCTCGGCAGGGCTTTCGCTTTGATCTCTGCCTGTGTTGTCGCGCTAAGTTTGTGAAAGATCCGCTCGCACGCGAAGGAATCAAGCTCTTTGATTTCAGCAACAACTGACAGGTCTGCAGAACGGTTCCAGAGCGACTGCGATCACTTGGCCGTCAAGAAGACCAAATTGGTTGCCACTGAAACCAGAAGCAACAGCCCCAAAGCCGCAATCATCGTATTGCGGCTGTTGACGTAACCTGCCATTTCGATCATCTCTGCTTCGCTCGTCGCTGAGCCTTGACGATGATCGTCTTCGGTCGATTCCCCTTCGGAGAGGGTTGCCAAACTGTCGAGTTTCTGGCCAGCCAGCATCGGCGGCTCGCCTTGTGCCAGGCATTTCAGGTCGAGGATCAAGTCATCCGGAGTTCGATAACGGTTGTCGCGATTCTTGGCCATCATGGTCTCGACGACCATTCCTAGCCCACTCGATAGTCTCGTATTGAGGTGGTCCGGTGGAACGAGCACGACATTCTTGTCGACATGCTTCCTCATGACTTCCGTGGGTGTGTCTCCACTGTAGGGGACTTTACCAGTGACCATGTGGTAAAGAGTTGCCCCCATACTGTAAATGTCGCTCCTAATGTCAACATCGACCTGGCCACGGACCTGTTCAGGGCTAATGTAGTAGGGAGTGCCGATGGCCATCCCCGCTTCGGCCATGGCCCACTTCTCGTCGGCGGTCAGGCGAGCGAGCCCCAAGTCGGCGAGTTTCACGCCGCCGTCTTTGGTCAGGATAATATTTTCGGGTTTGATATCACGGTGGATCAGGCCGCGCTGATGGGCATGCTTCAAGGCTTCGGCAACAGCCAAGATGACCTTCAAGGCCACCTTTTCGTCGAAAACTTTCCCTTTCTCAAGTTCATCCTTGATGGTTCCCCCTTCAACATATTCCATGACGAAGTAGTGATGACCATCGACCTGGCCCGCATCGATCGCGTTCACGATATTGTTGTGCGAGAGCTTAGCCGCGATCTTGGCTTCCCGGTCGAACCGCTTGATGAACTCGCGATTTTGTGCGAGTGCGTCGAGCAGGACTTTTACCGCGACCACGCGGTCGACGCTGGTCTGGCGCGCTTTGTAAACGATCCCCATCGAGCCTTTACCCAGCCGATCGAGGATCTGATACCCAGGGATCTCAAACTTCTTTGAGGACTCGTTAACGCTCAGGTCTTTCAGCAGGCGCTGGGATTGGCTTCGGGTGAGGACTTTCGCCTCGACCATGATCTCTAATAAGTTCTTGGTCGGCTCCCCTTCTTTGGGAACCAGCTTAGCGAGATGGGCCTTACAAGCATCAATCTCACGTGGTGTTGCGAGTCCTCGGCGCACGACGACGTGCTCAATATGCGACTCATTCAGTGCCGACAGGCCTGCCGAGCTTCTCGCTGGGGCGGGAGGATTGCTTTCGGTCGAGGTGGCCATGGCTTACTCCCGTTGCAGGATCTGAGGTCGTTCCCGGAAGAGACAAACCGATGAGAGGCTGGGGACGACGACGACGAGAAGAAGTCGTGCAATGGGACACGTGCGTGAGACCAACTCTGGGAATTATGAATCCCACGATGGGTTTGTCAATCCAGCACACTTTCCATCGTACTCGACCACCGAGCAATCAGCACCTGTCCTCTATTCAGCGAGTCGCTGGAAATGTGAAGTACCTTACCTGGCCTCAGCGTTAGGCCGAGCATAGGTGCAGAACTCCGCCTCCTCTTGTTGCGGCTCGACTGACCGATTACAGTTAATTTGACTTTAAGAGTACGTGGTTTTCTTGAGATGGTGACAGGCGGGAGGCTGAGTTGGCGACGATTGGCGTGATTGCAGGTGATGGCGTTGGACCCGAAGTCGCCCGAGTGGCCCTGGCGGTTCTTGATGATGTCGCTCCTTCGATTGGATTCCGGCACGAGTTGGTCCATTTTGACCTTGGTGGCGAACGATTCCTCCGAACGGGTGAGGTTCTGCCCGACCGCGTTCAAGATGAACTTCAGAAGTGCGACGCAATTTTCCTCGGGGCAGTAGGGCACCCGGCAGTTGCGCCTGGTGTGCTCGAAAAAGGGATTTTGCTGAGGCTCCGCTTCGCCTTTCATCAATATGTGAATCTCCGCCCGGTCCGTCTCTATCCGGGTGTTGAGACACCGATTAAGAACAAAGGCCCTGAACAGATCGATATGGTCGTCGTTCGCGAGAATAACGAAGACTTGTACGTGGGGGCAGGGGGCTTCACTCGCAAGGGGACGTCCGAAGAGGTCGCAATCCAGACGTCAATCAATACGCGTGTCGGGGTTGAACGCTGTATTCGGTACGCCTTCAACTTGGCAAGGACGCGCGGCGAGGCACGCCCTTTCCGAGGACTCTCTGAGGCTGATCGCGGCCAGGGTTTCACTGGACAGGTGACATTGGTCGCCAAGACAAACGTATTGACATTTGCGCATGACTTGTGGATGAGGACGTTCACCGAGGTTGCTGTCGACTACCCGGAGATCAAGACGGACTACAATCACGTCGATGCGTGTTGCATGCGTATGGTCGTCGCTCCCGAGCGGTACGACGTGATCGTGACGACCAACATGTTCGGCGACATCATCACCGACTTGGGAGCCGTCCTCCAGGGGGGCATGGGCCTGGCCTCCTCGGGAAATCTCAATCCCGAGCATGTTTTCCCTAGTATGTTCGAACCTGTTCACGGCTCTGCGCCCGACATAGCGGGTCAGGGGATCGCCAATCCGATCGCGGCCATCTTCTCGATCGCCATGCTGCTGGATCATCTCAATTTCGGAGCTGGTGGCGATAAGATCCGCGCTGCGGTCGCCAAAGTTCTGGCGACGCCGGGGCCCCGGACCCCCGACCTCGGCGGTAAGTCCAGTACGACCGAGGTTGGAAATGCTGTTCGACAGGCACTGGAGGCAAACGACGCACGAACCCGCTGATGTGGCCGAGTGGGCTGGGGAGGGTTGTCGCCTTGTGCGCCAAACACGACTCCCGACTCTCTGGCCCCGAACGTGACGCCCGGCGAATTTGCCCTCCGAACCGATCGGTAATGGCTATTGTCCAGCCTTGACCAAGATGTTTCGGTCCGTTCCGCCCTCCGCGACCTTTCCGCCACGCATTCAACCGGAGAGTCTCACCTATGAGCCTCGGTGCCACAACGCATCTCGACGCCAGCGTGCTCGTTCTCAACAAGCTCTACATGGCGCTCCATGTCATCTCCGTCCGCCGCGCATTCTGCCTCCTCTTCAAAGACCTCGCCGAGGTCGTCACACTCGACGAAGGACGGTATCTGTCCTACGATTTCGAGAGCTGGCGTGAGGTCTCAGAAGCACGAGCCGATTTTCGGGGCCCTGACGACGATTACATCCGCACCGTCCAGTTCGAGATCCAGGTGCCTCGGGTGATTCGTCTCCTGACTTACGACCGTTATCCTAAGCAGAAGGTCAAGTTCAACCGGCGTAACATCTTCGCCCGTGACGGCAATCGTTGCCAATATTGCGGCAAGCGGTTTCCGACGAGCGAGCTATCGCTCGACCACGTCATGCCTCGCAGTCGAGGCGGTCGAGCAACCTGGGAAAATATCGTCTGCGCCTGCCTCAAGTGTAACGTCCGCAAAGGGGGGCGAACGCCAACTGAGGCCCGGATGGCACTCTTCAAGGAACCCGTCCAGCCTAAGACGAGCCCAACTTTGGGCCTCAAGCTTACCAACCGAAAGTACACAAGCTGGAAGGCATTTCTCGATAACGCTTACTGGTCGGTTGAACTGTCCTGATCCAGACTCTTGAGCGGGGGAGTCGGCTCCCGCTCCTCCTTTATCGCTACCTTGGCGGGAAGAACGATCGTCCCCCTCAGCCTCGTCCGTTCATTCTTGGTATCCCCGCCGGTGGCCAGGTAGAACTGGTCACCGGCCAGGCCGGCGTCAATATTGGTGGCTGGGTTGGAATCTCCAGTGAACCTCGCCCTTGTGATCGCGACCATCACTGCCAAGAGGTTTGTCACCGATCCATCACCAAATTTTGCTCTGCGAGCCAGTTAGGTCGATGTGCGATTTCGTTTGAAGTCTTCAATAAACGAGTGATATTCTTTCAGATTCTTGCCGTTTGTTATCCTTGAAAACGTGATCAGATGTCTCCACTGTTTTGATTCAAGGACGAAGAGAAAACCGGAATATTCGGTGCGATTCTCAACAACTTTGGATGACACTTTGAGTCGGTAGGGCTGGTTGAGCTTCCACTCATAGTCAGGGAATGACTGGCCGCCAGTCCCTTCTCCTCCGAACCGACCGATCCGAACGGAGGCATCTTTGAACACGACCTTCGTGCGATGCTTGCTTGTGACAGCCTTAGAATCGTTTTGTTCGGAGTTCCAGACTGAGAAGATGATAAGCTTTTTGCCGATCGCTAGCTCTTGGAGGCCAAAGTATCCCGTATCCCCACCGCAGACCAGTCCAAATTGCTCCATTAAGTTGGAACCATGAAGGAATTAGGTTTGCGAGATGAAATTTGGTATTTTACACTTGTCGTTTGAGTGTGGTTCCAATATTGTACGGAGACTAACGAATTGATTCGTAGTGCGTCAGAACTGGTGGCGGATCGCACTCCAACTCTCCTGGAAGCGAGCTGGTGATGAATGTAAGTGATCTGACAGGTGTGTTTGCTTTGTTATCGAAGGTGACGGATCGCCTCGATACCTTGGAACGCGAAAATCGACGGCTGAAGTGGGTATCCGCGTCGTTGTTCGTGCTGGCGATGGTCGCTGTCGCTGAGGGATCAACCTGGGTCAAGAAGACACAGCGTTTGGTTGTGGAAGAGCTTGCGATTCGGGACAAGGCGGGCAATATCAGGGCGACATTGGGCCTGAATCGCTCGGGTGCCCCTGAACTTGCCCTCCTCGATATGGAGGGCGTACCTCTTGCCAGGCTGGAAGGGGTCAACGGAAATGCTGCGGCCCTGACCCTTTCGGGCAATGGTGATGAACTCGTCCACCTGACGAGCGGTCAGGACCGTTCGTCGGGCCTTCGGTTCAGCGACCGAGTTCACAACAGTCACGCGGCAATCTATCTAAACGGCGACGGCACATCCGGCATGGTCCTCTCGCACGAGGTCATGGGGGTGCAGGTTGGCGTCCAGCCTGAGGGGATCTCAGGGATTGCGGTCACGGATGCTGATGGGAGGGAACGTGGTCGGTTGGGAAATATCCCGGAAGACGTCTCGGCGGCTGGGCTGACGCATCCCAACGGCAGACCACCCTTCCGGATCGTCCAGCCTGAGGAACAACGTCCCCCTCGACGTCGGGTGGGAAGTTCAGATCCGGTAACCCCCGCTGAGGTCTGTGTCTCTTCGGATGCTCCTCCCCAACCTAAAGCTCGTGAATCTGAACGTTCTCAAGGTGAGCGGTCCTCGCGTGGGATGAACAACTAACCCACGCGGCAGATAAAGCATTTCAGATACCCGGTCTCTGGGCACGAGACCGAGATCGGGTGATCTGCGGCCTGGCTGCGAATCTCAAGGATCTGAATCGAGCGGCCCGAGAGTTCGGCAACCTGGCTCAACATCTCGGCCATCATGGGGCGGTCGATCAGGCCCGAGCATGAACAGGTGAGGAGAACTCCGCCTGGCTCCAGGACTTCGACTGCGGCCCGGTTCAATCGAAGATACCCTTTGAGGGCCTCAGGAATCGCCGCAGAGCGTTGGGCGAACTTGGGTGGGTCACAGATGACCTTACCAAAGCGGCGATTGTCGGATCGAAGCCGCTCAAGAGCCTGGAAGACATCGGCCACCTCGTACTCAACCTGTGAGACATTGAAGCCGTTCCGCTCTGCGTTTCTTCTTGCGGCATTGATTGCTGACGCCGACGAATCGATTCCATAGACCGAGTTCGACCTTCCGTGCTTCAAGGCATTCAAACCAAACGAGCCGGTGAAGCAGAAGAGGTCAAGTACACTTGCTTCCGGCGAGTAGATGGCGGCGGCCCGGCGATTATCGCGCTGATCACAATAGAATCCCGTTTTCTGCCCCGCACTGAGTGAGACTTCGTATTCAATCTCGTTTTCGACAACAACGACCGGGTTCGTAGGAACAGTCCCCCAAGCGACTTCATCCAGGGGTGTGAGCCCCTCCTTGGCTGCGATGGACCGTTCCGTCCTGACAACGATACCCTCAATCCCTTCGAGTTCGCGAAGGATTGGCACGATCAGGCTGAGTCGGTCATGGACCGCCAGGCTGGTGACCTGGGCCACAAGCCATCGGTCGTAGCGATCGACAGTAAGTCCGGAAAGCCCATCCGACTCGGAGTAAATCAGCCGGTAGGCAGGGCGGTCTGTGGGAAGGTTCAGGACCTGGGTACGGAGGGAGACTGCCTGTTGGATTTGACCGCGCCAGAATTCGGTATCGATCGATACGTCGTCCCAGCGGTAGAGTCGGACTCGGATGGCACTCGTTGGGTTGAAGACCCCTCGACCGATGAATTGACCTTCCGAGCTCTCGACCCGGACCTCTCCGCCTGCGATGGGCTGGCCTTCAACTTTGGCGATTGAACCGGCGAAGACCCACGGATGATGAGCAAAGAAGGGCCGGGCCATCCGCTTCGCAATGATGACTCGCGGCAGAGGGCTGGGGTCAATTGCCTTCATCGCGGCTCTCTGACTCGAATTCTGCGAGATAGGCGAGTGTACGATCCAGTTGACTCTTAAGATGTCGAACCCGAAGCAAACTTCGGATCCGACAGAGGAGTTCCACTTTGTTCACGGGTTTGGTCAAAAAATCGTCGGTCCCCGCCTGGACACCTCGCTCGAAATCAGCCGCCTCATTCAGCGCTGTGACCATCAGGATCAGGAGATCCTTAGTCGCCGGATTCGACCTCAGCTTCTTGCAGACCTCGAACCCGGAGAGCCTAGGCATCATGACGTCCAGCAGCAACAGATCCGGCGCGAACTCGGCAACGACTTTGAGAGTCTCCTCGCCATCGTGAGCAGTTCGGATCTCGCAATCGACTTCGGCGAGGTATGCCTCCAGAAGCTCGACGTTTTGAAGGTTATCATCAGCGATCAGGATCTTGGGTGGCGGGGTCGGAAGAGCCAAGGCCATTCTCCGGCAGAGTTCGGAACGATCGACCTAGATGGGCGGAAGGCCTGCACGACTGAGTTTCGGCGAGTCAAAGTTTGCCATGAGTACAGTCTGTGGCACAGGAAACTCCGTCCCCCGATTTTATCTTAACTCGGCTAGTGCTCGACCGAAACGCCAAAGAGAAAGGCACCCATAGATACTCCACGCATCGTATCACTCTTGAAACAACTCGAAGTCCTTGCCCGTTTGCGCCCGTGGGGTAGAATGACATGAACTGGGATTTTCGCGGCCAGGTGGTCGCCATGGTTTGTCTCGCACGGATGTCCCACCTCTTTGAGGAGATGCGCTGTGCCCCTACGCGACATCGACCGACAATTGATCGAGCGTTGCCTGCGGAAGGAACCCGGCGCTTGGAACGACTTCGTTGATCGATACATGGGACTAATTTACCACGTGATCCATCACGTCAGCCACGCGCGGACTCTTCAACTCTCAGAGGCGGACATTGAGGATATCGCGTCGGAGGTTTTCCTCGCGATTGTTGAGGACGAGTACGGGGTGCTTCGCCGTTTCAAGGGGGGGAGTTCCCTCCCTACGTATTTGACGGTCGTCGCTCGGCGGATCTGTGTGAAGGAAGTAGTGAAGCGGTACCGGGACGAACAGCTCGGCCACACGAGCGCGCACCGGGCGAGTGTCGAAGAGGAAGACGACATTGAATCCGAGCCGATCGCGGCGGCCGAGGAGGTCGATCGGATGCTCGAAGGGCTCACCGAGCGTGAGGCTCAGGTGATTCGCCTCTACCACCTCAAGTATCTGAATTATCGCCAGATCGGTAAGGAACTCGGAATCGCCGAGAACAGTGTGGGCCCGATCCTCGCTCGTGCTCGCCAGAGGCTCCGTCGCCAGGCTGAACACCGGGCTTCAAAGTAAGTAGTAGATGGATGTGAGTGTGTTTCTCCACACTCACATCTTCGCTTGTCATGGATCGACCGCTCACTCAGTTGATCACTTGAGTGCAAAGTCCTTAGTGTTGCTGCCGCTCTCGACCTTGGCGGTCAAGCCCGACGCGCTTGCGTCGAGGTACTTGGGGATGGCAGATTTTGGCGTCGACGGGGCTGCGCCCGGCAGGGCTGTGTTGAAGGCGTTGGGATCAATATCGCTGATTGCAACATTGTACTCACCCACAACCGCTCCATCGCCAGGTTCGACGGTTTGGAGTGTGTAAGCGCCCGCTGAAATACTCCCTGTTGCGTTCGGGCGTTGACCATCGGTTGAGATGAAGGTCACTGTCCCTTTGGGGATCGGCTTGCCATCAAGAGTCACCGTCCCCGACACTCTCCCCATCGTGGGACCTCCCGACCCACAACCAGTGGACGCGAAACCAAGAGCCAGAACAGGGACCAGCCCAAGCCAAATCCGGGGCGCAATATGGAATCTACTCACAATCCGATTCTCCAGGCTGGTTGTTGCGGTCTAGAGAGTCACGCCCCGGCATGAGTCCAGGGCGGCTCAGCATCTGTGTAGCCTCGGCCCGGGCCCTCAGTAGCTGTCTGAGGAGATAATTTCGCCGTTCGCCCGCGTGCTGAGTGCCTGGTAGATGTTGAAGTTGATCGTGTTCTTAACGAATTTCACAGAGCCGTCAGCCATACCGAAGTTAGAACCCCCCGGGTGATTACTTCGGAACGTATACTGGCGAGTCCAATTCTCGACATTTGCCGGACGCACCTTATAATTCAGGGGTACAGCGGTGGAACCGATGGTCTGGTTGGCCTCGACCCATGCATTCCAACGGGTGATTTTGCGGATCTGTTCACCCGACATGAACGTGTTAGACGTTCCATCCAAGATCATATTGATGCCAACATTCGACCCCCACGCCCAGAAGATCCCGCTTCCCGCTGGTGATCCATTATCGGTCTGCGGGTCGGTGACACGAGCGTGGCCGAGCTGAGGAAGCCGGCAAGGAAGGTTCAGGTCGGCGCAAAGCACCACCTGACCAAGCCGGTCGTTCAGACCTCCCGAACATGCGAGACAGTTGTCACCCATGTTTCCGACGTAAGACGTTCCGGCGGCGTCAAGACCGATCAGGTCGTCTGCATTCGTGTTGTCGATATTCGGGCTATCGTCCGAAGGACAAATGAATGCATTCATAACCGTAAGGCGAATCGTCTTGTTATCGTCCCCAGCCGCATAGATCGGGTTCCAGCGCCAGCCGCCGCCGATCTGCGTCCCCATCATCTTGCTGAAGTTGACCGCGTTGAATAAAGGCTGTTGCTCAAGTTGAGGGAGCAACAACACGAGCCAACTCGCGTTGTTCCAGGCGGTCCCGGTCGTAGGTCCAAACACGGGGTGCAGGTACATCCCCGTGGGGAACTTGCCCACAACATCGTGATAGTTATGCGCTGCCAGCCCGATTTGCTTGAGATTGTTCACACACTGGGCGCGGCGGGCAGCCTCGCGAGCCGCCTGGACTGCGGGCAACAACAGGGCGATCAGTACCGCGATGATCGCGATGACGACCAGCAACTCAATGAGCGTGAATCCCCGCGACTTGGTGCTCGACATGGGCGCAAACCTCCTAAATAGTGCAGTAGAATGACGACAGCATCACCATCGGCCTGGACGAAGTAAGTATGGGCAATGAAGACGTATGAGCGTTACTTTGCCATCACGAGAATCGCTGCATATTGATGCCAAGCCGATAGCGACTCAGCACGATGCATTGCATGCTGACGACCAGTAGTGCCCTTGCACCTGGAGTGTCAATATCTCATGATTTTGCTCAGTTAAACTCGCACAACGCCATAGTGAAACACCCCCATCGAGTTGTCAATAAGATTTTCAGAAATATCGAATTCTTCTCGGGGACGGGTCCCGTCCGGAGAACCATACCGGCAAGCCCGCCAAGCGAGGTCGTCGCGGTTGCACATCTTCTGGTGAGGAAGGCTTCAAACGATTGAGGCCTTTTCGATGGCATGGAAAACCTACCCAGACTGGGGATCGGCCTCGTAGTGATTTGGTGCGGCGTTCTATTTGCCCGCAGCCTTTTCCCTCTCCCAACGCGGCTCTTGGGGCGGTACCCAACGGAGACGTCTCGCCTCCTCCTCAATCTTGCTGAGATCTTCAAGAGTTAGGCTTTTCTGCTCTGCCAAGTTTGCCAGGTTCTTCTCGAGAATTCCGTCGATGATCGCCTTGTGGTCGGCGACTCGCTTGTCGAAGGCGGGAGTATCTCCCTTCGGCAGGCTTGCCTCATCCATCGGCAACTTCTCATTTGCTTCGAGAACCGCCAGGGCTCGAATCCGGTGCGCTTCCTGAAAGATCAGCTTCCGATTCTCCAGTGGGAGATCGACCGGTTTGAAACCAGGAGGGAGCATTAACCCCGAGCCTTCACCCACGTTGGATATCGGAGGTTGCGGCGGATCGGCATACTCGCCACAACCCCACGTCGCACTGATCCCAGTGCTTAGAAGGAAAACGGACGTCAATCGCCAGTTGATCACCGCTGGGCGTGGCCGTGGAAGGACTGCCATCAGAATCCTCTCGGTCTCTAGGTTGTCGGAAGGTGGAACGGGTGCCTAACCCATGGTCCCTAGCCCGATCATATCGAGTCCGATCTCGGAAGCCAGGGGATAATCCGCAGATACCGGTGTCATCACGAGAGGGCAGTGACGGGAATCCCCCGAGCGTGGCCTTCCGCAGTGATTCGCGAGGACGATGTGATTATTGATCGACATAAAGAGCTGGTCGTCTCCCCAAGTTTCCGACGGGAACTCCGACGGTCTCGGAGCCTGGCGGCTTGGGAACTCTGGGGCCGATCACGTCTCCGGGAGGCGCGATACTGCCGCCCAGGTCAGGTGCCATCGGCAATGGACCCTGACCACGAAGTGAGGCAGATACACGCGGCGACGTCGGTGTCGGAGTCAAAGGTTGGGGAGCACCGAGCCTCATTCCAGACGAGGACGGAGGTGCAGGGCGTGTCTCGCGAACTGTGGATTCTGACGCCATCCCAACTCGGTCGTTGAGTTGAACTCGGGTATACCCATTATAGCGAGGTTCTTCGAAACGTGCGGAGTCAATCGCTTTGTTGGGCGATGCCGAGAGAACAGTGATCTCCATATCCATCCGTTCGGGAAGGAACCAGGAGAGCTTGAACTTGCTGGGTAGCTTTACGCGCTCGGCACCCGAGCCCTCGGGCAGGTCGTAAGTCTTGTACTCCGAAATCGTGGCCTGCGAGATCGGGCTCACCTGACCATTCTTGATGACATCCATCCGGTGCTCAACGACCGAATTCGACACCTGGCTGAGGTACGTGGACCTCACATAATCGAAACCGTCGGAACCACGCATACGGTGCGTAAGTACATAAGTCCCCTCGTGTTCACCAGTTCCCCGAGTGAGCTTGAGGTTGGCGATCTCGCTCTCGGGAATCACGCGGAGCCCCATCGCCTCTACGATCCAGTCTGGCTGCATGCCGAGTGCGAGTGGTGCCTTGCCTTCGGCATCGTAGTCGCAGATCAGGATTTCCTTCTTGGGAGATTCACGAGTCCAGAGCCAGAACCGCTGATCGTTGGAGCCGATGTTGGCTTCTTGACCTCTCGCCGTGCTGCGCACTTGGAGCGTGAAGTCGCGCGGCCTCTGGAGCGCGAATTGACCATCGACGTTGTATTTCTTGCCGTTTGGAGCCGAAGCCAGAATATTGGCCTTGGCCTCAAGGCTCTCAACTGGCATCGCGTTTCGGTTGATCTCATCAACGACGTCGGCAGCGGTCTTGAGGGGGAGTGGCGGCAAACCGGTGTCAGGTCGCGAGGCCAGACTTGACCGTCCACGCGTTGCGCACCCACTGGCCCCGACGAGCACGGTCAAAGCGATCCCGAGAAAGTGCCGACGACAAGCCATGAGACGACTTCCTCCCCGACGATCACCGGAGTGATCGTAAGGACTGGCAAAAGGGCCACCACGTGCGCGGTGGAGTCGGGCGAGGAGTGTCGTCAGTCCGCTGAGCGGGTTTGGTGTAACCGCAGGAGGCATTTGGCACAAGGCCGAAACGCCAGCCCGGGGTATCCTCACCAAATCCAAGTCGACGAGATCGGCCTCCGGATCGATACAACCGGAGACTCACCAACTGACTTGATGAGGTTGCCCTAGCCCTTGGAAGCGAATCCCGCACCGACGATTGTCCACCTCTCATCATCGGCGAGGCACCGCATCAACCTTCAAGAAACTTGCCCAGCGTATCAAAGCCGCGTTCAAGGATACTCATTGAGGTGGCGAACGAGAGCCGGGCGTACCCTTCGGCTCCGAATGCCGAACCCATCACAAGTGCAACATGGGAAGCTGCCAGAGCGGTCAGGCAGAAATCGGTCGAGTTCTCGATCTTCTTGCCCCCCAAGGTCCTACCGAAATGCTTCGAGACATTCATAAAGGCGTAGAAGGCCCCGTCGGCCGGAACACACGTGACGTCAGGAAGTTGCGCCACGCGTTCGATGACATAGGCCCGTCGTTTGGTGAACTCCGAAAGCATGTGCTTGACTGAGTCTTGCGGCCCTACAATGGCTTCGAGGGCCGCCCACTGACTGACCGAGCATGGGTTACTCGTCTCCTGGCTCTGGACGTCACCCATAAACTTGGCGACTGCCACCGGACCAACTGCCCAACCGATCCGCCAGCCCGTCATTGCGTAGGTCTTACTCACACCCGAGAGGGTCACTGTCCGATCGGCCAAACCTGGCCTCAGGGTCGCAAAGCAAGTCGGAGTGGCGTTTCCATAGACGAGTTGTTCGTAAATTTCATCGGACAAGACACCGACCGAGGTTGTCAGCACCGCGTCAGCGATCGCCTCGAGCTCCGCGTGGCTGTAGACAACCCCCGTTGGGTTTGAAGGACTGTTGATCATCAGGAGTTTGGTTTTGGGGGTAACCGCCGCTAGGAATTGAGCTGGGGTCATCTTGAAGTGAGACGCTTCGCTTGTCTCGACCAGAACAGGAGTTGCGCCCGTGAGCTTGACGAGATCGGCGTAGCTCACCCAATACGGGGTAGGAATAATGACTTCATCGCCAGGGCCGGACAGGGCCATCAAGGCGTTGTGAATCGACTGCTTGCAACCGTTCGAGACGATGACCTGCTGCCAGGTCGTGGGGAGTTTATGGTGGTTGGTATAGTGGGCGGCAATGGCTTCGCGGAGTTCGGCAATCCCCGCAGGCGGCGTATAGTGGGTGTGGCCCGCCCGCATGGCGCGGATCGCGGCCTCTTGGATGTTGTCGGGTGTATTGAAGTCAGGTTCGCCGAGAGCGAAGTCGAGAACATCGATACCTTGGCCCTTGAGTCGCTTCGCTTCGGCTGCCATCGCTAGGGTTGCGGATGGGGCAATCAGGGTCGAGCGTGCCGCCAGTGTCAGGGCCATCTTAGGTTCCTTTGCAACGTTCAGATACACCAAGCCTCGTTTGGCGGTGGTCCCTGACTGTATCAACTCCACGCCAGGTCGTCACGATCCCCTCAAGGTTCCCGATATCGGTCTCCTCCGGGATTGGAGAAGAGAAGCAGGCCGGTCGTGTTGGCGTTGAATTTGCTGATTAGCCTCGTTTTATCTCCCTCCCGACGGTGAGGTGCATCCTCCGGGGAACCATGCCCACCTGAGGAGGCTCTGACGATTAGGACGGTCCTCTCGACTCCGATGTTCGCGCCCGCCTAGTCGGCGCAACCGGCAATCCAGTTGTTTTGCGACATAAACTTCCCAAACCTCCTGCATTTCTCCAAAGTTCGTGTATCCTGATGGTAGATATTGAGAGTGTCGCGATTCACCCGATGGCAGGTGGTGCTGTCTTGGGTTGGGATCGATGGATTTGCAGCTTTAGAGAACACAACTCGATGTGGGGGATCTCATGCGGCGCGTGGTGGTCACCGGAATAGGAATTGTCGCGCCCAACGGGATTGGCCGCGAAGCTTTCAGCGAAGCGATCGTTGAGGGACGCTCCGGTGTCAGCCCGATCGAGGGCTTCGACACCTCTGGCCTCTCGATAAAGATCGCCGGACAGGTGAAAGGCTTCGACCCGCTTCCCTACTTGGGCGAACATCGTAAGAGCGCCAAGCTCATGAGCAGAGCCGTAGGCTTTGCCGTGGGAGCGGCCGGTCTCGCGGTAAACGACTCAGGGATCGACAAGAACAAGCTCGACCCGACAAGGTTCGGAGTCTGTATGGGGACGGGGATCACCCCGATCGACCTGGCAGAACTCGCGAAACCGATCGCCAACGCCACGAATGCCGACGGCGATTTTGATGTGGCTCGGTTCACTCGGGACCAAGCCTCCTCGATCTTTCCCCTCTGGCTGCTCAGGCTCCTGCCGAATATGGCGGCGTCGCACCTGTCGATTATTCACCAGGCAATGGGTCCGAATAACACGGTGGTCACTGCCTGCGCAGCGGGTACGCAAGCGGTGGGCGAAGCCTTCCGATTGATCCGCCGCGGAGATTCTGACATCATGCTCGCAGGGGGCTGCGATAGCCGGATCGACCCGCTCATGCTCGTCGCTTACGACGCGATGAAAGCATGCAGTAGCTCGACACGCCCACCCGCCGAGGTCTCGCGACCATTCGACGGAGAACGTGACGGGTTCGTGATCGGCGAGGGGGCGGCCGTGCTCGTACTGGAGAGTCTCCAGCACGCAAAGCGTCGTCGGGCCAAAATCTACGCCGAGGTGACCGGCTACGGCTCTTCATTCGACGCGTATGGGATCACCCGCCCCGAGCCAACGGGCAAGGGGGCTGCGCTGTCGATGACCAACGCAATGCGAGAAGCTCGAATCGATGCCGCCGATATCGACTACATCAATGCTCATGGAACAAGCACACGTCTCAATGACTTGATGGAAACTGCGGCTGTCAAGCGAGTCTTTGGACACCGCGCAGCCAAGATTCCGATGTCGTCCCAGAAGTCGATGGTCGGACACTTGATTGGCGCGTCGGGAGCCCTCGAAGCCGCTGCGACCGCACTCAGTCTGGAGCGAGGTGTCATCCCTCCGACGATTAATCACGTCACGCCCGACCCCGCGTGCGACCTTGATTACGTCCCCAACCAGGCCCGAGAGAAGCCAATGCGTCGGGCGATCTCGAACAGCTTCGGATTCGGTGGCCAGAATGCGACACTGGTGATGGCACGTTGCTAGGGTCATTAACATAAAAGCAGGGTTGAGTAAAGAACCCCGTCATGATGCCGCTGGCATCTTAGCAATTCGACATAATGGTTGGACCAGTCCTCCCGGTTATGGCTCTGCCTTGAACGCGACAAGTGTTCAGAGTAACCCACGTTGGCGTGAGTGGCTGGTCCAACCATTATGTCGAATGGCTGGCATCTCGGCGGGATGAAATCTCTCTCACGCTGCTCTCCAGCCGTTCAGGCGAGTCAGGTAGAATCAGAGCGATCGCAGCCGGCCCAGGGCAGTCTTCAATCCACGTTCCAGAGCGAGCGGATCGTCGAAAACCCGGCCATCCACGAATGCCCAGCGGATCCACCTTGCACCGCTCAGAATTCGCGAGGTGACCTCGAACGATCGAAGAGCGTGGCTCTCTCGCTCGCTAAGGAGCCGAACTCGTTCATAAGCTTTTAACGCAAAATCATATAAGGTTCGATCATTTTCGAACCATTCGAGGATCAATCGGCTCAAGTCCGCGACGACGCTGTCGACATCCATGGCTCCGAAATCGATCAGCCCGGTGATCCGGTCATCACGGAACAGGAAGTGCTCCGGTCGCGCATCGCGTAAACAGGGTTGGATGTAAAGTTCATCGAGTTCTGTGGAAGCGTACTTCCGAAAGTCGAGCCGACCCGCCGCCTCTAACCAGGATTGGGCGGTTGTGCGAACGACTGAATCTTTCTGAGATGTGACAATCTTCTGAAGCTGAGCGAGCTCACCAGACCCAAGCTGGCGGATCTCCTCAACTCTTGCCTTCAATCCGGGACTCTTTTCCAACCTAACACCTAGCGAAGCCCACCTGAGGTGTAGCTTCGCGAGATTGATCAGGACGGTCTCGACATGCTCGGGTGTTGGGGAGCCGGTTGTCGCAGGTGAGCCTGGCATCCAGGTCGCCACTTCCCAGCATCGTCCCTGAGTTAGCGCGACGGTCGAACCCTCTTTGGACCGCCGAAGCCTGGGAATAAATTCGAGATCGGAAACGTGGTCGATCCACGTATGAACTTGCTTCACGCGACGAAGCGTCGATTGTTCAATCGGCCAGGCCTTTAGGACCAGGTCGCTACCATCTCTGGCAGTGTAGCGGAACAGGTCCGAGCCACTTGCTCCACCTGCGTTACCGAGCGGGACGACCGCCGAGTTCGGTTGATCAGGCGGTTGATATTGGCTCAGGACTTGAGCCGGGTTGAGATTGGGCATTCCACCACGCTGGGTCGTTAGCTCGGGCTCGGTCCTGAAGGGCAACCAAGGCATCCATCATCCTCTGGGCAGCGACCTCAACATCGTCTCTCCCGCCATCATGTTTGATGAGGTCACTGAGGTCGATCGGAGGTCCAAACAGGATCCGAACCTTCGAAGGTGTCGCGATACACTCCCAGAACCCGTTGCTACAGGGTGATCCATAAATAAAGGCCGGAATGACCGGTGCTTTGCTCTTCAGTGCGATGAATCCAGCCCCTGCCTTCACGGGTTGGATCACACGGCCTGAGTAGGGAGCGATCCGTCCTTCTGGGAAGATTGCCACCGCTCGGCCCGCCCCGAGCGCGCGGAGGGCATCGCGAGTCGCCCCGAGATCGTGTCCGTCCCGCTTGACAGGGATGCACCTCAGTATCCTTGAGAGCGTCCCGAAGAACCAATGATCGTAATACTGCTTGGCGATCAGGAAACCGAGAGCACGGTTCGAGGTTGCCAGGATCAAAGTATGGTCGATCGCACAGGTATGGTTCGCGATCAGGAGGACCGGCCCGATATCGGGTACAGTGGAGGGCTCTGCATCAAGCCCGTGCCAGAAGAAGCAATATCCCGTATTCAACCAATTTGCCAGAAATAAGCGTCCATGAAGTTCATGTTGAGGCTGCTTCGGCAGCAAAAGTCGTGGGTAATACAAGAAGAAAGCGGCCAGGGCGATTAGTGCTATAGGTGACATCGAGTTCAATCCGCGACAGTCAGGACTTGATCTGAACTTAGGCGACTTTCATGGTACCTCGTGTCCGGCTTAAAACCAGCCCTCCCATCGCGGCAATCGACCAGACCAGGATCGTGGCGGGCTCAGGGACCGTCTGGGCTGCAAGCATCTGACGGGCACCTGAGCAACTTGCACAGGTGCAGGGTGAGCCGTGGCCGGGGGTCATGACCTGAGAACCGAGGGAAGTACTACCGAACGGGATCGAACCGTACTGGGTGGCGAGGATGTCCGCAGCGGCCTGGTCGCTAAACTTTGCAGCCTGCTGCGAGAGGACGTCAAAGGAAACGGTTCCCGAGTCGATGAATTGGCCGGTCTGGTCGGGGTGAATCCCAATCCCGAACGCATGCATGAGTTCGTGGGAGACGTTCTTGGCGATCACGGTCTGAAGCTGATCGAGGGACTTTGCCGAGCCAAGCTGATCGATGAAAGTGAACCCACTGTGGCCGACGTCAGTTAAGCCGATTGTTCCAGGACTATCTGAAAGCGAGACGTTCGAGGCAACGCTGAGGGTATGACTGGCAGAGACTGTTGGGTCGTTCGTGATGATCGGGTTGAGTCCACTGGCGTGGAACGTGTCGTTCACACGTTGGAGGACTGCGTTCGAGAAGTCCGCCTTCTGCTGATCGTTAGGCACCCCGCCGTAAAGATTCGAGACGACCGGGCTGAGATACCATGCCTTGGGCTGGGCTCCACTGAGGATATCACTGCTGGCGAAGCCACCGTCGCTCAAGTTCACCAAGGCATCGGCGGAACCGACCGGAACGGGTGCCTGAGTTGGGGCTGGGGGAACATAATGGTATGTCTGAGCCGTAAACGTTGGGGCCGGTGCCGGTGCGGCGTAAGACGGGGCCGCAACAGTCAAGAGAAGCTCCGTTGAAGGAGCCGCAGCGACTGGCAGTGCGGCTGGTGCGGGTGCAGGCGTTGGGGCGGCGTTACTGATCACACCATTGTTGTGCTCAGTCGTCCACCGGTGCCAGCTCCACGTGACACCACGCATGGAGTCGGCTGAGACCATCGGGCAGACCAGGAGGATCAGGGTGAAGCCGAGAGCGAGAGACTTGCCCGTCATCATCGCGAACCTCCTGTTCGTCCACTTACCGAGTGGCTTGCCATCCTGGCAAAGCCGACCGCCCTTAGCGTGTACTTACGTATGATGCAAATTCAGGTATACGCTTGCAGAGGGTAGATGCTGTACAAGAAGAAGCAACTCTGGTGCCTCCGAGTTCCTGATGGCTCAGAAACGAGGATCAAGCAAGCAGCAGCATGTTGTATCTTCAGATGTTATATCAGGTTAGAAAAATTCGATACATCCTGGAAATACCTAGTCGGAATCGGGGCAACTTCTCGAGATTGCTAGACTTATGGTGGAAATTACAAATTAACCGGTAGAAAACGCAAGATTGACACCAACGGTCAGATCGTTTCGACCGTATTAACTACCATGGGGATGATCTCCGCGAAGTAGATACCGACCGGCCCCAAAGAGATTCGAGGGGGCAAGTTGCGACCACTTCGCATGATTGGTACAATCCCTGGCGACATGCCCGGTAGCGACCCGGTCTATGAACTCGCCACAGTAGGCGATTCAGTTTGAGTCGGCTGCGACTTGGACACCCTCAAAGGTCATGATCGGGCGTGCGGGTAGGCTCACCTGGAAGGATGATGCAACGTGAAGGTAACGAAGATGTTCTTGGCGAGCGTATCGAGCTTCGCCCTTGCGGCTCTGGTTGGTTGCTCGGGTGAAGAGCCGGCAGCAGTTCCTGCCACATCGACCCCGGTTTCATCGTCCCCCGTGACGATCGCGCCGGCCGGTGGGGGCATGATGTCAGGCGGCGCTGCTCTACCGACTCCGGCGGAGACCCCGAAGGCTGAAGATCCCAAGGTTGAAGCGCCGAAGGTTGAAGCTCCCAAGGTCGAAGCCCCCGCCGAAACCCCCAAGGTCGAAGCCCCCAAGGCTTGATCTGATAAAGAGTTATGGAATGGCGTTCAGGCCGCTTTCTCCAAAGGAGAATGCGGCCCGTTCGCATTCAGAGGCCATCGGTTCAGCGGACAGGCCCCTGGATGACCGAGTTGCTAAGCGTGCCGATCCCATCAATTCGGATATGGATTTGATCGCCAGGAAGTAGGCTGAATTCGTCGGGGGGCACGACGCCAGTCCCAGTGAATAGGAAGACTCCGGTTAAGAAAAGATTGTCGCGGCCTAGCCAGGAAATCAACTCATCAAAGCTTCGAGCCATCTTGGCGATCGACGTGGAACCGCTGACGATCTCGTCACCCGCACGAAGAATCGAAAGCTGGATGCCAATCTCCTTGGTTGGTGGCATCGCGTCGGCCAGCGTAATCCAGGGACCGAGGCCACAACAGGAGTCGTAAACCTTCGCTTGAGGCAGGTATAGCGGGTTCTGGCCTTCAATATCCCTGGCGCTGACATCATTACCAACGGTGTAGCCAACCAGTCGAAGGTCTGGCGAAATCACCAGCACCAACTCGGGCTCGGGAACACACCACTTTGTATCCTGGCGAACTCGGATCGCTTGGCCATGCCCGACTACTCGGCTTGGTGTCGCCTTGAAGAACAGTTCAGGTCGGTCGGCGACATAGACTTGGTCGTAAAATGAGCCCCCCGACTCGGACTCTTCCACCCTTGCGATCATGCTTCGCTCATACGTGACCCCCGCCCCCCAGACCTCTTGGTCATCAATGGGTGCCATGAGGGTGACCGACTCGATCGGTAGAGGCTTCGTGGCCAGATCCACCGCCGAGGCTAGGGTGAAAGCGGGATCCTCAGCGAACAGGATGTCCGCGATTCGTGCGAATTCCGTTCGAAGCGGGATGACTTGACTTTCGTTCAACCAGCCAAGTCGGGAGGTCTGGGTCTTTTGGTCTAAGAATTTGGCCAGTTTCATGCTATCGCTCGCGTGGAGAGGAAAGTTCAAACGACATCATGGTCGTGGGATCGACCGAGGTCAATCGACTCTCACGAGCCTTGAAATCGATATAAGCGTTCAAGTCGCTGGTTTGGCCTGTCGATAGAAGATTAGAAGATAACTCAATCGCCATAGCTTCTCGTGCTCGAGGGTCGGTTGTGAGGTCGCCTAGGGAGTCGGTATGACCGAACGGATCTTGGTAGTGGGACATTCGGCGATCACCTGTCTCGGATCCGACACGGACTCGACGTGGGCTGGCTTGCTCGCTGGCAAGTCAGGGATTCGTCGTCATCCTGCTCTAAGTGCCGATCGCTACCTCCAAGATATCGCCGGGATGGTCGAAGGGATCGGCCCTGGAACTGCCGGCGAAGACCCCGCCGTTTCACGACTGTCCGCACGGTCAATCCACTTTGCAGTCGCATCGGCACGCGAGGCCTGGTCCGATGCCGGGCTCGCTGGCAAGGATTTCGACCGCGACCGAGTTGCAGTCGTGATCGGCTCGGCATTCGGTGGGCAGGACCTTCTGGAGTCGGAGCAACAGCGATCCTTGACACGCAAGTCACTGTCGATGAGTCCATACCTGATCCCCGCCTTGGTGATTAATCAGGCTGCAGGGCAGGTCGCCCAGCTCTTCGACTTACACGGTCCAAGCGTTGCCCCGTCGAACGCCTGCGCGACCGGGGTTCACTCCATCGCACTTGCTGCGATGTTCCTGAGAATGGGAGAAGCCGACCTGGCTATCGCGGGAGGAACCGAAAGTGCCTTCACACCAGCGATTGTCAATGGGTTCGCGACCATGAAGGCTCTACTCGGCCGGAGATCGACGGATCGATCGGCAGACGATCCCAGCCAGGCGAGTCGACCCTTTAGCGCCGACCGCGCAGGGTTCGTGATGTCAGAAGGGGCGGGTACTGTTATCTTGGCGACCGAGTCAGCCGCACGACGGCTGGGATTACGGGTCCAAGCGGAATATCTCGGTCATTCGATCAACACTGACGGTTTTCACATGGCGATGCCACACGGTGCAACAATCGAGAAATGCTTGCGCCAAGTCCTGACGCGATGTGGACTAACGCCTGAAGATATCGATTATTACAACGCTCACGGGACGAGCACGATCGTCAATGACCGAGTCGAGACTCAGGCCATTAAGACGATTTTTGGCCCGCATTCCACCCGGATGCCGATCAGTTCGGTCAAGGGTGCAATCGGCCACAGTTTGGGGGCAGCATCGGCAATCGAGGCCGTGATTTGTCTCCGTGTCCTCCGCGATCAGATCATTCCACCGACGATCAATTACGTAGCCGATCCTGAACTGGACCTTGATTATGTTCCGAATCAGGCGCGATCGACACGGGTCGATACTGTGATGAGTGCTTCGTTCGGCTTTGGCGGGACCAACAACGCGATACTGATGAAGAGGTGGGTCGATGAGTAACTCTTTAATGTTAGATGAACTCCTACGGATGGTCCGCCGATTCGGACGTGTTCCTGCACATGTCAACCTGCTTCCGAGCAGCCGATTGGTAGAAGATCTGGCGATCGACTCGCTCGACTTGGTCGGCATCATCGTCAAGGTCCAGGATGACTACGGAGTCATCATTGAAGACGATGATGTCACATCATTGAGGTCGATCGCCGACCTGGCGGAGTACGTCGCCGCCAGATTCGATAGTTCCGCAGCGGCCTGAACGGGCCAGGTCTCAATTCCGCAGAATTCGCAGGGGGCACGAGTCGCATGCCAGGAACGCTCAACCTACGCAAGGGGATCATCCGATTCATCCTCCCTGCGCTGCGGACGATGCCGCCCCGTGTCGGCTCGCGATTCCTGGACTGGGTCGGTCGTACCAAATACGCCTGTGCAAACACAATCAAGTCCTCATATGACGAGGCCGTAACTCGGGGTGGGGACCTGCTCGGTTGCTGTTGGGATGTGCCTGAGGTGAGCCAGGGACTCGCGGGGAATATCGTCCGGTGGCGGACCCGCGACCTCTTGCTTGATGGGCGTCCAACGCAATCGATTAGGCCGTTATTTGAAGTGATGGGTCGAGAGAATCTGGATAACGCGATTGAGGCCGGTAATGGAGTGATCCTGCTGGGCAACCACTTCGGAGCCCACCTTTTACCCGCCCATTGGCTCTATCGAGAGCGATATCCACTCAGGCTCTATATGGAGCGTCCTCGTCATGTCTCAAAGTTTATGATGAGCCATTTTGATGATGATGGACCGCTCGGTCAGAAAAAGCTGTTCATCTCCCGGCGCGGTGACGCTTGCGACGCTGCCAGCTCGATCCTTCGCGCAGCTCGGGCAATTCGCTCGGGCCTGATCATGCACCTTGCGGGTGATGTCCGGTGGAGCGGGCCGCACGCCGCAACCGCTCGCTTTCTGGGAGCGTCTTACACGTTCTCGACCACTTGGCTTTCGCTCGCCGGGATGACTGGCGCTGCGATCGTTCCCGTCTTCTGCGGGGTTAGCCCTGATGGTGGTTACCGACTCGAATTCAGCGAGGCGTTTCACATTCCCCCCGAAGAGTCTCGGAGGGAATCGACCGCCCCCTGGGTTCAGAGAGTTCTCGACGAGATTGAGGGACGGATCCGCCTCGATCCGATGAATTCCAACGATTATTTCTTCTGGAACTCCACTGAAGGTCAGGCTGCCTGAGATCGACTGGCATGATTGCCAGCCCTCTCTTGCCCTTGCGTCAAAACCCCGAACCGGTTAAAGATGCCTCGTTACCACTCAAGGCATGGAGGCCGGGCTGTGGAATCTCGGACACCGCTCGGTTGGTTTACGCGGGCCTGGCCCTGGCTCGTTCTACTGGCCCTGGTCACTCCTGCCGTCTGGCACTGGCTCGACTTCCCTGAAGATCTCGACCCGGAATATCCAGCCGTCATCCGTCCAACCTACAACCTGAGGCCGCCGCCAGCCTATCGACTTGCTGAGCCTGGCGATACGATCGATCGGATTGCGATCTATCTCTCCTCAATTTGCATCGTTGTCGCCTTACGAGGCACATTTCGAGCCCCGGGCACCCTCTGGCAAACCGCGTTGGCCCTATCGTTGGGGGCCTTATGGCATGCCTCGACCCCTGGCCCAACCTTTGATGGTTGGCATGGATTCGGCTTCACGACGATAGTCACCGCCACGGCCCCGGAATCAACGCGTTGGGCGATCGGGCTCGCAACCACAGCCCTATTTGCATATGGGCTTTGGCCGTTCCTGAAGGCCTTCATCCTCTGGAAACCGCTTCTCAAGAATCGACGACTCGAAAGCATGGCTCTTGGCGCTTTCGCAACATTCTTTGTGATCTTGCGTCAGGTTGAGATCCCCAATATCGAGCCGATCGGCTACTGGGAGCGTTGGTCGTTCGTCTGGGGTTTGAGCGCATTTGGGCTACTCCTGATCAAGAACTCACCCAACCTACCAACCGGAAGCAGCCCGAAACTCAAGCTTGGGTTGGTCGGGTTACTCTGCTGGTTTGGACTCGTGGGGAGTGGTATTGGATTGTCTTGGTACCACCGACCCTTGGCCCGGTTACACACTGTGGAACCAGGCAAGATCTACATGAGTGCGATGCCGACCTATCGGGGTCTTCAGGTTGCCCATGCACGTCATGGGTTCAAGACGATCATCAATCTGTTCGACGAGTCGAGTTCGCAAAAGAGCCCACTCTCGCCCGACGAGCTTCGCTTTTGTCGAGAAAACAACATTCGCTATGTAGGAAGTCCTCCTGGAGCGATCAATAGCGACATCTTCTTAGATGAAACACTGAAGCTAGCCCGAGACCCTGCAGCCTGGCCGATTCTTGTCCACTGTCACGGGTGCATGGATCGATCGCCGGCTTGGATGGGGATCTACCGGTTCGTCGTCCAGGAACAGCCACTCGACGCGATTTTTCGGGAGATCGAAGCCCATCGGGGTTATCGACCCAAGTCGTCGGTCACGGTGCTCTACAACCGGGTTTTGCCCGCACGAGCCCCACGCCACTTCGCCGCCGATCCAACCGCACAGGCGATGATTGGTTATGTTAAAGGAGTCCACGACCCCTTTTACGATTCGTTGCCAACACTCGTGAACCCGAACGAGCCGCCTCGTCTCTCAATGACTAACTCGACCGTCGACGAAGCAAGAGAGCTGGCCCCACCTCTCCTTGACAGCTTGGATCGCTCCGATACAGTACCAAGAGCCGACCCAATCCCGGTTCCTCCACCCATCGGCGCACCGACCATGACTCCCGAGCCCCTTCTGAGCGAAACCGCCAACCGAATACGCACCCCGGCCATCAGCGAGCTAATGCAAACGGCGCTCGCCAACCCAGGTCTGATTTCACTCGCGGCCGGGTTCGTCGACCAGGCTTCCCTACCGATCGAAATTACCGCTCAGGTCGCCGAAGAACTCCTCAGCAACCCTGGCGAAGGGCGAAGGGCGATGCAGTATGGGACGACTCCCGGCGATGTTGGCCTCCGTAAGCAACTCCTGATCCATCAGGAGAAAACCGACGGTGTTGCCCCCGGCACATATGCGCACTTGCTTCCTAGAACCATCGTCACGACCGGCTCGGCGCAACTCCTTTATATGGTCTCCGAGTCTTTGCTCAACCCGGGCGATATCGTCTTGGTGGAAGCCCCGACCTACTTCGTCTTTCTCGGCAACCTCGATTGTCGTGGCGCAGTGGCGATTGGGGTCGAGACCGACGAGGGGGGCATTAAGATCGATGCACTCGAGGCAACCCTCGCGGACTTGGAATCGCAAGGCAAGCTCGATCGAGTCAAGCTGATTTATACTGTCACTGAACATTCAAATCCCACAGGGATCAGCCTGGCCGCAGATCGGCGGATGCCACTGATCGATGTCGCCCGCAAGTGGTCAAAACGTCACCAAATCCTGGTTCTCGATGACGCTGCGTATCGCGGTCTTTCGTTCGACGGCGTTGAGCCCAAGACGTTATGGGGACACGATGATCGTGACGGCGAAGGGGTGATTCTGGCCCGCAGCTTCAGTAAGACCTTTAGCCCTGGGATCAAGACAGGGTATGGAATCTTGCCAACAGCACTCGTCTCACCACTGATTTGTCTCAAGGGAAATCACGACTTCGGGTCAGCCAACCTCAATCAGTTGATCCTCGAGCAAGTCATGGCCGACGGACACTATGACCGGCACCTCGAGAGGATCATCGGGGTCTATCGTCAGAAACGCGATCGCTTCCTCAACGCGCTTGATATCTATCTCAAACCGATCGATCCAGACTTGAGCTGGACCCGTGGAGCCGGAGGCCTGTTCGTCTGGTTGACGGTCCCCGAGGGGCTCGATACGGGTCGGGATGGGCGGTTGTTTCAAACGTGCCTGGATGAAGGTGTGATCTACGTCCCCGGTGCCTACTGCTTCAGCGCGGCCACTGGACCCGTACCGACGAACCACGCTCGGCTGAGCTTCGGAGTGGCGAACGAAGCCGATTTGGTGGAAGGGGTCAAGCGGCTGGGGCAGGCGTTATCCCACTGCTTGGAGCATGTTTCTTGAGCTGGGCGGAGCCCACCTCTCGATGAAAATCTTGCGGATTGACTCGCCCTTTGGGCATGGATGCTAAGGAGGCGATCGTGAAGTTTGGAATCTTACAACGCTACGTGGTGGGTGAAATCATTCGCTCATTCGCGATGGCGTTGATGACGATCACGACGATCTTCGTCCTCTTCATGGTGATGCAGGAAGCAGCCCGGAAAGGGCTCGCTCCACTTGACATCGCAAGGTTGATTCCATATATCATTCCAATGACACTTGTTTATACAGTGCCGGTCTCGTTGCTTTTTGCGGTAAGCCTGGTCTATGGGCGAATTGCGTCAGACAACGAAATCATTGCGATCAAGTCGGCCGGCTTGAGCGCGATCACAGTCATTAAGCCTGCTTGGACGCTTGGGCTCGTAATTGCGGCGACGCTGCTTTATGTCTCGATGGATGTGATCCCCAAATCGAACTATTATACGACGAAGATCATTTTTAATAATCTTGAAGACTATTTCTACAAGACGCTCAAGAAGGAGCGTGAAGTCAACATGGGTGGTTGGCCATTCTTGATCAAGGTCAAGGATGTCGAAGGGCGAATCATGCAGAAGGCGGTGTTCAAACATCGCAAACCTGGCAGCCCCAATACATTTGATATGGTCGTCCATGCCGAGCGTGCCACCCTCGACTTCAACTTCGATACGGGCAAGGTTTTAGTCACTCTCGAAGATGCCACCGTCCGTGAGGGGGGCTCGAAAGCGAATGTGATTCTGCTCGATGGCAACAAAGGCTTCGAGTTCCCGATCCCGGGTAACGGCAGCATGTCGAATGAGAAAAAAGTTCAGGAACTGACTTGGGCGGAGCTTGATGCCGAGTACGTCGCGAATCAAAAACTGATGTCCGAAGAGCGACTTAAGCAAGCAGTCGCCGCTGCAATGAACCTAGGCTCGGGCCGATTTTACCGGGTCAACTGGCGTGAAGTGCAGGATGCGTATCTGAAATATGACTATTGGGAGATGCGCTGCAACCAG
This sequence comes from Isosphaeraceae bacterium, assembly GCA_025356475.1. Lineage (GTDB taxonomy): Bacteria > Planctomycetota > Planctomycetia > Isosphaerales > Isosphaeraceae > JANXSX01. The sequence continues at coordinate 53,545 of JANXSX010000043.1, read as the reverse complement.
TTCGTCACTGAGCAATATATGCGAGTTGCACTGGCAAGCGGAAGCTTCTTCTTCGTTGCATTAGGTGCCCCGGTCGGAATCATTTTCGCACGTCGTGACTTCTTGAGTGCATTCATTACGTGCTTTATTCCAATCTTGATTATTTATTACCCGCTGACAATCCTAGGTATGAACATGAGTAAAGAGGGAATCATCGACCCTAGCTTCGTACTGATTGGGAATGCGGTTCTCGCATTCCTGGCTGGATTCGTAGCGATGCCACCCGTCTGGCGACACTAGCGACTACCCTGCTGTTCCCAGGTCGAATTCTCAGCGATTCCTTCTCAAGACAGGGCGGAGCCGACGATGCGAATTCTCGATCGCGAGCGATACTGGGCGTTCATCAAAGCATATTTTATCTGCTTTGTCGCGCTCGTCGGCCTCTATGTCGTGATCGATGCATTTTCCAACGTAGACGAGTTCACAAAGGTGACCGTTGGTCCTGTCCAATTGTTCAAGAATATGGGTTGGTATTATCTGATCCGCATGAGCTTGTTTTATGACCGGCTCTGCGGCGTGATTAGTATGATGGCGGCGATCTTCACTGTGACCTGGATGCAGAAGAATAATGAACTGATCGCTATGCTTGCTGCTGGTATTGGTGCTAAGCGAATCATCCGACCTGTCCTCATCTCAACTGCCCTGGTTGGCCTGATCGCAGTCGCTAACCAAGAGCTGATCCTCCCCAAAGTGAGCCTCGAACTTTCAAAGACCCCCGACGACGATGGCTCGCTCTTGATCAAAACATACAGCCGAACCGACTCGAATGAGATCTTGGTCGATGGGATGCTCGCCGACCGGAAGACGCAAACCGTTCCCAACTTTAACGTCACCATTCCAACAAGTCTGAATGGCTCGCTCTATTGGGTCCAGGCCAAGCAGGCGCGTTGGATTGAGCCTACCGATCAGCGATTCCGGCTCCGGGGAGGTTGGCTCCTCCGCGGCGCTCGCTTGATGCCCGAGATTGCTGAAGTTGATGATCGCGTGTTGACCAGGTTGGTCGCCATGGATCGGTTCCCCAAGTATGTGGCCGAAGCCGCCCCTGAAGGGACAGCATCCTACTTCCTCCACGGGGTCGATCGCTTACTTGTGCCGTCAAAATCGCCCGCATTCGACCAGGAATTTCAACTTGAAACCGAAGGGGATGGCGAGCCAAGCACGATCATCGCTCGTCAGGCCGATTTCATCGCTACCGATCATCCCACTGCGCCCATGCGTGGAGGCTGGCTCCTCCGTGGTGTTCAGACCAAGACCGACAAAGATCTCTCGATCGGTCGAGGTTTAGTCCGGCTCGGCGAGATCACCGGAATGCCCCCTGCGACCGGCCCACTCGCGGATCTTGGTGACGAGACTTACTTTTTCCGGACCGGATTGTCGTTTACAAGTGTGACTCGCAAGCCCGGTGAGTGGTATCAGTTTGCCTCGACGGTGGAATTGATCAAAGCCCTCTCTGACCCAGCCAGCGAACCCGAACGAGCGGATATTTCTGTCTTCCTTCATACGAGGATGATTCGACCATTCTCAAGTCTTTGCCTCATGTTCCTCAGCCTGCCCTTGGTCTTGGGGGGCTCCACACGAAACATGTTTATCAACATGGGACTGTCACTCGGCACGTCAGGCTTGTTCTATGCGGTCAGCTTTTTCATGCAATACCTCGGGACAAATGCAGTCCTCCCAAGCCCGGACCTGGCAGCATGGGTTCCCTTGATCCTGTTCGGAACGGTCGCCGCCACGAGGTGGGACACAATCCGCTCATGATGCACAAGTGCATCGTTCAAGAGACGCAGACTGGATAAGACGAGTCGGTCCGCGTAGGATCGTAAGTTGAATTGTTTCGAGCGCTGCTCGCAAAGCATCCTCGCATGGTTTACCACGCACTCAAATTCAGGTCGTTTGTATGACTACATGTCAGGATCGAATTGGCCAGCTTGCTCTCGTCCTAGTGCTTTTGTCGACAGGGGTTACGTCGAGCCGAGCAGATTTCACCATCGGACAGAATTTCACAGCCAGCACCTTCGGGGTGAATAGTGGGTTCTTTCCTCCCAACGCCGACGGAGCTGTCGGGGCGGATTATTTTGTTGAGCTGATCAATGGCGCGTACGCTGTTTATCGGAAGTCCGATGGAGTCGCTGTTCAGCGATCCACCTTGAATAACTTTTGGATCAACGCCGGTGCCACTCCCGCCGATAAACGGGCCTACGACCCCCGGATCGTCTTCGACAAAGAGTCAGGCCGGTGGTTTGCGGCTTCGCTCGACAATGCTCTCAAACCTAACAATTTTCTGGTCGCTGTCTCAAACTCGTCGGACCCAACCGCAGGCTGGAAAGCGTTCAGCATCCCCGCGAGTGGGATCGGCAATCGATATGGCGACTTCACAACGCTAGGTGTCAACTCTCAAGGGGTCTACCTGGGCGCCAATATGCTCAGCACGATCACCGGGGCGGCGGTTGGCGTGAATCTGGTCGCTATCCCTAAGACCGATCTTATTTCGGCAACGCCAACGGTCGCGAACCGGACCTTGTTTGACGGGGTGGGAGTTGGAGCGGTCGGGTCGAGCCCGCAACCCGTGGTGAACCTCAATATTAATGCGTCAGACCCCCAAGCATTGCTCTCAGCCTATGATTCTAGCCACCTCAAACGCTCTGAGATCCACTTCGCTGGGTCGACCGCCACGCTCTCGACCTCGACGCTCCAAAGTGGCTCGAATCCATTGATCGCAATTCCAGGCATGAACAACCCATCTGCCGCCACTCAACCGGGAGGTGCCCTCGCGATCAATACAGGGGATAATCGAATTTCGTCCTCGGTCGTCCAACAGGGTACGAACCTCTGGAGCGTACAGAGCGTGGACAGCAACGGGCTCTCCGCGCTTCGGTGGTTCCGGATTGATGCATCGACGAATTCGCTCTTGGAGTCGGGGCTCATCACGAGCCCGACCAAGGCCTATAGTTTTGGGTCGATCGCAGTGAATCCCTCGGGTGATATCGTGATCGGGTTCTCAGGTTCCGATTCGAATACCTTCGCCAGCTCATTTGCGGTTAGTGGACACCTCGGTCCGGGCGGGACGACGTTTGGCAATGTCCAACTTCTTAACGCAGGGACTTCGACCTATGAGGTTCTGGATGGAGCCGGTCGCAACCGGTGGGGAGACTACAGCACAACCACGATCGATCCCATCGACCCCACCCATTTCTGGACGATTCAAGAAGTTGCCTCGGGAACCAATGTCTGGTCGACTCGCGTCACTGAAGTGATTGTGTCGGCGGCAGCCGTCCCCGAGCCTTCGAGTCTCTTCTTACTCACGCTCGGTGTCGTTGGTCTGAGGTGGGGCCTGAAACGCCAGCGATCTCGGTCGAGTCAGACTTGAGTCTGTTTGTCGTCCAGCGGTCCCAAAGCACAAAAACGACAATGCCAGCGAGTGCGGAGAGAATTCCGTACTGGCGGGCTAACGATGGCGAAGCACAAAACACCCAAAGCCAGCCGATCAAGGCGACCAGGGCTGGTAGGGGGTAGAACCACATCCGAAACCGAAGCGCTTGGGCCAGGTGAGGTTGTGATCTGATGTACCAAACTGTGATAATCTGACCGACAAATTGGATGAGAATTCGCGAGGTTAAGAGAGCGGCGATCACGGTCTCGATTTCCGCCAGACATGCGAATGCCGCCACGAGCCCGATCAGAATGAGGGAGCGGTGCGGAAAGTCGCCCTTGGGGTGAGTGGCCGCCAGACCTCGGAAGAAGTGCCCCGACTTTGCGGCGGCATACGGAATCCGGCTGTACCCGAGTATCGCCGAAAATGTCGCTGCCGTGCCGGTCCAGAGGATCATCACCGTGATCACTGCAGCGGACTTCGTCCCGGAAACATGAAGAAGTAAGTCGCTGGCGATCGACTTACTGGCGATCACCATACGCCAAGGGATCGCACCCATGATCCCAAGATTCATGAACATGTAGAGGGCTGATACGGCGACGACCGAGATTAAGATCGACCGAGGAATTGTCTTCGATGGGTTCTCGACCTCGTCGCCGAGGTAACACACCTGGTAGTAGCCTAGGTAGTCATACATTGCGATCCCGAGCGCTGCACCCAGTCCGACCGCAAATTTTGAGTCGAGCGTCCAGGCCCCGGGCGGGAAGTCGAAGGCAATCCTAGCGTCGAAATTCGACCATGACGCTACGAGGACCACGCCGACGGTCGCAAGCATTCCAGCCCAGAAAATCACCATCAGCCGGCCCGCAGCCTCAATACGCCGGTAGGCGAGCATCACAATCCCGAGTACCGCGAGAATCGAGCCGAGCTGACTGTAAGTGACAACCCACGTTCCCAGACTCCAAGCCGAGGTCTCGAGAACGGGAAACAGATAGCTCGCATAAGCGCCCAGACCGAGCGCTCCGGTTGCGATCTCCAGCGGGCCGCTGAAGAGAAACTGCCAGACGAACAAAAATTTGAGCAACCGCCCGAGCCACTTCTGACCGTAGATCGCGTCAAAGAAGTGGTAGGTTCCCCCCGACCCAGGGAACGCCGACGCCAACTCGCTCCAGACGAGTCCGTCGCAGATCGCCACGACCGCCCCGAGAACCCAACCGATCATCGATTGAGGCCCACCCATCGTCGCAACGAATAGGGGGATTGTAATGAACGGGCCCACACCAACCATCATCGCCATGTTGACACTGACAGCCTGAAGCAGGCTTAATCGTCGCTCAGACATAGGTGACCTATCCTACAATGGGTGACAGATGACCCCACATCGTAGGCGATCCACCCAATTGCGTCACCTCTATGTCCTGCCCGCCTGCACATTAAGCCCGGGGACGCCGCCGCAGGCTCATCGAAGCCACGACTGCTCCAATCGCAGCCGCGACGAACGTGGAGGGCTCGGGAACCGCAGGAGTCGTCGGCGGTACGAACTGGAGATTAAAATCCATACTCGAGGTCTGAGCAATGGTGAGAATCGTCGCTGGATCACTGGGCGTGTTAAGGAAGGCAGTGGTCGTGGCCGTTGTCGTAACGTAATAGTCGCCAGATCCCAGGTTCAACAGAGTGGATGTGGTGGCGGTCTTAGTTGATGTAGGGTGATCGCTATTGGTCAGTGATAAGAAATACTGATATAAGGGGTTTACGAGATCAGACGTACTGTAGAATGAAAACTCGGAACGTGATTCGTAAAAAGCGTTCACATCTGTTGGGGTTGCTGAGACGTTTAGGTTCAAGGAGACGGAAAGGTCTGAGGCTGAGTCGAGGTGGAGGTACGCAGAATACGACGTATATCCATAATCTGAAGCTGATGCGGGGGTCCCCGTCAGAGTGACAGTACCGGCTGCACTAAGCAGTCCACTGAGGCTCGTCACGTTCGAAAGGTCCGGCGCAGCCGTGACTGTTCCGCCGTTCGTGTGCGAAATATCGGCACCGTTGGATGAGGCTGAGTCAACGGTGGGTCCGACGGTCAGCGTGTTCAACAGTTGGGAAGTGCTGGTAGAGTTGTCGTAACCGTTGTACGTCACTCCGCCATCGGTCGAACCCGACGCAACCTGAATGATCGACCCCCCAGATAAGGAGATCCCGGCATTTGCGCTGGGCGTAACTCCAAAGAATATCGTGAAGAGGAGGAGTGAAAGACTCGTCCGAAGCCGTGAATTCTGCATATTGAGCGTTTTCCTACCTAGGCAGCGAGCGTGGGTGCCAGATTCGAGGGACGGTCACTGTTCGTCGATTTATTTATCATGACAGCAATCGAAGCACATCGCAAGAACCAGTTGCATAAGTCCTCTCACTCATCCTACTTTTGTCATCATTCCAAAGCGATACTACTCAGGTACACTTGCTAATTTGACATTGTCAGCTTTGTGTAATAAGCATTTACTATGATAGAAAGACGTGTGAGTACAAAAGCTAAACAGCCCGAAAAACACAAAAGATTCGGGATTTCCTATCGTCCGAGGTCACTCTCTAAGTATCTGTCAGGTCGGGGACCGCACGATTATGGCCAATTCTTGTAGCGCAATCTCCCATCTCAAAGCCTCGCTTTGAACTCTGACTAATGTTGCACGGATGCAACAAGCCGCAACATTGCGAATGGAGACATCATCGACGTCTTAATTACTCCGAGAGGGCTGATCCATGTTCGCTTGTCCCAATGCGTGCATCAATGTGTTTGTGGCCGGTTTGATCCAAGTTCTACTCGGTGAGCATTCGTTGAACATCGTCTTGACGAATGCAGAGACGTTCGATGTTGAGGGCACGGCCTGTGGCTTGATCTACCTCAATGATGGCACCACACAGACGCGGGTCGCCGGTCGCGACATCAAAGTGGTTGTGAACAAAGGTCAAAGTCGCCGCAAGAACTCGATCGACGCGCCTTCCTAGAATCGAGTCATAGGGTCCGCTCATCCCGACGTCGGTCTGGTAGGCCGTTCCACGCGGCAAAATCTGCTCGTCAGCGGTCGGCACGTGAGTATGGGTTCCGAGAACGGCAGAGACCCTTCCGTCGAGGTACCGACCAAACAGTTGCTTATCACTGGTGGCTTCGGCATGGAAATCGACCAGAATGACTTTGGCTGAGTCTCCGATCTGACTCAGAACGCGATCGGCGGCAAGGAACGGGCAATCGACCGGTCTCATGAACGTGCGACCAAGAACGGTGAACACCCCGACAGGTGTGTTATCGCGTGCCTGGACGACACAAAAGTTCGCGCCTGGTGCGCTCGGGGGAAAGTTGGCGGGGCGGAGTAGGGTGTCCGACCTATCGAGTAGTCGGTAGACCTCATCCTTCCGAAAGGCATGATCGCCAAGGGTGAAGACATCGACGCCAGCCTCGACCAGCTCCTCGTGGCAATCGACGGTGATCCCCGAACCGCCCGCCGAGTTCTCGGCGTTGCAGACGACCAGCCCAATCCCGCGCCTATGGATCAATCGGGGAACGACCTGGCCGACGATCTTACGCCCTGGTGCACCAACGACATCACCGATGAACAGAATTTTTAGCGGCATTTGGACACTCATACCAAGGCTACGAGAGAGATCCTACTACTGAAGAACACAATTGTAGGGTCCAGTCGATCATCTGTCCTGATCACTCGCTGGTTTTGTGTCTTCACCTGTTGGTCGCTGCGGATTCGGCGGCTTGGATTAACCGTGTTGTCGAGTATTTTACGCATGCACGGACCGATTCCAGCTCGCTGAGTCGTTGAATCGGAGCGATCCACCCGTGAAAAATCAGAGCAGAGAGTCGGAGGAATGCGACCCATTCGTGTTTGCGTATTCTTGAACTTATTATTGAGGACTAACATTGATGGCTGCACTCTGGTGGACAAAGGATCTCCGCGACCTCAACCCGAACTCGAACGTGGTGGAGTACAAGAACCTGATCGCGGATGGAATGATGCGAGCTGGCTACGCGAGTGTCCAAGTCACCGATTCCGAAGTTTCCGGAGAAAAGGGGGCAATGTTGCTGCGGTTTGCTACCTACAAGTCGTTGGCAACCGATTCTGGGAGGTCATCGCATGTGGTGGGAATACCGCAGTCGATGCCAAGTTTCTCGCAGACGAGCTTCGCCAGATCGCAGGTAGTATCGGCTAGCCTTTCCTCGGGGCATTCAAGCCTTGCACCTAGAAGCGAACTCAGCACGGAGCCAAACCCCTTGAACGTCCGGACGACTCAACGTTGTTTTTTATCGACACGGCGCGTTGGCGCATCTTGGAGGTGGTAAACCTGACTCGTCTGGGGCAACACTTGAAAGTTGCCCCAGATCATTGAGGCAACTGGGAGTTCAACACTCCAGAAGAATCACCCAAGCCCCGCAATTTGTAGGATGAACACTTCTGATATCAGAATAATCACAAAATTGATGATATCCCACATGTAACGCTTGATTTTGTGAGTATCCACTAAGTTGCCAAGTTTTCTGGATCCTAGTGAGTGGTTCTCCCGTTCAACTTCAGGAGATTGGAAACTTATTGATTGCAAACTGCTTCGCACCTCGCTAGGTTGCTATTGAACACGAATCGAGACATCCGTGTCCGCGTGGAGTGTCACGCATGCATTGGTGTCGAGTGCAACAGGAGTGGAGACGGAACATGGTCGATCTCAGATGTCGATGTCGCGGCATGGCGCGGTTCGCTTGCCTCTTTTCGATAGGATTGGCGCTCATCCTGACCGCCTCAGCGCGTGGGGATGTGGTCATCACCCTTGGAGGCGGGGTCGTGAACCCTCCTCCTTCGCTGACCTCGATTGTGCCCGAGATGGCCGTCGCCGACAAAGCAGCGCTGGTCAGCACCGTGGCGATGGCTCCGCTTTTGACTTCAGTCTTAAATGCCCAAGGCTTTACAGCCGCAAATAACTGGGTCTTTACGTTCAATGGGGCAGCCCTCCCCGCCGGGGCAGTCAATCCGGTCGTTCTGCCGACCGTCGCCCCCAACAACTCGCAATTCAACATTACAGCTTATAGCCTCTCGCTCAATGGAGCGAGTACCGCGTTTGGTGAGACCATGGACTTCACACTTGTCAATCCCGCGCCCGATCCCGTTGTGAATGGCGCAACCGTGACCAGGCACTGGTTGCAGTTGCTTCATGAGGATAAGAAATACGGGAACTTCGGGTTCGCGATCGCGGGCCAGACCGGATTCTGGCAAGTCGATAATGGAGACAAGGCGTTCGCGGCGGCTGGCGACGGCCCATATTATGACTCAAATGCGGCTGTAGGCGCGTTCTCCGTACCACCGACGTTTCATGACTTTCCCAACTTTTACGCAGGTGTCGGTTCGTATCTGCACTTCACCGTGATTCCCACCTGGGACGTGGCGATTGGTGGCAAGGATTACGTCATCGTGAGCGATGTTGGGATGACCTGGGGATTCCAGATTGTGCCGGAACCCTCCTCGATGATCTCGGCGGGAATCGGAATCGTGATGCTAGCAGGCTTGGCGAGGGTGAGACCAAGGGTCGCCGCCTGAGTCGAATCATCTGATTGTAAATACGGCACGGCACTGGCTTCAACCAGCGCCGTGCTTTGACGTTTGATGGATGCTATCGGGCAAATTCGACACTTCGGGTCTCGCGGAGAACGGTCACTTTGACCTCGCCTGGGTAGGTTAGTTGCTCCTGGACGGCTTTTGCAATGTCATGGGCGAGCTTGGCCGACGCTTCATCCCCGAGTTTACCGCTATCCGCGATGACACGGATCTCCCGGCCTGCCTGAATGGCAAATGCCTGCTCGACGCCGGGGAAACCATAGGCGAGGGCTTCAAGCTCCTCAAGGCGTCGGACGTATTTCTCCAAGGTCTCGCGACGTGCCCCCGGTCGGCTGGCACTGACGGCATCGGCAGCGGCAACCAATACGGTGTAGGGAAACTCAATCCGAATATCATCATGATGTCCGAGTGCGGCATGGACGACCTCCTTGGGCTCACCATAGCGTTTGGTGAGTTCGGCACCGATCGCGGGGTGTCCACCCTCCATCTCATGGTCGGCTGCTTTGCCGATGTCGTGGAGCAATCCGCAACGACGCGCGAGCGCTCCGTTGAGACCCAACTCTTCGGCCATCATCCCTGTCAGATAAGCGACTTCGATCGAGTGCCTCAGCACGTTCTGGGAATAGCTCGTGCGGAACTTGAGCCGACCGAGCAGGTCGAGGAGCTTATCATGGAGCGCGGGGACATTCGCTTCCTGAGCCGCTTCGCGACCGAGCTGGCGAATATGTCGCTCCATTTCTTCCTGGGTCTCGGCAACAACCTCTTCGATCCGGGTCGGATGGATCCGGCCATCAAGGATCAGTTTTTGGAGCGAAAGCTTAGCAATCTCGCGCCTGATGTTATCGAAGCCGGTGACGATCACAATCCCTGGGGTGTCATCAACGATCACGTCAACACCTGTCGCCTTTTCAAAGGCTCGGATGTTGCGTCCTTCTCGGCCGATGATTCGTCCTTTCATGTCTTCGGACGGGAGATCGACCGTGCTGGTAGTGGTCTCGGCGGTGTGTGAGGCCGCATAGCGCTGGATCGTACTGATGAGGATCTCACGGGCTTTGGTCTGGCACGTCTCGCGCAACTGCTGGTCATGCTTGAGGATCAGGCCACCAGCCTCGTGGCGCAGATCTTCCTCAATCCGTCTCAGAACGTGGTCGCGAGCTTCTTGCGCACTCATCCCGCTGATGCGATGAAGGACCTCCCGCTGATCGATGAGGATCAGCTTCACTTCGGCGTTTTTCTTGGTTACATCTTCTTGTTGGTCGGCCAGGAATCGCTGAATGCTCTCGAATTCACGTTCTTTTTTAGTGATCAGTTCGAGCTTCTGATCGAGAATATCGTTACGCTTTTCGATGCGTTTCTCGAGATCGCGGACTTCATTCCGTGAGGCTTCGATATCTTTTTTGGCTTCTTCACGACGGAGCAGGGCGTCTTCTTTGGCGTTAATCTCCGCTTCCTTGCGGATTGTCTCGGCTTGCCGATTGGCGTCGGCAAGAATGACTTCGGCGGTGCCGCGTGCCGTGTTGGCTCGGAATCGGTTCAGGATGACGCTGACGACGTAACCGCCTGCAAGCCCGACGGCAAGCAGGAGAATCCAGGTGGCGGGCCCTTCCACTGGGGCACCAATTCCTTTCAAATGCGGTCGTGCGAGGGGATTACCGCCTCGAACCTCGCGTGCTAACAGAGGTGATCCGTTAGGCTTCTGTCACCGACTCGCACTGCATCTCAGGTTAGCCTGCTGTTCAAACCACCAACAAGTCCCCAAGGACGGTTGGCGTCCAGCACCTGGTCGAACCGACCGGGTGCCAAATCGCTCCGAACGATGAGCGTCAAAATCGTCAGGCGACGATCTCGGGCCTCGCGTGGAATTGGCAGGTGAAACCCCCGCTCGACCGCGCTGGGCTGCCGACTTAGCTGAGAAGCGACGAGCGCAACGCGACCGAACACGATGGTATGTACCATCGTGTGGAGTGCGAAGACTCGACAAATCAGCCAGGAACAGCTTGACACAGGTGCAGTACTTCGCGAGTAGGATCTGGCAGCTCGAGCGGTGAGAAGCGGATTGGCTCGCCCACTTGCACCCGTAGGAAAAGTGAGATTGCAATCCCGCTGGCACGACCGAATAGTCTCAAGTTGTTCGACTTCGAGCCGACCGGTGATACATCCGGTCGGATATCGATAAACCCAGTGGGCTTAACGATTCACAGAGTCTACCAAAATGTGGGGAGGGGTCAATCCGCTCGATTTGCGGCGTGACCTTGGGTCCGTACCGGATTATGGGAAGTTGCCTACCCCAACGTTTGAACGCTTTCCGAGAATCCGCTTATTCCGTATCCGGTGCCGGGACGAAATAGGCTTTATCCCGCGCTTCCCAGTTCGCATATCCGAGCAACTCATACAGATCAGCTCGAGTTTGCATTTGATCCAACTTCGACCTCTGTGACCCCAACTCTTTGAGGGTGATCAAGGTTTCTTCCGCAGCCTTCATGGCGGCTCGAAATGGAGTCAGGGGGTAGAGCACCGCCTTATATCCCATATCCGCAAGTTCTTGAAAGTCGAGAAGGGGCCCGCGACCGAACTCCGTCATATTGGCGAGCAGGGGGGCTGGGACTTCGCGCGCGAACTGGGCGAACTCGTCCGCCGATTCCATTGCCTCGCCGAAGATCATGTCGGCCCCCGCCTCCAGGTAAAGGTGGGCTCTGAGGACGGCAGCGTCGAACCCTTCGACCGACCGAGCATCAGTCCGGGCAATGATAACGAAGCCTGGATCCCGTCGCGAGTCCACCGCTGCGCGGACCTTTTCGGCCATCGCTTTGGGCGAGATCAGGCCCTTGCCAGTCAGGTGACCACATCGCTTAGGGAGGACCTGATCCTCCAGGTGAAGGCCGGCAGCCCCCGCTTGCTCATAGAGCTGAACGGTCCGCTCGACGTTGACGACTTCGCCGAATCCGGTGTCGGCGTCGCAGAGGAGTGGAAGCTGGGTAGCGCGGGCGATCATGGCCGCTTGTTCGGCGAACTCGCTGACGCTGAGCAGCCCAATATCGGGCAGGCCGGCCCACCCCGCAGAGAGGGCTCCTCCCGAAAGATAGACAGCGGAAAAGCCAAGCTTTTCGGCAAGTTTGGCGGTCAGGGCGTTGAAAGCCCCAGGGATCATGACGGGACCGTTCGCCCAGGATGCGCGAAGCTTGGTGCCGGGTGTAGACATGATTGCTCTCAGGAATCAATTTGACTATAGGGTAAGAATCGTACTCGATGTTGCGGTTGACGGAAATCGGCTGGTGGTTAAGCTTCGCGACGAATCGACCCGCTGGGCCGGGCCATGGATGGTCCGCTCCCTGCGAGATCGGCGAGGAGAGCGACCGATGGAGTCAGCACGCTGGGCATTCCTGATTAGCGGCGTGACGGATCAACGGTCCAGAGACCGGCTCGAAGCGCTGGCACCTGCCCTTGAACAGCTCGGGACATGGCAGGAAGTCGATCGTCCGGAGAGTCGATTGATCTACGCATCCTCGTTGGCCAGGTCACAAGGTCTGACCCCGGTTCATCTTGCGTTTGGGCTCCCCCAGTCAACATATCTCACGCCCGCCGTCCCAACGATCCTGGTCCCGATCTGGGATTCCCCCGACGTTCCTTGCCGCTCGTTCGTGTTTGACGTCCGTCAGAATTGGGCTCAGCTCACCAAGCGAGCTGCCTGCTTGATCGCGCCGAGTGCGGGTCAAACACGGAAATTCCAGGAAACCGGGCTTGGTTGTCCAGTGTCCCATGTGCCGACTCCCGCCCGAGTTGAGGACTTCACCCTCCCCGAATGGGACAAGACTCACAAGTGGACGATCGCGTGTCGGCACGTTATCCTTGGAGCAACTCCTGAGCCAAACGATGAAGTGAAACGACGCTCGACCTGGGTCAAACCCGAGCCCGGTGTCGTCGCTCGCCCGAACCTGAAAAGGAAGGCCTGGAACCAGTTCCGGCACGCTTTCCATGCCATCTCACCTTACTACGGGGACGATGCACGGATCCGAAACATGAAGATCCGAAAGAATGCGCTTCGCTTGATTGGTCGGACGCCCACCCTGACCAAAATGAGCAGGCGAGAAGCCTCGATTCTCGGTCTAGCCCGCCATTACGGCAAGTTAGGCTATGACCTCACAGTTCGACCCTACCTAAGTGACCATGCGCTCTCTAAAGTCGGGGCCATTAAGGACAACTTCAAACGAATCCTCAGACGACCGAGCCCCCCGCCCGTTGTCCCCGAGATCCCTCGGGCTGACCTAACATTGGGGGGGTTGGTCTATACAGCAGTCGTGGATCCCAGCGATCCCAGGTCAAATGTCAAGGACCTACTCTCGTCGTTCTTTCTCGCATTCAACGACCGGCCCGACGTGACGCTAGTCCTCCTGTTCACAACCCCCGAATCTCGGGGATACGAGCTGACCAGCCAGATCACCAGCTACGCCGCCAGCCTCGGTCTCCAGCCCAAGTGTCGGGTCGCGGTGATCTGCGAACCTCTTAGTGATTCGCTCCAGCGTCACCTCTTGCAGGCCTCAACCTATGTCGTGACTGCAACCCTCGCCGAGTCGGAACCGTTGTTCCTCAGGCGAGCTTTGGCTGGCGGTCGGCTTGTCGTTGGGCCCGATCATAGCGATTTAGGAGAACTTCTCGACGCTCAGAACGCCTTCATTGTTGAGTCACACCCCGAGCCGACTCACTGGTCGCACGATCCCGAGCGGAAGTTTGAGACCAGTATCGGTCGAATCGTCTGGTCGGGACTCAAGGAGAAGTTTGTCGAGAGTGCCCGGATGGTGGAAGACTCGCCGCTCACATACCTTGAGTTGTCCCGATTGGCTCGGGAAAAGGTCGCGCGTTCGGCTTCAGTTGTTCTGTGCGTATTGGCCTTAGAGCGGGTCCTTGAGGCGATCCCGAACACGGATCAGGCTTCATTTGCCTGGGCGGTCTGAATCATTGTTAAGGTCACAGAGAGAGACCGATTCAAACTCGGGGAACATCCGCTGGGATTCGGTCAAAGTCGCGAGCGGTACGTAGTTACAAACGGTGCCGAATTCAGCCCAAAGTGCTTGAACCGCAGGGTTGGAGTGAGCCTTCTCAATCGACGCCGCCGAGAGCCATTGAAATACTTCAATAACGGTGCCTTGCATCACTTATGGCGACCTCTGGGTGACGAGTCGCTCGGTCGACAGAATGAGAAGATGTTTCGCGACGACATCCGAGAGCCGAAGGTCCAGGCCTGCCTTCGGCTGATACGCGACGATGACGCAACACCCCACGTGATGCGCATTGTTTAGGTTGTTGAATCAGGACTGTCCGGTTCAAAGTCCAATGAAGGCAATGAGTTATGGCGTCACTTGTTATCATCCGTGGGTTTTTCGAGCGAAAGCACTTCATTTCTCAGGTTTTTCGCCAAAAGGAGCATGCTGGGAACCTGCGAGATTTTGCGGAACGAAGTCAATTGTTTACATAATTACACTCCAGCGATATGGCTGTCCGAAAGCAAATCACATTCAAGGCCTTCGTCCTCCCGGCATGCGGTAAAAACCTAAAAATGGCTTGATTCGCTGTTGAATTCGCAACTGAGGAGACATTTGACGGTTGTCGGGACAAATTTGCGGCAAATCATTTGCCTGCCTCAGATCATTCAACGCGGCGCTCGCGGACGCTCTTAAGATAATCAGCAAGCTGCGAGTGATGTGCGTAGGCTGCCCAGCCGTCGGGTGTGTTCTGGACCTTGGTGTCGCGGATCGCGGGATCGGCCCCTCGCTCGAGTAGCCAATCGACCATTTCTCGGCGATTGTTCAATGCCGCGTAGTGAAGAGCGGTCCCTGCGAAGTCGAACCCTGCGGAGATGGCATTAACCTCCGCACCATGTGTTAGCAACTCGCCGGCAGTCTCCTGCTGTCCCCAGGCCGCCGCAAAAACGAATGCGTTGTTAATAATGTGGCGACGATCATGGAGGAGGGCTTCCGGAATAGTTTCGCCAAACGGCCAGGCCA
The DNA here is from genome assembly GCA_025356475.1 of Isosphaeraceae bacterium. Classification (GTDB taxonomy): domain Bacteria; phylum Planctomycetota; class Planctomycetia; order Isosphaerales; family Isosphaeraceae; genus JANXSX01. Next base: position 38,537 of record JANXSX010000043.1, on the reverse strand, counting down.
GCTCGCCAGCTTGTAGATTCAATCGGCCATCGTCATCGAAACACCGCATGATGCCTTGGAGATCACCAAGTGCGGCACACTTGCGCAGATTGTCGATGGGGGCACCTCGCTCCATCAACAATTCAACGATTGAGGGGTGGCCCCAGTAGAGGGCCTCTTCCAGGGGCGACCAGACTCCCTCGCCCGCGATCAGTGCTCCGAGGTCGAGAAGCGTCTCCACGCCCAGGAGGTTATTGATACTTGCGGCGGCAACCAGAGGCCCGTTTAACTCAGCTCCAAACTGGGAAAAGAGTCGGATCAGAGAACCTAGGGATCTTCGCGAAGGCATCTCCAGGACAAGGCAGCAAAGTAGCGTCGGGTGATCGCAGGTCGACTTTGACCGTTCTGTAGCCAGCGATGGATCTGCCCGAATGAGTCTTTCCAGTTCCTCTGCGTTGTCCGAAATGATCGCGGCTTGGGCAGGAAGAAATTTGTTGTCCATGGCACACCACCAAGTAGCCGAGTTTGATAAGAAACATTTATCGGATTTTACCGGTCTGCAGAGGGAGTAGCCAAATAATCCTTTGCCTACCGCCAGATGTCTCATCCATGGATGAAAGCAAGAAACAAAGGGGTCAGGATTGAAGAAGCCATTCTAAATATCCACAATTGTCCGACATTGCCAATTGAGCGTAATGAAGGGATGCGACGATTTTATTGTCTACTAAGCAACCCAGCAAAGCGAGCACTAAACATTCATGCACGCAACGAAAAGTTGAGTAGCCATCTTCTCCCCACCTCGTTCGCAACCTGGACAACAAGTGGTCCGAGCCCTCTGGATTCTAGCTTAATGCTTCCGCCGGATGGGTCGGCTCCTCAGTAAACCTCTCCGAGTATCTTCTTTCGTCGCAACTCGTGGTGTGAGATCGCTTGCTTTGCATGAATTTGCTGACCCTTCAGCCGCAATTTTGCCAGGTTAGGCAAGTCGTCGGGGTAGCCGAACACGTCGAGGAATAACTCGTGGATCTCGGCATCGTCTGGATAGTTATGCTTGAGCTTTACTATAAGTAATCTTTGTCTTCGCGTGTCGATGATTGGCGATTCGTTGAGATGTAGATTATCGATTAGGTCTTTTACTATTCGCATTCAGTCCAATGATCGTCCCATCGGGTTTTACGGACAAACAATCGCCGAAGCAGACCTGGGTCGGGTCTGATAGTATTGTATCCCGCTTCGTGGAGTTGCACCGAAGGCAAGCATAAACCATATTCTCGTACTCACAAATCCTCTCAGGATCAATAACCTGGGGAATCACATGGTCAACAGAAAATGCGGCGGCGTGACTTGGATACCAACGCTCTCTTTCGAGGCAGTACACGCAACGAAAGGTAAATTCGTCGCGCAACCATGGTTTGAATCGTTGATAATTGCTGTACCCTGTAGGTGAATATTTGCGTTTATGTACAGAATTGGGATAGGAAAAAGGTGAGAACGACTGCATCAGTTCTCGATTCCTTTCACTTTGAGCCTCTTGCGAATCGCTTTGAGTCGATCATCAAACACTGTCGGATCGGGAAACTCTCGTTGCATCGCGGCCAGCGAGATCCCCTGGAGGTTGGCCAACTCGGTTGATTCCGCAGCGTTCAGATGTCCCCGGTTCTTCTTAGCAATCAATTCGGCGCGCCGATGGCTCATATCATTCGAGAACTCCTGAACCGGGCTATCGGAAAGCGTCGTTTGAACGTTTTCCACGCCTTGTGCGGCGACGATCTGTTGGTGAATTGAGCGCATTGCACTTCCCGCAGAATTCGTTTCCGAGAGCGTGTGTTTAGGATTTGCTGTTTTGTTTGCCGTGGATTCCTTCAACAGGCGTCGAATCGCCCTGCTAAGGGTATGACCTACTTCCGTCAGGCTGTAATAGTTATGAGTGCCTCTTCGTTGAGGAGCGATGATGCCAGCCAGACGGAGCAGGGCGAGGTGAGGGCTGACGGCAGGTCGGCTCCAACCCGCGCGCATACAAAGAGCGCCTACGTGTTCTTCACGTTGCGCGAGAACTAGGAGGATTTGAAGGCGGGTGGGATCACTGATTTGCTTCAGAAGGATCGACGCGCGACGCGTTTGTAGAAACCACTTTGCGTCGTTTGGTATAGCGGAGTTCAAAGCACCTCCACCTTCCTGCCGAGACTTGCGATCTTTCCCTCCTGTCGTTTTTGAAGACGTTCGGATTGTCGTGACCATCAACCACCTCGAACCGTGAAAGAACTCGGTTTCCTGATTGGCCACGAGTCTCACTGCCAGCTTAGGGTCAAACTCAGATCCAAATTGATTCTACACGACTGCCCTCTTCGACAAAAGTTTGCCTCTGACAGATTCGGGTAGTGTAAGTGAAGAACTCAAAGAGGAAAGGGGAATCCGAATTCTACAGTTGTCCGAGCTTGCCTGTTTGGTGCGATTAAGTTGATGTATTCACTCAAATCGCTTTCATGCAAGGTGGCAAAGCGACATCCCAGCCGCTGATGTATGCAATGAATAGTTCGAAGAGGTGTTCTACTATAGCCCCGACGCGTGCGGATTCTTCTCCAACAACTTAACCGTTTAACGCCTGGCGTTTTGGTCCCTCCCGCACACCATTCGACTGCGGACGCTCGATACAGCCAGAACTTCGATCTGTCTTCACACTTGTCAACCCCGACCCATAAACGTGCATCTCGGAAGTTAGGGCGACAGGTTGAAGATCACAAACCGCCGCCCTAACTTGCGGGTCGGATTTCGAGTTCTCAGGCGACCGATGTCGCCGGCGTCAGAAACGCTTTGATTCTTAACGCTTTCATCACTTCACCGATCGGGTTGGCAAACGTCATTCCCCCTCCTCCCGAGAAGAGAAGTCCCACGGGCTGATACGTGCCTGCGGTGACAATCAATGAGCCTGAGTCTCCATGATCACTGAAGAAGGGAGTATCACGCCCCTTGACGACGAACTGCTTCTCAAACTGTGCCTGGTGATCTTCAATGCCGTCGCCATCGGTGTCATAGGGAACATTCACGGTGACATTGACCGCGACGATATCACCGAGGGTATGACCGGTGGTCCTGCCTTCCTTACGAACACTCATCTGGACTGCAGGCTCGACCGGGTTCGGGTTGAGTTGGAATTGATGGTGGGCAGGGCTGACCTTCGTGAAGCTCGTCCAAGCCACGGCGCAGTCAACCACATTCGGCTGGTCGAACTTCACCCTTACGTAATCTTCGAGCATCGCAATGTTCCCGGTCGGCCACGACCCGCCATCAACCTGACCCGGCTGATAGATCACCGTACCGCCCAGTTTTCCGCGATTCACACCAGCGAGGACGTGGTTGTTCGACAGTACGGCAAGCTTGCCATTCTCCAGCAAGACCAGGCAACCGATTGTCCCGGCCCCGACAAAGTCGTTGCCGATCGACCCCCCACATCGCACCGGTCTGGCTTCCATGGACTGGTAGCCATACGGACGGATTCGCCCGACAGGCACCACATCGGTGGGAAGCCCATCATGCATGGCGGGAATCGATCGATCACTGGCGAGTTTTGACATCGAGAGTTTGCGGGTCACGAAGACCTTGATCGCCTTCTGCCCGGTGTATTGCCCGTCCGTCTCCTTCTCCCCGAGCCCGATCCCAAGGACCTCCGACGTCTCGGTCTCGTCCTGGCTGGAGACCTCTAACACCCGAGCACGCAGCTTGCCGACCGCCCCGAGGATCGTTGACTGAAGCGTCTTTTGCGCTGCGAAGAAACTCGCCTCAAAACGCATCGTGCCGATGCCGTCGTCGGCCTTGACCTTCTTGGCGAACACAATGGGTAACGAGGAAGCTCTGGCCTCGGGTTGGTCGAGCTCATGAATCATTTTGGGCCTACTGTTGGAGCTAGCCATTGTCAACTCTCCCCGTCTTGATCCCGCAGTCGGTAAAGTCGTGTCACACCTCAAAACTTACCTTGAAATTCCGCAAATGCAATTTGCGTAATCATGATTGTCCCGAAATCCGCATTCGCAAAGCTACTTGGAGCGATAAAGATCGTGAATTGTCGAGATAATTGCAAAATATTTTGCCATCCAGACATAAAACTCACCGCCTGGCTTGAATCCATCGTGTAGGATGTTGGTGCAACAGGATGTGATTACGGAATTGGATGGGCCGCACGGTCGCTTTGACTTCTGCGGCGATGACCGATGATGTTCGATGAACAACGAGGGAAATACCGATGCGACATGAATTTGGACGGGCTGGGATGATTCCGTTGGTTCTCTTCGGATGGATGTTGATGACGACGACTCAGGTCGATGCGGGGGTTCTATTCGGTCGAGACACGAAGGTGACCACAACCCAGACCCCGGCCCAGTTCGTCATGGTTCCAATGGCGGCCCAGCCGATCCCATTGGGGGTCGGTGTCCCCGGCTCGCCGCAGCTCTTGGTGGCGACGGGGCATGCTCAGGCTCAAGGAGTACCTACCTATCAAGCGACTTCCTTCGCAGTCGAGCCGCAGGCCTTGGCCCAAGCTCAGTCGATCAGTCTTGCTGCGAAATTCATGACCCTCCGGGCGAGGCTCGGCCAGGACATTACGAAGCTCGGAGGCTTGATCACTTACCTGAACCAATCCCGGGCAGGAGGGACACTCCATCGGGGGGCCTTGCTCAAGATGGGGATCGACTTCGTCGCGAAGTGGGCCCTTGGAGGTGTCGTTCCTACGGATATCATTGTCGATCTCACCGACCTGATTGATGAATTCGTCTTTGGGCACAACCAGCCCTCGACGACCTCGACCACTCCAGTGTTGGTCCCGTCCAGCCCAGCGATTCCTGGCACGGGACCGCCGAGTGTTACCGGCTTGTTTCAAGGCAAGATCGGTGACCAAACGGTCAGTGGACAGATCTCAGGGACGCTTTCCCTGACTCCGATCCCCTCGACCGTTCCCCCCGGGCCTCCTCCGGCTGGGACCACGCAAACTGCCCCGATTCAGGAGATTTCCGATTCCTTACTGGGTCTCCAGAGTCAGGTTCAATCGCTTCATCGCAAGGTCGATCGTATCAGTCCGCTTTCTCGATAAGTTGAGAATCTAGGCTAGGCGTCGCCCTCCCGTTCTTCATTTGTTTCTAACAGGAAATGAGGAGAATCGGGGGGGCGGTCTTGTTTTGAGCCACTTCAATTAAGTGACCTCTTCGACTCATGTGTTCTGCGCTTTCAAAGAAAACGACCCCTCATCCGGCAGGGAACGGATGAGGGGCGATGTGAGGATGGCGATGCCGAACATTTCCTCCTTTACGTTGTGTCTGGATCTCAGGGCAAACCGAATTTGGTCAGAACGAATCGGTCATCCCTGGAGAAAAACCACATGTTGTTATGGTTGACGTTTATGGAACCAGCCGTGTCGTGCCTCGGGGACTTGCGTTCCCTGTGGAGAAGCCATAGGTGGTGCAGGCACGATCGGCGGGTTCACAAGAGCAGGTTGAGGACTCATCTGGATGGATTGGGGCCCAGCATGATAAGCAACGCTCTGGGCGACTGCTGTCGTCGCGGGGCTGGAACTGACTTGCACACGTGGCCATTTTCGCTTCGCCATATGCTCACCCACGGTGCCGATCAGATTCTCGATGAGTCCTGGCGAATGAAGGATCATGACCTGTGACGTTTGCGGCATCGCTTGAGGAGCTGCAGAATAAGCAACCGGGGCGTAGGCGACATTCGCTGTCGGTGCATGAGCGATTGCCGAGGGTGTTGCCACAAAGAGCTGAGCTGGCTGAGGAGCGGCCTGGGTCAAGTAGACGTTGGGAGCACTCGGAGGCGCAGTGGTCACATAGACATTCGGAGCGGGGGCCGGCGTCACATAGACTGAGGGAGCCGACGGGGTCACCACGATCGGAGCCGAAGGTACCGAAATCGCGAACGGAGCGGCGGGCGGAACATTAACCATCGAGACCGACTGCGGAAGTGCCATCAATGCCGTTGGAGGAGGCGCAACAGCGAAGGGAGCCATGGGAGCTGCAACGGGCGGAGCTTGTGGAGTGGCATACTGGGTTCGAGCCAGGTCGGGATCGACTTTGGTCGTCTGGGCGAGGATACCGAGTGTTCGAAGCCAGATGAGTGTTGAGGTCGGCTCAACCTGAGTATTTTTCTGACCGGCGAGTTCGGGGCCACTCGACCCCCTTCGATAAAGGGCGAGTCGAGGAAGAGTCTTGGACTCGAATCGGGGGTCGGCATCGACCGGCCAATCCGCCACCGTAATGTTTTCGGCGCTCAGAGCGCCGGCGAGTTCCGCCAGAGCAACCTTGGATCGAGCGTTTGCTGCGGAGGTCATGACCAGGAGGCAAGGGCGGCCCTCCTGGCTAAGGACTTGAAGGGCCTCCGCCATCGATAGAGGCTTAGTGACCGCCGGGTCTTGAGCCGTCACTACGCGACCGGTCAAGGTAAGCACGATCATCAACGAGGGCAGGAGACGGGAACTGAGCACGTGCAATCTCATATCGAAATCCTCCACATCGAGGGTTGATCTGGGACTAGCGGACGGGCGGCATCGCCCGGAAACCTCGACCAATGGCCCGGAACTGCTGAGCGAGCCGGATCCGTTGTCCAAGGGTGAGTGTTGCGGTCTGATGGTCGGGTCGAGCCAAGTCGAGATTCTCGAGCCTGAGTGTCTCGACCATCGACCGGGATAAGGGGGTCATCACTCGTTCAATCCATGCCGAGCGACGGCTAGGGTCGGTTGGCAGGATGGATTCGAGTCGTCGAGAGAGCTCGACGAACAGATCTTGGTATGACCGGTAAAGGTCCAAACGCCCTGCGACCGATTCGAAGGTCTCAGCGAGCGAGTTCCCTAACACACTTCCCCCTTCGACTGAGGCGAGAACCTGAGTTGCGAGGGCCTCAACACTTGGTGCCATCAGCGTCGATGGCGGTGCCGAGAGTGACGAGGGAGGGCTTGCTACCACGACGATCGAAATGATGTCGGGAGGCGAGATGTATTTATCTGCCGCAACCACCAGGGCAAACCGGTATTTCCCAGGCACCACCGGCACGAACTCATGAAGATATCCGTCAACGGACGAGTCACTGACTGGCGGACCTTCGACTTGCAACCATCGGAAGCCGATCCGCCCTTGAGGCCCGCTGCGATTGCCATTTAATGTCATCCGTGAGCCAACAATCCCATACTGGTCGTCACCAGCATCGGCACGCGGGACCACCGAAGACTCGGCAGGTAAAGGTGGCAGCGCCCTCGGACTCGTCCGGTTATTGGAAGAAGCAATCGACTGACCATAGCCAAGAGAGGCCATGGTGACGAAAAGTGCTCCACTCAGGAGCGCACGACCGCTTGAGGTGACGCAACAGCGCGTCGAATATGCACTACGCATTTTTGGGATCCTTCCCCAGGACGACCGCCACTTCTTCGTGACGAACCTCCGTCTAACTGATAGGATCGGCAGAGTCGGATCAGACCATCAGGCTTTCTTTGGAATTTGCTATAAGTTGCAATCTCGGAGCGAAACCGCGCAGAGCGTCTGCGGATTTTGAGTAGAGGTCTGAGCAGGTCGGTATCTGGCCCCACTGTCCCACGCACTGCCAACCACTTACAATGATGAGGTCCGCAGCAACCGAGCCCGTCCTCTTCCGGAGCGTTTCGCCGATGTCGCAAGGTCCCGAGACATCTCCTGCCCCCACCCAGCCAATGCAGCATGGGCACCGGCCCGCGTCAGCGGATCGATTTCCTGCGACCCTCGTTCCTGAAGCAGGCTGGCACTTCCTCCATGTCTACTACCGGGTGAATCGCACGATCCTCAATGGGATGTTCCGGACTGACCGCCGCAAAGGGGTCAAACAGTTCAAAGACGCACTCGACAAGACGCGTGAGGGCGCTCCTGCCCAGGTTCAGTGCTTCGCGGTACCGGGCCACAAGGCCGATTTTGGGATCGTCATGGCAGGCCCCGACCTCAAGGCCGTCCACGGGGTCCAGATCGCCCTCCAATGTTCAAGTCTGGGGCCGGCCCTGACACCCACATATTCGTTTTACTCAATTACCGAGATTTCCGAATATGTCCCTGACGTCGAGGAGTACGGACGAATCCTTCGCGAACGGGAAGGAGTCGATCCGGAGAGTCCTGCGTACAAGACAAAGCTGACGGCCTACTCAGATCGCCTCGGCCCCATGAATAAGCAACGCCTCTTTCCCGAGTTCCCCGAGTGGCCATGCCTCTGCTTTTACCCCATGAGTAAGATGCGTGACGGTGCCCAAAACTGGTACACCCTTCCTCACCATGAACGCGCAGAACTGATGAGTCAGCATGGTAAGAGCGGCATGAAGTTCGCAGGTAAAGTGTCGCAGGTGATCACCTCATCGACCGGCCTCGACGACTGGGAGTGGGGGGTGACCCTCTGGGGGCGGAACCCTTCCTATCTCAAAGATATTGTTTACACAATGCGGTTCGACGAGAGTTCGGCCAAATATGCATTGTTCGGCGACTTCTACTTCGGTTACCTCATGAACGCCGCCCAACTGCTCGAAACTTTGCAGATTTCTTGATCTGACGGGTGTGCCCCCGTTCCCCCCCTCCTCTTTTCGCAAGGACTTCCACGATGTGGGACTGCCCGAAATGCCATGCCAAAGTCGATCCCTCGTTCGAGGTCTGCTGGCAGTGCGGCACCAGCAAGGACGGAGTGCCTGACCCGAGTTTCGTCAGTGCTGACGATTCCGGGCCGATCGCGGACGAATTCCGCGATCATCCGGCAGTCGTACTCGATGATTCCCTGGAAGAGATCGCAGGATCGTCAATTCCCGAGCTTTGTGTCGCTTACGAAGCTCAAAATGGTATCGAAGCCAAATTCTTGGTAGATCAGCTCGGCGAGTTGCGTATCCCCGCGACATATGACGAGATCGATATGCATGCGTTGACGATGTCTGCCGCTCGACCGAAGGTCTACGTCCAGGTCGAGGATCTCGATCGGGCCCATGAGTGGTTGGCTGCTTACGAGCAGAAACGAAAACATGAATCTATCATGGAAGATTAAATCCTCTTATTTGTTTTTGGTCAGGGTAGCGTCCAAATCGAGGCTTCTCGTCTGGGATCTAAGATCGGCAGAGTGCTAGCTTTTTTTCCCAGCGTCGCCTCGGACACCGAGGCCATTCACCATACCGACACGAGCTTCGGAACAGGTCCGGAATAAGTTTCCTGGTTTTTCGAGGTCGATCGACTTTAGAACTCGTTCCTACGTTTCACGTGGGAATGCGTTGTAGGACGCTCTGCAGACGTCTTTCATCCTCGCGGCTCGCCTCAAAACGAGGACGCAGAGCGTCCAAGACGGTATTCCTAGGCAAACATAGGAAGTGAGTTTCCAATGCAAGGGTTGGTCCTCTCTCCACAAGAGGAGCGACCAACTCTACAAAAGGTCCTGAGTCGCGTTTTCGCCCGCTTCTCTGGATCTACTTACAAGACCGGCCGCTGCCAGACCGCCAAGACGGACTTGCCGACTCTCTGGAACAACAGTTGATCCAGGAAAGTCGAGGCAGGGACCATCAGACCATCCCAGATCGCGACTTGTCGCGAGGTCGGCATGCCGACCTTAAGGAAGAATCGATTTGCCAGGGAGGCGATGAGGCCGACCGAGTCGAGGTAGGAGTTGCGAACAAGATTCAGACCAGGGGGGCTGATCGATTTCAACCCTGCCCGAGTGTAGCGCCGGTAATGACCGATGGAACGGTCGAATTCCGAAAAGAGCCACTGGTGGGCAGGAGAGAGGACCACGAGGTAACCGCCAGGGGCAACCTGCCCTGCTGCCGCGACCAGCTCGGCCGCGTCATGCTCGATATGTTCCAGCACGTCGATATAGAGTAATGTGTCGTACTTCCCTAAAGGCTCTCGACCGTCGAGGGTGCCAACCTGGACCTGGCAACAGCTCGGTAACTGACCGGCCTGGATCTGCTCGCTGAGCTGATTGGCGAGCGTAGGATCGGGCTCCAGACAAATCCAGCTTTGAAATTGGCCCTGACACAAGAACTTAGTTGTGCCACCAAGCCCAGCACCGATTTCGAGAACATTCCGACCCATGTAGGGCTTAATCTGACTCCTGAGATAGGATTTCCAGTGCTTCGCGGCAGAAAAGATATTTAACTCATCACCAATGTAAGTATAGTCAGCCATAAGTCCGTGCAGATCGTCCAGGATAAAGGAGCCCACGAGACAAGGATCGCGGTGGGAGACGATCTAGCATCGCCCACCACGATCGGATCGTCAAGCAACCGAGCGAAAATCGATCACGGCAAGTTGAGAAAATACGCCTTATTATCCGAGGCGGCGATCGCAACTTGCTTGCCGTCAGGGCTGAAGGCCAGCCCATAGGTCATCGTATTGGGCGCGACTTTCTGCTGGAAGATCACTTTGGCGGTATCTACATCCCAGAGAAAGAAGTTGCCACCGTAGCCGATCGACGCCAGCTTCTTGCCATCGGGACTGAATGCGATGGCATAAACGTCGTCCGGGTGGCCGTCGAGTTTGGCCTTTTCTTTCCCATCAGCCACATTCCAGAGCCGGATTGTCTTATCGATCGAACCCGAGGCGAGTAGCTCACCATCAGGGCGGAAGGCGACCGTGTAGATTGCCCCTCCGTGCCCCTCCGACTTGCGAAGTTCTTTGCCATCGGCTGCATTCCAGTACTTCACGAGCTTGTCATCGCCAGCGGTCACGAGCACGTCGCCCTTGGGACTGAAAGCCAACGCATAGACAACATTCTCATGCGCCTTCTCGATCGCTCGCGATTGGGCTCCCTTTTCGAGGTCCCAGAAGCGGACCGTCTTGTCGGCGGCCCCGGTGACGATTCCTTTGCCATCGGGCTGCCACGCCAGACAGTAGACCTGGCCGGCATGACCGGCGAAGTTCTTGAACGGGCCGGCGGTCGGAGCAGTCCAGACTTTGATCGACTTGTCTTCCGAACCGGTCAGAACCGTCGCATTATCCGCCAAGATCGCCACGCCAAGGATCGGGCCACCATGTCCACTAATCACCGAGCGTTCGGCCTTGGTCGGGTCGACCGCAGTTAGGTCGAAAACCTTGACGTTGTTATCGGCTAGCCCGATCACCAACAACTTGCCGTCGGGACTCGCGGCGATTGACAGGACGGCACCCGACTGTGCGGGGTAGGTTGCGATCGGCTTGGCATCGGCTGCGTTCCAGGTCCGAACCGTCTTGTCGGCAGAGCCGGTCAGGAGCTTGGCTCCATCTTTGGTCAGCGCGATAGAACGTAACGCATCAGTGTGTCCGCTAAATGTCCGAAGATCCTTGCCATCTGCAACATTGAATGCTTTAGCTGTCTTATCCGCAGATGCTGTGAAAATCTGATCATTCTTGGGGCTGACAACAATCGCATTGATCGGTCCTGTATGTCCCGCGAAGATCCGGAGCGCCGCAGGCGTCCAGATCCGGACTTTATTGTCTGCTCCGGCGGAGATTACGCTCTTGTTGTCCGCCGTGATCGCAACTCCCAAGAGCGGTGCCGCATGAACGCCCGAGCCTTGGAGCTCACGACCCGTTGCCGCTTCCCAGAACTTGACGATGTTATCCGCAGAGCCGGTAGCGATCCGCAGCCCGTCGTTCGACAAGTAGACCGAATTGACCGGTGCATTATGTGCGTTGATCGTTGCTGTGTTCTTTCCGTCAGCCACCAAGAACACCTTGACGGTCTTATCTGCCGATCCCGTGACCAACGTTTTACCATCACGGCTCAGATTCAGGCACAGAACGGCTTCACCGTGGCCGAGGAAGTCGCGGATGCTTTTGCCTTCGCCCACATTCCAGAGCTTGGCCAGCTTGTCCGCCGAGCCGGAAATGAGCTGATTACCATCGGTCGGCAAGAATGCAAGAGCGTTGATTCGCCCGCCATGTCCCGGCAGTGCTTTGATCTCCTTACCGTCCGCGACGTTGTAGACGCGAATGATGTTATCTTCCGAACCTGTCGCGACCTGGGCTCCATCCTGGCGGAAAGTCAGTGATGTTACTGGCGAGGGAAGTTCTTTGATCGCCTTCACCTCGACCCCATCGGCAACCGTATTGATAACGACCGACTTATCGGCGAGGGCGTATGCGACCTGGGCACCGTCGTTACGTAGTGAGACAGCGATGACGGCCTGCTCGCCGGTCGGGATCTCCTTAATCAAGGCACCATCTGCGGTATTCCAGACCCTGACGATCTTATCGCCACCAGCGGTCGCCATCTTGGTTCCGTCGCCGCTGATGGCGAAGGTCTTGATCTCGCCTTTGGCGTCGATGACTTTGGGCTCGGTAACTGGGAGTTGCCAGAGCCTGGCGAGGCCATCTGACCCTGCCGAGACCACCTGTTGGTCGCCGACGTACGAGAGGCCGAGAATGGTGTCCGCAGGAGTCTCGATCTGTCCTTGGACCGCACCATCGGCGGGATTCCAGAGCTTGATCGTCCTGGCTTTGTCACCGGACACAACTTGAGCACCGTCAGCCCGCCAGGCCACCGACTCGACGTCGCCCACGTGTCCAGCCAGGTCGCGGATCGCCGTTCCCGCCGCAACGTCCCAAAGCTTTACGATTTTCCCTGACGCCGCCAGCGCCTGTGTCCCGTCGGGCTTCACCGCCAGGGCGTGGACACCGGCCGGGTGGCCACCTAGCTCCCTCAATGGTCCCGGGACGGGGATCTCCCAGACTTTGGCCGTCTTGTCGAGGCCACCTGAGGCGACTTTCTTGCCGTCGGGGGAGAAACCAACGGCGAGGACCAGATTCGAGTGGCCGTCGAATTTCTTGATCTCTTTGCGGGTCGCCACGTCCCAGAGACGGACGGTGTTGTCGAACCCGCCGGTGACGACAGTCTTCCCGTCAGCGCTATATGCAATCGCGTAGACCGGGTCGGTATGGCCATCAAGCGTGCCGGCGTTCTGGGCAGCCTGCTGCGCCAGGGCGATTCCCGCGACCGCCGAGGCGATGGAGAGTGTGAGCACGGGTCGTGAAAAGCGGAGCGAGCAGCGCATCGTGGTGAGGCCTCACGGGGGAAGGAGCCGGCGTTCAACCCAAGCTTGCGGAGCAAGCCCAGCGCTCGACATTGTTAAACATAGCGCGAGATGGACTCGGTTGCAACGGTCTTCCTCCCTCACCAACCTCCCAAACGTGTTCTAAGTTGTCGTTGTTGGCTTTACCAGAGCGGAGGAGGAGATCCTCGGAGGGGGATCCATGGCAAGGTCGCGGAAAGAGAAGAATCGACGTCTCCCGAGCTTCGATACCCTCGAAGGACGGGTCGCCCCCGCATACGACCTCACCATGGGAATTGCACTCGGGACTGCCGGCTCGCCGGCGTCGCTAACTCCCTACGATATCAAGGTTAACGATTCGGCAATCGATGCCGGTGGCAATGTGTATTGTGTGGGTACCTGGCGCGGTAGGCTGGTGCTCACTTCAGCCGGTGCGCCGACTTTCATGTCGTTGACGACTGGCTTTAAGGATGGGTTTGTTGCCAAGTATTCCCCCTCGGGTGCCTTCCTCGCAGCAGCAGCCTGGAACGGCAAAACCAGCGGGTCTTCCTTCCAACCGAGATCTGTCGCGATCGACGCCTCCGGCAACCTGATTGTGGGTGGATCGTTCGGAGGGAACGTTAACCTCGACCCGCAAGCTCCCAACAACCCAGCGACCGACTACACCACGGTTGGGCTGACGGACCCGTTCTTGCTCAAGCTCGACCCATCACTGAAACTCGTCTGGGGTCGCGCTGGGACTGGCTCGGCGAGTGCAACGGACGAAGTCGATGCGGTGGCACTGGACCCGTCGGGCAACATCGGGGTGACTGGTCAGTTTGCGTTCCCGATGACCCTCGGCACGAGCGTACTCAGCACGACGGGAAATACGCTTGGCTTCGTTGCAAAATACGACTCAAGCGGGACTCTGCTTTGGGCGAATCAGTCCACCGGGATATCTCCGAGCCAGGCAGGCGGGCTCGGAGTGAGCTTTGACCCATCTGGCAATCTCGTCGTTGCTGGCTATTTTGCTGGAACTGTTGTCCTGGGAAGTGCAGGCCAATTCACACTCAACGCGGTAGGTGGTAGGGATATCCTGGTCGCCAAATATGCGGGGAGTGATGGGACAGTCACCTGGGCTCGCGGGATCGGTGGTATCGATTTTGATCAAGCCGGAGCTGTGGCCACCGACACCTCGGGCAATGTCTATCTTACGGGTTCCTACACCGGCCTCGTGAACTTCGGTACGCAATCCACTCCCTTTAATCTCACTGCGACCGGCTCTTACGATGCATTCATCGCAAAACTGGATTCCACAGGCCAAACGATTTGGGCTCAAGGCCTTAGCGAGTTGGCGAACTATGTGGGCCAGGGGAACGGACTGGTTGTCACGCCCACAGGCTTGGTTGTTGCCTCGGGCCTTTTCACTGGGACGATGACTGTAGCGCCGGGGCCCTTCGCCATCAAGTTGTCGAGCAAGGTGCCCACTGCAACCGACGTTTTCTTGGTCACACTTGATTCGAGTGGCCAGCCCCTATCCGCTCGTCAGCTTGGCGGGTCAAGCTCTGATGCAAGCTTTGGACTCTCGATCAATGGCTCTGGACAGCTCGGGGTGGCTGGTAACTTCGCACCGAGTGCGTCGGGAATCGTGGTTCCAAGTGGCAACAGCTACGAAGTCCTCTCCTTTGCCGCGTCGTTTGGCTTCACATCTGGCCCCATGCCTGGAACGATCATCCTGGTTGGCGGAACCGGCCCACTTGCGAACCAGGTGAACACAAGTTCGGTCACCTTTACTGCGGGGTCGGTCGCCTCTGGAAATACAATGTTGCTCTATCGGAGCGGCACCCTCGTTGCGAATCGCATCGGCTCGGGGACGATCAGCGATCCAGGCCCACTCGCAGACGGCACGAATTCCTACACCTGGCGACAAGTGACGAGTTCGGGAGATTTTGGGGCGCTCTCAAGTCCCATTCAGGTGATCATTGATCGGGCACCACCAGCGGCTCCAAGCACCCCGAAATTACTCCCTGCCGATGACACAGGAACACTCGGTGATAACATCACATCAGTCGCTCGTCCTCGACTCGTGGGGACTGCGGAGCCCAACAGTACCCTTCAGCTCCTCTCGGTAGGTTCGGTCCTTGGATCAGTGACCACCGATACCTCAGGGAATTATGTCGTCCAGCCGACCGCTTCCTTGGTCGACGGTGTCTATACCCTGACAGCCCGAGCTGTCGATCAGGCTGGGAATATCGGGCCTAGCAGTAACATTTTGACCCTAACCATCTTGAGCGTAGTGCCAGGTGCACCGAGCACGCCCCTGCTCGTGGCGACCGATGATTCTGGAACGCTTGGAGACGGTATCACGAACGTACAGCGCCCGCGATTTTCCGGGACAGCCCCGGCAAATCAGACGGTTCAGTTGGTCGTTACAGCCACCAGTCTAGTGATCGGCTCGACCTTCGCCGACAACACTGGCAAGTACACAGTACAACCGACCCTAGCACTCGCCGATGGTTCGTATTCGCTTGCGGCCCGTTCTATCAACACTGCGGGCAACCAGAGCCCACTCAGTAATAGTTCAACAATCGTAATCCTGACTGCCCCACCAGCGACCCCGACATCGGCTCCAAGTCTTGTCCTAGCCGATGACTCGGGAACGATCGGCGACCTGATCACCAATGTCCGGCAACCTCACCTGAGCGGAAACGCAAACAGCGGCCTCACCGTCCAATTCCTCGACGTTCCAAGCTCTATTCTACTCGGAACGGCGCAGGCGATGTCAGGAATCTTCACGATTCAGCCCTCCACTCCGTTCGGAGAAGGCTTGCACACGCTCGCGGTCAAACTGATCGACGTCGCTGGCAATTTCAGTGGCCTTTCCCCATCGCTTCTGCTCACGATCCTTTCGATACCCCCTGCCGCGCCTGCTCCGCCGACTCTACTCGCTGCCGACGACTCTGGCGTACTTGGGGACAACCTGACCAACGTGACCGCTCCCAGAATCGTTGGCACCGCAAAAACAAGCGGAATCCTCCAACTCATTAACACAGCTACGAATATCGTTCTCGGCTCGACCGTGGTCGTGGCGAACGCAAATTACCAGGTGGCCCCTGCGGTCGCGCTTACGGATGGCACGTATGCACTGGCGGTTCGGATCGTTGACGTCGCAGCCAATGTAGGAGCCAATAGCGCCATCCTTAACCTATCGATTCTCACCGCGACCCCCGCAACTCCATCGCGTCCGACCTTATTACCTGCGGATGACTCGGGAACACTTGGTGACAATATCACCTCTGTCCGACGTCCCAGGTTCTTCGGCACGGCAACCGCAGGGCTTTCGGTGCAACTCCTCTCAGCGAGTACTCCGATCGGATCGACAGTCGCAGATGGGACAGGCAATTATTCGCTTCAGCCGACTAACCCCTTGTCGGATGGCAATTATACCTTGACAGTCCAAGGTTTCGACGTCGCCGGCAACGTGAGTGCGCTCAGCCAGGCCCTGCTCCTGACGATCCAGACAGGGGCCCCAAGCGCTCCCTCCTCACCGACCATCCTCCCCGCCGATGATTCAGGCACAAGTGGGGATGGAATCACGAACGTCCGCCGCCCTCGGCTCACCGGGACCACCGGGCCTGGTCTCACGGTCCAGCTTCTGAACGCCGCCGGGAATAGTGTCATCGGATCGACAATCGCCGATAACGCCGGAATTTACACCGTCCAGCCGACCGTCGCGTTCGTGGACGGCACCTATCTACTCGCGGCCCGGGCAGTTGATAGGGCCGGAAACATCAGCCCACCCAGTTCAAACGTCCCGCTCGTAATCTCGGGAACACCGCCGATATCCCCGAGCACTCCGCCCTTGTTATCGCCAGCCGATGATACTGGGACGCTTGGTGACCTGATCACGAGCGTTCGGCGGCCTCGTCTGACCGGCACGGCATCCAACGGCCTGATCGCCCAACTGATCGACACATCCACGTTGTCCGTCCTAGGCTCGCTACTGGTAACGTCGGGAAGCTACTCGATTACGCCGACAGGTCTGCTCCCGGTCGGTCCCAACATTCTGGCGATTCGGCTGATCGATGTTGCGGGAAATGTGAGTGGACTCTCCCCTTCAATAACGTTGACAATCCTGTTCATACCACCAGTCGCTCCCGCGTTACCAACCCTGGTGGTTGCCGACGACTCAGGGACTGTGGGAGACAATATCACCAACGTTTCAGCTCCTCGACTCACCGGAATCGCAACCTCGACGGGGACGATCCAACTTCTCAACATGACCACGAACCTCGTGATCGGTTCAACGGCAGTCACCGGCAATTCCGCCTATCAAGTGGCACCAGGCTCAAACCTGGCCGATGGAACTTACTCCTTGGTGGTTCGAATTCTGGATGTTGCCGGGAACGTGGGTGCTGTGAGCGCAACTTTCAGTTTGACAATCCTGGCCACCGCACCTCTCGCCCTGGCTCGACCCGCTCTCTTGGCTGCCGATGACTCTGGCGTGCCGGGAGACGGGATCACAAACGTCACGACTCCTCGACTGACCGGAATGGCGACAAGCTCCGGAACGGTTCAACTGCTCAATACAGCGACGAATCTGGTCGTCGGCTCGGGTACTGCAATTGCTGGCCAGTCCTATCAAGTATCGCCTGCAACGGGTCTATTCTCAGGCTTGTATTCCTTGACTGTCCGAGTGGTCGATCTTGCGGGCAACATCGGGGTCGCCAGCCCAATATTAACCCTCACCATTTTGACGAATCCGCCCGGAGCCCCTGGCCCGCCAATCCTCTCAGCAGCGGACGATTCCGGGATCAAGGGTGATAATATCACTAAGGTTCATGTTCCAAGACTGACTGGTACGTCGACTGCTAGCGGGACCCTCCAGCTTGTCGATAGCCGCACCGGGCTGGTTATCGGCTCGACAGTAGCCATCCCCAACACCGCGTTTCAAGTCACTCCGACCTCAGCCCTGGCAGACGGTATCTATTCGCTCGTCGTCCGGGTCGTCGATATCGCCGCCAACATCGGTGCGAGCGGTCCGATTCTCAAGCTGACGATCCTCACCGCTCTCCCTCCTGCGCCTGCTCTCCCAGTACTGCTCGCCGCAGATGACTCTGGAACTCAGGGTGATAACGTCACACGAGTCGTCGCCCCCCGACTTTTCGGTACAGCGCCGTCCACAGGCACCTTACAACTGATTGATACAGCGACAGGTTCCATCCTGGGAACGTCAGCGGTCACCGTCAATTCAACGTATCAGATCGCCCCGAGCGTGAGCTTTGGGGATGGCACGTATTCGCTTGCGGTTCAGATCCTCGATATCGCCGATAACCTTGGTCCCAACAGTCCTGTCTTGAGTCTACGAATTTTGACGGTCAGCCCGCCAACCCTGGGTGTCCCTCAGCTTCTGCTCGCCGATGATTCGGGATTCGTAGGCGACAATATCACAAAGATAACGACTCCCCACCTCACGGGAGTGAGCCTAACGGCTGGGATAATTCAGCTCGTTGACGCACGAACCGGGATCGTCCTCGGGAGCACAACCGGCACTGCGAACGCAATATATCAAGTTGTGCCTGCAATTGCATTTACTGACGGGTCTTACAACCTCGCAGTTCGCCTGGTCGATATCGCAGGAAATGTCGGTGCTCTCAGCCCGAGTCTGACCCTGGTCATCCTGAGCACGGCCCCAGCCACTCCTGGGACTCCGACGCTTCTGGCTACGGACGATTCTGGGGTGCTGGGTGACAATCTGACCAACGTCACGAGTCCCAGGCTGGTCGGCACAGCGACGGTTCCGGGGACGATTCAACTGATCGACACGTCCAAGTCCATTATTATCGGAACGGCCAACGTTCTTTCGGGAAGCCCCTTCCAGGTCTCCTCATCGGCGACCCTCACGGATGCAACCTACACCATCGCATTCCGACTCGTTGATGTTGCCGGCAACACGAGTCTGACTGGTCCATCGCTGGCGTTGACGATCCTCACAGCGATCCCAGCCACCCCTCTTGCACCCGTTTTGCTCCCTGCCGACGATACGGGCATCAAGGGAGATTCAATCACGGTCGTTCGCAAACCTCGGCTGATCGGCAATGCACTTGCAGGTCAAACAGTCGATCTTCTCGACGCAGGAGGCACGCTCCTCGCTTCGACGACTCTGGGGGCGGGCTCCTCAGCCTATACCCTGCAATGGCCTAATAATTCTGGCGTGACCACGGTCAATGTGCGAACACGTGTCACTGATGTTGCTGGCAACGTCAGTGCAATGAGTCCGGTGGCTAGCATCAAAATCATTGCGGTCCCTGATGATTTCGACGGTGATGGCAAGACCGACCTGAGTCTCTTCCGACCCTCGACCGGTCAGTGGCTCATCCAGAACTCGGGAGGTGGCTCGCGTATTGTTTCGTTCGGCGCTCCCAACTTATTCGATCTTCCTGTAGCCGGCGATTACGACGGCGATGGTAAAGCGGATCTCGCCATCTTTCGCCCCTCGACTGGTCAGTGGCTAATCCAGAATAGTGGTGGAGGCAATCGATTCGTTTCGTTCGGTGCGCCGAACCTGTTCGATCTGCCGATCCCCGCCGATTACGACGGCGATGGCAAAGCTGATCTCGCACTCTTTCGACCTTCCATAGGTCAGTGGTTGATTCAGTACAGCGGGGGGGGGAGCCGGATCGTCTCGTTCGGCACGCCCAACCTCTTCGATATCCCAGTTCCTGCCGACTATGACGGAGATGGCAAGACCGACCTCGCGATCTTCCGACCCTCGACCGGTCAGTGGTTGATCCAAAATAGTGCGGGAGGGAATCGCTTCGTCTCGTTTGGGGCACCCAACTTGTTCGACATCCCAGTCCCGGGCGACTACGACGGCGATGGCAAAGCCGACCTCGCGATTTTCCGACCGTCGACCGGACAATGGTTGATCCAATACTCCGGTGGAGGGAGCTTGGTGGTCTCGTTTGGTGGCCCCAACCTCTTTGACTTACCGATTCCAGGACCGGCGATCAACCTGAGAGCAAGCGGCAAACTAAAAGCGAGTTCACCTCAGTCCATCGGCCCAAGAACCGCCAGCTTCGTCCAGACGAGCATCCCCACGAGCGTTGCAGCTCCCATGAATACGACCTCAATAGCTCAACCACGCCAGGAGTCGGCGCGAACTCGACAATGGCCGAACCAACTTGGATCTGATAGAGTCTCAAACTCCAAGATCCCAAGGTTGGTCGTTGCGCGTCGCACGGTGGTGACGCTCACCTGGCCGATCTCTCTCCCCCTGCCGACCTGATCGCCTTATGCCCGATGTTCTCTGGATGGTCCATCCCAACGGTTGCCGCCAACGCATTGACGACCGTCGATTCGATGTCGATTGGATCATCGAACGGGCTGAGGCCATTGGCGCATCAATCGAAGTCGAGCATGTCCCCGACCCGCCTCCTCCACCGCCTCGAGCACCGCTACGGTTCGAGCCCCCCGTCTCTGCCTTGGGACCCTTATTCAAGCTGCGGCTCGGCCAGATTCTTGAATATCGTTCAAGCTTCGACCTCGATATGAACACACGACCGACCAACCGGGTCCTCGGTGGTTACTACAAAACGAGAAGCTTGATTCGGATCTACACCCACGACACCGAGCTCGGACGACGGCCCCTGGAGGAGCTGTTCGACACGTTCCTCCACGAGGTTGCACACCACCTGGAATATACCGAGCCGGACACCTTCGGCGTCAACGAATGCGGGCGGGTTTATGGTCGCATGCATAGCCGCCTCTTCTGGCGGATCCTGGGCGTCCTCAAGACCCGCTGGGTGGACCGCCAGCGGGCCTAACTTCGCCCATTTTACTTGGCCAGTCCAAGGCTCTTGATCTTGGCGACCACATCGGTCCCAGCCTGGGGATTGTTGATCATCTTATCGATTTCAACGATCTTGCCATTCTTGTCGATGTAGAAGGTCCAACGCTTGGCAAGAGTCGTCCCGTCCGAAACGCCGAACGCCGCAGCAGTCGTCTTCTCCGGGTCGCTCAAGATCGGGTAATCGAGGTCGAGCGACTTGGCGAACTTCCCATTCGTGTCGGCATCATCCACACTCGCTGTGAAATACGCAGCCCCGGTCCCTTTCAAAGCGTCGCTGGTCTCACGGAAGGACTTACACTCTTTGGTACAACCCCCAGTGAACGCCTTGGGGAACCAGGCGATCACCACCGGCTTCTTTCCCTTGAAATCCGCCAATTTGTAGGTCTTGCCGTCCGAAGCCTTGAGCGTGAAGTCAGGGGCGGCATCCCCAACCTTCAGTTCTGCCGCGACCACAGTGCCCACGACCAAGCTCACGCCCAGTCCCATCGCCAAAGCAACCCGAGTCCAGTTCCTGCTCATTGTTTCATCTCAGTGGGGTGTAGGATCAATTTGAACAAGGTTTAAACTATCACCCTCACCTGATCGTTGCAATCGGGTGTCCTGATCGCGGGAATGTTCCACCGAGAGATCGGGCAGCCAGGTGGTTCGGCGTTGACGCGATTGCATCGGGAGTTCCAGCAAGCGCATCACGGGACTCTATCACACAGAGTTTAGTCGAACCTATGGAAGAGAGTCACACGAATTGCTCACCGATCTAGGGCAGACGATTGTTGGAAACCGGCTGTACGGCGTGGCACAATAGATCCTAAAGCCGCGAGCGGTTACAATCAGTACGTTCGCACCAAATCCCGGATCTCGAACGAGTCCAAGCTCAAACCCTGACAAGCCAATGTTGCATCGCATACATATCCAAAATTTTCGTTCATGTTACGATACTAATGTTGAATTGGACCGGACCATTTGCGCCCTCTCAGGAAGAAACGGCGCGGGGAAGTCCAATATTTTCAAGGCCATTCAGTGGGCCACCGCCTCGGCCGCCGGTGCCAGCTCCTTTACGATCTCACCAGCAGGCAACAGAGGTCAGAAGGTCGATACATATTCGATTGATCTAAATTTCACGATCAGTAATTCTCATTATTACTACGTTCTTCAAATTCCTGGACATAGACATTTCGGCTTACCATACGTAATTGAAACAACCCATATAATAACTGAGTCGCTATATATCATTAACGACGATGGCAATCGGGACGAAATCATGCGGCGGGAAGGGGTAGAGATCAAGATCGCCGATCGTGAGGAACCGATCCGAATCCAGAGGCGAACTCCCGCGATATCGGCATTGATTTCACTGCTCCCAGAAAACAGTACGTCGCTTACCCACCTCCGCCGAGTGGCTGATTATTTTTCTGGAGTTCGTTATTACTCCATGGAAAACAGCTCGGACTCGGAGGAGACCGTAACTGAGCAGAAATACAGAGATTGGCTGTTCACATATAAGACCGACGGGCAATGCACCGAGTCTGTTGCGCTACGACTCATCTACATGTTCAAGGAGGACCCAAGCCTGGCGGAAGAATTTATGTCCATTATTGGACCCGGCGGGATAGGGTTGATCGATAAGTTCGATGTTTCGTTTGTTAAGCTAAACCCTTTGCATTCTATCTTGGATGATCTGGACGCTTCTGGCCCCACGCAACTCTATTACCCAAACTTCACCCCCTCAGATACCATGGGTGGGGCCGGGAGGTCGTTCGCGTTCCCTGATCTCTCTGTCGGCACGCGGCGAGTTATTGAGATTATCACATCTCTTCTTTTTGACAAAAGATCCGTGATGCTCTGGGAGCATCCGGAAGACTCGATTCATCCGGGACTGCTTCGAAAGCTGATCGACATCCTTCGAACCTACAGCTCTAAGACTCAGATGATCTTCACCACTCACTCTCCGGAAGTTCTCGACATCCTAGCTCCAGAAGAGGTCCTTCTTGTCACCGCGCCGGGGGGAAAGACCGAGGCGAGGAAGCTTTCGTCGATCGAGATTTCTCGGGCGAAGAAATTCTTATCAAACGACGGGTCACTTTCCGAATTCCTCGAACCCATCGACGATCTATCATGATCTTTGCTGTACTCGCCGAGGATCACTCCGACGCTGAGGCCTTGGCGGCGATCATCAGGAGGATCATCGGCGGTAATAACGTTCGCGTGCTTAGAAAGGGCTTTCGTGGCTGCGGCAGCTTATGCAACAAGGCCGGAAGACACATTGAAAACTTCGCCGAACAGGGCGCGACACATTTCATCATTTGTCACGATTCTGACGGCAAGGAATCTGATTTTATTCAGAGAAAGGTACTTGAAGCCATAAATCAAAAGATTGTTCTCAAGCAGTACCAACACCGCATAATCGTTCCAATCCAGGAGTTGGAGGCTTGGCTCATCGCCGACGAAGACGCGATTCGAACCGCGATTCCTTCCCTGTCGATTCCGCCTCAACAAACGCCCGAGCGAATCCCAAATCCCAAAGAGTGGCTAGTCAAGGAGTCCGGAAGGGGGCAGGGTTCGAGACCACTCTATGCCCCGAAAGTCTTTAACGCACAAGTTGCCGAACACCTCAATATTGAAAAACTCAACTCCAAATGCCCATCCTTTAAAGAACTTTTTGATTACATTCAACTTGTGCGTTTGAAGGATACCTAAGCGAAGATCGAAGAGCATGTGTAGCTCCCATGTTGAGACGCGCGGTCAGAAGTGGAATAGCCCTGTTTCGCGATCAATGAGATGCCTAAGATGACCAGTGAACTCGTCCCGACGAAGCCTGCTGAAGTACGGACGACCCCTAAGCCCTCAAAGGTGGCCCTAAAACCTTCGTGGAAGGGGAATCTTGGGCTTTTGTGTCTGTTCCTTAGCTTGGTTTTTCTCTTGGGAATCTTTCCCAACAAGGATACGGACCTCTGGTGGCACCTGCGAACCGGCCAGATCATCCGGGCGACAGGGGCAGTTCCAACGACCGACCTCTATACCTGGACGGCTGCAGACCATAAGTGGATCGACCTCCACTGGGGTTTCCAGATCCTTGCCAGTCTGGTCTACGAGCAGGGGGGAGTTCCCTTGTTGAACCTTGTCAAGTGCTCGATCACGACGCTCGCTCTTTTGCTTTTGATCACCGCCAAAAAACCCGACTGGCCGCTGTGGTCGATGATCTTGGCCTGGATTCCTGCATTGCTGGTCCTGAGCGGACGAATGTATATACGTCCAGAAACCATGACGTTACTCTTTCTGGCGGCTGAGCTAGCGGTCCTCTTCCGCTGGGAGACCCGTCCTAGACTTGCTTATCTCTTGCCGCTGATTCAGCTCTTTTGGGTGAACAGTCATGGGCTTTTCGTGCTCGGGCCGGTCACAGTTGCGGCTGCGTTACTTGACGCTCTGGTCCGCCCTGGCTCGTTCACCAAATCTGGAAAAGCGTGGTGGAAGACGGTTTCCCCCGCCATTGGGCTTACGGGACTTGCCTGCTTGGTCAACCCCTACGGCTTGACCGGGACGCTCTTTCCGCTCGAACTCGCGGGAACGATGTCGAACCCGGTGTTCGAGAATATCGCCGAATTGCAGTCGATCCCATCGCTGATCAAAGCGACCGGTTGGAGTCTACCCCCTCTCCAGATTCACATGTTCACGATGGCTTTGGGTGCTCTCTCATTCGTCGTCCCCATCACCTGGCTGATCCTGACCAGGTTGTTGTGTGGACCACTCCGTGGCAAGAAGAAACGGAAAGCCGCCAGAACCGAAGGTCCGCTCTGGCGTTTGAGTCCGATGCGACTCTCGCTGTTCATCGCCTTCTCGCTGCTCAGTCTGAAGGCGAGTCGGAACAGCCACCAGTTTGCAGCGATCGTCGGAACGATCACCGCCTGGAATCTCGGCGAGTTCGCCGCCGGTTTTCGCCGCCGGCGGTCACAACTCAACCCAGCCCAGCGTCCGAACGACACAATTCCACAAATCTTTACTGGTCTGATCTTGATCCTATTCCTCGGCCTGGTTTCGACCGGGGTTTGGTACCAATGGATGGGCGAGGGCCGGACGGTGGGCGTGGGAGAGGAACCGCTCTGGTTCCCTCATGATGCCGTGAAGTTTGCCGGGAGAGCTGGCATGCCGGACCGGGTTGTCGGGTTTCATAATGGACATACGCCGCTGTATGCGTTCTATCATGGACCAGAAAAGAAGATCTACGCGGACGCTCGGCTCGAAGTGATTGGTCCCAAGGTTTATGCGGATTTTAACGCCTTGCAACAAAAGGTGATGCGTAAGGAGACAGGCTGGGAGGCGGAACTGGACAAGATGGGACGACCGGCGATTCTGGTCGACAACATCAATCAAGGTCCTACCGATGTCTCGGCAACGTTACTTTCCAGCTTGCATTGGAAATGCGTATATTTTGATCCTATCGCAGCAGTCTTCCTACATGACTCTGCACTCGCAAAGGCGGGTGTCACTCCAATCGACTTCGGTCGCCGTCACTTTGAGCCCGACCCGGCTGACCAGCCAAGCGGAGTTCCCGCCCTTCTTGCCTCCGCCCGTGCCTTGCGTTTCATTGCAACAGCGCTCGTGACTCAAGGGCACAATGATGTCGCTCGACCGTTGGTCCTCCTCGCACTTGATCATGCGCGGCGAGCAGAGCAACTTGCGCCGACTCTTCCCGAATCAAGTAAGACAATGGGCCTTCTCGCGTGGCTTCGCGAGCCCTGGCTCCTAGCTCCCCAGCCTGTGAAACGCTACAGGTCGATTTTCAACCCGGCTCTCGACCTCGACACGGTCACCTCCATCTTCCGGTTGAGGCGTGCGCTTGAATCCAGTCCTGACGACTTCAGTCTGATGTTCCGCACGATCCAGTCCTATCAAAGTCGCGGGATGGCGGAATCAACCCTGCCGGTGATTGATCGTCTGCTCAAGTCGAATTATGGCAATATTACCCAAGCAACAATCCAGGCCAGATTCGCGAATGAACGAGCGAAAGTTGTGTCGGAACTAGGCCCCCCCGTACCTTCAACCTGGGAGAATAGTGGCGAGCTTGACCGGATCGTGGGCGAGTTGCTCGATCGCGGGCGAGTTGAATCGGCCGCTCGGATGCTCGAAAAAGCATTTCGCCCGGAGTCGCGCCCCTGGTCGGTTTCTGACCAGATGGCAACCCTTTGGCTCCATCTTGGCGATGTCGCCAAAGCCAAATCGATCTGGGAGTCGGCTCCCGAACCTCCTAGCAAGGGGGCCTTACTAGCAAAGGTCGCAGCCTGCCAAGCGATCGAAGGGGAAGTTGTTGCAGCACGCCGGTCATATCGAGACGCTCTCATAATCGAACCTCAAAACTTCGACGCCCTCTATGGCCTGGCAGCCTTGGAACTCGACGCCGGTAACGCCGCAGATACCGTCGACGCCGCCCGCCAGGCGGTCCTACTCGCCCCCAGCGATGCGAGTCGGAACGCAGCAGAGGTGATTATGTCAATCGCTCGCCCATATGTGAAACTTCTTTAGTCATCAGTCACTAATCTTGATGATGTCTCGAACACCGGGAATCTTGCTCACTCGCTTGAGTTCATCAGTGTATTTCCGAGAGACCCGGCGGTATTCCGGCCCGAACTTGATGTACTCCGAGATACTATTTGAACGGTGGTTTGTGTTGGAAAAGGAGGTCCGCTCGCCTGTACTCTCGTAGTCCGACCGAAGCTTTCCCCAGAGGCGAGTTACCACAGGCGCTGCCTTTTTTGCGGTCTGGGCATCCGTGATCGTGGTCAACACCTTGGTAACCTCGACCAGGGTCGCGATGAGATTGGGGACCCCTGGAGGAACGGGGCCGTTCTCCTTGGGACCAATTTCCTGGAGCTTCTCCTCGGTCGTTTTCTTCGGTCCGGCCTCATTCACTTGCGGCTTCTGCTTCGGATCCTCGAAGAGCGGAAACATGTTTGCAGACAACCATAAGAGACCGAACCCAAGAATCATGTTGATGAATGCTCCTCGACCAGCGTCAGGTCGTGTGCATGTATAATAGATAGGGTAGATGGGTGCTAGAAAGATATATGCCAGGCCGTGTCCAAAGCTCTCTTGAAATGGAGCCATCGAACAGCCAACAAGACCATAAAGGATAAGACCAATCGCAAAAATTGCATAGACGCACTTAGCTAAAATCATGAATGGGTGAAAGATCAATCCAATCAGGGCGCAAGCGATTGCAAATCCAATCACGGTGAAAAAGATCGGTAGGGGTATGCGGTCCCAGAACTCATACTCATTGAGTTTGAATTGCGATCTCATGAATGTGGCTTTCCCTGAGATTGATCGACCTGAAGGAGTGCGGAATATTTGAGCTTCCGCACCGGATGGGGAGCATCGACACCGATTTGACCGCCTCGGCGACCTGAAGGAGTGCGGAATATTTGAGGTTCCGCACTCATCCTTCGCCTAGCCGATCAGGTTGCGCAAGGTCTTGAGATGCCGGGGGACGGCAACCATGGCATCTTCAACGGCTTCATATTCTAGCACAACATAGCCTGAATATTTGGCGTCACGGAGAATTTTGACGACTCGGGCGAGATCGGCATCGATCTTCTTGCCCCCCTTAGGTGTGATCTCCGTCTTCACTTGCACGTTGACCGCATAGGGGGCAAGCTCAGCGAGATCGGCATAAACGTCCTCACCGTGGAAGTTGCCCGTGTCGAGGTTCACGCCAAAGCTGGGGTGATTCACCCCTTTGACAAGGCGAAGGATCTGTTGCGGAGTGGCCGTGATTCCTCCGTGATTCTCAAGGGCAAGGGTCACCCCCTTCGACGCAGCGTAAGGAAGGCATGCATTGATCCCTTCAATCGTCTGGGCAACAGCCTCTTCCTCGTTGCCATCTTTGGGGATCGTACCGGCGAAGATGCGGATCGTGGGTGCGTCAAGTTCCGCTGCCCGATCGACCCAGGTCCGGACGAGCGCGAACTGTTCGTCGAGCTTGGGCCCCTTGGGGAGGCAAAAGTTGTTGCCGACCGAAGTGCCGGAGATATCGAGTCCCAGGTTAAATGCATGCTGTTTTAGCTTGTGCAGATAATCGCTGGTGACGTCGGCGGGGAAATAGTACGAGGTCAGTTCAACGGCATCGATCGCGTAATCTGCCGCCAGGTTTACGAAGTCGAAGAGGTCGAGTTTCTTGACCTTGAGGTCGAGCCACTGCCGGAAGGAGTAAGCCGCCAAGCTCAGCTTCAGGTGACTGGGACGGGTCCGCCCGATCGGATCGATCGCCCGAGCCGGAGTCGAAAGCGCCAGGGGAAGTGCGGCGATGCTTGAGAGAAAGGAGCGGCGATCCACGAGTCTATCCTCCAAAATCCGGGAGAGTCCGACAGGAGGCCCCGCACACGAGCTCGTCTTTCGACAAACCTGATGGACGGGGCTTCGTTTGAGAACCCATGATCTTAGGTTGAGCGTTGACCCGTTACCAGCGGTCGGTCACTCTCCGAGATCGACTTCGGCGAGAAGCTCGTTCACTTCTCTGTTGAGCTGGCGGAGGTCGGGCGCAGCCCCCTCATCCCAACTGGGGTCATTGAGGACATCGCCCGCTCTTGCTCCGAGGTCTGCGGTCGGATCTTCGGGCTTGCTACCGGTGTCGGGATCAGTCTGGCTCCGAGCACGGAGGTACATCTTGAGCGGGATATCGTGGAACGGGAGCTTCTCGCGAAACGTGTTCAGCAAGTAGCGCTGATACGTCGGGTCAAACAAGCTCGGCTTGTTGACGAACAGCACGATCGTCGGCGGTGAGGAACTGACCTGAGTCGCGTAATAGACGCGGGGATTCTTTCCTTCACGGAAGGCCGGGGGATGTGCATCCACCGCCTCGCGAACCACTCGGTTGAGTGCGCCAGTGCCGACTCGACCGCTCGCTTGTCGGTACATCGACTGCGAAAGGTTCAAGAGCGCTTTCACATTCCTGCCCGTCTTAGCCGTGATGAACGCAAGAGGCATGTAAGACATGGAACGAAACGCATGCTGAACCACCTGCGCGTACTTGCCCATCGCCTCGCCGCTTGAGACGTTCGAGGTGGTGTCGAACGCGATCAGGTCCCACTTGTTGACGACGAAGATACAGGGCTTGTACTGTTTGGCGACATAGTCGGTCAACTGCTTGTCGAGCTTGCTGATCCCCTGCGTTGGATCGAGAAACAGCAGAACGACGTCGGCTCGCCGGATCGACCGCTCCGCGCGGTGGATGGAGTAGAAGTCGAGGCTATCGCGAATCTTCGCTTTCCGCCGGACTCCCGCCGTATCGATCGCGACGAACGGCAGGCCGTCGAGTTCGAAACGAACATCGACCGAGTCGCGGGTTGTTCCGGGGATCTCCGAAACGATCATCCGTTCCGACTGAGCCAAGGTATTGATAAACGTCGACTTTCCCGTATTGGGGCGTCCGACAGCCGCGATTTTCATGACGGCATCGGCAGGCTTGAAGTCGTCGATCTCGGGAAGTCGCTCCTCAATCATCCTCAAGAGGATATTCTTGTTGCGATTCTGAGACGAAGAAACGAAGACCGGCTTGCCACGCCCCAGACGGTGGAAGTCATCCGCCTGGGTCTCAAACTCGATCGTGTCCGCCTTGTTGATGACCAGGATTACCGGCAAGTTGGTCGAGCGAAGCCGAGCGGCGACTTCCTCGTCCAAGGGCATCCGCCCATCACGTACATCCACGACGAAGAGAACCAGTGAGGCTTCGGAGATCGCAGTCTCAATCTGGTGCTCAACGTGCGCAGTGAGGTCGTCGCGATCGACGATGCCGATCCCTCCAGTATCGATCAACTCGAAGAAACGGGCGTCCGTTTCGTCCTCGCCAAGCTGGACGAGGGCCCCAACGCGGTCGCGAGTCACCCCCGCCGTATCATCAACGATCGAAATCCGCCGCCCGGCCAGCCAGTTCAAGATCGACGACTTGCCGACGTTCGGCCTGCCTACAATTGCAACTTTAGGTAAAGCCATGAATGAACAACTCCGCAACGATCGGCCCGGACACACGACCGGCAGAAAGAGGCGAGTGGCCAAAGGCGTCAGGTGTCCGGACCATCAGCTCGGTGCAAAGCCACGCGCGTTCTCGCTATTATAGGGTTGGCCGAGGAAGACTCACAACGTCGATTGACTTCGCGCAAGCTTTGTGGCCGGCTTCTTCACGCCTGGGAGACTGCAATGGCCGGTCCAGAGCCCCTCAGTGGGACGGTCGGGCTGACGATCCTGGACGCCATCGCCCTCACGGCGGGGGCGGCCGTGGGGAGTATCCACGTCCGTCCGTTTCTGGACATTGCGTCCGCCTCAGGTGGGTGGATGATGCTCGGGACCGCGCTCATCTGGATTTCTCTCACCTCAGCGGGTCCGTTCATTTACCTCGTCCACCGATACAGCCGGCCAGTCCCTGGTTTCCCTCGCACGGGTGACCGACTCTGGACAATCCTGGGTCTCCCCTGGATCGCGACTGCCCTGGTTCGGTCGATCTACCCCCCAACAAATGTCCCAAGAATGGACGATTGGTACCCGCCGATCCTTTGGGCGAGTGTTGGACTCGGGTGCTTGGTCGCGGGATCGATTGTCTGGAACAAGTGGATTGTCGTCCCTCCCGGACAAGCGACCGAGGCCTCCGGTCCACCGTGGACCAACCGCCTCGGGCTGATTCTCGGCGTCGTCTGGCCCCTCCAATGTGCCGCCGGCCTGGTTGTCTCCGGCTAGAGGAACGACGCGATGGATGTTTCCAATCAGAAGCCCGTGACGACGAAATCGAGCTTTCGTCTCATCGATATCACAGCGATCATCGTGGGATACGCCCTAGCCTCACTTCTCGTTCGAGCCTTCTGGCCCAGCACCGACGACGTCGGTTTCGGAGTCGGCCTGGCGATCTTCATCCTTTATGCCTGGTTAGGCATGGCGATGAGCGGGCCAATCGTCCTCCTGACCTCTCGTAAAGAGAAATCGAAGGACCCCGACGCCCTCCCCACCAACCGGACCTGGGCCGAACTCGCGTGGCTGGTCATCGGCTTCTATTGGATCGCGCTGACCATGCTCGTGGTGCCGATCCGTACCCCCACCCACCGCTTGCGTGACTCCGCCATCCTCGGGCTATTCCCGATCCTCGCGGCTCTTGTCATCCGACTCCTGGGTCCAACGGTCACCGGTATCCCGATAGGAGAGCCCACCTGGACCCATCGAGCCGGCCTGGGCCTACTCATCGCCTGGCCCTTCGCGTGGCTCGCATTGATCTTGCTTGGTAAGACGCTCCTGTAGAGGGAGATCGGGACCTATCATTTCTATGTGAGACCGTGTGTAGACCTTCTCACAGGGATGTCCCGTTAGAAACGCGTGAATCCAGTTGTCGCTTATCATGAACACTGATCGGGCTCCCACTGACTGGTCCAACCGGTTCTTGTCACGCTGACGGCATAGCGGTAACCTTAATCTCAAGTCTATAAGATGGGCGGTATCGCATTTGAGGAGGCACAGTCAACGATGTCGGTCCATCAACCGGTAACGCGACCGACTATACCAATTTGACCAAGTGGGATGATGAAGTGCTGGTTCCTAGTCCTGCGTCGGTTGGAACACACACTGGCAGTATTACTGAGTGGTTTCCTCATTGGGATGATTATGCTTTGGACAACAGGAAATGGCTGTTTACACCTTAACATCTCTTGAGATAATTCATTATGGTCAAGCGATATCTTGTCAAGATCGCTTTGCTTACGTTTTGCGTGGGCCAAATTGTCGTTCCGCCACAGGTCGGTAACATACAGGAACGCCCAAGAGGGACTTCGGTCACGGCAGTAATCAAGAGCGAGAATTACAGACTTCTGGAGCCCATAGAAGTTGAGGTTGTCATTACTAACAGTACAATCGCGCCGATTTACACCGACGTGCAATCCACAAGTGCATATAATAACGTAATATTGAAACTTCAGTATGTACATCCTACGTCGCAAGCTAAAGTTCCCAAGGCTAATTATATTACATTTTTGCATAATTTGCCGGGTCATGGTTCCAGAACTATTGAACCAGGCGGCGCTATTCATTATGTGCTTATCGTCAATCTCGCATTTGATCTAACTCTTCCTCACGATAATGCTCTGACGGTCTCCGTGCCCTACTGGACTGAACAAATAAGAACCCCTGCTGGAAGACAAATCGCCAAGTCCGATCCAATCACCTTTGGCGTTGAAGGCTTCCCTTCGTCTCGGAAGCTAAAATAAGCGTTTCCTCACATGTCGGCTTCTTGATCTTTGATAGGAATGATCACACGAAACGTGGTCCCGACCCCGAGCGCGGAATCGACCTCGATCCGACCCTCGTGTTCATTCACAATAATGTTGTATGAGATCCAAAGCCCCAGTCCGGTGCCGACTCCTTGAGGTTTCGTGGTGAAGAAGGGGTCATAAATCTTGCCACGGATCGACTCAGGGATTCCAGGGCCATCGTCTGTGATCTCGAATTGGAGTTCCTTTTGGATCTGATTCAATGACGTCCGGATCGTGATGGTTCCGTCCTGGTTGACAGCCTGAATCGCATTCATCAGAAGGTTCAGGAAAACCTGATTCAGTTTGCCCGGATAACACCACGAGTGTGGCAGCTCACCCAATTCGAGCTTGAGCGTAATCCCCTTCTGCTTAACGTGGTAACGGACCATTTCAACTGTGACGAGGATCGCCTCGTTAGGATCGATCTGCTTGCGTTCGGCCTCGTCGAGCCTGGAAAAGTCGCGGAGGCCGGCAACGATCTCGCGGACCCGTTTCAACCCTTGTTTGGAACTGCTCAGGAGCCGCTCAAGGTTCTCCATCGTGTAATTGATGTCGATCCGCTCTTCCAACTCGACTATCTCGGCGGGGAGGTGGTCACCTAGATGATTGCGATACTGGGTCATCAACTCCGCCAACGAGCGGACGTCACGGTCCAGCACAGCAAGGTTATTCGAGACGTAGGCAAGCGGATTATTAATTTCGTGGGCTACGCCGGCAACCAGTTGGCCAAGACTGGCCATCTTCTCGCTTTGCACGAGTTGCGCCTGAGCCTCTTGGAGTTGCCTCAGGGCTGTTTCAAGCTCGTCCTTCCTGCGCCGGAGTTCAGCTTCCGCCGCAATCCTCGCCCGATCGAGCCGGTGCCGCTCCAAGCTGGAATGGACAGCCGCCGCGACTCGTGGAGTGTGGAGTTCGTCTTTGGTGAGGTAGTCGAAAGCCCCTTGTTTGAGCAGGCCGACCGCTACGCTCGCACTCCCGAGTCCAGTTACGATGATGATCGGCAGGTCGAGCCCGAGCTTATCGCGAACTTCGCTGAGAACCTCTTCCCCGTTCATTCGAGGAAGATGATAGTCGAGAATCATCAGGTCGAAAGGTTCGGAGGCGAGGCGGGTCAGGGCGGACTCGCCAGAGCTGGCGAACTCAACCTGAAAATCCCTCAACGTCCTGCGATAAATGACCTGGTCGGTCGGGCTGTCCTCGACCACGAGTAGTCGAGGAGCCGGAACGGTCGATGTCTCGATTGGGCCCATCGCGACCTCGAGTGCCAGTTCAGAGACGAATCTCATGACTCCAAATCCTAACAAAACCATGCGTCGCTCGCAAAATGGCGCGATTGTCGAGCTTGACTTGCTCAGCTTTCGAACTTGCCTTAACATAAAGCTTCGAGACAATCATCACTAAGATCACCTTGCGACCGAAGATTGCCGAAATCTCGGTCTTGGGGTGTTCAGGGAGGGGTGGAAGTATGTCCACAGCCGAGCGGACTCGCGGACGGATTTACGACGATATCACGCAGACGATCGGCAACACCCCTCTGATCCGTCTGAGGCGGGTGACGGTCGGATGTGTCGCGGAAGTGGTGGCAAAGTTGGAGAATTTCAACCCGCTCTGGTCGGTCAAGGACCGTATTGGCGTGGCGATGATTAATGACGCCGAGGCTCGCGGGCTGATCAACGAGCAGACCGTAATCATCGAGCCGACCAGTGGAAATACTGGGATCGCACTCGCATTTACCTGCGCATCGCGGGGTTATCGACTCGTCGTGACCATGCCCGAGAGCATGAGCATGGAACGGCGTCGGTTGCTCAAGGCTTTCGGAGCTGAGATCGTTCTGACTCCTGCAACCGAGGGGATGCCGGGGGCTGTGCGACGCGCTGAGGAACTCGTTAAGAATACGCCGCACGCCTTCATGCCCCAGCAGTTCAAGAACCCGGCCAACCCGGAGATTCACCGGACGACCACCGCCCAGGAGATTTGGCGCGATACCGACGGCAAGGTTGATATTCTGGTCTGTGGCGTCGGAACCGGCGGTACAATCACGGGTTGCGGCGAGGCCCTCAAGGTTCATAACCCGAACCTCAAGGTGATCGCCATTGAACCCACAAATTCGCCGGTCCTCTCGCAGCTTCGCCGTCACGAGCCAATCAAACCAGGTCCGCACAAGATCCAAGGGATCGGCGCGGGCTTCATCCCCGATGTTCTCAACACCGAGATCATTGATGAAGTCGTGATGGTTAAAGACGAAGATGCGTTCGAGATGGCTCGGCAGCTCGCCAAGAAAGAAGGGATGCTCGTCGGCATCTCCTGTGGCGCAGCGGCCAGTGGTGCCATTGAGGTCGCGCGGCGTCCTGAGAACGCGGGCAAATTGATCGTCGTCGTTCTGCCCGACCTCGGCGAACGTTATCTCTCGACCCCACTTTATCCCGAGTGAGTTGATGAGCCGGACCGAGGAAAGCCTGGCAATTCCAGCCGAGATCTTCGCTGCGATGGTCGAGCACTGTCGCCGCGACGCCCCTCTCGAAGCGTGTGGGATCTTGGGCGGGGTTCCCCCGTTTGTCTCGTCGATCCACCCGCTTACGAATATCGAGAAGAGCCAGGTCCTCTATACGGCGGACCCGCTCGACCTGATCGCTACGGATAAAGCCCTCCGGGCGTCCGGGGCGGAGTGGCTGGTGATCTACCACTCGCATCCCAGGTCGGCCCCGATTCCAAGCAAGGTTGACATGAAGCTCAACCACGACGACCCGACCCCCAAGATGATCGTCTCGCTAGTAGGGGAACCTCCCGAGGCTCGACTCTGGCGGCTGACCTCCGACTCCTTCGAGGAGCTTCCCTGGCGACTACTCCCAGGTCTTGGCGTTGAAGATGCCGACTTGGAAGACTAAACTCATGTCGCGAATGAGCTTCCTTGACTCAATGCCTTCCTCTCCGAGACCATGCCGACCATGCAGCGCACCCTGATCATTCTCAAGCCCGATTGTGTCCAGCGCAGGCTGGTCGGTTCGATTCTCGCACGTATCGAGGCCAAAGGGCTCCGCATCGCCGCGCTCAAGCTCATCCAAGTCGATCGTGCGTTGGGCGAGAAGCACTATGCGGAACACCACGGCAAGCCATTTTTCGGTGGCTTGATCGACTTCATCACTGGTGGCCCGGTCGTTGTCGGCGTTTTGGAAGGAAACGAAGCGATCACAGTTCTTCGCACCCTCCTCGGCGCGACAAACGGGACCGCCGCCGCTCCCGGGACGATCCGAGGCGATTTCTCGAGTAGCAAACAAAACAATCTCGTCCACGGCAGCGATAGTCCTGAATCCGCCACTCGCGAAATTGCCCTCTGGTTCAAGCCCGAAGAAGTGGCTAACTACGAGATCGCAGGCAGCGAGTGGGTCTTTGCTGGGGCGTGACCCATCCATAACCCATGGTCTCCCCTCACCGGGGAGGCATGGGTTGCCGTTATGCCGACGCGTCTCCCGAACGATTGAACGCTCAAAGGCCCGTTGATGCCCCCCAACCCTCGCAAGATTGTTTTCCCGAACCCATTCTACGTAGTACTGCTTGTTGTTAGCACTCTCTTTCTTATGACAGTGCTTGCTTATCTGGTCGGCCCTTACGTTCAGCAGCAGGCACTCGATAAGCCGGGGGCCGGCCCGAGCCCTGTGTCGCGATCGATGACTCTCTGGCTTGAAAATCATGGGCCCATGGCTCTGGCGGTCGAGTTCGGAGTAATGTTGGTTGCAGGATTGCTGGCGATGGGGTTTGATCATAAATTCACAAAAGAATAAGTTCCATAGAAGCAGCCGACGTTGATTGGAGCCGTCCATTGGTGAGCTCAAGGCCAGCGATTGGTGACTTCCGCGAAACTAAATTTACGCTACAATCGTACTCGGAAAACCTGCACATTCAAAAGTTCAACTCATAAATACCCAGACTCATTGAGCTTGACGCATGGATAAGACAAGGGTCGAGACGCTCCGGACGGAATTAGAGCGTCATAATCGGCTGTACTATGAGGACGCAGCTCCGGTCATCAGTGATCAAGAGTATGACCGACTCTTGAAAGAACTCGAAGTGATCGAGACAGAGCATCCCGACCTAGTCACGCCTGATAGTCCGACGCAGAGAGTGGGCGGCGCTCCGCTCGCGGAATTCGCAACGGTATCGCATTCCGTTCCCATGCTTTCGATCGATAATACCTACAATTATGGCGAGATCCGCGACTGGGATGTTCGGGTCCGCAAAGGACTGAATGCGGGTGAGCCTGTCCGGTACGCAGTCGAACTCAAGGTAGATGGTGTGGCGGTCTCACTTCGTTACGAATCCGGGTTATTTGTCCAGGGGGCGACCCGGGGCGATGGCGAGCGTGGGGATGATATCACCAAGAATTTGCGAACAGTCAAAGGGATCCCGCTTCGACTCACAGGGCAGGGGAACCAGCCCGACCTCCTGGAGGTGCGCGGAGAGGTCTATATGACCGCGTGCGAACTCATCCGACTCAACGAATTGCGTGCGGCGAACGAGGAAGCCCCTTATGCGAACCCTCGTAATGTCACGGCAGGAACGCTAAAGCTGCTCGATCCTAAACTTTGCGCCCAGCGCAACCTGCTCTTCGTTGCTCACGGGATCGGCGAAACCAGGGGGATTTCCGCCCGGTCCTATGTCGAGATCCTCGCGGACCTGAAACAGAGATCGATCCCCATCAGTCCGTTCAACGCCATTTTTGAATCGATTGAAGATGTAATCAATCATGCAGGAGTCTGGGCGACGAAACGCGCGACCCTCGACTTTGGAACGGATGGACTCGTGATCAAGGTTGACGACCTTGGTCAACGTGCCCGGCTCGGGACTCGGACCAAGAGCCCACGTTGGGTGGTCGCATATAAGTATGCTGCAGAACAAGCAGTTACGAAGGTACTTGGGATCAGCATATTCGTAGGCAAGACTGGCAAGGTTACCCCCGTCGCCGACCTCTTGCCCGTCACGCTTGCGGGTACGACTGTAAAGGCGGCCAGCCTCCACAACGCGGAGGAAATTGCCCGCAAAGACGTGCGGATCGGCGACACCGTCGTGATTGAAAAAGCGGGCGAGATCATCCCGCAACTCGTTGCGGTCAAGGTCGAGGAGCGGACCGGAATTGAAGAGGTATTCAGGTTTCCCGAAGTTTGTCCGAGCTGTGGATCGCCTTTGGAGCGAGTCCCCGGCGAGGTCAACTTCCGCTGTTCAAACCCGGCGGCGCGTTGTCCAGGACAATTCAAAGAATGGCTCAAGTGGTTCGCCCATCGCGATGCGATGGACGTCGAAGGGCTTGGAGAAAAGCTGGTCGCCCAACTGGTAGACCTGGGTTTAGTGAAGAACCTGGCCGATCTCTACCGCCTGGATGTCGAAACCTTGGCCAATCTCGAACGCATGGGCAAAAAATCGGCTCAGAATCTGGTCGATGCAATCGGTGCCACCAAAGCACGGACTCTCGACAGATTCTTAACAGGATTAACGATTCGTCATGTCGGCATCCGAGTCTCGGAGATCTTGGCTGAGAAGTTCCAGTCGATCGACGCGATTCGATCGGCGAGTCTAGAAGACTTGAACACGCTCCCTGAGATCGGCAAGATCGTGGCTGCCAGCGTTTATGACTACATGCACGAACCCGAGAATCTCGCAGCCATTGATGAACTCTTGGCGGTTGGCGTGAGCCCACAACCTTTAGCAGTCGTCGACCGAAGCTCAGCCGACCTGC
Source organism: Isosphaeraceae bacterium (assembly GCA_025356475.1). Classification (GTDB taxonomy): domain Bacteria; phylum Planctomycetota; class Planctomycetia; order Isosphaerales; family Isosphaeraceae; genus JANXSX01. The sequence continues at coordinate 723 of JANXSX010000043.1, read as the reverse complement.
CGTTTTCCGGCAAGACTTTCGTGCTGACCGGAACGCTTCCCAAACGGTCGCGTGCGGAAGCGGAGTCGCTGATCAAGCAATATGGAGGGAAGATCACCGGTTCGGTGTCGAAATCAACCACCTATGTGCTGGCCGGGGAAGCGGCAGGTAGCAAATTAGATAAGGCGAGGAAGTTAGGCATCTTGGTAATCGACGAAGCGGAACTCGAACGACTGGTATGTATGACAAAATAGACACGAGTCAACTTCTGTATGTGGAGAGGTTTTCAATCCACCAGTCAAGAGTAACAAAAACAGCTCGACTCCCGGGGAAGTACGAGCTGAAAAATAGGCTCATCAGCCAAGCGTTCGCTTCCAATGTTCTTAAGGAGTCATTCGGAAACGACGTCGCGTGAAGGCCCCGAGACCAAGGATGAGGCCAAGGCCAGCCGTGGCGAAGGTGGAGGGCTCGGGCGAGAATACCTCGGCCGCAGTTCCTTGGATTCCGACTGTGAAACCGTTCCAATTCTCATTACTGAGACTACGCCAGGTCACCGAACTGAAAGCTCTTTTGAAACGGATTGTTCCATGTGGCTCACCAGTTCAGGGCGGTTTCCTTTTGACCTATCCACTCCCGTCACTTTCGGTTAAGTTTCCTCGGAGGACTACTTTGTATACGACACCTTTGATATCAGGAATCAGGCATGGAAGCCCGCGTCACTTTGATGGAACTCCTTGAAGGAAT
>JANXSX010000195.1 GCA_025356475.1 Isosphaeraceae bacterium | reverse complement strand
TCCAAAATCGCGTTCCACGCGTCGAGCAACCGACTGATGGCGGTCTTGGCGTCCTTCGCCTCTCGAATGTAGGTCCCTTCCCGGGCCAGCCAGAGGACATAATTCTTGCAACCAACCTCCTTCGCCAGGTCGACGCACCGCTTCGACCGATCGATGGCGTACTTTCGGTCGCTCGGGCTATTGGAGGTGTACCCTCCGTCGAGAGTGCGGGGGTCTTCCCACAGTCGAGGGGCGATGATCTCGACGAACAATCCTTCGCCATCGAGCATCGATTTGACCGCTGCGACCCCCTTGAGAGTTGCCTGCCAATCGAGGTCGGCGGGAACGATGTCGTCGTCGTGAAACTGGACGGCGTCGAATCCGAGTTCTTTATAAGCCTTGATCTTGCGGCTAAACTCGATCTCCTGGCGGGCAGGAGGGCCGAAGGGGTCGGCACCGGTGCTGATGTTCCAGGGACCAAATGAGAATCGGTACTGAGTCGACATGGAAGGAGAGGCTCCGAGTCAGGTCCAAACGTTTTCGTGTCGGCAGGAGGATTTTGCTCACAGCCCGCCCTACCTCCCCCATAAACTAGCGTTCCAGCGAGAAGGTTGCGATGGGGAACCACGTCCGCTTTATTTTGACTTAAGGAATGAGACCAATGGCGACCATGCTGAAAGCGGGCTTCGGGGAGGCAGATCTGCGGGCTCCCTTGGGCGGCTCGATTCCCGGCTACTTCGCGGATCGGAAGGCGGAAGGGGTGCTCGACCCTCTGATGGCCAAGGCGATCGTCCTCCAGCAGGATAATAACCTCCTGGCGCTGGTCGCTCTCGACCTGATCGGTGTCCCTGCTCCAACGGTGGCCGCGTGCCGAAAGGCGATCGCCGCGACCACGGGGATTCCTGCCTCCAAGGTTCTAATCCACGCCAGCCACACGCATACTGGTGCCGCATTGCCCCGTTCTACGATGTTGAAAGGCAAGGAGGACGATTCGACCAAGATCGTCTATCCCGGTGAACCCGATCCCGACTGGCTGGTGACCCTACCCGACCGGGTCGCTCAATCCGTCCGCCTGGCGGTTGCCGCTCTCAAGCCGAGTCCTATGCATCTTGGCTCATCAATGGCACCCGACCTTGCCTTTATCCGCCGGTTCCGAATGAAGGATGGGAGCATCCTGACCAACCCAGGCTATGCCAACCCCAACATTGCCGAACCTCTCGGCGAATCTGACCCGACGGTGACCGTACTTGGATTCCCTGCCAGCAAGGCGGCCGTCGTCATTTTTGGTGTTCACCCGGATGTGGTGGGTGGGACGAAATACTCAGCGGATTGGTCCTATCACGCGAGTAACGCCTTTCGCCGGGAGGTCGGTCGCGACTGGAACATCGTTCTCTTGAATGCCGCATGTGGCAACATTAACCACATTGATGTCCGTAACCCCAAACAAGGTAGGGGTTACGAGGAGTCGACTCGAATCGGTACCGAGGTGGGTTTGGCGGCAGCCCGGGCCTGGAAGACGTCGGAAGCGGTCGAGGTCTCAAGATTGGGAATCGCCTCGACCATCGTCGAGTCCAAGATTCGCGTCGTCCCCGAGGCCGACCTCGTCGAAGCTCGGCGCATTCTCAAAGACGATCCCACAAAGGCTCAGCCCTTCAACGGATTGCACGCCAATTCGGCGATCACGTTGGCCACCTCCCTCGAGCGATCCCAGCCAGCCGAGATCATGGCCGCGCGGATTGGTCCTGTTGGATTGGTGGGGATGCCCGGCGAGATTTTCGTCGAACTCGCTCGAATGGTTCAGCACGATGCTCCCTTGGAACCGACTCGAACAATCGGCCTCTGCAATGGTTCACTCGGGTACATTCCGCACGCCCAAGCCTACGAGCAAGGGGGGTACGAAGCCGGCTACCGCTCAGCTCGGTTCGCGGCTGGGACCGGTGAGCGTTGGGCGGAAGCCGCAGTCAAGCTCTTGAAGGGGTTGGCCTGATTCGGCCATGATGCAGCAAAGTGATCCTCGACTTGAGCCACGCGGGAAGAGTTTTCGTATGAGTCATTCCAGCTACGTCCCCCAAACCTTCCCTCACATCTGGCTCCCGGAGCGGGTGAACCTCACGACTTGGGACCGCATCCAGCCCTGGTACCAGGAGCTGGTCGAGACGTCGATCTCCTCGACGGTCGAGCTCGAGGTGTGGTTGACCCAACTTGGCGAGATCAACGGGGCGGTCAGCCAGGAAGGGGTTAAACGGTACGTCGCGATGACCTGTCAGACGGACGATTCCGCGTGCGAGGCCTCTTACCTCGAATGGGTTCGCGACGTCGAGCCCATGCTCAAGCCGATCCAGAACGCCCTTCGTGAAAAGTACCTCGACTCACCGCATCGGGCGGGGCTCTCTAAAAGTCGCTATCACGTCTTTGACCGTGCCTGGGAGAACCGCAGAGCCCTCTATCGCGAGGCAAATGTCGCCCGCGAGACCGAACTCGCTGAGTTGGAACAGCAATATCAAAAGCTCATCGGCGCGATGATGGTCATGTATAAGGGGGAGGAACGAACCCCAGCGCAGATGTCACCGCTCCTCGAAGAGATCGACCGAGCCCAACGCGAAGAAGTCTGGAAATTGGTGGCTGCTCGACGACTTCAGGACAAGGATAAGCTCGATGAACTCTTCGACCAGATGATCGTTCTTCGCGAGGCCATTGCCAAAGAGTCCGGTTTCGCCGATTACGTGGCCTACGCCTACCGATCTCGCGAACGCTTCGATTACGGAGTTGCCGAGGCCGAAGCGTTCCAGAAGGCAATTGAGACGGTCGTTGTTCCGCTTGTGCGTGACATCCAAGAATCTCGCCTCAAGACCCTGGGCATTGATCGGCTCCGGCCTTGGGACCTCTCCGTCGATCCCCTGAACAGGCAGCCTTTGCGCCCGTTCACCGATGTCGAGGCCCTGGCCAAAGGGACGGAAACGGTCTTCAACGCCGTCGATCCTGAACTTGGATCACAATTCGCCTATTTGCATGCGAACGGGCTTCTCGACCTGGCCAACCGCAAGGGGAAGGCTCCTGGCGGATATCAGACCACTTACGAAGATGACCGTCTTCCCTTCATCTTTATGAATGCGGTAGGGGTCGATGGCGATGTCCGCACGTTATTGCATGAAGGGGGGCACGCCTTCCATGCCCTGGCGGCCCGCGCTGAACCTTTGGCCGCTTACCGAGAGACGCCGATCGAGTTCTGCGAGGTTGCTTCCATGACAATGGAGCTCTTCGGAGGCCCCGAACTTGGAGTCTTCTATAACGAAGACGACGCTCGAAGGTCGTATCAACAGTTGCTGGAAGGAATTGTGGTCATTTTGCCCTGGATCGCCACAGTTGATGCGTTCCAACACTGGGTCTATCAGCACCCGGGGCACACCCGGTCCGAACGTCGAGATGCGTGGAATGCAATCCTCAACCGATTCGGCGGAAGTGTTGATTGGACAGGGTATGAGGAGGCTCGATCGCACAGTTGGCACCGGCAACTGCACATTTTCCTGTACCCATTCTATTACATCGAATATGGAATCGCTCAACTTGGAGCTTTAGGGCTCTGGCATCGCAGTCTCTCCGACAAGCCAGGCGCGGTGGCGGCCTATCGCAAGGCCCTTGCTCTGGGTGGGTCCAAGCCACTGCCGGAACTCTTTGGAGCTGCCGGACTTCCATTCGACTTTAGCGAAGCGACGCTAAGGCCCCTAATCGACTCGATTCGCGCTGAGTTGGAGAAGGTCGGTCCTTAAAGCGATGAGGCGGTCGAAGGGGGGACAAGCTCAGGATGAATCGGTGTCTCCCCAGGGGGATGACCTGGACTGATTTGTCCTGCCCTTTTTTGGGGCAAGAATCGTGATCCCCACGACAATACCATCGGAAGCTTGATCCGACAGAGGCCAGCGCAAGAAGTCGATCCAACCCCTGAGCTGACTGAACCAACTGGCGGGCACCGACGAAGGACGTGTAGAGACTGCTTTCCGAAGGGAGGAGGATCGGACTTTGTAATCGTCCTTACGACTTTTACCAAAATTGGCCTCGGTTGGCGAATTGGTATAAGATTAGCTCGTCAGGTGGGCCAGAGAATACACGCAGGTTCTCTTGCCCTCGTGCGTAGGCCCGGTTCTAATCTAAGTAAGCGAAATCGCAGGTCGTGCGAGAGTGTTCCCTCCCACTCAGCCGCTACAGTGTCCTTCCAAATCTCAAGCGAAGTCCAAGACAGACATGACCGTGTCGCGTGTCGTCTCCATTGTTCTGTGTTTCCTGGTCGCCTTACCTGGTGACCTGGACACCCTTGTTTCTCGTTCGATTGCACAGGTCAGGATCCCCCAACAAAGTAATGGGTTGGTGGAAACCTCACCGGAGTTTCAGAAGACTCCAGATCGCGTGAAGATCGTCAATGCTCAAGATGAGCGTTGCGAGTTTGATGAAGCGGGCGATCCCGCTCCATTGGTTGCCGACCTTCCGCTCGCGGCTGACCTGGGTTGGCTCCCCTGGCCCTTGCCGATTGCGGTCATGCTCGTTGGTGATCCACTGCCGCATCCATTCTGCCCGGTCTCTTCCTGGCGTCTGCTGGGTCGGTATCGTTGCTGAGTTGACCTGATCGCGTCGACTTCGGGGTTCCGGCTCCGTTCGTTGTGATCTCGTGTCACCACAATTCCGCAACTCGTTCCCCCCACGTGTTTACCGACACCTGACCCAGATTCACAAGGACGACTCCGTCATGGTCCGCGCAATTATTACGTGGAGCCTGCACAACAGGTTCCTCGTCCTCCTTGGGTCACTTGCACTGATCGCGGCGGGTATCTACTCGGCCATGAACCTGAACGTCGAGGCGTATCCCGATGCGACCCCGCCGCTCGTGGAAGTGATCACACAGAATCCTGGAGCAAGTCCGGAGGAGATGGAACGTCTGATCGGCATTCCGTTGGAAACGGCCTTGAACGGCATGCCCGGGCTGGAAGACCTTCGAAGCACGTCGATTGCGGGATTGAACGACATCAAGTGCGTGTTCGCCTATGGAACTGACTATTGGGCAGCTCGGCAAGAGGTGATCAACCGGATCGCTACCGTCGAACTCCCGCTAGGAGTAACTCCAAGACTCTCGCCCTGGAGCCCGACAGGTGAAATCGTGCGGTTCGTGTTGGAAGGCCCCGGCTACACCACGAATCAGATCAAGGCAGTCCAGGATTGGGTGGTTGGCAGAGCCCTAAAGACCGTTCCCGGCGTTATCGATGTCACCGGTTATGGCGGGACAATCAAGCAGTATCAGGTACTGCTCAACACGCGACAGCTCCGCCAGTATGGCGTGAGCATGCAACAGGTTGAAGACGCGATCAAGAACTCAAACGCGAATGTCGGCGGCGACCTCTTAACCCTGGGGCCTCAGTCACACAACGTCCGTGCGATCGGCCTGCTTGGAGGAGGGAAAGATCCACTTGACCCCGCGATCGTTGAACGAGGATTCCTTGTTGAGGTCGAGAAGCTTGACGATATTCGCGACGTCGTGGTGGCCAATGCAAAAGGCATCCCAATCTATGTGCGGCAGGTGGCGGACGTCATTGTCGGACATCGCCCCAGGTTGGGGATCGTGGGCCGGCTTCGAGACGGCAAGGATGAAGCCGACGTGATTGAGGGCATCGTGTTGATGCGAAAGTATGAGAAGAGTTTACCCGTCGCGAATGCTGTGGAAGCGAAGATCATCGAGATTAACGAAAGCGGCATCCTCCCTAAAGGGATGCAAATCAAGGTCTTCAACCAGCGGACTGACCTCGTTCACGTCACGACGCATAACGTGATGCACAACCTTGTGGTCGGGATGATTCTAGTCGCAGCCGTACTTTTCGTATTCCTCGGCGATCTGATCAGTGCCGGGATCGTAGCTTTAGTGATTCCGATGGCACTATTGTTCTCGATCATGGTTCTCTACTTCCAGGGCAAGAGTGCGAATCTGCTCTCGATTGGAGCCGTGGACTTCGGGATCATTGTCGATAGTTCCGTGATTATTGTTGAGAATATCTACCGTCATGTGACGGACCATAATGCCGATCGCTCTCGACCTTTAATTGATCGGATCTCCGAAGCGTCCCACGAGATTGAGAGGCCACTCTTCTTCTCGACAACGATCATTATTTGTGCATTTTTGCCCCTCTTTGCGATGACCGGTCCCGAAGGGGCACTCTTCGGCCCGATGGCCAACACATACGCGTTTGCGATCTTCGGGGCTTTGGTCCTCGCGGTGACCCTTGCTCCGGTGCTCTGCTCGTTCCTGTTCCATGGCAAGACCGAGGAAAAGGAGACGATCGTCGATCGCCTCATGAAGTGGTCCTATAAGAAGTGCTTGACAGTGGTCTTGAATAATCGCTTGATCACATTATCGATCATGATGTCGATGTTGGTCTTCACCGCCAGTTTGATCCCAGGTTTGGGCGGTGAGTTCATGCCTCAACTGGAAGAAGGCAACCTCTGGATCCGCGCGATCTTGCCGAGAACATCCTCACTCGAATACGCGGCCAAGATGGCTCCGAAATTGCGCGAAACGATTGCCTCGATTCCTGAAATCCGAGGGGTCATGTCGCACGTCGGTCGCCCGGACGATGGGACGGATATCACCAGCTTCTTCAACCTCGAGTTCAACGCGCCTCTCAAGCCAATGGAGGAGTGGCGGCCCGGAATGACTCGAGAGAAAATTGAAGAAGAATTGAGTGTGAAATTCGCCCAATTCCCAGGGCTTAACTTCAATTTCTCGCAACTGATTCGTGACAATGTAGAAGAGGCACTCTCGGGGGTCAAAGGGGCAAACTCCGTCAAATTGTTCGGCTCCGATCTTCAGACTCTCGAAACGACAGGCGCTCGCGTCGTCAATATTCTCAAGTCGGTACGTGGTATTGAGAATGTGGGGCTTTTCCATATTGTTGGACAACCCAACATGGAGATCCAAATCGATCGTCGGGCGTGTGCTCGTTATGGCATCAACGTCTCAGATGTTGAAGCTGTCATTCAGGTTGCCATCGGTGGCCGTGCGTTTTCTCAGATGGTCGAGGGAGAGAAGGTCTACGACATCGTGTTGCGACTTCCCCAAGAACTCCGCAACGACCCCTCGGTGATCGAACGAATCCCAGTGGATCTACCTGCCGAAGTGGGAGAATTGCCATCGCGAGTTCCGCTCGGTCAACTGGCGAAGGTGGTCCCTCACAAGCCAGGCGCATCTTATATCTATCGCGAGAACAATCGCCGATACATTCCAATCAAGTTTAGTGTCAAGGACCGCGACCTCGCGAGCGCGATCGCCGAAGCACAAAAGAAGGTCGAGGATCCGAAGAGTGGGGCGAATTTGCCCCCGGGATATCGCATCGAGTGGTCTGGTGAGTTCGCCCAAATGGAAGCGGCGAACAAACGCCTGATGCTGATCGTACCGATTTCAATCCTTCTCATCATGATGCTCCTCTACACGGCATTCAACTCGCTCAAAGATGCTCTGCTCGTCATGGCCAACGTTGTCACGGCGACGATGGGCGGGGTCTGGGCGTTGAAGCTCACCGGGACACCGTTCAGTATCTCGGCGGCTGTCGGGTTCATTTCGATCTTCGGCGTTGCGGTCCAGAATGGAGTGCTTTTGATCTCCTATTTCAATCAGAAACGGAGTGAGGGGTCCTCTGTCCGCGATGCGGTGTTCCACGGAGCCGTCTTACGACTCCGCCCGGTTGTGATGACCTCGTTGACAGCGATCCTTGGGCTGTTGCCGGCAGCGTTGGCAAACTCGATTGGCTCGCAAGCACAGAAGCCGCTCGCGATCGTCGTTGTTGGTGGGATGCTCGTCGCGCTTGTGCTGACTCAATTCTTGATGCCGATCCTATATAGTCTTTTCCCAGGCAAAGTCGCCTTGCTAGCGACCGCAAGGGTGGGTGGTGGTCACGGCGATGTTGGCGAGAGCGAGCACGCGGCACATTGATGACGAACTCCGGACAACGGTTGACACTTTTGACTCCAAACGCACTGCATCCCGCTCCGGGCGGGCATCTTAATAGGACCGATCGGCCATGCGAAAGCTCGTCATTCTCGGCGTAATCCTCGGCGTCATTGCCGGCATCGCCTATTATGCCAAGGTCACACCTGACGATATTCAGCAATACCTGTCGAAACTGACGGGCGTTGGTGGTCACTCCGAGTCGGCTCACCAAGAGGTCAAGGCCGCAGTGCCGAAGCGTCCGCATGGCCCTAATGAACTGGTTGTCGACTCCGATCAGCAACGGACAATCGGTATGCAGATCGTCAAGGTCATTGCACAGGATGCTCCAATCGACCTGGAATTGCTGGGTGAGACTGGTTACGACGAAGCCCAACTCGTCAAGATCCGCCCTAGGTTCGATACGCTAGTCCAGAAGGTTCATGTCTCGACCGGCCAGCAAGTCAAGGCGGGTGATGCGCTTGTGGATCTTTATTCCACTGAGTTGGCCGAAGCCAAGAACCAGTATCGACTCAAGCAGCTCAAGTGGGTCCTCGCCCATCGGATGCTCGAAGCCCGTCGGGATCTCGTCGCTGGTGGAGCGATCTCGAAGGTTCTCTGGGTCGAGACTCAGAACACCGAGAATGAGACTCGACTTGAGCGAGATGTCGCCGCCGACAAGCTTTCGATCCTTGGCCTCGCGAAGCCTGAGATCGCAACCTTGATCCTAAATCTGACGGCGGAAGGTCTGGAACGACTAGCAGAGACCGACCTTGCAAGCATGACCCTCCGAGCCCCTGTGGCCGGCATTATCATCGACCGAGATGTCGTCCCCCAAAACCTATACAATGAAACAAATGTTCTCATGACGATCGCTCCCCTTGATCATCTCTATGTCTGGGGGAACGTCTATGAGAGCGATCTCGATAAAGTCCATGTTGGGCAACCATGGGTGATCAAGTTTCCTTACCTGAAGGAATCGATCGAAAGTAAAGTCGAATACGTCTCGAATCGGGTCGATCCCCAAAGCCACTCGATCCGAATTCGTGCATCGATCCCCAACCGGGAAGGGAAGTTCAAAGCGGCGATGCTGGTGAGGGCGATCCTTAAGATTGCCCCCCTCGCTGGTCATACGATCGTACCCCGCCAGGCTGTTGTCACTCTCAACGGCGATAACTTCGTATTCGTGGCCAAAGAGCCGGTCCATGACATCTTCCTCCGTCGGAAGGTCCGCGTCGAACTCGAACGGTTCGATCATGTTGTGATTGCTGATGGGATCGAACCAGGCGATCATGTTGTGACGAGTGGAAGCCTGATTCTCGCTCAACTCTTTGAAGATCAAGAAGGGTTGGATGGGGACGCAAATCCGGCACCCAGCGACGAGACTCCGAAGCCTGCTGTCGCTGAAGCCATTTCGGCGACGTCCTCATCCATAGTCAAGCCTTGATGCTTGAAGCAACCATGCCCGAGCCCGAAGAAAAAGCCACGCCAACCAGCGTGGCTTTTTTCATGATAAGGGTCACCACCAGGGGTTTGACCGACTCGCTGGGCGGGTGTACGATCCCCTGAGAAGACTAAACACGCGTCTTCGACGCGGGGCCAGTGCGACCCCGCGGCCCCTGCACACACCAAATCGTCAGGAAGGGGTCCGTCATGCCGCTCTATGAAGTTGAGACAACGTCGCATATCATGATCGCATGCGTGGACGATGAGCCGGCAGCTCGTCTCTTCGCCGAGCAGAATTACCCAACGGAACAGGTCCTTCGCGTCAGCCATCGTCCCAAGGACGCGTGGGTGATCTCAAAAAACCTGCTTGGTGTTGTCAGTGCGGGGAGTGATCCTTGTACCAAAGCCCGCGACTGTCTCTCGAAGGCGCAAGGCGATAAGTTGCACGCGGTTCGTCTCTACATGCAGCAGACGGGCACGGATCTTGATGGGGCCAGGCGCGTCATCGAGTCGAATATGGCTCTCGGCTGGTAGGCTTGGTGTCAGGAGACTCACGAAGCCGGTATCCGTGGCCAGGTGGATCACAGTCGAAGGCATGAACTGGTCGATACAATGGTCAAGTGAGTGGTGTTGTCGGGCGGTCTCGTGGGTCTAAGGGGGCGCTATGCCTAAAGTGATCTGTCTGATTCTTGGGGGTGGGCGGGGGACTCGCCTCTACCCCCTCACCAAATCGCGCTCCAAGCCTGCGGTACCGATCGGCGGTAAGTACCGCCTGATCGACATCCCGATCTCGAACTGTATCCATTCCGGCCTGAGCCGGATCTTCGTGTTGACCCAGTTCAACTCGGTAAGCTTGCACCGGCACATCGCCAATACCTACAAGTTCGACCCATTCGGGGGGAGCTTCGTCGAGATCCTCGCTGCGCAGCAAACGATGCAACATGAAGGCTGGTACCAAGGTACAGCCGATGCGGTCCGTCGTAACATTCCCTACTTCACCGACACCCACTATGACCTCGTTCTGATCCTTTCCGGTGACCAGCTCTACCGGATGGACTTCCAGGATATGATTCGCACCCACGTCGAGTCGAAGGCCGAGGCGACCATCGCCGCGCTTCCGGTCCCGGAGCAGGAAGCTCGCTCGTGTGGGATCATGCAACTCGACGCGACAGGCCGAGTGATCGACTTTGAGGAAAAGCCCAAGACGACGGCGGCTCTGGAACGGGTTCGGACCGATCCCAACTGGATGGCCAAGCTGGGAATCGAGGCAGCCGGTCGCCCCTACCTGGCGAGCATGGGAATCTATCTCTTTAACCGGTCGACCCTTGTGGAGTTGCTCGCATCAAGCGAGGCCACCGATTTTGGCAAGGAGATCTTCCCCCAAGCCATCGCCGACCACCGCGTCCAGGCCCACCTGTTCGACGGCTACTGGGAAGATATCGGCACGGTCGCCGCCTTCCACAAGGCGAATATCGACCTCACCCGCCCAGATGCTCCATTCGACTTCATCTACGGCAATCATCCAATCTTTACTCGCCCCCGCTACTTGCCATGCTCGCGACTTGCGGGGGTAACGGTCCGTGACAGCTTGATCTCGGACGGTTGTCACATTGGCAAGGGTTCGGTCATCGAGAATTCGGTCATTGGGGTCCGAGCCCAGATCGCTGAGAACGTCACGATCCGCAACTCCTATATTATGGGGAGCGACGGTTACGAGACGGAGAAGCAGGTCGCGGCCAACTTGCGGGCCAACCGACCCAACCTGGGCATCGGCGCAGGCAGTCACATCGAGAACGCGATCATCGACAAGAATCCCAGGATCGGCAAGAACGTCAAGATTCTCAACGAGGCTGGCGTGCTCGATAGCGAGGATGCTGCCCACTTCGTGATTCACGACAAGATCGTGGTGATTCCCAAATTCACCATCATCCCCGATGGTTCGGTGATTTGAACCAACGCTAACGGCGACGCAAATTGTCCGAAGCCGACCGAGTTGTTAGACTAGGGTCATTGTCAGGGGGGACTGCGTTCAGTCCCCCCGACGGATCTCTCCTGAGGGCTCGGAATGTCGACCAACGCGATCGTCGACAGTGAAGACCGGATCGGTCCCTATAAAGTTGTTCGGGTTGTCTCGAATGGGGTCGCGTCGTCGCTGATCGAAGCGGTCCAGGAGAGCACCGGCAAACGGTTCGCGATCAAGCAGCTTCTGCCTTCGAATTCGGGCGATCGATCAGTTCGCAAGGCTTTGCAGGATGAGGCGAGGCTCGGCTTAGAGCTCCGGCACCCGAATCTCGTCAAGGTCCATGAGTACGTCGCTGACCCAGACCAGCCCTACATTGTGATGGATTTTTTCCCTTCTCAACACATGCGACTCTGTCTCGCCCGGCCCAAGGAGTACCCGCTCCCTAAGTCTCAGTTGCATCGCATCATCACTCAAACCGCTCAGGCGATCACCTACCTCCATGAGAAGGGTTATGTCCATCGCGACATTAAGCCCGAGAACATCCTCTACAACAAGTCGGGTGAGGTTCGACTCATCGATTATGGGATGACCTTGAAGATTCCGACTGGGATCGGCAAGCTGTTCGCGGGTAAGCCGCCTCGGCAAGGGACCCACGCCTATATCGCTCCTGAACAGATTAGTCGCCAGCCGGTGGCGATTTCCGCCGATATTTATAGCTTCGGTGCGACGATCTACGAATTTGCCTGTGGCAAGAAGCCGTTCTCGGCGGACTCGCTGACCGAATTGCTGAACAAGCACTTGAAGGCAAAGCCTGCCCCGCCAACGATGCATAACAGTAATATCACCAAAGAATTCTCCGACTTGACTTTGCAGATGCTCGCCAAGAAACCGACGGATCGACCGGCGACCATGCGCGACTTTCTGGCCCGATTCGCACGGATCCGGATCTTTCAGGATGACCCCGTCCCCCAGGCCGACTTCTAAACCGATACGATCGGCGTCCCTCTTCCCAGCCGGTCGAACAAGGATACGTTTGCGATGTCCAGCCCCAAACAGGATCGTCTCCCGTTCGAGAAGCCCATCTACGAGATGGAAGAGCAGCTCGCGGAGATGGAAGCCCAGTACGCGCACCGCAAGGATGTGGCCGATCCTCAGGCCAGTGAGCAGATCCGCATCCTTCGTCGTCAACTCGCCGAACTCAAGCGCCTAATTTACACCAATATCGAGCCCTGGGATCGCGTCAAAGTCTCTCGGCACCGCAATCGACCCCAGAGTCGGGACTACATCAACCTGATCTTCGACGATTTCGTCGAGATCCATGGTGACCGCGCGATCGGCGATGACCGCGCGATTGTCACCGGTTTTGCGCGGCTCGAAGACCAGAAAGTTCTCTTCGTTGGTCATCAGAAGGGCCGGACCTTGTCTGAGCGGACCACCTGCAACTTCGGCTGTGCCCATCCGGAGGGTTATCGAAAAGCCCTCGCTAAGATGAAGCTGGCCGCCAAGTTCGGGTTACCGATCGTCAGCTTTATCGATACCCCAGGCGCGTATCCAGGCATTGCCGCCGAGGAGCGAGGCCAGGCCGCGATCATTGCCGAAAACCTCATGGCCATGAGCATGCTGAACACGCCGATTGTGTGCGTGGTGATCGGCGAAGGAGGCTCGGGTGGTGCTCTCGGGATCGGAATCGGCGACCGGGTCGGGATGATGGAGCACGCCTACTACTCAGTGATCAGTCCCGAAGGATGTGCAACCATTTTGTGGAAGACCGCCGAGAAAGCCCCTTTGGCCGCCTCAGCGTTGAGGATGATCGCCCCGGATCTGTTGCGCATGGGGATCATTGATGGCATCGTCGAGGAACCGCTCGGGGGTGCTCACCGGGACCACCGCCAGGCTGCAAACTCGCTTAAGTCATTCCTGGTCAAGTCGTTCCGCGATATCGCAGCCCAGCCTCGCGAGTCACTGTTAGAACTTCGTTACCAGAAATTCCGCAAGATTGGCGTCTTTGAGGAAGGGGTGGTGGCGGCTCCCGTGATCGCAGAGGATGTCCCGACACCGGTCGTGCTGGGTTGACCGATCGTTGGACTTCGGTTAGACAACGCAGGTCAGAGGGCATCTCGCTCGATGAATAGCGACCGAAATCCACCAAGGAGGGGGGACAATGGCCGCGCGAAAGCTCGCGTATCTGACCCCGCTTTATTTCGACGACGCCTCATGCATCGGTGGCGGCGAACGGTATCCACACAACCTCGCCGTCGGGCTCGCGACCCATCTGGAGGGTGAGTTCGAAGTGGACTTGATCTCCTACGGGGCGGAACCCCTGACGAAGGTGATCTGTCCGGGTGTAACTCTCAAGGTCCTCCGCGCGGTGAAGAAGCCCCGGATCTCACTTGATGTCGTGAGCTGGGATGTCCCCGAGGCAATCGCCGGGGCCGACCTTGTTCATATCCACATGGCCTACACACGCTCGAATGAAGTTGCGATGCTTGCCGCCAAGCTTCAGCGTAAACCTGTCGTTGTCACCGACCACGGCGGTCACTCAAGTTGGTTGGGCTCCAGCCTGGGTATTCTCGACCTCGCTGACCAGATTACCTGCTACTCCGACTTCGGCAGAAGTTTCTATCAGACCTCGACTCCGATCACCGTTGTCAAAGGCGGGGTGAACGGCGACCAGTTCACACCTCCTGAGGTTCGTCCTGAGCGAGATCGAGTCCTCTATGTCGGTCGTCTGTTGCCCCATAAGGGAATTCACAACCTCATCAAAGCGTTACCCGATCACTTGAAACTGACGGTCTGCGGTCGGCCCTATCATCCCGACTATTTCGAGATGCTTAAGAATCTCGCTCAGGGTAAAGATGTGGATTTTGTCACCGATGCGGACGACGCGGCCATTCTTGACTTGTATCGGCGAGCCTGGGTCAACGTGCTCCCGTCGGTCTATCGCGACTGTTACGGGAACTCTCATGTCGCACCCGAACTGATGGGGTTCACGCTTCTCGAGGCAATGGCCTGTGGAACTCCAGCGATCTGTGCCAATACGGCTGCGATGCCCGAATTTGTCCGTCACGGTGAGACCGGGTTTGTGTTCAACTCGATCGAAGAGCTCCATGCGCAATTAGATCTGCTTGCATCGACCCCATCGCTGGTCGAAGCGATGGGCCGAGCTGCTCGTCACGCGATCGACACTGAGTTTGACCTCCGCGTTGTGTCGCGAACGATGGGTGCGATCTATCGCGGTTTGATCGATCGACGTAAGGAGGCCGCCGCGTGAAGGTTCTTGCTCTGTCGAACCTGTACCCTCCGGACGTCATCGGTGGCTATGAGCTGGCCTGTGCCCAGGCGGTCGACGGCCTACTCGGGCGTGGACACGACGTCCGGGTCATGACGGGAGCCCCACGCCGGCCGGTGCCTGCGGTCCCACACGTCTACCGAGATTTCCGACTCTCGGATATCTATAACGAATATCTGCTGAACAATGCTGCACCTGTGACACGCGATATCTGGCAGGCTGAAGCGCGATATGTCTGTGCTCATAACGTGCATGCGCTGGCAAACATGCTCGACGAGTTCCAACCTGACGTGATTTATGTCTGGAATGTCCTTGGTCTGGGTGGGTTGGGCGTGATGGCGGCGCTCGACTATCTACGCTATCCCTGGGTCTGGCAGCTTGACGACGTAGTGCCCCTCTGGCTCTGCGAGGTTGGTCAGAGAATGAATCCCGCTTTGTTGCGGTCCCTCGAACGGGTCCGTGGCGAGTTCATCTCGATGTCGTCGCGGCTGGCCGACCGGATTCGACTCCACGGCTTCCAGTTCCCGGGTGAAGTCCATTACTTGCCCGGCTGGATCATCGGCGAAAAGCCCGAGCCGAGGGACAGGTATTTTCAGCCTGGCGGCCCACTCCGAATCATTAACGCTGGACAGATTGGTACCCATAAAGGTATCGATCTCATCATTGAGGCGGTGGCCAGGCTCCGCGATCTCGGTTATGAGAACGTGACCGCCGACATCTTCGGGCACACGACCGAGTCGTCTTGGCAGGGGATGATTCACACCCATCAGCTTGAAGGCAAAGTCGCCATGCGAGGCCCATTGCCGCAGGCGGAACTGTTCAAGATCCTGCCAGATTATGATGTGTTCGCGTTCCCAACTCACGACAAGGAGCCATTCGGCCTAGCTCCGCTTGAGGCTCTGGGGCAGGGGTGTGTGCCGATCCTTTCCCGCGAGTGTGGGGTCGCTGAGTGGCTGGTCCACGGTGTCCACTGTCTCAAGTCCGAGAAGTCCGCCGAGTCGCTTGCCGAGAGCCTCCAGGCAATTCTCGACGGGGAGGTTGCTCTCGAAGGACTAGCCAAGCGAGGCTCTGCGGCCGCCTGGCGGGACTTTCATCTCGACCCCTATCTCGACAAGCTCGAACCGATGTTCGAACGGGTCTCGACCCAATCTCGGGCAGGTGCGGGTGAACTGGGCGATGTCTATCGACTCGCGCTCTTGGCTGAAAAACTTGCTCACTTGATGATTCATGAAGCGCATGTCGCTTGAACATTCAATAGCTAACACGGAGATCGAAGACGTGATGGAACTCGCCTTCTACAATGTTGGCTGCGAGCGAGCAGGCCGAAAGCGTGACCTGATTATCTTGCCCCGACGGGCCTTTCGTCGCTTGATGCGACCGATGCTGTTTCGGTTGCGAGACATCCTCTCGGGGTTGGTCCAACGCCACGATAGGTCTGATCAGAATATCTTAACGATCCATGCCGAGTTTCTTGCCTTGCGCACAGAAGTGCTGAACCTTCGGGGCCATCTGCCCGCTTTCCAGCAGCAGATCGACGTCCTGCGCAGCGAGGTCGGGACTCTTCGTGCTGAGGTCGTGACCCTCACCCATTGGCATCATGCGGTCTCAGATCAAGCAAGAACGGCGATCGCAATGGCCTGGGACGAGGCCGCCGTCGTGAGAAGACTCGCAATCATTGAAGAACACGTTGAATCGCTCTTACCGGCCAATGTCAGGGCAGCAGCTCAGGACGAGGCGATCCCGGCCATCATGTTTCCTGGGCTGGTCAAGGCGAAGAGCCAGATAGGCTGACCAATACGTGGTTGCTCGAAGGTAGGATCGCCCAGATCGGCTTGGCAGCCGATCCGGCGAATCCATGCATCAGTGAATTAGACAACCGAAGGAACGACGAACGGCTCGCGATACTTGCGGGTCAGCATGGTGTCTGCTTCCGCGTCGTTCACGAACGACTCGGTTGAGGGGTTGATCTGAAGCTTTCGGCCCAGTCGATAGGCGATGTTGCCGAGGTGGCAGAACGCGCTCGATTGGTGGCCTTCTTCGATATCGGCGTTGAGCATCTTTGCGTCGCGTTTGCGAACGGCCTGGAGGAAGTTGTCGAAGTGATCGCCACCGCCGGTCCCTCCGACACCCTTCTCCCCTTTGGGACCCATGTAGGTCTGCCAGGTCGTATAGCTCGTGATCGCCAAAACTCCTTCGGTGCCATAGAAGATATCGCCGACTTTGGCACCGGCCTCGTCATTGGTGTAGAGGCCACGAACCTCGAACTGGAGCATACAGTCGTCATATTCGAATGCGACGAGTTCCGTATTCGGGGTCTCGCCGTCGTCCTTGTAGCCGAACCGACCGCCGCCGGCCTGGACGCTCTTGGGGAACTCGTGCTTGTTGATCCCCCATCGAGCGATGTCCATCTGGTGGATCCCCTGGTTCCCCAGGTCGCCGTTACCTGTGTTCCAGATCCAGTGCCAGTTATAATGGAGCTTGTTGGGGTTATAAGGCTTCATCTCTGCTGGCCCGACCCACAGGTCATAGTCGAGGCCCTCGGGCACAGGTGCGTCGGCCTTGATGCCAATCGAGCCACGAGGCTTGTAACAGAGCCCCTTAGCCATGTAGACCTGGCCGAGCTTCCCGCTGTGCAGGAAGGCCATAGCGTCTTGGATGCCCTGATGGCTCCGGCATTGGGTTCCGGTCTGGACGATCCGGTTGTATTTGCGGGCCGCCTCGACCATCTTGCGACCTTCGAACACATTATGACTGACAGGCTTCTCGACATAAACATCCTTGCCCGCTTGACACGCCCAAATCGTGGCGAGTGAGTGCCAGTGGTTGGGCGTGGCGATCGAGACAGCGTCGATATCCTTGTCGTCGAACACCCGTCTCAGGTCTTGAACATACTTGGGCTCAGTGCCAGACTTGTCGCCAATGGCCTTGGTCGCCCTGCCGATCACGTTCTTATCGACGTCACAGATTGTGGTGATCCGTGCATCTTTCAGCTTCAGGTAACTCTGGATATGCTCCATACCCCGGCCTCGAACACCGATCACAGCGACCCGAATGGCGTCATTGGGCCCGACCTTCTTCTCATCGACAGGCTCGGCGGCTCGAGCGATGGTTGACGTCGTTTCCAAGGCCTTGAGGCTAGCAGCTAGTACTGCCGAGTTCTGGATGAACTGTCGACGGTCGATCCCAGCCATGATGGAGGTCCTGGTTCAGTGGGGATGGAGGAGAGGGCGATTGATCTCTATCAGACCCGTCCGTGGTGTTGGCGTCAAGGGTGCAGGGAGGTCGTCATTCGAACGCCTTTGCCCGCTGTGGTAGAAAGGCTAATCGATCTCGATTCGAGATTGCCCGATTTTCGAATCGACCGGCTGTGAAAGTGGAATTCTCACAGCTCACTCTGAGTGATGTTCTGCGAACCCAACCACATACCCACCTGGCTCGCGGATGAAGATCTCGTCGGCACCGTAGGAAGTGGTCCGTCGCGAGACAACGACCTCGGCCCCTTCCAACACAGGAAGAAGATCGTCCAAACTTAACACATCAATGTAAAGGATGACCGAGGAAGATGTGGAACTGCCAGGGATGGCCGGAAGGTCCTTCCCCAAGCTTCGCCAGGTTTGGTACATGATTTGAACCGAGTCGCGAACGAGGATCACAAACCCAAGGCGGTCGCCGTCGGGGACCTCCGCAACACACGTGAAACCGAGCTTGGTCCAGAACGGGAGGGCGGGCTCGATGGAATCAACACAAATGATCGGGGTCAGTTGTTTTAGCATTGGCGTAGGCCTTGGTGACGTGATCTCGTCGATGCTTCCAGAGGTAACCCAAAAAGGCTCCATAGGGTACAGCGGAGAGGGCGGTGTTTCCATCGTAATCATCGCAGCCCGGACCGAGAATAAAGAAGAAAAGGGCGAATGCGCGTGACCAGAGCGTGATCGGGCCGAACATACCCCAAGCGACTCTTGCGTAGCCGATTAGCCCGCCAATCACGATGCCGTACACGCCTCACAGAATGAACTGAGAGGCATGTGTCTCACCAGCCAAACCAAAGGCCAGGCCGCCAATGACTGATCCGATGACCAGTCCCCTCACTCGACGGTCCAGGCTTGGCTGGTACTTCGGCACGAGACTTCCTCAGCGAGTGGTCAACTCTTTGACGAGCGCATCGGCTCCGTAAACGGACTTGAGGGCTTCGACGATTGCTCGGGAATCAACCGAGACCGCGCGAGCCTCTTTGTCGTCGTAGGCGAAGTCGAGGACGAGCGACTGGATGTTGCCGTCGAAGATCAAGCCGACAACTTTGCCCTCGCGATCGACGACTGGGCTCCCCGAGTTGCCGCCAATGATATCGGCGGTCGAGACGAAGTTGAGCGGGGTGTCGAGGTTGAGCTTGCCCGACTTCTTGGCGGCGTGCCAGCTTGGGGGCAGTTCATAAGGGGGTGAATTGCCATGGGCGTCGGCATGGGTGAACGCACCACCGATTTTGGTGTAAGACGGGATCATCTTGCCGTCTTGGGTGTAGGGCTTGACGGTCCCATAAGCGAGTCGGAGCGTGAAGGTGGCGTCCGGATATGCCGAGTCACCCTGGTCTTCGAAAATCGCTTTTGCGATCAAGGCGTACTGCGCGGACTCAATGCTTTCGACCCCGTCTTCACGCTGTTTGCGAACGGCGCGGGCATCGGCGTCAAGGAGTTTCGCAAGCTTGATCATGGTATCATTGGATGATGCGATTGCCTCACGGCCCCCTTGTGCGAGCTTCTTCCGTTCCGCGACGTCAGCGAGCTTGGAGCCATTCATCAGTTCGGCGGCGACGACCTCGGGAGGCTTACCTTGGAGAACCTGAGAGATCAGAGGATGCTTGTCTCCGAGTTTCTTTGACCAGAAGGTCAGGGAATGGGTCAATTTGGCCTTTTCATACTCGGGATAGATCGGCGCGGGTGAGAAGAGGGCCTGCTCCAGGGATTCGAGGCCGCCGTCGCTATATTCTCGGAGCCGATCCGCGTTCGGCTTGGCCTTCTCTTCGGCGAGCCGGACCAGGGTCCGGGCTGTGGCGTAGAGTTGGGAGTCGATCAACTGCCCCCGTTCCAAGAGGTTGAACGGCAGGATCAACGAGGCGGCGGTCCGTTGAGCTTCGGCAATTTTATCCCAAGCTCTGCCATACATCGCGTCCTTTTTGCGATCGCCCCCCACTCGAGATCGAAGTGCCTTTTCGGCGCTTGCCTTGCGACCCATCAAATCGGCATCCAGCAGGCCCTTGTATCCGCCATCGCGAGCCTTGCGGCTATTCTGAATTCCGAACAGATCTTCTTTGGATTCACGTGACTGTTCATCACTGAGCTTACCATAACTGACCAGGTGGGCCTCACGGGCTCGAAGCAGCTCTAGGAGGAAGGGGAACCCCGTTCCACGGAGGTACTCGAGGTGATTCACAGTGTTCAATCGACTGGTTCGTCCTGGGTGGCCGGCGACGAAGATGAGATCGCCTTCCTTGGAGCCATTCGTCGACCAATCGAGGTAGTGGGCGGGCTTGGCGGGTTTGCCATTCTCGTAGGCTCGGACGAAGGTGACGTCCAGGTCGTAGCGCGGGTATTCGAAGTTGTCGGGATCGCCACCGAAGAAGGCGATGTCGAACTCGGGAGCGAACACCAAGCGAACATCCGTGTACTTCTTATACGTGTGCAAGACGTACTGGCCACCTTGATACAGTGTAACCACGTCGGAACGGAAGCCGGTTTTGGCCAACGAATCCTTCTCGATCGCGATCATCGCCTTCCTTCGGGCGACGTTAGCCTCGGCGTCGTTGAGTCCCTCACCCACCGCACCCGTGACCTTGGCGGTCACATCCTCGATCCCGACCAGGACGTTCAGTTCCAGGTCCGGGGCTGCGACTTCCTCGGCGCGAGTTTTGGCGTGGAAACCGCTCTTGTAGTAATCATGTTCCTTGGTGCTAATCTTTTGTAGCGTATCGGCGGCAACGTGGTGATTGGTCATCACCAAGCCGTCGGGTGAGACGAAGGAGCCCGACCCCCCCGAGTTGAACCGGACCGATGCACCTTGGAGTTTTGCTTCCCAGGCCTTGGTCGGCGCGAACTGGTACTTCTCCTTCAACCGGCTGTAGGGCAGGTTGTTGAAGACCCACATCCCTTCGTCTGCATGCACGAGACCTCCCAGGGCAACGCTACCAACGAGTGCGGCGGTCGCGAGAATCTGCCGTTTGAACATGATCATCAGCTCCTGTGTCGATGCGTGGGCGGTGAGCATCCTGCTAGGTTAAGACTCAGTTCATTCCATCGATTTCGGCGACGTACTTCTTGGCTTCCGGCAGGGTCCCTTTCATGATCGTGCCCAGGCCGACGAGCGCCAAGATTACGATCATGAATCCGAAACTTAGCAAGGCGGGCCAGAGGTACTCGTCGAGAACCGGGAATGGCTTGCTCAAGTCGATCGTATTGGCGAGTCCGGGGATGACCTGGAAGAGGGCGATCAAAATGCCCGCGATCGAACCTCCCGCGATATAACCCGTGGAGAGCAGCACTGCGGGACTCGAGTCCGACTCCTCAGGCGGAGTTTTCTTGACTCGATCGACGATCAAACGGACGAGGCCCCCCAGGAAGATCGGCATTGAGGTTGAGAGGGGCAGGTACACACCGACCGCGAACGCCAGAGACGGAACCCCTGAGAGTTGCAACGTGACTGAGATCAAGGCTCCCAGCAGCACCAGCCCCCAAGGGAGATTCTGGGTCATGACACCGTCGATGATCAAAGACATCAGTTTCGCTTTGGGAGCATCATATTTGATGACCTTCGAGCCGTCGTCACGAGTGTCCACCCGCCCATTGATCGCGGGGTCAACCCGATAGGCTGGCTTTCCGGTGTCGTCGACGAGGTACTTACCGGGCTCAACACCTTCCGCCGCTTTTGTGACTCGCCAGACCTTGTAAGCCTTGCCGTCTGGTCCGTTTGCATTCTCAGTCAAAGAGCCGGGATCGGCAGAAATGGTGGGCAGATATTCGGCCTTCGAGGTCACCACAGTTCCCGCGTCATTGAGGAGCAATAGGGTCCCGCCGATGACCAGGGCCGAGGTGAAAGCGCCGATGAGGATTGCAACCTGTTGCTTCCAAGGAGTTGCACCGATCAGGTAACCGGTCTTGAGGTCCTGCGAAGTCGTGCCTCCGTTGGAGGACGCGATACAGACGATCCCGGCGATCGATAGGGCGGTCAGCCGGTATTCCGGACCGATCCAGCCCATCAGTACAAAGATCAAGCATGTGAGCAAGAGTGTGGCGACCGTCATTCCCGAGATCGGATTCGAGCTAGAGCCGATCTCGCCGGTCAATCGAGACGAGACTGTCACGAAGAGGAATCCGAAGAACGCGATGATCAAGGCCCCGACCAGTCGGCCAATCCAATCGATCTGTTCAGGGAAGAGATGAGTCAACGTGATTGATACGATCAGCCCGAGAGCGCCGAGGCCAACCATCCAGAACGGGATATCACGATCTGTGCGAAGGTTCGTCGCTCCAGAGGATCCACCCCGCATGTCGCGAAGGCCCGCACCGATCGAGGAGAAGATCAGTGGCAAGGCCTGCACCATGCTGATCAGGCCCCCCATGGCCACGGCACCTGCACCTATGTACAGAATGTAGTCATTGCGAATATCCTTGGGACTCATCGCCGAGATCAGCTTGGTCCCAGGTAGAATCGGCGAGGTCGCGGCACCACCAAAGAGGGCGATCGCCGGTGTCAGGATGAGATAGGCGAGGAACCCCCCGCTCACCATGATTGCCGCGACACGAAAGCCAATGATGTAGCCGACGCCGAGCAGGATCGGATTCATCTCACATGAGATCACCGCTGCCTTATAACCGGCGATCCATTCGACAACCTTCCCCTCTTTATCCTTGGCCCAGAGCTGTAACGCGGGATCTTCCTTCCACAACTTCGTTCCTTGCATCAGGATCTGATAGATGAACGCAAGGCCGAAGCCTGTGAAAACAGTCTTAGCGCTTGAGCCACCCTCTTCACCAACGATCAGGACCTTGGCACATGCTGTTCCCTCGGGGTAGGGGAGCGTTTTGTGCTGCTTTACGATGAAAGCTCGGCGGAGCGGGATCATCATCAAGATCCCGAGCAGTCCGCCCAACGCCGCGACGAGCATGACTCGCCCCAGCTCCATGTCGTAGCCGAGGATCATTAGCGCCGGCATTGTGACGCCGACTCCGAACGCGATCGACTCGCCAGCCGAGCCGGTGGTCTGAACGATGTTGTTCTCGAGGATTGTGGCCCGTCGCAAGCCAAACTTTTTATTGAAGATCCGGAACAGCGTGATCGAGAGAACCGCCACCGGGATCGACGCCGAGACGGTCAAGCCGACCCGAAGCGCCAGGTAGAGCGACGACGCCCCAAAGATGATGCCGAGGACTGCTCCCAAAAGCACGGCCGAGAATGTGAGTTCGGGCTCATTGGCCGTTTCGTCGATGTAGGTCTGGAAATCTGGGGGTGGAGTACCCGACATGCCGCAAGCTCCCGATGTCGCGTCGAGGTGGGTGAAGCGTCCAGTCGGGCGGGAATCCGCCAGGTGAACGCACCACGAGCATAACGACCGACAACGGCAGGTGATAGACCCCAAGCCCCGGTCTCAGACTCAAACTCAGAGCGCCAGCTCCGAGAGTACCGTTGGCTTCTGCCAGCCCGACGATCTTTGGAGCGTCGCCATCCGATCGACGATGTCCCGGAGTACGTCGAGGGGCGATTGAGCGGCATCAATGTGGTAGACGATGGATGGGTCGTAATAGCTGAGGGTCTGCACCGTCTCATCTCGATACGACTTCAAGCGGCGGGCAATGACCTCATCGTTGGTGTCATCGAGCCGATTCTCGCGGAGTGCCCGGGCCTTGAGCCGCTCGCTGGCCTTCTCCTGGTCGTTGATATCGAGGTGGAATACCTGGACCACGTCGAGCATGTGGTCGAGTCGAACCGCTTGTTCGTAATTACGAGGTAGGCCGTCGAGCAGCAAGGTGTGCATCTCGGGGAGCAGCAATTCTTGCATCTCGAGAATCTGGATGTGACGTTCCCAGATTCGAACAGTCAGGTCGTCTGGGACAAGCCAGCCTTGCGAGGTGTACCGGACAATCTCTCGCCCTAACTCACCATGTTTGGGCAACTTGCGGAAAACGTCCCCGCACGAGATGTGCACGAGGTCAGGAAGTTGACCAAGGATTGCCCCCTGAGTTCCTTTGCCGCTTCCGGGCATCCCGAACAGGAGAATAGTGCGATATTTGGTGGATGCCGCCATAATGGCCTCGCGCAACGGAAAGTGGGGGGATGGCAAGCCCAACAGCGGGGTGAGGCTGGTGGGAGCGAATGCTCTTCCGGAACTGGACGCTTCATCCTATATCTTCACCCCATTATCACGTTTCGGCAACTCGGTTGGCCCTGAAACTCGCGTGAGAATGCTGATGAATCCTGTCGAAACGACCCGTCTGTTGCTCCTCCGCCACGCTGAGACCGCTGCGCCCGACCGCTTCCATGGGGCTGAGTCCGACATTGAACTCGGCGAGCGGGGGCGTCGCCAGGCGGAAGCGGTTGCTCGATCACTGGCAACCCAAAATGCTGACCGCCTGTACTGCTCAGGGATGCGTAGGGCCATCGAAACCGCCTCGGCAATCGCCAGGTCCACGGGCCTGGAACCGATCATCGTGCCTGAATTCTTCGAGCGCAAGATGGGTCCACTCTCGGGGAAGCTCTTCTCGGAGACTGTTGGCACGTATGAGGATTCACGGTTTCGGTGGATGGAGGGGGATCTCGACGCAACTCATGAAGGGGGAGAGTCCTACGCCCAAGTCCGCGAACGGGTCCTCCCCCGACTCCGAGAGGTGCTCGATGACGAGCGCGGGAAGACGATCATCCTGGTGATCCACGGCATGGTCATGCGTGTGATCTTCTCCGAATGGCTAGCAGGGCATGGGCTTCGTCATTTTACCGAGTTCCACACTCAGAATGCCGCGCTCAACGAGCTGAACTGGGATGGGACGAACCTTCACGCGGTCCAGCTTAATGTCCTGCCCAAATTGAACTGAGTCGGCCCTCGTCAATCTCTACATTCTAGCAGTGGCTTTGTTCCGAGAGAAAAGAACCAGCGGAGATTTTGGCTCGGGACGGGGCAAATCTGACGTCACGCTTTGTCCTCAGGGGTTTTGTCGTACAGAAAGGGCGGCCACAAATCAGCCCAGGGCATCGCTCTGGGGGTTGCTGAGCTTTAGGGAGCCGTCGCCCTTCTCCCCAAGGGCGATGCCATGGGCTAATTTGTCCTGCCCCTTGGAACGCTGAAAAAACAACTTCCCGATTGAGGAAGGCACGGGTGTCGGTTTCCAAGACATTGTTTCGCCAGCGTTTCCAGAGATGCCAGCCGTTAGCCGCTGATCGGGCGAGGATTTCATCCCGCAGGGATGCCAGCGATCAGCCGGTGGTCGAGCGAGGTACGAGCGATACCACCGGACGAGCAACGCGATAAGAATGCACACCCGCAGTGTGCCACCGGCGCGGCTGGATAGGTTCTGTTCATCCGGTGGTGTCGCTTCGCTCAACTACCGGCTAATGGCTAAAATGCCTCCAGCATCCTCAAAACGCTGACAAAACAACTTTTCGATTGAGGCGGTGTCGGTTTCCGGGAATTTGTTTCTGCAGTGTTCCTTGGGGCAAGAATCGTGATCTCCCCGACAAGACAATTGGAAGCTTGATCCGACTCGGGCGGACCAAAGAAGTCGTTCTATGCCCCTAAGCTGTACCAACTGGTGGGCACCTACAGACGACCTGTCTAGCCCTGTTCTCGAAGAAAAAAGGATCGGACTTTGCAATCGTCTTGCCGATTCAGCTTTATTTCTTAGTGACCCCGACCAGCGAACCAAACCAGCGGAAGAACCGGATGATGGCGGATTCGGACATGCGACCGAGCTTGGCTTGCCGGCCACTTCGTGACAGGGGCACCCCAATTTTGCGAGAGATTTTCGCTTTAAAAGCTGACAGCCCGATCGCCCGCTTCCAGGACCAGGAGAACCCGAATTGGCCTAATTTCATCGGGTTTGCCTTGCGGATCGCAAGAAAGAACTCGTGGATTCCAAACGGTCACAGATCCAATTGCAGCTCAATTCGCTTGAGGATATCCTAGTTTGAACAACGTAGAATATCCTCAATTGGTGTCCTTGAACGGTCGCTGTAACCATTGAAACTCGGCATGGTCTCTCGACGAGGAATGGGAACCAGCTTCGAATGGAACATTATCGCGAGAGGTAAGCGACAAAGTTGTCATTCATCCGGTAAATCGGCATGCCGCCGGCTCTCACTTGACGGACGAGGCCTTGCTCCTCAAGAATGCTGATCTTGGTATCCAAATCGGGCGTGACGTCTTTATAATATATGAAACCACCGGAATGATTACTAGCGAACGACTTCTTGGCGACGACCGCGAACTCGCGCATGTTTCGATCTTTGGCCATGTCCGCCTTCATCTCGGCGAGAAGGTCAGGCAGGAGGGTCACGACCTTGCCGAAGTCGGCCTTCTTCTTGACCGCCGGAGGCTTCGCAGGACTCGGAACGACGACCGCTGGAGCAACCACGACCTGGGCCTCAACGGGTTTTGCCTCGACGACCGAGGCAGGTTGAGGGCTCTCGGCGATCGGGGCTGTCTCCTTGGCAGCAAAGAGACCTTTGACCCACCCGAAAACGCCGGAAAAGGAAGTGCTCATCGCGATCTCACAGAACAGACGGATTTGTGTCTCGCTCAATTCTAATCGTATTGCTCGGTTCTGCAAGCTAGGGGGGGAGGGCAAGCCGACATCTTGGGGGTCGAGATTCGTAGGAAGCGCGAACGCTCACCTCATTTTTGCGTCTGTTCGGGAGCGAATCGCCGCCGCCGACGTCGGCACTCAGCGACTGGAACTTGCTTTCATTTTTCGCGTTGTCCCATGTCGCAGGATCTCTGAACTCCCCAGGCGAAAGATCCAGCATGCTTCGAAGGTGGTCCGATGCGGAGAGGTGGTTTGCAGAGTCCCTCCGAGTACGCTTCGGCAAGCTGAGGTGAGAGAAGACTTTGCCGGTTCTGCTTGAACTCTTGACATTCGTACGTCTCCGTGTCACAACGATCGTGGTTTGTCATAAGAGGCTGCGGATTCCCCCGAGTAATCGCATAAACGTATGCCCGTGAAAATGAAGACTCGACTTTTGGTGCTTAAGCTCTTGATCAGCCTTTTCGTTGGCGTGACGATGGGGGCAACCACGTATCTCTGCTCGTGGATCAATCTGCGTGAGCACTGGGGCTTCCGGGCAGAGTACATTGCGAACTATATCCAGTTGCTCGACATTGAGGAAAAACTCGAACTTTACCATCAGGAAAACGGGACGTATCCCGAACACCTTGGAGATCTGAGGAGCATGGGGCGTTCAAAACTGATCGACCCATGGAATTACCCTTATCATTATCGAGGGAGTGAGGAGACCTACGACCTGATCTCGTTCGGTCGTGACGGCAAGCCTGGTGGGGAGGGACACGATAGCGATGCTCAAGTGGTCAGCAGAACGATAGCTCTCAAAAATGCAAGTTCATTCGATCCGGCAGGTCGTCCGACACTGTCGCAATTCACCGCCGCTTCCGAGAGTCGACCCATTCAACGCTCTTCCGCCCTTGCTGGGATTCTCGCATTCGCCGCCTGCTTGGTCACGATCACCAGGTCGCCCCCACTTCGACTTCTCTCCTTGGTTGGTTTGGCCACGACCCTGGTTGCCACCGGTCTCACCTCCATTGTCATAAGTTTTCTTGATGCGCCAAGTCACCACTGAATTGAGAAAGTTCTTATATCTACGCGATCCATTATTCTTGACAAGTCTGTTTCTCTATTTCCTCAACCGTTGGGTCTTCAAGACAATTTGGGCTTCAGGATTTGTCCACGCGCACTTGAATGACCTGATCTGCATACCATTCTGGGTACCGATCATGCTGGCAGGGCAGCGGAGAGCCAAGCTCCGCCCCGATGACAGTCCTCCGCATGCCAGCGAAATCGTGATTCCCTTGTTTGTCTGGTCGTGGGTCTTTGAGATCCTGCTCCCGGCTGTGGACCCCCGACGAGAGCCTATGGTCTCGGACCACGAAGACATCGTTTATTACACTCTCGGTGCTCTAATTGCAGGGGTCTTCTGGCGGGTTTGGTATCAAGGCGGTGGAACCGCCGAGACCAACAACCAAGCGGGCCAAGACTCGATTGCAACCTGACAGGTCACTTGCGGATTGCGCGATCGCAGCCTAATGAGCTGTTGGCGTACGGATCAATTTCGTAACGATCTCGCGACTGATCTACTCCGACGGTGCGCCCCCGTGCGACGTGGCAGCTTACCTCAAAGGAGTTCGGCAGGGTGTCACTCTGATTGCCTGTTGAAGTGAACAGCCTCAGCCCGGCGTGTCCGGGCATCGACGCCTTTTGTTACTTGAAGGCACTCTGCTTTTTGCCGAGATGGCTTCCAAAAGCAGAATGCCCCAAGCAGTGGACCGGGTGTAATCTTCAGGTTCTAAAGCAATTGTCTTTGCATTTGCTTGTGATATGGATCGAGACCGCTACCTCTGGGCAAAGGTGCTACCAGGATTCAGACACAGAGCAAGGATTTCATTGCCCCTGTCTTCCCGCCTGTTGATTGCCCCGCCCAATGTTCACCATATGCTCGCGGGTTGAGGCCTCAGCGTTGGCAGCCTCTTTGCTCTCGTTGGCCTCTCGAATCTGTTCGGCGGTCGTCTCATGCGTGGGGATTGGTTTGCCCCCCTTCTCATCGTCGGCCCCGTGAGGTGGTTGGGGAATCGCGTCGGTGAGCTTGTGGTTGCCGATTTCTGACATGATGTGTATCCCCTACCGTTGTAAGCAGCCCTCGGTTCCGCTCGCAACTCGCTGGCGATGGAGTTTTGCGCCAGTGGAAGTGGCTACCGAGGCACTAATGGTAATCTGCGTGCAAATCACAGACCATTCCGAGATGCATTCTCTGGACTAGCGGGATGAGTGGGTCCTTGGGATCCTTCTTTCGCGGTCGTGATTCAGGTTTTTCAGACGGGGAGGCCTGAACTAAGCAGGAACACGCTTCGCCAGAGACGATCGGTTTCACCCCTTTCCAAAATATGCAAAGGACTGTACCCACCTAACTCCTCGTTAGGACGCACGAGCCACTGAGACACGAACTCGGGTCGCATCACATCGCGCAAGGAAGAGCCCAGTCGGATCATTTCCAGAATCCGTCGCCGAGACGCCTCATGCTTGAGCGGACTCCCCGTTTCCCAACCGGCGATCGAGCGGGCAGAGACGCCGATCATCTTTGCAAAAATTTCTTGAGTGACACCCAACCCTTTGCGGGCCTGCAGAACCAAGTCCTTATCCGTTTGCTGCGGTGCAGACTTGCCATGACCAGCCGTCGTTTTCGCGGGTGCCACGTCAGTATGCTGAGCCTGCGGCATCATCGCTGGCGTTGGGTTTGACCCATGCTTGCGAGTATTCGCGGGCGTGGCCGCCGATGGCTTCACGGCGGTTGCCGCTCTCCTCGCAAGAACGGATGTGATCTTTATTTCCGGGGTGGACGCAGCGTTCTTTTCCCTGTCCTTCCGCGAACGCTTGGACGTCTTCGGCGAAGTGTTATTTTTGGTGTCTATAGACATGCCATCATACCTAGATCTAGCATGCGAATTTCGGGCACATGGTTTGAAACGGAGCAGGATGGATTAAAAAACGGTAGCTACTCTGAAACCTATTATCGGTTCCCGGATCGACTGAGGCAAGACTTCATGAAGTACTTCAGGACGATTTGGGGTGAACTATTGGAAGTACTTCTGGTTTTAAGATCAGGAATTGGACAGTCGGATCTTCTAAGGATTCTGGAAATACGACGATATTGACACCGCCTCTTACGGCCGCAGAAGGGACAAGTAGTCCTTCAAGGCCTTGAGACCATGCAAGCCGCCCGATCGCTTGTGTCAACGACTCGGTATCGGTTCCGTGTGGTTCGCAGGTCATTCGTGATAACGAAACCCTCAGGACTCTCCTGACGCCGTCTTCAGTGAGAGCGAGCACTTTCCCGAGTTGAAGCTCTGCTGCACAAAGGACCAACAGCAGGGCCCAAGAATCGGGGAGCAGGTCACATTGCGACGATTCTGGGCTAAGGCTTCATTTTGTTGCCGTATTAATTGTCATTGATGCATAGACGGTGCGAAACATCCCGGGCGGATTCCAACGACCGCCATGAACTCGACTACCTTCTCCACTAAATATATCTTCACGGTTTGCTCGCTTTACGGCTACGGCCCGATAGACTGTTTTTGAGAAGGTCCGGACGAATCGCTCGCACCGTACCAACGCGGATCGCAAGTGATCAGATTCGGCATGGATTGAAAGGGGAGGAATCGGAGAGCGGCCGTCTTGCTCAAGCTCCATTTCACCCCTCCTCGCGACTTTTTCTGAAGGGGACTCGCGAAAAATGAGCGGAGAAGCCGATTACGTTAAGAATCGCAGATACGCTCAAAAATTTGTCCCACCTAATAGCTTGAATGCCTGTTCGATTGCCCGATTCATCACGGCTCCGAAAATTGTCAGCCGCAGAGCGCCTTCGCTAGAGACTCTGGCTACGAATGACTACAGGTCCGTCATACCCTCACGCCGCGTTCCCCGCCGAATCAGAACCGTTCTTTAGCGATTCCCACTCTTCCCAGGAGTACAAGACTTCTCGAGCGGAGCCGCTCTTAAATTCGCCGACGATCCCGTCTTCGGCCATGAAGTCGATGAGTCGGGCGGCACGGCCGTAGCCGATTCCAAGTGCTCGTTGAAGGAGTGAACAGGAACCTCGGCCTTCGCGAATCACGACTTCGATCGCGGGCTCGTAGAGGTCGTCACGCTGTTTAAGGGCATCGCCACGCTCTTTACCGCCAGGGCCTCCGCCGACTTGAAGCTGGACGAGTTCGCGACTGAACTCAACGGGGTACTGGCCAAGGTGCGCAGTAACGCGATTGACCTCAGCATCCGAAACATACGTGCCTTGCGCTCGGACAATATGCGAGGTGCCCGGCACGAGGAAGAGCATATCGCCGTTGCCCAGAAGCTTGTCCGCACCCATCTCGTCAAGAACGACGCGAGAGTCGCCCCGGCTCGCGACTTGGAAGGCAATTCGGGCGGGGAGGTTCCCCTTGATCAGGCCGGTGATGACGTCAACGGTCGGTTTCTGGGTCGCTACAATCAGGTGCATTCCGACCGCTCTTGCCTTCTGAGCAAGTCGGACGATGTGCGACTCAACCTCTTTTGCGGCAGTCATCATGAGGTCTGCCATTTCATCAGCGATGATGACAATGTAGGACATATAGGTTGGGATACGGGCTCGCTCTTCGTCCGATTCGGGGTTGAGTCGGTTGAGAATCTCTTCCGCGCCAAGCGCATTATACGTCTGGATATTGCGGACTCCGGCTCGGGCGAGATAGCCGTATCGCTCGTCCATCTTGTCGCACGCCCAGGAGAGCAGCGACTCAGCCTTCTTCATGTCGGTGACGACCGGATGCATCAAGTGGGGGATTCGCTTGAATTGCGAGAGTTCGACCATCTTGGGGTCGATCAGGATCAGCTTGACCTCGTCGGGCCGTTTTGTCATCAAGATCGACAAGATCATGGCATTCAAGCAGACCGATTTACCGGTACCAGTTCGACCGGCGATGAGCAGGTGGGGCATGTCAGCCAGGTCGAAGACCAGAGGCATTCCTTTGACATCCTTACCCAAAAAGAGCGGAATCTTCAGCTTGTCGAGCTGCGTTGCGGTTCCGTTCACCACATCGAGCAACTTCACCATTCCTCGTCGCTCATTCGGAACCTCGATTCCGACGGTCGTTTTCCCTGGGATCGGCGCGACAATTCGGACGCTCGGCACTGCGAGGGCGATCGCCAGGTCGTCGGCCAGACTGACAATCCGCGCGACTCTCAGGCCCGCCTCGAGCTCGATCTCAAACTGGGTGATAACCGGGCCGGTATCAATTTGCACGACCCGGACCTGATAGCCAAACTCAAGCAGCGTTCGCTCAAGGATGAGCGCGCGGGCCTGGATCATGGCCTCGTGCTCGTGGACTGGGAACTCGGGCGAGGCTTCCAGCAAGTTGAGCGGCGGGAGGGCGAAAGTGGAATTCGCTGGCGCAGGGACACTCGAAGCAGGTAACGACGTGGGCGAGGGCAGATGGTTACGCAGAGATTGGGTCGCGGGCGTATTGACCTGGAGCGGGCCGGTCGGTCGGAACAGAGCGGGGCGATCGACAGCTAGAGCAGGGCGTGGAGTATCGATCTCGTCCGCATAGCGCGGACCGGGGAGGAGGACTGGGGAGTCGATCGAGAGCGGGTCGTTGATCCGCAGACGATGGTTGGTCCGGAATACCTGGATCAACTCGAGGACTGGCCAGACAAAGAGAACATCCGAAGCGAGGGCGAGCCCGGTCGCTCCGACGCCGACCAAGACGAGCATCAAGCCGGCGAGGCCGAGCTGACCTTTGAGGAGGCCGACCGAGACCGCGCCCAGATACCCGCCAGCGCCGATAATTGGGCAGAATTGGACCGAGCCCGCAAACTGCTGAGCGATCGTCGCGGTGGCGAGCACCAATAGCGAGGCCCCAACGAGTCTCATGCCGATCTCGGGGACGACCCTTCGTCGAAGGACCAGCAGGTTGGCAACGAGCATCGACCAAGCGAGTAGCCAACTGGCCAGGCCAATCGATTCCAGGAGGAACGACGCCAACGTTGCCCCAACGGGTCCGCAAAGGTTCGAAGCGGGCACGTTGGGAGGCGAAGCCGCCATCCCAGGGGGGTCGGCAGGGTCAAAACTGGCCAGGCTGAGGACCACAAATGCGGTCGCAAACAGCAAGGCGCAGCCGCGTGCATGGTGGGCAAGTCGCTGGCGGTCGAGCATCAGATCCCTCAACGCGCACGGAGGAAACTCCGGGCGCGTGGGTCGATCAAGAGGGGAGGATGCTCCATCGAACCCTCCCTCGCCGTTGCGCCCGGCTCATGCTTGAAATCGGATCGATCGGGCGGTCCGCTTGCGGAAACTCCGCCGCCCGATCGTGCTGCCGGTGCCAAATCTGCTCAACTCTCCGGCTGGGTAAGGTCGACCGTCCCGCCTTCGTCTTCCTCGGTCGGTTCCGCCGTCTGCAGGCTACCGCTCATGTCGAGGTAGATCTTATCCTGCATGATTTCTTGGATCACCCAGGCCATCTTGTCGGGGGAGCGGGTGTCGACCAGCGGCCGAGCACCTTGATTGAGAGCGATCATTCGCTTCTGGATCAAGGTCGAGAGCTTAAACCGACCGCCGACCTTGTTGACAATCAATTCTTCCTTCAGTTCTTCAAACATCGTGCTGCGTCCCTCTCTGGCTGAGCTGGATCAGGAGGTCGGCCAGAGCGGCGACCGTATGATCCAGGCTGTCGTTGATGAGCTGGTGGTGGTAGCGATCGGCAAGGCTCAACTCATGTCGAGCTGTCTCGAGCCGCCGCTGGAGCGTGGCTTCGTCTTCGGATCGACGCGCCCGCAGCCGTTCTTCGAGTACCGCGAACGTCGGCGCTCGGACGAAGATCAGGTAGGTCGAAGGGGTGTGGGCCAGGACCTGGAAACCGCCTTGAACGTCAATTTCCAGGATCACGCATCGACCCGCCGCGAGTGCCTCACGCACAGGTGCCGCCGGTGTCCCATAAAGGTTTCCGTGTACCTCAGCCCATTCGAGAAATGCTCCTTGAGCAATCTCCCGCTCGAATCGGTCGCGACTATAGAAAAAGTAGTCGCGGCCATCAGTTTCGCCTGGTCGGGGGCTCCGCGAGGTCGCTGAGACTGAAAGCTCCGCAGAGACTCCGGGAACGTCCAAAACTCGACGCGCGAGCGTGCTCTTACCCGACCCTGATGGGCCAGAGATCACGACAAGTCGTCCAGGAAGGGTCGCCCAATCGTCCAACGGCTGTGGCAACTCTGCGGCCTCTGGGTTCATGGATAAAGTCATTCCACGTTCTGAATCAGTTCGCGAATCTTTTCAAGCATGCCTTTGATCTCGACGACCTCGCGTGAGATCTCGACATCGTTGGCCTTAGAACCAATCGTATTGGTCTCCCGGCCCATCTCTTGGACGACGAATTCCAGCTTTCGACCGGCACTTTCCGCCTCGTCAAGAACTTCCCCGAAATGCGTCAGATGGGCGCGGAGTCGGGTCACCTCTTCGGCGATATCGGCCCGTTCGGCAAAGATGGCCACTTCACGGATCAAGTCCCGAGCTTCAATCGTGACCCCTTTCGACTCGACCAACGAGCGGACTCGTTCTGTCAGCCGGTCGGCATAACTTGATACGACGAGGGGTGCTCGATCCGCGATCTTCGCAAGCCGAGCCCCGATATTCTCCGAGAGGCTGAGCAGCTCGGCAGCCATCACTTTACCTTCATCCGCCCGAGCTTTATGAAGTTTACCCAGGGCTTCCGAGATGAGCGCCGATAGGGCAGGCAAATCTTCGTGGGGATCGTTGGTCTCAGGCCGCCGCTCGGAGACGACACCTGGAAGCCCGATCAGGTCGAGCGGGTCAAGTGGGCCACAGCCGGCGGGCCGAAGGGCTTGGAATTGCTGACGGAACGCATTGATCGCAACGATGTTCAGCTTGAAGTCTTCAGCGCGCTGAGGTCGATCGGCTCGAAGGACGAACTGGACCGTCCCACGACGGATCGACTCGCGAATGAGCCGCTCAAAGTCCGCCTCAAGGGGGACGAAGGCATCGCTGAGTTTGGTGGTGAGCTTGAGGTGGCGATTGTTGACCGTGCGGATCTCGACGTTGACGGTCCAACGATCATCTTGGAGACGCGCCTCCCCGAATCCTGTCATGCTTAACAGCACTGCGGGTGACCTCAGAGAGAGACCAGAGTTTGAAGATTCGGCCTGGTCAGAGACCGGTCAGAAACGACTTCCCGGTCTCGAAACGACCAAGAATCGATGGATGATGATGTCCCGGTGCCACTGGTTTCACTCGACCAATGGCACGCAGGTTCAACATAAACCGCACTTAGTTCTTGGGTGGAGCAGCCGGTTCCGGGGCAGTCTCAGGATTGATTGGGTTCTCGGGTGACCCGGGAACGGGGGGAAGGCCGGCGTTGGAAGGGAGGACCGACTTGGAATCGTCAGGCATCAATCCCGGAGCGATTGAGGAACCCGAGTCACCAGGCGTGCCCGTTGTCGTTGTGGCTGAGCGACTATTGGTGACGGGTGCGGGATCGTCTCCCCAGGCGGACGAGTTGCTCGCCCGGTTGGATAGGAAGACCAAGCACATGTTGAGCAAGATCCAGATCACAGCCGTGATCATGGTGACGCGTGTGAAGATGTCACCCGCCTTCGTCCCGAACGCACTCGAGCCACCGGCACCGCCAAATGCACCCGCCAGGCCGCCTCCCTTACCGCGCTGGATGAGAACCAGGCAGATCAGAAAGATGGAAACGAGTACGTCGAGCGTGTAGAGAATGCCCAGAAGAATAGACACGGCCAATGGTCCTTGCTCAAGATTGCGAGGGATGATCGTCATCATCCCAGGTCGCTAGGTCGGGGTCTTCTAGGAGGCTGGCTTGCCGGTCGCAGTGACCGTTTGGCCGGCTTGGATGATTCCGAGGAAATCCGCAGGCTTCAAACTCGCACCACCGACCAGAGCGCCATCAATGTCGGGGCAAGCGAGCAGTTCGAGGGCATTGTCCGCTTTGACACTGCCCCCATACTGGACGATGACACGGGCGGCGGTCGCTCCGCCAAACAGAGTCACCAGCTTTCCGCGGATGAACGCATGGACAGCTTGAGCCTGTGCAGGGCTGGCGGTGAGGCCAGTTCCAATCGCCCAGACCGGCTCATACGCGAGGACCACGCCCCCCATCTGCTCGGGGGTAACGCCTGCAAGTGAGCCATTAAGTTGGTGGCCGATCACGGACTCAGTCTGGTCGGCTTCGCGTTCTTGACGGGTTTCACCGATGCAGACGATCGGGATCAACCCGACTCCGAGTGCGGTCAGAAGCTTTTGATTGACCTGTTCGTTGGTCTCGCCCAGACCATGGCGGCGTTCGCTATGGCCGAGAATCACGTGAGTGCAACCGATATCGACAAGCATTGCACCGGAGGTTTCGCCAGTGTAGGCACCATCGGCCTTTGCATTCATGTTTTGAGCACCGAGACCGATGGGCGAGCCGGAAAGGGCATCATCCACGACTCCGAGCCAAGGGAAGGGAGGGCAGATTGCTACCCGGACGTCGATCGCTTGCCCAACGCCCGTCTTGACGGCGTTGGCCAGGGCGATCGCTTCTTCTCCCTTTGCGGGATTCATTTTCCAGTTACCGGCGATGAACAAGACTCGCATCAGACAGTCACCCCTTCGACAACATCAATTGTCTTGCCCATCAACTCGGCCAAGGCACGCAGGTCGTCCATCAGCAGGGCGTAGGCTTTGGGGAGAAGGGCCTGGGGTCCGTCTGAGAGGGCTTTTTCGGGGCACGAGTGGACTTCAATATGGACGCCGTCGGCACCAGCCGCGACAGCCGCACGTGACAGAGCCGGAATCAAGTCGGGCCGTCCCGTCGCATGGCTAGGATCGACGATAATTGGCAAGTGCGAGAGGCCTTTGACGTTGGGAACGCTGGCCAGATCCAGCATATTCCTCGTCGAATCTTCGAAGCTTTTTACGCCACGTTCGCAGAGGATAACCTTCAAGTTCCCTTGGGCCATAATGTACTCGGCGGACATGAGAAGATCCTTGACGGTGGCGGCCAAGCCACGCTTCAGAAGGACCGGAGTCCGAGTTTTGCCAACCTCTTTCAGTAGGTCGAAATTTTGCATGTTCCGAGCGCCGATCTGGAATATATCGGCATAGCGATTGACGAGTTCCACCTGGCGAGGGTCCATAACCTCGGTCACCACCGGCATGCCGAACCGCTCTCCGGCAGCCTTGAGCATTTTGAGACCATCTTCGCCGAGTCCCTGAAAACTATAGGGACTGGTGCGGGGTTTGAAGGCTCCACCCCGGAGGATATTCGCGCCGGCGTCACGGACATGCTCGGCGATCTCGTTCAGGATGGCTTCACCTTCGATTGCGCAAGGCCCCGCGATCATCGCCAGGTGCCCGCCGCCGATCCTGATCCCTTTCACTTCAATAATGGAATCCGCAGCATGAAACTCGCGGCTGGCCAACTTGTAAGGCTTCATGATCGGTACAACTTGCTCAACCCCTTCAATTGCCAGAAGCGGCTCAGCCTGAAGCTTCTCCTCATCACCGATCACACCAATGATCGTCCGCGCCACACCGCGACTGAGATGTGGTGTAAACCCAAGTGCCTCAATACGTTCGAGAACATGGCTAACCACAGCGTCGCTGGAGTTGGGTTTCAGGACAATAATCATGGAAACGACAACCTCACCCAACCTGGAGTGGACGAACTCACGAAGACCTGTGAGACGAAGACTACGATCCTAAAGCAAATCGACACCGCTGGCAAGCTCTTCCTCATTCAAGCAATTTGCTCGAACCAAGCAAGTGGGGTTGCGAAGAATGTAGTCATGTGTGGCATCAACTGTGCTCTCTCGATTACCCACCTAGAAAGCTTAACTCCTTCGAGGTGTTGACTCCTCGCAATATGTCTTTTTTCGAGGAAGCGGCGGCAGTGAATTGAAATTAAGGGAAATCACGATTAATTCGTTCAGGAGGTTGAAGGTCAGATGGTCAGCTCAAGAGCCTTGGAAATTTTCCTGGACCTTACTTTTCAGAGATCTAAGGGTTTCCTTACCCAAGAGCGTCGAGCAAGCGATTCCGCAGAGGATCGCGTACAGAGAACAGTACGCGAAGAATATCACCCAACGGCTTGGGGGAAACTGCTGGACCAACAGCGTCATTGCCAGCGATGGCAAGATCGCACAGACGAACCCTGGCAAGAGTGTTGAACGAAGATAAGTGTAGATGGACACATCAAGAGTTCGGCATCCATACACGGTGATCATGATGCCACGGAAGATTGTTCCGAGAGTGGCAGCCGCATAGCAGAAAGGGATGAGGCTCGATGAGCTTGAGAAGATATAGCCACATGTGAGCAATAAACATGCTTCGGCGATCATGAATAGTGCAAGAAAACGATGTTTGTCGATGCCTAATAAGATATTGGTCGTCGTTAGTTGGCAGAGGGGAAGGATTTCCCCGACAGCCAGGATCATCATGAGGTCGCCAGCTACCGCAAATTGAGGGCCCATCCAGAGTAAGATAAAGGTTCGCCCGAGAGAAATAAAGAAGCCCAAGAAGCAGAACGCAAGTGCCGAGGTATACTTACCGCCTTGGACGAACAAGGTCTTCTGGCGATTGTCGTCGCCATGGGCTTGAAGCGTCGTGGCCAGTGGTACGATAACCCCGGTGGCGGATGCAACTGCAGACTCGGAGTAGTCGATCAGCCTGCGGCCGATAGAGTATAAAGTAACCGTCGCGAGGCTCATGGCCGAGCCAATCACAACATTTGTTAACTGGAGTCGTGAGAGTCGGGCCACGGTCATCAATAACCGGGTCGAGCCATAAGAGATTAAGTCCGAAGCTGTCCTTCGATTGATATCCGATAAGCTGATCCGAAGATGAGGGTCGTTTCGAAATCCGAAGTAGGCTTTTAGAATCGCAACGACGACAAGAACTGCAACGGTGACTGATGCGAGACCAGAGATACCATATCCCTGTCGGACGATAAGATAGCACAGGAAACTTCTTAGAACGTTCGCTGGGATATCAATCGCATTGATGATGTCGAAGCGCTGTTCCGACCAGAGGATTCCATCGAAGAGGTTAAATGGGAACACGAGGGCAAGACTGAGGAAGATGAGTTCGAGTGCAATCCGAGTCTGGGAAACCAGATCGGGAGGGACGTCGAATAACTGAAAGAATAAGGATTGTGCCCCAATGCTTGTTAGCATCACCACAAGCCCAGCTACACAGCAAATTGCCATCGCGGTACTTATGGTCGCATTGGCTTGCTGCCGATCACCTTGCGCTCGATGCAAGGCGAGGAACCGCCCGACACTCCCACGCACACCGAGGTCGAGGAGTCCGAAATAGGTGACAAGCGAACCGATGACGAGCCAGATGCCGTATGTAGTCGCCCCTAGTTCACGAACAAGATACGGGGCAATTAAGAAAGCTACTGCTGCTTCACTGACTGTTCCCGCGACATTCCAAACAACATTCCGAGCCAAAATCTTCTTGCTGATCATCTATGATATCTCAGTGGGTAAATCGCGATGCTGGCCGAGAAGAGGGAGCCGCTTTCGAGTGATTCCCATGCAAATCCGAGGCCCAACGGACTAATCAAACGCTTGTGCAAAGATCTACATCAGAATTCTAATACGTAGTCGTTCGAGGCCCATTAGATTATACGATTACAACAGGTTTTGCTTGCGTTGTCCAATCATGCTGATCAAGCCGGAATTTGTTGTAACCAGACGCAACCCGCGACTCGCTGAGATCGCGAGGAATCCTAGTGCATAAGGAAGAACATTCCTCAGAGCTTTAGACTCGAGAGTGAAGACGGAGATTCTCGATGGGCGATCAATCTTCAATACATTGGCTTCGGGGATACGACCCAAGAATCTCCAGGCGTTCGCACCTCTTCCTGACGAGTTCAAGCGTCTTCTGAATCTCCAGGTCCTCGGCGTGCCCTTCGATATCGAGGAAGAAGAGATAGGTGGGATGCCCGTTCTTGGGGTCTTCCGAGGTGGGGAAGGATTCAATCCATGTCATGTTCACCCCGTTTTTCTCGAGCGGGGCGATCGCCTTCACGAGTGCTCCTGCCATATTAGGCAAGCGGAGCATAAGAGTTGTTTTATCTTTGCCGGTTCGCGATTCGGACTTTTCACTGATGACTGCGAACCTTGTGAGGTTGTGCGGCTGGTCTTCAATGTTGCCGGCGAGCACGTTTAAGTGGTAGGCCTCGCCCGCAGCTCGACTGGCGACGGCGGCGGCAAACTCTTCCCGGGAGGCGAGCTCGGCGGCAGCGGCTGTCGAGACGACAGGGATCAGAACGGCCTGGGGGAGATTCTTGCCTAACCAGTTCCGGCACTGAGAAAGCGCCTGGGCCTTCGAGTAGACCCGTCGGACTAAACCTTGCTCACCCTTCCCAAGCAGGCAATGATGCACGCGTAATCGGACCTCAGCGCGAATCTTGACTCCGCCGATGAGCGACTTGAACATGTCGAGCGTGTCGGCGACTCGCCCGTCCGTCGAATTCTCGAGTGGGACGATTCCAAACTGGACGTGACGTCGATTCACTTCCTCAAAAACTGCTGCGATCGAGTCCACAGGAACATGCTCGACCGCTTCGCCGAACTTGGCAACCGACGCGAGATGGCTGTAACTGTATTTAGGGCCTAGACATGCAACGCGCATCGGGCGTTGCAACGCTCGCAATCCGCTCATGAGTTCGCGGAAGATCAGTCTGAGGGTTTCGTCAGGGAGCGGTCCTTTACTCGCCTGGGTGGCTTTAGTTAAAACTTCATCTTCGCGGGCTGCCGACCAGACATCGAGCCCCTGAGCCCGTTTGACCTGGCCGATCTGAATCGCCAGTTCAGCGCGGCGATTGAGCAGTCCGACCATATCTTTGTCGATCCGGTCAATCTCGGTCCGGAGACTCGCCAGCGATGGAGCCCTCGCGACTTTTTTGGGCTCAGGCTCGGTGGGCTTACGCGGCATCGGGCAGCTCGCAGCGTCGGGGTGGGAATCGGTGGGTCGAACGCGAAACGCCAATTCTAACTCATCATGACATAGGGAGATACAAGAACCAACTCCTTCTGTCAAGGGACTGACCCACTCTGGATTGTCACAAGATCGCCCTGAGGTCGGGCCGCTAAGGCCGCTCGTGTCGGCCTGAGGTTCTGACAAGCATGGTGCGAATAATCGCCTTCTGGTTTCACTGCCAAACTGGCAGTTCGACGGTCCGTGCCTATGCGATTCGTCCGTTGTGAATGGCAGCGATCTAGCGTCAACGGTATTAGCAACCTCGCAAAAGCAACGACGCAACTGATTATTTCGCAAGAGGTTTCGGAGAAAGAGCGACTTGGATAATTGTTCCGGCACAGCCCTTGCATTTGTTTATTAGGGTCGTGGTGTGGTCGTTCGACAGAAGGCTATCCGGCAATGGGCTGAGAAGCTGGGTCGGGACTGGTCACCCACGCGGCGGATGGGTCTGGGCGTCAGGTGCCCTTGCCTCGCGTCTAAGCTCTACGCCGGAAAGGAGATCGCTCGTGGCCGAAGGTGAGAAGATTATCGGTATCGATCTTGGAACGACCAATAGCGTGGTCGCGGTCATGGAAGGTGGGGATGTGACGGTGATCGCGAACCAAGAGGGGGGTCGCCTGACTCCCTCGGTTGTTGCGTTCACTCCCAAAGGCGAGACTCTCGTGGGTGACCCCGCGAAGCGCCAGGCAGTCACGAACCCGACCGGAACGGTCTACTCGATTAAGCGATTCATGGGTCGTCGTCATGACGAGGTGCGCGGCGAAGAGAAGATGGTTCCCTACGAAGTCGTAGGTGGATCCACCGACTACGTCCAGGTCAAGGTCGGCGGTAAAGACATGACGCCGCCGGAGATCTCGGCGCTGATTTTGCGGAAGTTGAAGGAAGCTGCGGAGAGCTACCTTGGCCATAAAGTGCGGAAGGCGGTCATCACCGTTCCCGCCTACTTTAACGATAGTCAGCGACAGGCGACCAAAGATGCCGGTCAGATTGCTGGTCTCGAAGTCGCTCGTATCATCAACGAGCCGACCGCAGGTGCATTGGCTTACGGGCTCGATAAGAAGAAAGATGAGAAGATCGCCGTCTTCGACCTGGGTGGCGGTACCTTCGACATCTCGATTCTCGATGTCGCGGGGGGAGTGTTTGAGGTCCTCTCCACCAACGGCGATACCCACTTGGGGGGCGACGATTGGGACGAAGCACTGATCCATCACATCGCAGACGAGTTTAAGAAAGAGCAGGGGGTTGATCTTCGTAAAGAGAAGATGGCCCTTCAGCGGCTCAAGGAAGCGGCGGAGAAGGCCAAGAAAGATCTCTCGTTCCAGCCGCAGGCCGACATCAATCTGCCATTCATCACGGCAGACCAGAACGGTCCGAAGCACCTGACGATGGTGATCTCCCGGAGCCAGTTCGAAAAGCTGACGGATAACCTCTTTGAGCGTTGTAAGGGCCCGGTTTTGAAGGCTCTCGAAGACGCGAAGCTCAAGCCGTCTGAGATCGACGAAGTCGTCATGGTCGGCGGTTCGACCCGGATGCCTCGCGTTCAACAGATCGTCAAAGACATCTTCGGCAAGGAGCCCCACAAGGGGGTCAATCCTGACGAAGTCGTCGCGATTGGCGCTGCGATCCAGGGAGCTGTGTTGACCGGCGAGGTCAAAGAGCTCCTGCTGCTCGATGTCACTCCGCTCTCACTCGGTCTAGAGACCAAGGGGGGGATCTTCACGAAACTCGTCGAGCGCAACACGACGATCCCCACGGAGAAGAAGGAAACCTTTACGACCGCTGACGACAATCAGACGGCTGTGACGATCAAGGTTTACCAGGGGGAACGCCCGATCGCTGCGGACAATCGACTGTTGGGCGAGTTCAACCTTGAAGGGATCCCGGCCTCGAGAATGGGAACTCCTCAGATCGAGGTCTCGTTTAACATCGACGCAAACGGTATCCTAGCCGTTGCGGCTCGTGACAAGGGGACGGGTACGGAGCAAAAGATCACGATCCAATCTTCCGGCGGCTTGTCGAAGGATGAGATCGAGAAGATGCGCCGTGACGCTGACGCCAATGCCGGCGACGACAAGAAGCGTCGCGATCTGGCTGAAGCTCGCAACTCGGCTGAGCAGCGAGTCTACCAACTCGAGAAGATGATCGACGAGAATAAAGAGAAGCTCTCGGAGTCTGACTTGACCGCCGTCCGAGCGGCGATCGAGAAGGTCAACGAGGTCAAGAAGAGTGATGACGTCGCCGCGATCAATACAGCCCTCGAGAACTTGGGCCGGGCAAGTCAGGCGATGGCGGAACATCTGTACGCGGCCACTTCGGGCAATCCGGCAGGGGCAGAAG
This sequence comes from Isosphaeraceae bacterium, assembly GCA_025356475.1. GTDB lineage: Bacteria > Planctomycetota > Planctomycetia > Isosphaerales > Isosphaeraceae > JANXSX01. Next base: position 135,342 of record JANXSX010000195.1, on the reverse strand, counting down.
TTCCTCCAGGTTCGACCACTTCGTCAGCGGGCTCTAGCCCTGATGACGTGATTGATGTCGAGTTTGAAGAGAAGAAGTAGTAGAATTCCTGTTCTGTAATTCAACTTCAACGGCCCCGGTGAAGGGATCATCCTTTCACCGGGGCTGTCGCCGACCTTGATCTTGAGGTTGGCGACGTTCATTCACCATGTCCGGCAGGTGTCCGAGGAGATGGGTTGATGTCATTGGACAACGCGCGGTTGGCGTACCCGATCCTCGTTCGAGTGGCTCGCGAGCTCGCTTCGGCGGCCCGCGATCGTCGTGCGACCATTTGGATGACGTACGATGACTTTTGTGGCCAATGTAAGGAACTGGGGATCAAAGAGACGCCCCGGACCGTCATGGCCAAGTTGCTCAAGCCCCTCCAGGGCTTTTGCCTCGATAACAGCATGCCGGATCTTACCTCACTGGTCATCCAGAAGCCCAAAGCCCGCGCCGATTTCGGCGACCTCCACCGCCCGAGCGATGGTTGGTGGGAGGCTTACATCACACGTGGTGAGATCGAAGCCGTAAACGTTCCATTCTGGTTCAAGAAGTATCAGACGGCACGCGATCACCCCGAATGGCCCGATGCTCCTTTCTTTTGATCCTGATTCTCAGCGCCGGGTTCCTTTTCAGTTTGGACCAAACAGCGGGGACGGGCTCTGGGGATACTCGCCTGGTGCCCGTCCCGGTTGCTTCGCCCATCTTGCCTCGGAATTAGGGACGGTCACGCGCGCGTCGCTTAGGATAGGAGCCAGTCCCGAATTCCGAGACATCCCGAACCGAAGCTGAACCGCAATGAGTTCTCAACTCGATCTGATGGTTCGCGCTTGGCCCGTCTTCCTTGAAGTCACCGGGATGGGCCGTACGATCAGTTATTCCGAACTCGCTGGTCGAGTGGGTCCTCCACTTCACCACCGCCATATCCACCGACAGTTATTGTCAGGACTCTCTCGAGGATGTTGCGAAGCAAGTCTGCCCGACTTGGCGGCCCTTGTCGTGCGCAGGGATTCGGGGCTGCCCGGCCTCGGTTGGTTTCACTCGATCAAAGATCAGAATCCCGAACGAAGGTGGGCTGAAATGGTCCAGGAGTGTTACCGCTACCCCTGGCCAACGCGACCACCTGTCTCGCTTCTTGATGCACTAAAAACGAGCCAATCGCCTTGAACTCTTGGGAGTGAGAGCGCGTAGGATTAATCTGATCCCACATAAGGTTAGCAGTCGACAAACCAGACGTTCCTACGATCCAACCCACCCGATGCAATGAAGAGTTCAATGCCGGGTTGAATCGCCTCTTATGCTGAGGAGTTCCTGATGGCGTTTCGATTTGAACAGCTCACGAATAAGAGCCAAGAAGCCGTTCAGAACGCTCAGGCCCTCGCCAGGGAGCGGAGCCATCAGAAAATTGAGCCGATGCACTTGCTGGCGGCGCTGGTCACCTCCGAGCAGACCACGATCCAGGCGATTCTGAACCAAATGGGTGTGACTCCTGCGCGGCTGGCCAAAGCCGCCGAAGAGGGGCTCAATGCGTTGCCCAAGGTCAGCGGTGGGGAACAGTCGATTGGCACCGACCTGTCACGTGTCCTCGACGGTTCGGAAGCCGAGTCGAAACGGATGGGTGATCAGTACATCTCAGTTGAACACCTGCTTCTAGGTTTGACCAAGGTTCCGAGTAAAGCGCAGGAACTTCTTGGCGCATTGGGAGTGACGGAGAAAGAACTCCAAAAAGCTTTACAGACCGTTCGGGGTGATCGCAAGGTGACCGACCAGAATCCTGATGACAAGTATCAGGCACTCGAACGTTACGGCCGTGACCTGGTGGAACTTGCTAGAAAGGGCAAAATGGACCCTGTGATCGGTCGAGATGCCGAGATCAGGCGCGTGATCCAGGTCCTCAGCCGCCGCACTAAGAATAATCCGGTATTGATCGGCGAGCCAGGCGTCGGCAAGACGGCGATCGTGGAAGGCCTCGCTCAACGGATCGTCTCGGGAGATGTTCCCGAAAGCCTTCAGAATCGCAAGGTGATCGCTCTCGACATGGGGTTGCTGGTTGCCGGAACCAAGTTTCGGGGCGAGTTTGAAGAGCGGCTCAAAGCGATCTTGAAGGATGTCACTTCGTCGGATGGGCGAGTCATCCTGTTCATTGACGAGCTTCACCTGGTCGTTGGGGCCGGGAAAGCAGAAGGGGCCATGGATGCTGCCAACCTGCTCAAGCCGGCTCTTGCGCGTGGCGAGCTGCGTTGTATCGGCGCGACGACGCTGGATGAATATCGCGAGAATATCGAGAAGGACGCTGCACTCGAACGACGTTTTCAACCGGTGAATGTCCCGGAGCCTTCGATCGAAGACACGATCGCAATCCTGCGGGGTCTCAAGGAACGATACCAGGTCCACCATCGAGTCACCATCAAGGACTCGGCACTTGTTGCTGCGGCCAAATTGGCTTCTCGGTACATTACTGAGCGATTCTTGCCCGATAAGGCGATCGACTTGATGGATGAGGCTGCCAGTCGAATCGCGATGGAAAACCAGTCGATCCCCGCCAAAATCGACGATGTTCGCCGTCGCCTCGACCAACTCAAACTCGCCCAACGCATGCTCGCAACTGAACAGGAGGCCCATGCCCGCGAGCGGCTCGCCGAGGTCGAGGAAGAGATCGCCAAGCTCGAGAAGGAGAACCAGGACCTCACTCGCCAGTGGGAAATGGAACGATCCGGGCTAGGAAATCTGCAAGACCTCCAGACCCGGTTGGCGACCATTAACGATCGGCTCAAGCTTATTTATGACGACATCCGTTCCACTCAAGCTCGCAACGAACGCCCGGATAAACTCTACGACGAGGCGAGCAAGCTACTGACCGAACAAAAGGATCTTCAGGCCAAAGTTGAAGGAGCAGAAGCTGCCGGTGATGTCGGCGCAAAAGATGTCAAACGGCTGCTCAAGAAGGAAGTCGACGCGGAAGAGATCGCCGAGGTTGTCAGCCAGTGGACTGGCATTCCTGTGACAAGGATGCTCGCCAGCGACCGCGAGAAACTGGTCAAACTTGAAGATCAGATCCATCTGCGGATGGTCAATCAGGAAGCCGCAGTCAAGGCTGTTGCAGATGCGGTTCGAAGGAGTCGGGCCGGCCTTCATGACCCGAATCGACCGATCGGTTCCTTCCTGTTCCTGGGCCCGACCGGGGTGGGTAAGACCGAACTGGCCAAGGCTCTCGCGGAGTTCCTCTTCGATAGCGAAGCCGCGATGGTCCGGCTCGATATGAGCGAGTTCGGCGAGCGCCACAACGTATCACGCTTGATCGGTGCCCCTCCCGGTTATGTAGGTTACGAAGAAGGCGGTCGGCTAACCGAGGCGATCCGTCGCAGGCCCTACTCAGTGATCTTGCTCGATGAGATCGAGAAAGCCCATCGCGACGTGTTCAACGTCTTGCTCCAGGTGCTCGACGATGGCCGTCTTACCGACGGACAAGGTCGGACGGTCGACTTCCGGAATAGCGTGATCATCATGACCTCGAATCTCGGTAGTCAAGCCATTGCCGAGCTTGCCGAGTCGGGCGATGAGGCACGCATGCGGAGCCGAGTCCTGGAGATCCTCAAGTCTGAGTTCCTTCCCGAGTTCCTCAACCGGATCGACGACACGATCATCTTTCATCCGTTAGGGATGAAAGAGTTGACAAAGATCGTTGATCTGCAACTTCGTCGTTTGTCCGCCCAGCTCACCGAGGCGGGACTCGTTCTGAAAGTGACCGACGCTGCGAAAGCACAAATCGCCGACGAAGGGTTCGACCCCGCCTATGGTGCTCGCCCACTCAAGCGGGTGATTCAGCAACGACTCACAAATCGGCTGGCTACGGAGTTGCTCGAAGGCAATATCGCTGCCAACCAAACGATTGAAGTTAATTGGGTTGACGACGAATTTACGTTCACTCCGGCGAGCTAACTCTGGAGGGTGTTATGAACTTGTGATCACCCTCGATTGTGGAGAGTAGACATCGGGCGGGCTACGACGGTCACAAGAAGAAACGCGGCTCGAAGGTCCACATGGCGGTAGATACGTTGGGGCATCTTCTCGCATCGCATGTCACCAGTGCCGACAAGCAAGAACCCGCTCAAGTCGCGTTTCTCGCCAAGGCTGTGCAAGAGGTAACCGATGGATCCGTGTCGCTAGCGTATATCGATCAAGGCTACAGTGGCGAAGATGCGGAAGTCGACGCGGCGAGCGAGGGCATTCACTCGGAAGTGGTCAAACTGCCCGAAGCAAAGCGTGGCTCTGTCCTGCTTCACCGCCGTTGGGTCGTGCAGCGATTGTTTGGTTAGACTTCGCAATTCCGCCGTTTGGGCCGCGATTACGAACGGCTCTCCAACGTGCTGGCGGGATTGCACTATGTCGCTCTCAGCTTTCTCATGCTCCCCAAAGCCGCTCCACACTTGTGCTGGAGTTCATAACACCCTCAATCGCGAGTGGATGACGCATTGCAGAACTTTACAGCTTGGTTGTTCTCGAGCCCCACAGGTCAGGACTCTCCTGGGGCCATCTTCGTATGGTGGGAGCAACGCCGCGTATCTTTCAATCTCATCATCGGGACGTATGGAATTGTTTGTTTGCTTGTCTTTTTCGTAGCGATCACGACCAGCAATCACCTCCCGCCGGGAGACGACACGGTGGAACCGCTCGCGCTGATGGCGGCCCCACTGATCATAAACTTGCTGTACACGCTGGGTTGGATCGCCGAGATGACCTGCAGAAGTATCGAGCCCCGGGTATCACCGCAGTTTGGTCCCCGACTCCTCAAGTTAGGGCTTGGGCTCGGTCTATTCTTGAGCACATTGCCTGCTGCGTATTGGGTTGGCCTCCGACTTCTTCAATGGATAGGGATCGCTATCTAACGACCTAAATTGCTTGGCCTGCTGGCGGATGGTCTCACTGGCCCATGCTTATGAAAGTTCATAACACGCTCTAGGGCTCTGCCAACTTATCGTTCGTAATGTTTCACTGGCGTGTCTCAGACTCGCCAGTGAGCTTGAGATCAAGGCTTTTTCGGGGCAGGTTTGGCACTCTTTGGGGCCTCATCGCCTGAATCTTTGCCTGTTTTGTCGGTTCCCGAGGCGGTGGTTTTCGAGGTCTTCGACTCCGTCGCTGAGACCTTCGACTCGTCGACCCCATGCCGCTTCTTCCGGGCACGCGTCTGAGCGGGGGGAAGTGTAAAGGTGGAGTTCGCGGAGGAAGCCGAAACCTGACCCGACTTGATCGCTTGCTGCTGGGCCTTCTGCTGTTGATCCATCAGCTTGGCGTAATTTTGTTGCTGCTGGACCATCGCTTTCTGTTGCATCAGGCCTTGATAGACATCCAAGTTTCCGCCCGCTTGCCGCCACTCGGTCATGGAGACGGGCCCGTCGACTGTCGTCATCCCGCCCCTGCGGTAATGCTGGGCCTGCGTAGAACCACACATTCCCGCGACCATGACGAGAACCATCACCGCATTTTTTTCGCTTATCATCGGCGTAAACCCTCTGGTTGGTCGTTCTAGAGACGTAAAGCTGCCTCTGGGACGCTCCCCATCCTCCATGCATTGTACGATGATGGACCCGGCTCTTGTGACACGGAAACTCCGAATCCATCAAATTATTCGCTAGCTTACGTGGCTCAACCCTGAATCTTTCCGATAAGGGTCAAAGCGTCGAAATGAGAAAAGATACCAATGGACTTTGTCAGGCCGCGACGTCACGATAAAAGGGATTGTAGTGGGAAGCCCTTCACCTAGGAGTGACCTGTCGACGTGATCCGAACTCGCTTTACGGTTCTAGTGCTGTATCTGCTCGCGAGCGTTCTGGCGAACGTCGGGCACGATCACCGCGCAGACCTTTTTGGCGAACCTCTGGTCCACGAGTCGAGCTGTTACGACGATTGTGCCCACTTTACAGGGCATGACGTCTCCCCAGCCGACCATCCCCACGCCTGCCTGGTCTGCTCCTTTCACCACGCTCATCACGGCATGGTCGATTGTGGCGTAATGCCGGCGGAAGTAGTGGTTGGTTCCGTTGGCGTCACCGCCGCGATCTCGTCCGCCTCCCCATGCCGAATTCCATTTCGGGGCCGTGCCCCACCCCAAGTCTGAGCCTCGAAACCTTGTCCCGGCAACGCTGTCTGGGAACCGTTTCAACCCTTCAGTGGCTCAGATTCACAGTTCGCGCTGAACTTTTCAGTTCTTCCTCTAGTGGAGACACGGGGTTCGCGCATGCAATGGGATGATGGAAACACATGGCACGGCTCAACTTGCGCTCCCTGCGGTCGGGTTTCACCCTGATCGAATTGTTAGTGGTGATTTCGATCATCGCCGTTCTGATCGCCCTGCTGCTACCCGCAGTTCAAGCGGCCCGCGAGGCGGCCCGACGCATCCAATGCGTCAATAATCTCAAGCAGATCGGTCTGGCGATCCACAATTATCTTGATACGAGCAATGTTTTCCCGCCCGGTTATATCAGCGCAGTGACTCCGGTCCCCGGGCTAAATCCCAATCTGGCACCAGGAGATATCGGCTCTGGATGGGCGTGGGGCTCGATGATCTTGCCCCAGATGGAACAGGGGCCACTCTTTAACGCGATTAACTTTGACCTGTCGGTGCAGTTTGCAGCCAACAATACGGGTAGTTTGACCCGTGTGAACGCGTATCTCTGTCCATCCGACGAGACTCTCGTCGCGGTCCCTGTTCGCGATCAGACCAACTCCACCACGGTTGATACGGTCTCGGGTTCAAATTATATTGGGATGTTTGGTGTCGGCGAGGTTGGTGCGGCTCCGGGCGCGGGGACTGGTCTCTTCTTCCGGAACAGCCGGATCACCATCAGCGCAGTGACGGATGGAACGAGTAACACATTTGCGATTGGTGAACGAAGTCATAATCTGAGTTATGTCACCTGGACCGCGCGAAGTATCGGCGGCTGGCTCTTCAAGACGGCCTCCGTCGAAGGGGGGACCGACAAGTTCAATCCCGAACCTGAAGAGTGCTGGGTCCAGGTCCTGGGACCTGTCGGACTCGATGACGGCAACCGCACTCCGAATAATCCGCAAGCTCACGTTGAAGACTACTGGAGCCGCCACTCGGGAGGAGTGAATTTCCTCATGGGCGACGGTTCGGTCCGGTTCGTCAAGGACTCCATCAACCCCATTCCCTACCGGGCACTTGCGACCAGGGGCGGGAATGAAGTGGTGAGCGCAGATCAGTTCTGATGTGTGGTAATAACCAATCCCAGGCGTTCGCGAGTTCGAGCGTCTGGGATTTCTTCGACCCTAACCGACGGTCTCTCGTTGTCGCTGCAAGTGGGGCTTGAACTCCGCTTTGTCGATCCCGTACCGCTTGAGCTTCTCGCTGATGCTCCGTCGTGAGAGGCCACAGTGCTCAGCGCATCGGTCGATCCTGCCCCGATACTGCTCAAGAACACGTTCGAGATAGGCTTTTTCGATCTGGGCCGTCAGCTCATCGGTGATTTGCGGCAGTTCGCGCGCCAGGTCAAAATTGAGGGCGAACGGGACCTCGTGGGTGGCAATCAGGTGTGATGGAAGGCTATCAGGCTCAATGGTCATTCCTGACGTGGTGACGACAACCTGCTCGACGAGATGCTCAAGCTCGCGCACATTGCCAGGCCAATCATAGCCAGCGAGCCGATTCAGGGTCTCACGGCTGAACGTCTTACTCGGGAGTCCGCGACGCGCCAGGCGTTCCAAGAAGTGATTGATGAGGATCGGTACATCTTCGGCTCGGTCGCGAAGCGGAGGTATGTCGATAGGTACGACGTTGAGACGATAATAGAGGTCTTTGCGAAACTTCCCTTCCGCAACCGCTTGTGCCAGGTTCACATGCGTCGCGGCGAGGACTCGAACATCGGTCGGTATCGAAGTGGTCCCGCCGACCCGTTCAAAGGTCGATTCCTGAAGGACACGCAAAAGCTTTGCCTGCATGCCAAGCGGGAGTTCACCAATCTCGTCGAGAAATAGAGTTCCACCGTTCGCCTGCTCGAATCGCCCTTTTTTTTGACGGTCTGCGCCGGTGAAGGCACCCTTCTCGTGGCCGAAGAACTCGCTTTCCAGGAGCGGTTCCGGAAGGGCCCCGCAGTTCACAGCAACGAGCGGGCCACGCCGACTGGTATCGGCGTGATGAATTGCCTGGGCGACGAGTTCCTTACCGGTCCCGGTCTCGCCATTGATCAGGACCGTCGTCGTCTGGCCGGCGACTCGTGCAACCCTGGCGAAGACCTCACGCATTGAAGGGCTTCGGCCCAGCAGGTTCTGGTAGTTGTACCGTTCCTGAAGCCCTTGGCGAAGGGCCTGAACTTCGTCCTGAAGGCGGCGGTCGGCGAGTGCTCTTGCCACCACGATCTCGAGCCGGGTGGCATCGATTGGCTTGTGGAGGTAGTCGTAAGCCCCCAGTTTCATCGCTTCAACGGCGGAGTCGATCGAGCCAAATCCTGTCATCAGGATCGGGGTGGTCGGCAGCTCACGGTTGCGGATCTCGCGGATCAAGTCGAGGCCATCGATCCCAGGCAGGTTCAGGTCGGTGATCACCAGCGAAAAGTTGCTCTCGACCAGCCATTCGAGAGCCGTCGTTCCGTCATGGGCGACCTTGATACGGCGGTCGGGTTTCGCCAGGATCTGCAAGAGCTGCTGGCAAATGAACTCGTTATCGTCCACCACGAGGATGCGTCGGTCCATGGCGCTATTCATCCGGAGTCAAGTCAAGGTGGCTATCTACAACCAGGTAGCCTACGGCCTGGGGAGTGCATGTCAATGGGAGATCCTTCCGCCCGAGCATCTACCCATGTCGACAACTTACTGGTTTTGGGGCTGGCCTGACGCCTTCGCCTTTATCCGAACACCTAGGTGTCGACGCACCTGTCAGGAATCGCCGCGCTAAAGGCTTGACCATGCCCTTGCCTTCTCCGTTTTGGTATCATAACAGGCTGCAAAACCGCTCTGGCTCGGAATGAGATCTGTGAGAGAGTGAGAGAGTCTCGAAGTCGGTCGGCGAGGTGTCGGAATATGTCTAAGATCCGCATGCGAGTCCCGAATCCTCTCCTGGCGGCGTTGGCTTGCGTGGGTTTGACGCTGGGATGCCTGTTCGCGGGTTACGAGCCCTTGGGCGGCGATCCGGACTGTCTTTATAGGCCGATAAAAACCGAGCTCGCCGCGTCGCTCCGGATGGGAAGTCTTCCGTTCTGGAGCGACCATTTCGGACTGGGTACGCCGCTCGTGGCCGAAAGCCACGCGGCCGCGTTTTACCCGCCGAATTGGCTCTTATACCGGTTCCTCGATGTATCGACGGCCTACCGGCTCTCAATGTGGGCGCATTATCTGGCTACGGCTCTTGCCACCTATGGATACGCGCGGGTGCTCGGCATTTCTCCGTGGGGATCGTCGCTTGCCTCGGTGTCGTTTTCGCTCTGCGGGTTCCAGGCCAGCCATTCCTGCCACGAGCCCTTCTACCACGCGTTGCCTTTCATGCCGCTGACCCTGATGCTCGCCGAGCGATACATGGCGGTCGGCGGTCTCGGTCGGCTTGCGTTGCTGGCCTTGCTTCTCGGGGCGCAGATCACGCTAGGGCACTTCCAAATCCAGATGTGGACCCTGGGACTGGTCGTGTTGACCGGGGTCTGGCGTTCGTGGGGACAGAAGCTCCCCTGGCGACGCGCGGTCGCCATCGCCGTGACCGTAGGCTGGGGCTTGGCCGTGGCCGCCGTGCAACTCGGGCTGACCTGGGACCTGGTGCGAGCCTCGAACTTCGCTCGACCGGTCGAGTTCATGATGCCCTATGCGTTTCCCCCAGGGCACTGGGCCCAGCTTGCCCTGCCACGACTCTTCATGAGCGTTGAGGAGGGCGGTGCCACGAACTATTGGACTCGGCATCAGACCACGACCAACGAGGCATGTCTTTATGTCGGCACGATCCCGCTGATCCTCGCGTTCGTCGGCCTGATCGATCGGCGTGACCGAATGCTGGGTCTATGGCGCTGGGTTGCCGTCGTCGGATTCATCCTCGCGACGATGCCGCATTGGTTTAGCGACGGTTACTGGTTGATCCTGCAACTCCCTGGCCTCGGCCACTTCCGCGCCCCGGGTCGGTATCTCCTGCTCACTTCGCTGGGCCTCAGCCTGCTGGCTGGCCGCGGCTTCGATCGGGCGATTCCGCTCCGAACATTTTGGGTCGGCTTCGGCTTCGCCAGTCTCTTCGGGATCGGGGCGATCGTGTGGGGGTCCAGTTGGTCTTCAAGTCCCGAAATCAGGTCGGCTCTCGTTGAGGAAGAACGGGTTGTCTTGCTCGTCGAGGCGGCTCTCCTTTGGCTAGCAAGCCTCGTCGTCGTGGCGTCATGGCGAGCCGGTCGAATCGGGTTCTGGATCCCTTTTCTCCTGGCCTCGTGCGAATTGGCTTATCTCTTTCACCAGGGCACGACCCCTTGGGGTTGGTCGATTCGACTTCCCGGGGACAGCCCGGTCCTTCAAGTCTTAAGGACTGAGGCGGCGGTGGGGCTGATCGCGGGGCCCTTGCAGGACATTCCTGTCCGTGTCGGTCTGACGACAGCCTATGATGCCAACCTCGGGATCACCCCACCGCCGCCGAACTATTTGCTGGAGAGGTCGGGCACGCCCGATCGGGTCAAGTCCGTCGATATCCGCTGGATGCACCGGCTCGGCGTGACGCATGGGGTTTACGAGGAGAGCAGACTGCCTTTCCACTCGTTGGAGGTCTATCTCGGCGAGGATCCCGTACTCGAGAGGCTAGTGCCGAGGAAGGAGAAGTCACCCAAGCCACGTCGATGGCGAGTGGTCCGATTCGCTCCCGGCTCCCCTCATGTGAGGGCCGCGCGAGTGGTCCACATCGCGCAAGATTGGGGCGAACTCTATTCTCGGCTATCGATGTCCGAGTCCCCCGATGAAGTCTGGTTCTTGAAAGCCGACCTCATGCCCGATCCCCCCGGCCCACGAGCCGGCTCCGTGAGAGTCCTCGAATGGGACGGGCAGTCGGGCGCGATCGAGCACGACGGTACGTGCGACCTGGTGATCCGCCGCACGTACATGCCCGGCTGGTTCGCTCGGCTCGACGGCGGCCCTCCGATTCCCGTTACCCCGGCCGATGGCGGACTCCAATCAGTCCGAATTCCCGGCTCGGGCATAACTCGGGTGACCGTGAACTATATCCCAGTGATGCTGCGGCGAGGGCTCGTCCTTTCTCTCGCCGCTGTTGCACTGGCATTGATCGTGCTGGCGACCGATTCGATTCGATGGTTTCGGGCGAGGATGCCGAACGCATGAACTGTTTGGGCAAACGCTCCTCCCGCCGAGAGAAACGTGTGGGCTAAGCACCGCCCTTGAATGGCTATGGTTTGCAGCGGGTTCCTTTTCCTTCCGGTCAGAGTGGGGAGAGTCGGACGAGCCGGAGCCCCTCGAAGGAACGGACCTCCACCTCACGATAGCCGGAAGCCAGGGCTTTGGGCACCTCGACCGCCGGAAGGCCGGTACCGGGATCCATCCCGATGCCGACCCAGATATCATCCCCCCTGCGGGGACTAAGGAGGAAGCGACCCAACTCGGTCGGGGAGCCGATCACGACAGCGTCCGCTGCAAGGTAGTTGCGGGCGCCGATGGCCTCGCCGTTGATAAGACCGTCGTCGCGCCAGGGAACGACGACCGGAGACTCGAGCGATTGCGATTGGAGGAACGCCGCCGCAGCCCTCCAATCGGCCCGGAGGTCGGGGGCGTAGACCGTCGATGACAGCATCGCGGCGGCGAGCATGGCCCCGACTGCGGCCGCCGCGATGCGGGGCCACATCGGCAGCTTCGCCAGCCCGCGCGCCAGCAGCACCAGATAGGCTGGTGCCACGAACAGGGTGTACCGTGCCAGGCCGAAGATCGGGTGCCAGATCCAGGAATACGCATACAGGAGGATCGGCGGTAGCAGAAACCAGACCAGGAGCGTCGTCGAGGCGACCGGCCCGTCGACCGCGAATCTGACCCAATCCCCACCTGTCGACCGTCTGGCTTGGAGAAGGCCGACGGCGACCAGGGCGAAACAGGCGAGCAGGACCCGGCTGTTCCCGCCGACGAACTCGATCGGCATCCCGATCAGGAACCGGATCGGGTAGCGGGGGAGGAGATATTCCGGCGAGTGCCCCGTGTACTGACCAACCCATGGAGCGGCGGCCAGCGCGACCGCAGCCTGGATCGAGAGCCAGGACCCCCACGAGAGCTGGAACGCCCGGCGATGAGATAGCGATGCCAGCCCCAACGCCGCAACCATAAACGCCCCCAGCGGGTGTGTGTAGAAGAGGCCCACCAAGGCCGCCACGTATAGCGCTCGCTTCCAGGCGGGGGCCGACTGGCGGAACGAGAGCAGCAACGCCCAGGCCAGGCACGTCAACAACGTCAGCCAGGCGTACATCCGAACCTCGCGCGAGTACCGGATTAAGGCCGGGCTGACGGCGCAGAGCCAGCTCGCCCAAAGGCCGACCGACCGCCCCGACGCCGCGCGGCCGATCACGTACGCCGTAGCGACGGTGAGCAGCCCGCAGACAGCGCTAAAGGCCCGGGCTGACAGATCGGATGGCCCGAACAGCCCCATCCAGCCCTGAAGGAGCAGCGGGTGAAGCGGAGCCCGGGTGGCGTCAATCTCGGGCAACAGCCGGAGCAACGCCGCCGGACCCGGCTGTCGGGCAAGCCTTGCTGAGACCACCTCGTCATACCAGAGGCTCGTCCGCCCCAGGTCATACCCCCGCAGTAGGGCGGCTACCATCAGGATCGCGACGAGCAAGGCCACCTCGCAACGCCATCCGACCACCGCCAGCTTTACTTCGCCTCCAGACAGTCTCAGGGAGGTGACTGTTTTTCTCAACATGGATTCAACCACTTGGAATCGGCTAGAGTTTGTACGCAAAGACCTTGTCGAGGAATCCATATGCTTCTCGACGTTGAGGTTCTGGGAAGTCGTGCTCGACATCGGGGTAGACTGCGACAATCCGGTCAGGAACGCCCAGCAACTGATAGATTGAGCGGGCAGGCTCAATACATTCGCGGACCCCTTCGACCTCGAAATTGGCATCTCTCAGCGGTGAGTTCGTGAAGATCGCCTTGGGAGCCAGGGCTGCGATAAGCTCGGGAAAGTCGAACGGAACCCGGTCCAGGTTGAGGGCGAACTTCGACTTCAACCGAGGCATATAGCCGGAATGTGACCATCCCGTGATGTTCCCTTTGTAATATTGGGGAAACCGGTTGAACCCGCAGGAGGTCACGACAGCCTTAATCCGGTCGTCGAAGAGCCCCACGAAAATCGCGTTGTGACCACCCAGCGAGTGTCCAATCACTCCGATCCGGTCGGGATCGACCTCCGCCAAGGTGGTCAGCACATCGACCGCCCTCATATGGTTCACGATCCCTTTCATTGAGGTGCTGGCATACCCCAGGGCATAAGGGTCAACCTGGTACTCGCCGAAGTTGGGGTAATCGGGGGCGATAGTGACATAGCCGCGTTCAGCCAGCTCTTTGGCATAACGCAAGTTCGGTTTTCCCCCCAAGCCGATCGGCTCGTCTTTGCCAATCTTGGTGGTCTGGTGCAAGCACAACATCGCGGGACGTTTCCCTTTGTCACCCTTGGGGATAAGGAGCCAGGCTGGGACCCGATCTCCCGGTTCTGTCGCGAAACTGATCTTTTGTCGACTGTAGGAGGGCTCGTCGAACGTCTCCTCAACCCGGATCGCGAGCGGCACACGACGCGCGCCTCCTGGCAATGACCCCATGACTTCCTGGACATGGGCCAGAATATGGGCACGGCGGACTTGCCACTGAGCAGGGGTCGTGATCGGGGTCTCTTCCCCATGCTCGTCGCGAACGACGAGTAGCTTTGTGTGGTCTGGGTAAGTTGGAGCGAGGGGCTCGCTAGCGCTGACAGGGCAGCTTAGGGAGAGGAGGACAGCTACCAGGATTCGCTGGGTCATTGGGTGACTCGACGTCATGGGGAGGCGATTTCGATCGAGTTTGCATCGTCGGTACAATCGTTGCAAGACTATCAAGAGGTGACACTCAACGATTCGACAGGAAGTTTGGAGACGGAGCTTAGGTTCTGCCGATGCTCCGTTGTGGACGAGTTGTGTCGCGCATGACGATTGCGCGGCGAGAGTGGGCAGCGGTTCGGGAAAGATCCCAGACGTTCTGAGCCTTGCGATTGATTGATCGATGGAGCGAGCCAATGGAGACGCCGATGCGATTTGTATGGACCTTTGCCACCGTCATAGGCCTGGTGATCGCCGTACCGGCCTCTGGCCAGAATCCTTCACCGCAAGTGGCCCAGCTTCTCACGTTCAAGCCGACCCAAGATGGGGTCGAATATGAGGTTCCGACCGACCCCGCAGCCATTGCAAGTATCAAGTACGAGACTGTTAAGAATGCCCAAGGGAAGAACTACGGCTTCGCGCTTCGTGACGGCCAGGGTCAGCTCTTGATCCGAGTGGTCGATTCGAACGGAAAGCTCGACGATAAGGGCAAAACCAAGGTTGATACCTGGAGCTACTACAAGGACGGCTTCGAGATCTACCGCGAAATTGATCTCAACGACGATGGTAGCCTCGACGAGATTCGTTGGCTGAACACGGCGGGGACGCGAGTCGCCAAGATCAAAGACAAGCGAATCGTGAGCTGGAGCAGGATCTCGGCGGAGGAAGCTTCGAAGGTCTTCGTCCAAGGGATCGTCACCGGCAAGCTCGACCTGATTGACACCGTAGTCGCGACCCCTGCCGAACTTGAGGCATTGGGCCTGCCCAAGGTGACCGTTGACCGTGCGGCATCGGCTGCGACCGAGCGCAAGAATCAGATGACCTCCCTGACCAAAAAACTGGTCGGCTGGAATGCGAACACGGTCTGGCAGCGGATGGACTGCGCGATGCCGCACCTGATCCCCGCCGATCTGGACACCAACCTGCCCGTCGACCTCCCGGTCTATGAAAACGTCGTCATCTTTGCAGGTGCGCCCAACGGCGGTAACGACGCAAATAAGACCGCCTATCTCCAAGCAGGCGAGCTGGTCAAAGTCGGCGAGTGCTGGAAGTTCGTCAGTCTCCCTAAGGCCGTCGATCCCAAAGAACCAGTCCTGACCTCATCGGACCTTCGCTCCGACATTTACCGAAATAGCGTCGCCAATAACCCCTCGGCCACCAACGTCAGCCCGGTTGTAGCGGAGGCTCAGAAGAGCCTTGAAACCTACGACCGCGAAAAGGTAGGGATGCTGGGCGGCGACAAGGTCCAGGTCGCCAAGTACTACTTGGGTCGAATTCCTCTGCTTCGAGCCATTATTAAGGCCGGTGCCGGCGAGGAAGAGGTCTTGGTCTGCAACAAGCAGATTGCTGACAGCCTGGCGGGTGCTTATGAGACCGACCAGTATCCAGATAGTGTCAAGCTCATGGATGCACTCATCGCCGAAGGGGGCAAGGTCGGCAGCTACACCGCATTCCGCAAGATCACCGCTCAGTACCAGAAGGACAACGACGACCCCGCGCAGAACTTCGTCGCTGTCCAGAAAGCGTTCATGAACGGGCTCAAGGAATTCCTCAAGAACCATTCCAAGAGCGAAGAGGTCCCCGACGCCCTCCTGACTCTGGCCAGCAACTTTGAGTTCAACGCCGAGGAAGATGAAGCTAAACCCTACTATAACAAGCTTGCGACCGATTTCCCGGACAGCAAGCAAGGGAAAAGGGCGGCAGGTGCGCTCACTCGACTCAACCTGGTTGGGAAGCCGATTCAGATCAAAGGGACGAGCCTCAAGGGCGGAACCATCGATCTCGTTGCGTATCGAGGCAAAAATGTGCTGATTGCATTCTGGGCGACCCAGGCCGGTTCGTTCAAGAAAGATTTGCCCGAGTTGGCCAAGGTCCAGGCCAAATATCGCGATAAAGGGCTTGAGCTGGTCGGAATTAACCTTGATCCCGACCAGGCCGATCTGGACGCTTTCCTGAAAGAGACGCCGATCGCCTGGCCCCAGATCCACGAGGCTGGTGGCATGGAGAGTCGCCTGGCTGTCGAATACGGCATCATCTCACTGCCGACGATGATTCTGATCGATTCCCAAGGCAAGGTGACCAACCGCAATATTCGGACCGCCGCCGACCTAGATAACCAGCTCACCAAGGCACTCGCACTCAAAACCCCGGGCGTCGCGCTCGGTGGCGATAAGTAAGAGCCGACCGCGACCAGATTTGGATCAGAACCGAGGTCGGCGGCACGGAGTCCAAGTCCAGACCGCCGACCTCATTGTCTGCGCCAGCCGGCGACTGGTATCCTTTCATGGAACGCTCGACAAAGTGGCAAGTGGTCACGATGGAACTCGGCTGATGCTAACGCTCGCTTGCCTGAATGGCGAACTTCTCCCTGCGGATGAGGCGAAGGTCTCGATCTGGGATCGCGGCTTTCTGTTCGGTGATGGGATTTACGAGGTTTTCCGGCTCTACGAAGGACGACTGTGGCTCGAAGCCGAGCACAAGGCTCGGCTGCGCCGGAGCCTGGAGGAGATGTGGTTCGAAGGGTTCGACTTCGACCGGCTCGCCGACCGAATTCAGCGGACGATCGAGGTGAGCGAGGTTATTGAAGGGATTGTTTATATTCAGATCACTCGGGGCGTTGCACCTCGCAAGCACGCCTTTCCCGCCGCAGGCACACCTCCCACCGAACTGATCGTCGTCAAAGAGTATGATGATGCACCGGTCGTTCCGCTTCGGACGAGCGGGGTACCGATCATCAGCTACATGGATCTGCGTTGGCGACGTTGCGACGTGAAGTCGATCAACTTATTAGCAAATGTCATCGCCTGCGAGGCTGCCCATCGCGCCGACGCGTTCGAGGCGGTCCTCGTGGATGAACACGGGTTCGTCACAGAGTCAACGCATTCCTCGTTGTTGTGGGTTCGAGACGGCAAACTCGGGGCAACTCCCGAGGGGCACGAGATCCTGCCGGGCACGACCCGAATGGGCGCAGTCCTCCGGGCGGCCGAGGCGATGGAGATTCCGTTCGTCGAGGAACGCATCACGATCGACCAGTTGTTCATGGCCGACGAGGTGATGCTCGCGGGCACAACCATCGAAGTGATGCCCGTGATATCTATTGACGGTGTACACATCGGAAATGGTCAGCCTGGTCCCGTCTCACGACGGTTGCAGGCGGCGTATCGAGCGGCAGTCGAATTATGGCTTGCGGCCCAGGTGGTCTGAAACTTTCGGAGAGCCGATGACGACCACAAATGAGCCGATTGATGATGACATTCACCCGCTCGATAGGCACATGTTTCGTGAGCCGATGAGCAAGGCGCTCGTCCGCGTGGTCGTCCACGGCCATACGGAATCGTCGGAGATGGCCGAGAATATCGCGTCAGGACTATTGCAGCTTTTGGAAAATCGGGCCGGTTCAAAGGTCATCGTCTCCGGAGATCGACGCGAAGCTCTGCGTCAGGGGCTCGAAGGGGCTGACGAGCCACTCATCCTCTTCACAAATTCCGCGCAAGAGTGGTCAAAAGGGCATCTTGTCCCCCTGTTGGATGCGATCGACAAGAGTGACCACGCCCTCGGTCGGCGCAGGAACATTGGTAAGGGCTTCCGAGGTTGGATTCGTCGCATCCCCTGGCGGGCGATTTTTGCATTACCTGTGTATGATATCCACTCGTGCTGTCGGATCCATCGCGTTGAAGCGCTCAGGAAGATTCCACTCCAGTCGAGTTCAGCGTTCCTGGACGTTGAGATTTTGGCCAAAGCCACGTTCCTCGGCCATCTGATCGCCGAGGAGCACGTCCCCGAACTGACCTCAACAGAAACCTTGCCCGCCCGCTGGTCCGAGATCATGAAGGTCCTTCGCCACCCCACCTTCGTTTTCGATCAACCCACGCCACCAGAGCTATTACCGGCAAGTAATGAATTGCCGATTCTCGATCATGAGATTTCGGAGTTTCTCGACATTGCACTCGTTCCTCCGGCGATGGATTTGGAGGATCCTCAGAGTGAATCGCTTCAGCGGTACTCAGTAAACGATGGACATTCCTGGCTAGGGGCTGATGATGTCAGTCAAAAGCCCGATACTGCTGGTCCGGGGTCGGGCTCATAGGATCGCCCTCTGCTGTCATGCAGACCAGAGCGAGTGTCGAAAATAGCATCGACGCTTCACCGTCGAAGTTATCGATGGGAGAAGATCCGAACATGTTTGAGAATCTCCGAGTAGACTCGTGTCGTACGACGTCGACTCCTTCGAACTCCTACGTCTACCAATTTTAACCCTTTCCGCCGCCAAGCACGTAGAGTGCAGCCCCGACGAGCACGACGATTGTCCCAGAATAAGGAAAGGTCACGAAAAATCCGTTTTGGTTCCCTAACCAAAGCGTTACACCAGCAAGGATGACCAGCACACCTAAGATCCGAAACGCCCAGCCTCGAGCCCCGAGTTGCCATTTTGAGGCAGCGAAACTGGTGAGGAGTCGGTCGACAAAGTCGATACTCAACCCTTGGGCGATCAGATCCGCCTTGACCGTATCAATCGATTCGCCCCGCTGCAAACGCTCAGCCGCTTGGGCCATCAGAGAATGGAGCTCATGGTTCTCGTGGGAAGGCTCGGGAGTGGGCATATGGGCACTTCCTTGAGTCGAGCGATTCCTTATCGAATCAGGGGTAAAGGAGACTAAGAGCGTGACGAGTCGACGTGGCCTACGGTCCTGGATCGGGCTGAGCTTTTAGGAGAGGTTGCACTTAGGGGCGGTCAACCGCTACATCGATGAGAACCATTTTTGGAGGGTCGTTTTCAGTCGGTTGAAGGATGGGTCATTGCAATTTCTCAGACTGATTTTGGCCGTTACTTTTTCATACAGGGCGGATGATCTTGGCCTTCTCAACTGCTCCATCAGAGTTTGGAGCGCCTCCTTGGGGAGGACTGGTTTCTGATTCTGGTGGAATTCATAGCCACGATTCGCAAGCCACTTCCGGATTCCAAGATCCTCGCACCAACCGATCACGTCCTGCATGACGTTGTCCGAGCCCCAGACCCAGGCATCCAGCTCAGGTTCGATCACAATTGCTTTGGCCCGCTTGCCCCAAAACGGAGTCAGGCGACGATCGAGTTCCTGCTCAAGGATCAGTGCGTTGTCGCTATCAGATCCTGATCCTTCCCAATCCAGCATGAGTATCCCATCACGAAATTGATCCCTGAGAAGCGACAGAGTCTCGGGACCAGTCGTCCGCACACCTCCGTCTCGGCCCATATGTTGACCGATTTCGTAATCTAGCTTTTGAACTCCAATCGACTCGTGGCGTGAAAGTATGCCCCGTAGTGCATAATCCATATTCTTATCTGCAACAAGTAAGGCTAAGTCTTTCATGGCGTCCTCAGCTTAGAATCCCAGATGCAAGCAGGTAACCAAGCTCAGGTTTGCCGCTCTTCCAGTCCTTCAACCTGGGATGAAGGTCGCCTGAGACAATGTCGGTAGAACCAGCCGAGTCCTTCGCGAAGCAGAGGATCTGTCGTGGCTCAAGTTGGTTAATGACGACCGGACTATGCGTTGCGATCAAGACCTGTCCTTGGTAGATTGATGTCAATGATTGAATGACGGTTTCCATCGCCTTGGGATGGATACCGTTCTCTGGTTCTTCAATCAGCAACACGCCATTCATCTCTCTGAGATACGCAGGAATCGTGAGGGCGAACAATCGAAGAGTTCCATCGGATACCAGCCAAGACGGAATCCTCGCACCATTGGAATACTCCACCACTAGGTAGCGATGCTTATCATCTTCACGCTCGATTGTGTAGATATTTTGGATGTCTTCCAAGGCAGTCCTGACATGCTCCAGCCACATTTGAAACCGTTGCTTGTCCTTGCTGAGGTCGTGGATTACCCAAGGCAGGTTCGACCCGTCGGTCTGGAACCTGTTTCCAAGTCCCGGAGGGCTAGGTTTGCGAATTTTTTGGCTGTCAAGGACAATGTTTTGAACCCCTCGTTCGAGCATGTCTCGAAACCAAAGGCCCACCGGGAAGCTATTCTGATCGGATGGAAGGTTCGCCAGAGCACTCCGGGTGCGCCCGAGTCGATACGACGGTTTATAGGGCTTCAAGGTATCAGGGTAATAATTATCATTACCACCCAATCGTTTGTTGATGGTAACCTTACGCCCTGTGCCAGATCGCAACAGAATTGAGTTAACTTCCGGAGTCAACTCGGGGAAGAGATAGCGTGTCGCTGCATGCTGCGTCTTCGCGTCGGAAATCAACCAGAGGGTCTCATGATTGATTCCAATCTCATTCGAAACTTGATCCAGACCGATCTCGATCTCATAACGGAAATTCTGATATATATGCTTGTTTTTGTCCATAAGTTTATGAACTTCATCGGGAATTTTCGCTTCGACTGCAATCTGGAATGCGGAACCTTCGCCCTTCCAAAGCAACTCGGAGAAAGCGGCACTCCGATTTCCAACGGTCTCGACAACATCACCTCGGAATCTCATCAAATCGCTTAACAGGACGAAAACATCGAGATAGGTCGTTTTTCCGCTCGCATTCGGACCGACGAGTGCCTGAAATCGGTCGAGTGACTGATCGACCTGACGCAAGCTTCGAAAGTGACGTGCTTGGAGACGAGTGAACATTCGTTCGGACCTGAGATTGAATACGATGAGTCAGTGTTCATGCTAACAGGCAGAAGATGCAGACGAGACATAATTGAGGTGATAAAGGCAGTCAGGTAGGCCCCGAAACCGCGTCTCGGGGCCGAGTTTACTCAGATCCAAGCCCATTCGCTACGGCTTCAACTCCACTTGAAGATCTTGAGCGCGACCACAAAGGTGACGACTGACCAGACGGTCAGGACGGTAAGCGGTACCCAGATTTGAAGTGGGCCCGCCCCTTCGAGGATCACCATTCTCAGGCCGCTGATCAGTTGTGTTAAGGGAAGTGCCTGGATGAAGGGCTGGATCGCGTCGGGAAATCGCTCTGCTGAGAAGAAGACGCCCGAGAACAGCCACATCGGTAGCATGACCAGGTTGACCAGCCCGCTGACGGTCTCGGTATTGTTGGCTCGCGCGGCGATCAGGAGCCCAATTCCGGCAAACGCCAAGGCACCGATCACGTCGAGCATGACTACGAGGAGGAGACTCCCACGGATCGGCATCTGAAATCCGAAGTGGCCAAGCGAGAGCAACACTGCGATGTCGGGGACGAGGAAGGTCAGTCTGGCTCCCACGATCGCCAGCAAGAAATCCCTGCGCGGCATCGGAGTGGCCATGAATCGCTTGAGGAGCTTGCCAACGCGGAAATTGACGATCAGAAAGCCAACTCCAAAGAGTCCTCCTCCCATCGTATTCAAACCGATGAGACCTGGAATCAAGAAATCAATGTATCGCGATCCAGGTTCATCGATGACGATGTCCGAGGTTTTGACAGGGTCAGGGCGTCCTGCGGCGCGCTGGAGGATCGAATCAACGGCGTTTCTGGCAGTGACCGACTCGGGTCGCGTTGGGTCGTAGCGGTACTCGACCTGGGTAGGGCTTATCGCCAAGATCACCAGGGGGGTCTTACCGGTCTTGAGTCGATTGTCGGTCCCTTCGGCTGTGCCCGAATGGATGGAGATCCGAGGGTCGAGAGAAGGGCCGGGCTTGGTGTTGTGCGTTCCGATGGTCTTGGCGACTTCGTTCCAGCTCCCCGACTCGACCAGGTCGACCGGGATCATCTCGACAGGCTTACTCTTGAAGGCGAGTCCCAGGCCCACGGCGAGGACCAGCGGGAACCCATAGACCCAGAAAATACGGGCGGGCTGCCGAAAGAACTCGCGGAGCCGCGACTTGTACAGTTGGAACAGCGGGGCGAGGCTCGACATGGGGGAGGGCTCTCGATGGAGGAAATTGGGACGCCTCAACTCAGCGCTTGCCCCAGCGTTTCTTGATTGAACCATTCGACGGCGATTCATCTTCTTCACGAAGGTGGCGACCGGTCAACGAGACGAACACGTCTTCAAGGCTCACTTGTCGTGTCGTCAACCGAGCGAGAGTTCGCTCCGTCTGGGCAAGATGGTCGAGCAGGGCGGGGATCGCTTGGTGAGGCTTACCAACCGTCAACGCAAACCCATCGGCTTCGGCCCTGGCGCTAATGACGGTCGCCAGGTGGGCGAATTCGTCAGCCTCGATCGGGGATTCGGTCGGTTGAATGGCGAACTCGACGATATGCTCGCCCCCGAGTCGAGTGATCAGGTCCGCCGGCGAACCCAATGCGATCACCTTACCCTTGTCGACGATCGCCACTCGGTTGCAGAGTCGTTCTGCCTCATCCATATAGTGAGTGGTCAAGAGCGTTGTCCTGCCTCGACCGCTCAGCTCGCGGATCACATCCCAGAGTTGACGCCTTGACTGGGGGTCAAGACCGGTCGTCGGCTCGTCGAGAAAGAGCAGTTCGGGGTCGCCGACCAAGGCGATCGCAACGGCGAGTCGCTGTTGCTGCCCTCCCGAAAGCGACTCGACATAAGCTCCCGACTTGCTCTCAAGTGCGACCCGTTCGAGGACGGTTTCGGGGTTTAGCCCTTGGTGGTAGAAGCTTCGGAAGAGAGTAACCATCTCCCGGACAGTCTGCTTATCGGGAAATCGTGTTTCTTGCAGGGTCACGCCGATCCGCTGGCGGATCTCGTTCTCGTCCGTCTCCCATCGGCGACCGAGAACCTCAACCTCTCCGGAAGTCGGTGTGTTCAAACCTTCCAGGATCTCAACCGTGGTCGTCTTACCGGCCCCGTTCGGTCCCAGCAGGCCGAAGCATTCCCCGGTTTCGACTTCGAGGTCGAGACCATTCACAGCATCGACGGGTCCGTTACGACCCTTGTAACGCTTAAAGAGCTGATGAACATAGATGGCGCGGTCGGCCATGGCGGGAGAACTCGGTGGGCAAGGGGCAGTCGGACGTGATCATACTATAACCAAAATCGGAGCAAGGGCACACCGGTTACAGAAGAACGAAGACCGCATGTTTTCGTCTCGCGCTACTGCAAAAGCTATAGACTCGGACTCCAACCGGGCCTCAGGTTACTTGTTAGAGGAAGTCCGGACCTTTACGGCGACTGGGATGTGGTTGACGTCAACATCGTTGGCGACCCGCACTCCGCCTGAACAAAATCAACGACTTGAAACCTGAGATCTGGCGAATTGTGATGCCTGGGTTCACCTTTTCGTCCGGTTGGGGGGCAGGTCTTAGGGAGAGGTCGTCCGAATTGTGGAAGGCTCAAGCCTTCGTTCGCTCCTTTCCGATAAGTGGACAGGCGGGGACGACGTTGTTTTCGCTTCGTTGGACGGATCGAGTCAGAATGGCGAAGGGGTAGCGAATGGAACGGATCTCCGCCCAGGATGGGGAGGACGGCGGTATTGCAACGCGTTCGGCACAACCGAACCGCGAGGCTCTGCCAAGCCGGACCACGGCACGAGCCACAATTCGCGCGTCCATCGACTCGGGCTCGGGGTTCTGGGTACTGACCGGTGACGCCGGAGTCGGTAAGACCTGGACGTGGCGTGGGCTCGTTGAGAGCGGTGGGCATCATCGCGAGACCTGGCTCTTCGTCGAAGTGACCCCTGGCCTGACTGCCGACCAGTTTTACTCGCACCTTACAAATATGGTCGGACTCTCCGAGGGCCGATCCCCTCGTGAAGCGTTCCGTCAGTGGTTAGACGTTCGATCACTCGACGGCGAACGAACCGTGCTGGTGGTCGAGGAATGCCATAATGCCGAGGCTGACCTGTTGGAAGAGGCGCGAATTCTCGCCAACCAGCTTGAGCTTGCCTCTGGACTCACCTCGATCGGACTTGTTGGTCAGACCTCACTACTGAGGCGACTCACGAGTCGGGCCTATTGGCCGCTGGCGTCCCGTCTCTCCGCCAAGGTCCACCTCCGTTCACTGGATGCGGATGAGGTCACCCATTACCTCTCGATTTTGGCCCCCCGACAGACCTGGACATCCGCTCAGGCGGAAGACTGGCAGGTGACTACGGCGGGTAACCCCCGGCTCATTCGCCAGAAGATTTCGATGCTGGCCACACGGAAGCCACGTTTCGAGTCTCCAAATGAGGCCGAGAAGGTCTCCCCTATTCCCACACCATTGGTGATGGCCGCAGTTCCGTCCCTGCTTGGTGCGACTCGCCCTCCGATCCGGCTGGAAGAGGGGGTCATCGAAGTCGGTTGGCAGCCCGGTCAGCCTTCCGAGGCCGCTGAGGACTCAATCGGGGAGGGGAGCGAGCAGGTGGTTAACGACCACTATGCGGCGCTCCAGGCTTGGAACGAGTGGAGTCGCGCCCAAGAGCCGACCCCGGTTGTGGCACATCCGCCACCGATCCAGACCGTCTCGAAGCCCGATCTAAGCGACCTCGAAGACGACGAGGAAGAGTCGTACACTGAGGTAACGCCCTGGGTTCGGGCGGATGAGCAGCATGGTTTCTCGCCATTCAGCCCCATGTTCAGTCGGCTGAAGCGGGCCACCGATGCGGAATGACCAGCTCGGCATCCGCGTGATGCCGGTTGGATCAATTGAACAAGGAGAACGTGTGCGATCTCGACTCGAATTGCAGGAATCACTAGAGTTGAGTCACACACGATCCCGAATGAGAAGACTGAGTAACCCGAAGATCTCCCCCGGGAGATGCGAAGGTTGCCGTCGTTCCCGACGAGCAGGTGTCGCCACGTCGCGTCCTGGTGCTCCCAGTCATCCTCTTTCCCGAGGGGGTGGTCACGACGTTCGTGGTGTGATAGGTCGTGTCCTCTGGAGACGATCGGTCGCACTTCTTCAGGTGACACCTGCTCGCTTCGGCCATCAGGCCGAGGCCTCTCTGCGACATGATGCTTTCAAGCACGCTCACAGCGATGGATATTGTCGTGATTGAGCGACTTCGCTTGGCGCATTGTGCCATTCTCGGATACAACCGAATAGAACTGCGGGGTTTCGTGATGACCCTGCGGCACTCGATGGCGTGTTGAGGCTATCCGGCCGTGCCCCACGAAACGGATTCGACCACTGCGGCATCGCCACCGAGAGTTCTTGTCTCGCTGGCATGCTTCAATGAGGCGGGGAACATCGAGCAACTGATCACGGCGATTCGCGAGCATGCCCCGCATGCCGCAATCCTCGTGATCGACGACAATTCCCCGGATGGGACTGGCGTGATCGCCGACCGTATGGCGGCGAAACTGCCCCACATTTATGTCATGCATCGCGCAGGTAAGCTCGGTCTTGGTACCGCGATTCTCTCCGCCATGCAGTTCGCCATTGATGGCGGTTACGACTACTTCCTGAATATGGATGGTGACTTCAGTCATCCTCCCCGGTTCATCCCCTCGCTTCTGGCTGGGATGGAGCGGTACGACGTGATGATTGGCTCCCGATATGTCCCTGGGGGTGGGGTCGAGGGCGACTTCAACCTCAAACGCCAGTTCATGAGCACAGGGATCAACGTGTACGCGCGTTTGTTCCTCGGTCTCAGAACACGCGACAACAGCGGGTCGTATCGCTGTTATCGGGTGAGCAAACTCGCGAAGATCGATCTCAGCCGCGTCAAGTCGCGTGGCTATTCCTTCATGGAAGAGATCCTCTTCTGGTGCCGACTCGTCGGCTGCTCGTTCGGCGAGACCCCGATCCTGTTTGAGAATCGCCGCTCAGGCTACTCAAAGATCAACAAAATGGAGGCTGTGAAGGCTCTCCAGATCATTGCGGAACTCGGGGTGGCCAACGCCCTGGGTCGTTTGCGGATGAAACGCGCCCCGATCATTTGATCCGGGCTCGGTTTGAAAAAGTCTCGCTCCGCCAGACGCGACGGAATACGACTTGAGTTGAGCCGAACTGCGGCTCAGCCCAGGTCGTGCTCGCGTACGGTGATGTAGACTTCTTGGCAGGTTTCGGCGATCCGGTCGCCAAGTCCCTGATGTTTCGCCTCTAACTGGGTCGAGTACATCCCCAGTACCTTGCAGAGGAATGCGCTCTGGGTGGGCTCGGTCTCGTGATCGAGCTGTTCCAGCGATTCCTCGATCTGGTCGGCAAGGTAGAGGAGAAACTGGGCCTGGCCTTTCACTTCAGCCAGTGAACGCGACAGATCAGCGGAAGTATGAACAGGCATCGGTGCGGGCTCCGGCTCCAGCCGTAACGAATCAATCACGGTCGTCCTATCCTAGAATACGTCAGGCTGACGGCTCATGTCACTTGACGATACGAATCCACATCTCGGCCACCTGGGAATTCATCGTGGCTGTGCTCTGAATGGAGCGTTTGATCCAGCACGCTACAGAGTTCGCCGACGACCCGCATGTTCTCGCTCTCAACCGAGAGGTTCGTCGCGTGCATCTCAATGAGTTGCCTCAGGAAGATGCGAGTCCCCGCATCGGCCTCGGACTGGTGGCGCTCCAGGTCCGTGACGACGGTCTTGACCAGGTAATCCATGAACTGAAGCTTACCCCGAATTGAGGAGCAAAGCCGCTCGATCTGGGTCCGCTCTTCACGGGTAACTTCCGGTGGTGCGGTGGCTGGTGACATCCGTATCAACGCTCCAGGTGCTACAAGGTTGGCCCGTTTCCGGGCATCATCACGCGAAGTCCCCACCAGTCGGTCAACAGTGAATCGTTAAAGGTATCCTCCTCCACGCCAGGCCGCAAGCGGAATCCCAACCTCGTGAAGGGCCAATGTCGACCTTGTCGACTTGATTTGCCCAAGTTTCCTTCTTGACGGGTCGTCAACACGATCCATTTGACGTTCGAACGCTTAAAAAGCCTGCGGATTTCGATCTCTCGGGGTCCCTGCTGTTGCAAGCTCAACCACCGCGTTACGATACGAGAATCGACCGCCAGGCGCATTCTCGGTCCGAGTGCAGCGGTTGTTGACCTTCCCGGGAGCCCTCTCCAATGTCGTCTGCTCTGAATCGCCGCCAATTGCTCCAATCTGGTGTGGCCCTCCTGGGTGCGGGCTCACTGTCACGCCTGTTCGCTGCTTCGAGCGCACCGGCCAAGAAGATTCTGTTCTTTACCAAAAGCTCGGGGTTCCAGCATTCGGTCATCGCTCGCAAGGGTGATGAACTGGCCCACGCGGAAAAGATCCTCACGGAACTTGGCAAGGATCATGGTTTCGAAGTTGTCTGCAGTAAGGACGGCCGACTGTTCAACCCCGACGTGATCGGTCAGTGGGACGCCTTCGTCTTCGAGACGACCGGCGACCTGACCAAGGAAGGGACCGACAAGACCCCGCCGATGACTGCCGACGGAGAGAAGGCCCTTTACGAAGCGGTTCGAAGCGGCAAGGGCTTCATCGGGTTGCATTGCGGAAGCGACACGTTTGGCCACCACCGGAACCAGGGAGCCGACGATCCCTACATCCAGATGGTCGGCGGCGAGTTCGCAGGGCATGGGGCTCAGCAAGAGGCCACCATCGATATCATCGACACGACCTATCCCGGCGTGAAAGAACTTGGCGACAAGTCATTCCGGATCACCGACGAGTTTTACGCCCAGAAGAATATCGCCGACGACTTGCACGTCATCCTGGTCCAGAACACGACCGGGATGAAGGGCAATGACTACGAACGACCGAACTTCCCCCAGACCTGGAGCCGAATGCACGGCAAGGGTCGCGTGTTCTATAGCTCGTTCGGCCACCGGGAAGACGTCTGGGCCAATCCCAAGATCCAGGGCCTGTTCTTGGGCGGGCTCGGCTTCGTCACCGGCAAGATCGATCTCGACACCGCGCCCAACATCTCAAGCGTGACACCGGGATACAAACAGGTCGGCAAGAAGTAAGGAGGGGGATCACAATCACCCCCCTTTTCTTGAGTCGTTAGGCTCACGATACTCGTTCCTGCGGATGACCGTGGGAACGAGTTTCAAAGCGTGGTTTGTACATTTCTACTGGAATCAGCGCAGAAGCATACTTACTTGTCGGCTGTGAAGACAATTTCACCATCAATGATGGTGCGCGTCACTTTCGTGTCGAGCGTGGCCTTGGGCTCGATCTTGAACGGGTCACGATCGAGTAGGGTGAGGTCGGTCCTCATGCCGATCTTGAGAATTCCGACGCGATCGTCTTGGAACGCGGCGAAAGCGGAGCCGGCGGTAAAGGCCCTAAGTGTCTCATCAAGGGTCATGATTTGATTGGGGTGCCAGCCGCCGGTTGGAGTTCCTTGGGCGTCGCGTCGGGTGATCGCGGCATAGACTCCCCAGAATGGGTTGACGACTTCGACGGGGAAGTCGCTGCCGAACGCGACAGGAATGCCCGCGTCTAGAAACCAGCGCCAGGCGTAAGCCCCGTCAACGCGACCTGGCCCCAACCTCGCATCGGCCCATCGCATGTCGTCACTAGAATGCGACGGCTGCATTGAGGCGATCGTCCCGGTGGACTTGAACTTGGCGAGATCTTGCTTCCGAACCACCTGGGCATGTTCGATCCGGAGACGAGGGTCGGTTGCCTCGGGGACCGCCTTGCGGGCGCTCTCATACGCGTCGAGGACCAGGGAATTCGCCTTGTCGCCGATCGCGTGCGTACAAATCTGCCAGCCGTGCTTGAGCCCCGCGACTGTCGCCGCTTCAAGGACTTTGGGATCGATCAATAACAAGCCATGATTGTGCGGATCATCGCTATATGGCTCAAACAGGAGACCTCCGCGCGAGCCCATTGCACCGTCGATAAAGAACTTGATGGCATGAAGTTCAAAGCGATTATGAGGCTTATGGGGTGCCGGCGGTTTCGAAGCAAACGCGACCGGATCTGAACCCGGCGAGGCCATTGCGTAGACTCGAAGCTTGAGCTTTCCTTGGCGTTCGAGATCGCCGTAGACCTCGGCCTCCAGGCGAGAAATCCCTGCGTCATGAATTCCTGTGAGCCCACTGGCCAGGGCTCGTTCCTGCGCTGCGAGCAGGTGGCGGCGGATGCTTTCTTTGGTGTCCTCGGGGACCGAGTTTCCGACCAGGTTCATGGCTCCGTCGACAAAGACTCCGGTCGGTTCTCCCTGTTCATCGACGATCATCTGTCCGTCGCTTGTCACCTTCGACTTCGAGCCGACCTTGGCCCGTTTCATGGCTTCGGAGTTGGCCCAACCCGCATGTCCATCGACCCGACGCAACCAGACGGGACGGCCAGGTGCGACTTCGTCCAGGATTGCGGCAGTCGGAAACTTGCCCCCTGGCCAGAGCGACTGATCCCAGTTCATCCCGAGAATCCAACCCTCACCAGGCTGAGCGATCGCCCTTGCCTTAATCTTCGCTTGGACATCTGCGAGGGTCGCGACCCCTCGAAGGTCGATCTGGTCGAGCTCGGAACCGAGTGATTCGAGATGGGCATGAGAGTCGATCAGGCCCGGAATGACGAAGTCTTTGGGGCGATCGAGCACCTCCGTCTGAGGGGTCTTGAGGGCGAGGATCTCGGAGGCGGATCCGACTGCGATGATCGTACCCGCCCGAGAGGCGATCGCTTGCGCCCAAGGCTTCGCAGTGTCACCCGTCCAGATCCGCTGCGCCATCACGATCAGGTCGGGGGGCCCATCCTTGGTAAGTCGCAGAGCTCGACCGGGAAGAGCTTTGGTCGGCTCACCGTTGGTGACAGCGGCGATACCATTGACAAACAGGTACTTCACCCCAGTGGCAAATCGCGTAGAATCATCAAACGTGGCTGTGTCGCGAAACGTCTTGGGATCAAACACAACGAGATCGGCAATCGCCCCGGTCTTGACGATGCCCCGGTCTGGGAGGCCAAGGATCTCGGCAGGAAGTCCCGAGTTCGAGCGGATCGCAGCTTCGAGGCTGATCACCCTCTGATCGAGGGCATAAGCCACCTTGCGCGGGAAGGTTCCATAAGCACGCGGGTGGGGCTTATCACCAGAGCCCGCGACGTGGGAAGAGCCGTCGGACGCGGTCGCGACGTAGTCGAGCGCCATCACGAACCGGACGTCTTCCTCGGACATCCCGAAGCTAATCGCTTGGGCTCCACCATGCCGCTCGATGTCGAGCACAACCTCCAACGGAGTGGTTCCTTCCGCTCGGGCAATCGCCACCAGATCTTTACCGACTCGGCTGGGCTTATCCGCGTAACGGGCGATCCGGACTGAGGATCCACCGTCGCGTTCATCAAGATCGGCTTGAATTTCCTTGCGCAACATGAGTCCACGAGTCGGATCAGCAGCAATCCGAATGAAGTCTGCGGTCGTCCCTTGGCGTGCCCAGTGCGGGACCACCATTGCTGCAAGTTGTGTACTACTCGCGACATAAGGATATTGGTCGGCGGTTACCTTTTGGCCGGATTTTCGAGCCTGAAGAATCCGGTCAGAAGCGGTCTTGACCAGCCCCCAGTTTGCTTTGCCGGTCGCTTTGAAGTGCGAGAGATGGACAGGGACCTTGGCTTCTCGACCGATCGTCAGGATCTCATCCACAGAGTCGAGCAGGCCGGCCCCTTCGTCACGAACGTGGCTCGCGTAGAAACCACCATGCTTGGCGACGACTTTTGAGAGGGCGATCAGTTCCTTGGTATCAGCGTATCGGCCAGGGAGGTAAATCAGCCCAGTCGACATCCCCCAGGCCCCGTGACGCATCTCGCGATCGATCAGAGCCGACATCGCTGCGAGTGACCGAGCGTTGGCTGGGACATCGCCATTACCGAGGATTTCGCGACGAATTGAGCCATGAGGGATCAGGTGGATGACATTGGTGCCTGCGCCTTGCTTATCAATCTCGGCGAAGTAGGCTTCAATATCGATCGGACCACCGCCGCAGTTGCCTGTCACAACGGTTGTGACCCCTTGTGCCTGGTAATTGCGGTTGGCACGGGTTTTGGGCTTGATGATCGTTGAGTCGGAGTGCGTGTGAAGATCAATGAAGCCGGGAGCAACGATTAGCCCCGAGATATCAATAATTTTAGCGGATGTAACACTATCAAACATGCCGATTGCAACGATGCGATCGCGTAAAATCGCCACATCCGCCCGGTGTCCCGGGGCTCCGGTTCCATCGATCAAGGTTCCTCCTTTGAGGATCAGGTCGGCCTTGACCGGCTCGCCGGCGTGGATTGGCAGAGCCCCCAATACGACGGCGACGAAGACAAGTGGAAATCTCACGGTGATAGAGCCTCGCCGTAGAAGTGAAGTGGGCCGTTTCGCTCTCAGTTGGACTCGGACTGCAATTTCGATGCGAGTCGTTCTATGAAAGTTGCCCCTCGCCAGGAACGCTCGATGAGACCGGGCGAACCACAGTCGTAGAGCGGAACTTGGAAGGACGGAAGATATTGCTTGGTTCCATAGGT
This sequence comes from Isosphaeraceae bacterium, assembly GCA_025356475.1. Classification (GTDB taxonomy): domain Bacteria; phylum Planctomycetota; class Planctomycetia; order Isosphaerales; family Isosphaeraceae; genus JANXSX01. Next base: position 104,039 of record JANXSX010000195.1, on the reverse strand, counting down.
CTGAAAGGCCGGGCTGTCTTGGCGATATAAACGAAGTGGGTCGCGGCCGCAGCGAGGACAAAGACATGGAACTGACCATGGTAACCGACCACGGTCGGCCACGGGTTTGGCCATCGGAGCACATTGAATGTCGCTCCGAGACTATAAAGGATCCCGCCAATCAGTATCCACCAATGGGAGCCACGCGGAGACCTGCGGGCGATCTCCGGATAACAGAGCAGCGAGCCCCAACCCATCGCCAGATAGAGGATCGTGCCGAGCATGAGCGGCGGATGGTCGGAAATCACGTGAGATGCGACTCCGAGTGCCGCGAATGTCCAGACACCAACCAGGGTCCAGAGTTGCCATTTCCCTTCCAGGACGTTCCTGGCGATCGGTGTATAGGTCCCTGCAATCAACAAGAAAATGCCGATATGATCGAGGACCAGAAGTCGATCGACTCCAGATTGCGGGATAATTGCCGTGTGCCATGCGGCGCTCGATGCTAAACAGAATGTGAGGCAGAAGCCATAGACCAAACAGCTCAGACCAGACCCTGGTTTGCGTCCTGAATGTGTGAGGAGGAAGGTTGTGCCCAGAATCGCCAGCACCGCCCCAAAGCCATGACTCAGTGCGGAAAAAGGCTCTCGTATCATCGTAAGATAAGCCATGGTCTCTTTTTACTCCTCGTCTGATGGCCGACCAAAACTTGGGCGGGTTTGATCGGCCCTCACGGTCAAATTCAGGGATGGCATTGGACCGGGCCGATGCCCTTCCTCACCGAAATCTAGTCAGTGCCGCGCGGCGGGTGGTTCATGTCTTGAAGAAGTTGTTTCATCTGAGAAATCGTCCCTTGATGCATACGATCTTGGGCAAGGTTATTGAGTTCATGGGGATCGCTGGCGTGATCATAGAGTTGAACACCTCGTTTGCCTTCATCCCACTCAGTATAGCGGAACCGTTCGGTCCGCACAGATCGACCCATGAACGGGGGATTCACTTGTTTCTTGGTCGCCGCAGCGCCGGCTTGTCCCCGCCGGACCTGAGTGTATGCTGCCGTCTTGCCGGGTGCATTCGGGTCGTTGAGCTGGGGACGAAGACTCTGACCTTCGAGCGTGTTGGGGGCTTTGAGTCCACAGAGATCCGCCAGGGTCGGATAGAGATCAATGAGTTCCGCGAGCTGCGCGGAAGCTTTACCTTGAGACTTGCTCTTGGGGACCGCAATAATCATCGGCACTCGAGCAGACTCTTCAAACAGACTGAGCTTCTGCCAGAGTCCGTGCTCGCCGAGGTGGTAGCCGTGGTCACTTGTAAAAACAACGATCGTCTTATCTGCCAGCTTGAGTCGGTCGAGTTCATCGAGCACCCTGCCCACTTGTGCATCCATAAAAGTCACAGACGCTTGATACGCTTGCATCGCTTGACGTTGAAGTTCTTCGCTAATACCGTAGTTTGGCTTGGACGTCAGAGCAGGTGCGGGGACATTCTCTCGACCAGGCTCGGTAACGAGTGTCACTTTGTCGGGTGGATAGAGCTCGAAGTACGACTTGGGAGCGACATATGGTGTGTGTGGCCGGTAAAAGCCGACCGCCAGGAAGAACGGCTGGTCCTTACGAGCGTTCAGGAGTGCGATCGCCGCGTCGGCCCCTTTGCCGTCGGTCTGGTCCTTGTCGGCCCCTTCGTCAGCAAGCCAGCTCAGAGTTCCGCCGAAACCTCGCTTCTGGTCGAGCAACTCGCTGATGGTAAAGATTGAAGCTTCATCGTCGATATCTCGGCCTCGTGGGTTCACGACCATATTCCAGGACGGCGGATCGTCGAGTCCGTTCGTACCGATCTGGGTGGGAACTCCATAATGAAACAGCTTGCCGACCCGGGCCACGAAATATCCATTGTTCTTGAAAAGTTGCGGGATCGTGACCGCGTCGGGCTTGTTCTTGCGGAAGTATGTGTCGTTCTCAAAAACCCCGGTCGTATCTGGCCGAAGTCCGGTCAACAAGGAAGCTCGACTCGGATTACAGAGCGGGAACTGGCAGTAGGCCTTTTCAAACCGCACCCCTCGTGCGGCAAGCTTGTCGATGTTGGGCGACTTGACCTGGGGGTGCCCATAACAGCCGAGTGAGACGTTCAGGTCATCAGCCATGATGAAGAGGACGTTGGGCTTTCGTTCTTCTCCCCATGCCGCTGAGACGAATGCCACAATAAGGACAAGTGTTGGGAGCGGTCTCATGGTTCACCTGCGTTGGGAGAGTCGGGTTGTGATCGCCGTGTGAGCCAATAATAACAATGTTGCCCGTCGGGTTCATTGACCCGCTCAAATTCTTCAACTCGATATCCGCGAGCAAACGCCTCGAGGAACTCTTGCCTCACCTCAAGACGAAGGCGATCCGCTTCGAGTGGCATTTCGGCACGTAATTGATGAATTGACGCTGGAATCTCAATCGAGAGCTTGTCGATGATCGGAGGTTGATGTTCATTTGGTGTGAGTTCGCACTCGACGATCAGCCGGTCGGTGGGGGTCCCTGCGTTCAACAAATCGGTTCGGGGGCCATACATATCGACGACATATCGGTGTGAGGTGGCTCTGAGCTTGCTGATGTTAAAACTGGCGTTGCCCGCCTGGAGCGGGTCGAATGACCAGCACAGGACATCAATGCCTCGCTCGCTCGCGATCTGTCGCTGAAGTCGCTTAAGCTTGCCTCCAATCCCGTGCGCCTGGTAGCCGGGAACGACTCCGGTGAGCTGGGAATAGAGGCACGTTCGTCCCTCCTCAGTACGCCCAAGAAAAGCAAATGAGAGGCCAACCGCTTGACCATCAGGCAAGAATGCACCGAGAACAACTCCCCCGTGCAACTGGGCTCCGACCATGGTGGCGACGGGCACGACGTAGCCATCCTCGGTGATTCCCCAGGCCAGGCGCTGAGCGATCTGGCAGGCGCGGTAATCGGCTGGGGTCTCGGCGAGTCGGATTGTGATCTCACGCATCGGGATTCAATTCCAGGAGCAAAGCGGCGATAAGTGCGATACGTGTTGGTAATTCACGCACGAGGATATGCTCGTCAATGGCATGAGCCCCTCCGCCAGGGCAGCCTAGGCCGTCGAGGGTCGGGACTCCCAAAGCGGCCGTGAAATTTCCATCGCTTGCTCCTCCTGTCGCCCCCTCTTCGAGTTCCAGACCCAGCTTCGCGCCAATTTGGGCAGCTTGCCGAAACAAGGCGATCATGGCCGGGCTCCGTTCCATCGGCGGACGACGGAAATTGCCGGTGACTGTGATCCAGGTCCTCCCTGAGACCGGTTTCAAGCTCTGAAACTCTTCTTCAACACGCGCTGCTTCATTGGCGGTCTTGACTCGGACATCAACGACCGCCCAGGCGTGGGAGGGCACGACGTTCGGGGTCGTTCCCCCTTCGATTTGCCCGACATTTACGGTCGTTCCCCGCTCTGGTCGGGCCAGGGACCCCACGTGCAGAATCTGATGGGCGAGTTCCACGATCGCACTCGCCCCCTTCTCGGGCTCGATTCCTGCGTGCGCAGAATGCCCACTAACCTCCACCCGGAACTGGCCGATTCCCTTGCGCTCGGTCTTGAGCCGCCCGTCGGCTAGGGGAGGTTCCAACACAAGCGTGTAGGCGGCGCGACGGGCCTCGGTTTCGATCAAATCGCGTGAGGTGGGGCTACCGATTTCTTCGTCGGACGTTAACACGACGACGATAGGACGGGGGAGTGTGCGACCCTCAGCCTCGATCGCTTCAATTGCCCAGGGGATCATCGCCAGGCTGGTTTTCATGTCGAAAATCCCAGGTCCTGACATCTCGGTATCAGTGAGTCGGATCGGCATCTGGGCGAGCGTTCCCACTGGCCAGACGGTATCGAAATGCCCGAGAAGTAGAGCAGGTGGGGTCAGACCACTCCCAAAGCGAATCCTTAAATGATCGCCCCCTGATGGGTTGCGGATTCGCTCGACATCCCCACCGGCCCTGGCGTAACGCGTGGCCAATCTGGTAGCCAGGGTATCGAGTGCGGGCTTGTCCCGGCTGGGCGACTCGTGACGCACGATCGAGTCAATTTCGCTCAAGATCAACTGCTGATGTTCGTTCAACCACACGTTGAGGCGTGAGTACGTGTCTTTCATTTCGCAGTCTCGTCATGATATCGGCTCGTGACCCGGTCGATCCGTTCAAGGATCGGCTCGTAACCGAGGCCAGGGCCGGACGGAACGGTGATCTCACCGCATTTCGCCACGATGGTCGGCTCGACAAGATCGGTCTTGTAGTACTTATCCGACCCTGAGACATCGCCAGGGAGGCTGAACCCGGGGAGGCTCGCGATCGCAACATTCGCAGCGCGTCCGATACCGAACTCATGCATCCCACCGCACCAGACCGGAATCTTGTGGGCCAGGCATAGGTCGTGGATCGCCTTGGCTTCGCGAAGCCCGCCAACCCGGCTCACCTTGATGTTGATCACACGACCGGCATCAATCTCCAAGGCCTTGCGAGCGTCCTCGGCAGAGTGGATCGACTCATCGAGACAGATTGGAGTCTTCATCTGGGCTTGGAGCCGAGCGTGATCGATCATGTCGTCGTGCGCGAGCGGTTGTTCGATCAACAAGAGATCAAAACTATCGAGCGCTTTCAAAATATCGAAATCGGCAAGTGTATATGCGGAGTTCGCATCCACCTGGAGTGGGATCGCGCCGAATTTGGCTCGCACCGCAGAGACAACTTCGACATCGTGACCGGGCCCGACCTTGAGCTTGATCCGTCGATAGCCTTCGGCAAGATACTGCTCGACCAGGGCGATCAGGACCCCCAGGTCTTTCTCGATTCCGAGGCTCACCCCCGAGGCAATCTCGCGCCGGGTCCCGCCAAGCATCGCGGCCAGCGGCTGTCCCTGACTGCGGGCCACCGCGTCCCAGCAGGCCATTTCAAGGCCCGCTTTGGCGAAGTTGTTTCCCTTCACCTTGCGATAGAGATGCACGAAGTCGTCGAGCGAGGACCACTCTTTCCCCAAGGTCAGAGGGGTCAAGAAGTCCTTGAGCATATGCCAACAGGTCGCGACCGTCTCGGGACAGTAGTAAGGGTCGGAGGGCGAGGCACATTCCCCCCAGCCCGAATGGCCGGAGTCGGTCTCAACCCGAACGAGGATATGTTCAATATACGACTTGACGCTGGAACTCGTGCGAAATGGGCGCACCAGTGGCAGGCGAGTCAGTCGAAGTTCGATGCGATGGAGTTTCATGACCTCGTCAGGATAGCCGGAAAGGCCTTAACTTGCCAGAGAATCCGTGTGCTGGGGCGGCAACTTAGTCGGTTGTTGGTGCCCAGCGGTGGGACGACGTCGGATCATGGAAACGGTTGCAATCGACCTCGCTTCGCCAGGTCTTCGAGCGCCTCTCGAATCGTATCGGGCTGGCTGGGATGTTCAAGTCCGAAAACCTGATCGGCACGAGCTCCGGTGACGTAAAGCTTTAAGTAGCCGCCAGCCACCGACGCGGCTGTGACTGCGGGCTGGGTCCCGCGAAAGACGAGACGATCGGCCAGGCCGGCGATGGTCGTATAAGGTCTTTGGAGGAATGCGGGAAGTTGGCCGACGCGGACCGGCTTGCCAACGATCGTGCGGACCATTCGAGCCAAGTCGAGGAACGAACAATAGGGCCCGATCACCGCATATCGATGGCCGGTCCCCCCCGCAACCAATGCCCGGCAATGCGACTGGGCCAGAACTTGAACATCGATCAGCGGAAGTCCACCGCCCGGTAGGCCCGCAATCGGGCACTTGGCCAGGAGGATCAACAGAATGCTGGACGTCAGCTTGGGATCACGGGGCCCGACCACCATCCCGGGGCAAAGCGCAACCGTGGAGATCTTTCCCTTATCCCCTTCTAAAACAAGCTGTTCCGCCTCGCGTTTGGTCCTCACATAGGGGGACCTGATCGTATCAAGGTTCCAAGCTGTGTCCTCATCGGCGGGATGCTCGGCTGTCCCAGCCGCCAGAGTCCAAAGGGTGGACGTATGAACAAAACGCTCCACTCCTGCTTCGATCGCAGCCTTTAGAATCAGTCGGGTTCCTTCGACATTGATCCTCTGGCTTGTCCCATTCGGGTCAAATCCAAGATTCACGCAGGCCGCGACGTGGATGACCCCGCGAACCCCACGAACTGCGGATTTGAGCGAGTCGACATCCAGCAGATCTCCCACATGCCACTCGATTTTGGGGTCACCCGGCTCCTCGGTGGGCAGTTTGCGAACGAGCCCTCGGACCTGGTGCCCCGCCCGTGCCAGCATGCGTGCGACATGGCCGCCGACAAATCCCCCCGCACCGGTGACCAGAACTGGCCATTCTTGGGGATTAGGCTCGATCATCACCGCCCCCCTTGGTGCAGAATGGTCGGGTCGGGCTGCCACAAGTAGAGGAAGGTCGGGATCTTGGTCCGGTCGAGTCCTGGGTAGCTGAACGGGAGGATATCGCCTTGGATCGGCGCGTTGGGAGTGATCGCATAGAGCGAACGCGCAGGATATCCTGCCCGCTGGAAGAGGACGACTTCGGTATGCGAGACCCCGGCCAGCCGTTCTGCCTCGGCAATCGCGTCGTGGACGTAGCCGATTTGGTCGACCATCTTGAGCGAGAGGGCTTTTTGGGCGGATACGACTCGACCATCGCCAATGGCAGTGAAGTCGGCTGCGGTCATGGCTTTACGTCGATCGTGAAGCCGACCACGGAAGCGGTCTCGGAATGAGTCAGCCATCTCCTGGAGGAGCTCACGCGATGCGTCATCGAGAGGGGCCGTCACACTCCCCAGGTCCACAAGCGGCCCGGACTTGATCGGGTCGGCGACAAGGTTGAGCTGGGCCATCGCGTCGGCGAGGTTGTAGTGGTTGATCAGCGACCCAACCCCCCCTGTGATCGTGGTGGGGTGGGCGACAATCCGATCTCCACCAAGTGCCAAGTAGTAGGCACCCGAGGTCGCCAGATCCATCAAGCAACAGACCACCGGTTTGCCTGTCTCCGACCTGAACCGCCGCAACTCCTCGGCGAGGATGTCGCAGGCCGTGACTCCTCCGCCGGGACTATGAATTCGCACCACGATCGCGGTGACCTGGGGCTCTTTCGCAGCCGCCTCAAGCTTCTCGCGGAACGAAGCCACGGGGTTCTCGCCGACTGAGTACAAACCAGTCAGATTTTGATTCAAAAGTAGGCCGTCGACGTCGATCAGCCCAACCCGTCCTCCTCCTTGACCTGCTCGGACTGGCGTGGCGATCATCGGGCCCGGGTCGCTTGCCAGAGGAATCTTGATCTCGACTGACCCCGAGCCTTCCACACGTGCGGCGACTCTCGCGTCGGCGTCAACCGACCCTCGAAACGTCCCCGACACGGGGATCGTGGCGCAACCGGAAACTGCGATCAGAAGCGCAATTGCGGCAGCGCGGGCCCTAAAACTGTCCCACATCGGGCTGGACCCTCGCGGCGTTTTCGACACAATCGAGCGGGTTCACTGGACCACACCCTCTAAAGATCGGCCCACCCAGTCGATTTCTTCCGCGAAACTCCTCCAGGTGGAAACAACGTCATGATCCTTCTGATCCTCCTGGCTCTCACGACTCAGTCCGACGTTGAGGCTGCCCACGCCGCCGATAAAACCTACGCGACCTTGCTCGCCGAGGGATGGAAAGTGGGCGAGACCACGATCATTCTCCCTACGCCGACATTGACAGATGACCAGTCATCTCAGATCCAGCGTGCAAGTCTTGCCAAGCTCGCAGGCAGTTCCCGCCAGTTGGACGAGCTGCTCCGCGACTCGGTGACCGCCCCCTTCATCCTCAAACTTCGCGATGTTCCGGTCGAGAGTGCAATCGTCCGGATCGCCGATCTGGGATTTGCCATCCATGCCGATTTTGACTCGCTCAAGCCTGAAGAGGTCTTCCGTGCCAAAGCGGGGCCTCCCGTTGAGGTGGGCAACATGCGGTTCGAGACCCAGGTTCTTACGAAAGACGAGCTGACTGCGCTGAACTTCCCTGCCGACGACCCGGCCTGGTACGTGCATTCACGCAATCGGATGCTCGATCGAATCTTGGTTGAGAGCACCGACCGGGTCGTCGCCACCCGCTCTGCGTCCTCCATCGTGGTCTCTTCCCGAACCGACCCCCGATTCGACGCCGAACCCAAAGCCCCAAACCATTGGAAAACGCTCGGCAAGCCCGCTGGTCCCAAGGAGGATGGGCTTCCCCAAACCTATGTGGGGTCAGTCGGTTATGTCAAAGTGACGAAGCTGGAAGGACCGGGCGGCATCCTCTGGGTCGAGGCCCATTTTGCCTTCGTCGAGCCCAAAGCTTGGTTCGATGGTGCGGCGATTTTGAGGTCGAAGCTGAGCCTCGTTGCTCAAGATCAAATCCGCCGGCTGCGTCGCGAACTGCTAACGGCGAAGGCGGCAAAGGGTCATTGAGACTTGGTCGACTCCAGGGCAAGCATGATCCGTTCGAGTTCCTCACTCGAGCCCGCGTCGCGGACCACCCGTTCGATGAGGGCGACTTCCTCAACCGCGAGACGGAGCGTCCGACCTGGTGGTAAGGCCGCCATCCCAAACGACCACGACACGGGGACCATGCCAAAAACGCGGGTGGCTCTTACATCAATCCCACAGTCGAGTTGGAGGTCAGGGGCGAGCTGAACCAATGACTTGGCGACAAGCTTCGCGGGGGGCTCGTCCAGGGTCCACCAGAGAAAAGTGGTTAGTGCTCCTGATATGGGGTCAACCCGTAAGACATAGCAGAGTAAGATCTTATGGTGCCCCTTTCCCATTAGCATCGTCGTGGGGGCCCGGTAGATCGCGAACGTGGGTCCTTGAGCGATCAGCCGTCCCCGGTTGAGTTCGCGGAAGGCCTCCCCCAGGACAATTCGGTCGATCGTTCCTAAGGACTTGGCGGCCGGACTGACGGATTCGGGGTCCACAACCTCGTCTTGTCCCTCAAAAGGTATACAAAGGCCCATCCCTACCTTTGCAAGTTGGAACCGCCCCGACGTCGGGTCTGGCGCGATGTTTGCCAGGATCACCGTGCGAAACAGCGACGCAGTCCGCGCAGAGGTCGCTGGCAAAGTTCCCAGGTCTCCCGTCGCCAGGCGGGGGATCGATTTCAGAACCAGGTTCGTCCAACCGGTCGGCACCTTTTTTCCAACAACTGTCCCCGGAGCGACCAGAACCAGCCCCGGCTCTCCTGCCGAGGCCGCTGACGGAACGAACCCAATCAGCAGGAAAAGCCCGTAAATGAGGCGATTGACACCGTACGATATCATGTGTCGTGCTCCGCAAGTGGCTCTGTCATTCGAAACGAGGCCCATCGAATTTTACCCAAAGACCCTAAACGCTGTATATTGTTAGTAGTCTTCTCACTGGGGTGCTTGGGCTGCGCGATGATTTGCCGGAATGAGACCTCACCATGACGGACGAGTCGAAGTCGAGGATCCCCGAAGGTCTTGATCCCCAGAATGCTGAACGGCCATCCGACATTGCGATTGTGGGGATGTCGGCCCTTTTCCCCGGTGCGCCCGATGTCCGCGCCTTCTGGCGCAACACCTTACGTGGAACCGACACAATCGTCGAGATCCCTTCCGACCGTTGGGATTGGCGGACATACTACGACACCGACCCCAAAGCCCCCGACAAGGTGATCTCGAAGTGGGGCGGATTTGTACCTGATCTGCCGTTCGACCCGCTCCATTACGGCATGCCTCCCACGACTCTGAACTCGATCGAACCGGTGCAACTCCTCCTCCTGGAAGTGGTTCGGGCAGCGATCGGCGACGCTGGTTATGACACGCGACCCTTCGCTCGAGAACGGACCGCAGTGGTTCTCGGTATGGGTGGTGGATCAGCACAAGTTGCGATGGGCTATGCGTTTCGGTCGTACTTGCCCATGCTCGATGCGGTCGAGTCTGGTCGGGGTCAAACGGCTCTCCAAGCATGCGAGGGGCTACTCCCCGAGTGGACCGAGGACTCGTTTCCGGGGTTCCTCCTTAATGTGGCGGCCGGTCGGGTTGCGAACCGATTCGACCTGTGTGGTGCTAACTATACGGTCGACGCCGCCTGTGGATCGTCACTCGCAGCCGCGAATCTGGCGGTCCGTGAACTTGAGGTTGGGGCGGCCGACGTCGTCATCTTGGCGGGAGCCGACACGGTTCAGAACCCGTTCACCTATTTGGCCTTCAGCAAAACCCAGGCCTTCTCGCCCCGAGGTCGATGCCGGCCATTCGACGCAAGTGCCGACGGCATCGTCATTAGTGAGGGAGTCGCCGCATTGATCCTCAAGCGACGCGTCGACGCTGAACGCGACGGTGACCGGATCTACGCCTTGATTCAAGGGATCGGTTCATCGAGTGACGGGCGTTCAAAAGGTCTGACCGCTCCTAACCCCGACGGCCAACGACGAGCCCTTCGTCGGGCGTATTCAAAGGCCGGTGTTGAACCCAAGTCCATCGGATATGTCGAGTGTCATGGCACCGGCACCGCAGTGGGCGATGTGGTTGAAGTTGGCTCGCTGATCGAGGTCTTTCGCGAAGCCGGGGCTGAGCAGGGGAGTTGTGCGATCGGATCGGTGAAGTCGCAGATCGGTCACACGAAGTGCGCAGCGGGTATGGCGGGATTGATCAACGCGACCCTCGCCCTTCATCATCGCGTTCTTCCCCCGACCATCGGCGTCGAGACCCCGAACCCGAAGGTCGACCTGTCGGCGAGTCCTTTCCACATCAGCACCATGGCCCGGCCTTGGTTGCACTCGCTTACCGACGAACCCCGCCGCGCCGGCGTCAGTGCGTTCGGATTCGGTGGGACAAACTTCCATACGATTCTCCAGGAGTATCGTGGATCGAAGCCTGTCGAGAACACCCAGGAATGGCCCGCTGAATTACTCCGGTGGACCGGTTCCGATGCCTCCGAGATCATCGCCCAAATCACCACACTCATCGCTGATCTCAAGCGAGGCGCAAGGCCGCCGCTACGGGACTTCGCCCATACATTGGCCCTTCATACGCCACAGCAAGCAACCTTGGCAATCGTCGCTAGTTCGCATGCCGATCTTGAAGAGAAACTCGTCCTAGCCCAGAACAAGCTCGAGCGCAAGGATTCGAGTTTCGACGACCCGAAAGGCTTAGTCTTTGAGAGCCGGCCCCGGTTCGATCGTGCCAAGGTTGCATTCCTTTTTCCCGGCCAGGGATCTCAACGACCTGACATGTTGCTAGAACTGGCGCTCAACTTCCCGCAAGTTCGGGCGAGCTTCGACGCGTTCGACCAGGCCCTTGTCGCCGACGGAACGACTCCGATCGGTCCACGGATCTTCCCTCCTCCAGCTTGGACGGACTTAGAACGCGACTCGATTCGACACTCACTCCGACCGACCGAACTTGCTCAGCCTGCACTCGGTATCGCGTCCGTGGCCATGCTGACACTCTTGGAATCGCTTGACTTTCAGCCGGATATGCTGGCAGGCCATAGTTATGGTGAACTCGTCGCGCTCTACGCGGCGGGCGCTATGCAACTGCAGGGACTCGCAGGATTATCAGCGGCCCGCGGTCGCCTTGTGGCCGACGCGATCCACGACAAGCCAGGTGCGATGGCCGCAATCACCGCGAGTCGAGAACAAGTCGTTACGTGTTTGAACGAAGTGAATGAGGTTGTGATTGCCAATCACAATAGTCCTCAACAGACGGTGATTGCCGGACCGGCGACCGCGATCGAGCGTGCCCTCGAGAAGCTCAAGTCTGCGGGCATTCGTTCGCACCGTTTGGCGGTTGCGGGCGCGTTCCATACGCAAGCCGTAGCCACCGTGAAGGAGCCGTTGCGTGCTCGAGCGATTTCCGCTCTCAATGCTACACCGACGCTCCCGGTTTATTCCAACCTGGACGCGTCCCCATATCCCGACGAATTGGAACTAATCGCGGAACGCCTTGGTGAACATGTCGCCAAGCCCGTCGAATTCGTTCAAATGATTGAGGCGATGTATGCGGATGGAGCCCGCGTCTTCGTTGAGGTTGGTCCGGGAGGAGTCCTGACCTCACTGGTCCAATCGATCCTAGGCGAACGACCTCATCTTGCCACGGCGACCGACTCGGAAAGTCGCCCTGGGGTCGCAACGTTTCTTTTAGCGATCGCTCGACTTGTCGCAGCCGGCCTCGCGATCGACATCGCAGCTTTAACTCGCGATCGACAACCCCGTGAACTCGACCTGGATCACTTGCCCGTTGGAGACGGATCTCCACCGCTCTCGGCGTCAACATGGCTTGTGAACGGTTCGCGAGCCAAGCCGATTGGAACTCCCGAGCCACGGCGTCTCGGTCAAAAACTCGATCCTCCCCCCAGCCTGCGGGAAGTGTCTCGACCAACGAATCAGGCTCCAACGATCCCAACGACGAGTGCAGCCAAGTACGGTCCGCACCGCAATGGAACGCCCATGACAAGCCCAGCACCCTCCCCATCGACCGATCAAACGACCCCAAAGGCCTCTGTGCGAGCTGGAAGCTCCGACGGCTCCGAAGCGGTATTGCTCTCGTTCCAAGAAACAATGCGAACATTCTTAGACGTTCAACGATCAACGATGGTGGCCTATCTCGGAACTCGACCCGCGCCGCTGAGTCTCGCTGGTGTAGCTCCGGTCGTCCCACTGATCGCTAAGATTGCTAGTCCGATCAAGGTTGCGTCCGAGCCCAAGCCAGTACATGAATCACAAAAAGCTCCGGTCGCTCCTGCGGTGATGACACCTGTCGTTTCAAGTCAGTTCAATCGTGAACAGATTATCCATCGTCTGATTGAGATCGTCCAGGATCGCACTGGTTATCCAGCGGAGATGCTGGAATTGACGCTCGACCTTGAGGCGGACCTTGGTATCGACTCGATCAAGCGGGTCGAAATCCTCGGCACCCTTCGCGATACGGTCCCCGGCCTGGAGTTGGCCGCTACCGATGCCGGGGTCATGGAAGGTCTTTCACGAGCAAGAACCTTGGGCGCGATTGTCGACCGCGTCGTCGAAGCGTCGGTGAAGGATCAAACCCCAGTGGAATCGCCCGCCCGACGTCTGATCATCGAGTCGATCGAAGCTCCCCGAACGGGCCAACCGACTCGCCTGGCACCCGGTGGACTCGTTCTGATCACCGACGATGGCCGAGGGGTCGCGGAACAACTGAGACAACGGTTGGAAGATTCTGGCCACCCTGTACGAATCGTCAAATCCACCGAAGTGGACCTGACCTCGCCCGCTACGGTCGAGTCGTTAGTCGCCACGACACGAGCAATCGCCCCGATCGCTGGACTGATCCACACGCTTCCTCTTCGGGGGGATGTGAGTGGCTCTCTCGACCTGGGGATCTGGCGAAACCAGTTTGCGGATCAGGTGAAAGGCCTGTTTCTGCTCGCGAAGTCTGTTGCCCCCGACCTTCAGTCGACAGCTCAGTCGGGAGGTGCCTGCTTACTCGCGGCGACCTCGCTCGTGGGATTGACCAAACGACGCGGCGACCAACCCTGCAAAGCATTTGCAGGGCAGGGGGGGGTGGCCGGATTGGTCAAGACCCTGGCACGAGAGTGCCCCGAAGTCTTGACGCGAGTCATCGATTTCGAGGCAACTGCGGAATCCAAAGACATCGCCGATCATATTCATGAAGAGATTCGTATCAATGATGGTTGGTCAGAAATTTGTTATTCGGGTATGCACAGGTCAAGACTTCAAGTTGTTTCCCGGACACTTCCGCATGGAGCCCCTTCGATCACGTTAAAGCCTTCCGACTCGGTCGTGATCACTGGCGGAGCGCGGGGAATTTCGGCGGCGATCGCGGAGGAGCTTGCCTTGCGCTGGAAGCCGACCCTGCTGTTGATCGGGGCGAGTCCCGCCCCGAGTGAGCAAGAAGATCCGGAGACTGCCTATCTCACGACCCCTTCGCAACTGAAGGCGAGCCTACTCGCTCAGATGAAACGCCAGTCCCGCCCTTTTGGCCCCGCTGATCTGGAAATTGCGTATCAATCTCTTCGACGGGCCCGCGAGATTCGCGCCACCCTCGGTCGGCTCCGCGCCCTGGGCTCAACCGCAGAGTACGCCCGAGCCGACGTCCGCGATACGGAAGCCATGTCCAGGGTTCTCAGAGGTTGGCGAGCCTCCTATGGTGATCCTGCGGGAATCATTCATGGTGCCGGTGTTATTCAGGATAAACTCCTGAAAGATAAGAACGCCGATTCGTTTGATCAAGTGTTATTTACCAAGGTAGAAGGCGCAATCAATCTCACGCATATGATCAATCCCCAGGCGCTCAAGTTTGCAGCGTTCTTCTCCTCGATTGCCGGTCGGTTCGGCAATGCGGGGCAGTCGGACTATGCAGCCGCCAACGAGGTGCTCAACAAGTTAGCCCTCTGGCTCGATCAGCGCTGGCCGTGCAGGATTCTCTCTGCTATCTGGGGGCCCTGGTCGCAGGTCGGCATGGTCTCTGATCTGGAAGCCCACCTTGGTCGCCAAGGGTTAGGGATGATCCCCCCCGAATTCGGTCGCCGGGCCTTTGTCGACGAACTCGAGTTCGGTCAGAAAGAGACGGTTGAGGTTTTGTTCACAGGATTACTAGGGACGCTTGAACACGCCAATCCCATTAAGGAATACGCCGCAGTGGAGCCTCGGCGATGAGGCGTCGTAACGCCCCGAAAGCCTACGAAGTGGCGATCGTCGGCATGGCCTGCCGATTCCCAGGCGCGACCGACCTCCCCGCATTCTGGGAGTTGATTCAATCGGGGCGAGACTCCACGACGGATGTTCCGGCAAATCGTTGGCCGACCGCCACATTTTATGATTCGCACCCCTCGCGAAACGACCAGGTTGCGTGCAGAAGAGGAGGTTATCTCGACGAGCCAATCTCTTTTGATGCGGCTTCGTTTGGCGTGATGCCCCTGACCGTCGAAGGGGGAGAACCTGAACAATTCTTGATTCTTGACGCCGCCAGACTTGCGATCGAGGACGCCGGACTCTCACTGGATACACTCGATGGAAGACACGTCGATGTGATCATCGGACGTGGCAATTATTTCAATCGCGGGAACCTCACTCGCCTGCAGCACGGTCGAATCGTGGCACAAACCTTATCCATTCTTGAGACGCTCCATCCAGAGTGGACAGAAATCGATCGAGAGACGATCCGAGCCGACCTCAAATCGAAGCTACCCCCGTTTGGGCCGGCGACGATTCCTGGCCAACTCACCAATGCCACCGCCGGTCGAGTTGCGAGTCGTTTCGACCTGCTGGGGGCCTCTTTTGTGGTGGATGCCGCAAGTGCATCCTCAGTTGTGGCTCTGGAACAGGCGTGCCGGTCACTTATTCAGCATCGCTCGAAACTTGCGATCGTCGGAGGCGTCTACGTTGAGGCCGACGTCGATTTCCCTCTCGTGTTTCAGCAACTCGGAGCCCTATCGAAGTCGGGACAATCGAGACCCTTCTCGAAAGACGCCGATGGATTGCTCTCTGGTGAAGGGGTTGGCGTCCTTGTCCTCAAACGCCGCTGTGATGCCGAACGTGATGGCGACCGAATCTATGCGGTCATCCAAGGGATCGGCCTCGCGAGCGATGGCCGAAGTGCGGGACTTGCCTCGCCCAGTGCAAGCGGTCACGCGCGAGCGATCAAACGAGCCTATCGCCAGGCGGGGATTCTTCCCGCGAGTGTGGGACTGATCGAAGGCCATGGACTCGGGTTACCTGTGTCCGACCGAACCGAACTGAAGGCGATCAATGCCGTTTTCCCGACCGATCATCGCCGAATCCTCGGGGCGATTTCGAGTCAGATCGGACACGCGATGCCTGCCTCGGGGATGGCAGGATTGATCAAGTCCGCCTTGTGTCTTCACCATCGAATACTTCCCCCGAGTAACAGTGCACAGACCCCTCATCCCTTGCTCCAGAAAAAGCGAAGATCGGCAAGCCTGAATCCCAAACTTCGCCCGTGGATTCATGCGGACGCCACCCCTCGGCGGGTCGGTGTCAACTCTTTCGGTTTCGCTGGCATCAATACCCACGCGATTCTTGAGGAGCATACCGCTAGCGCTGATGGCGTTACTCCTGGGGCAATGCCCACCTGGGAGTGCGAGGCAATTCTACTCTCCGGCGACGATCGCCAAGGGCTCATTGAGGAAGCATCGAGCCTGCATCGCTGGATACTCGCAGGAGGCGTGGCAACATTGAAGGATGTGGCCTTCACACTCAACACCCGCAAACCAGGGCCCGTGCGACTAGGCCTGGTGGTCGCCTCTTTGACGGATCTTGCGGATCGTTTGGCTGCGTTGATCGCGAGGATGAGCGATCCAAAATGTCAGTCGATTCGTGACGGTCGGGGAAGCTATTACTGGTCTGATCCGCTGGGAGGCCCAGGACGTCTGGCATTGATGTTCCCCGGCGAAGGGTCCCAATATGCGGGGATGCTCGCAGATCTCTGCCCGCACTTTCCTGAGATCCGTCAGTTGTTTGATACCGCAGACCGGATTGCCCGTGAATCCGGACTGACCGAGCGGCCTTCTGATATTCTCTTTGGTGCAGGGAGTGATGAACTTTGGTCGGCGGGGATCGCGGTCAATGTTGTCCTCTCGGCTCAGTGGGGTCTCTACCAACTTCTCCTCAAGCTTGGCATCAAGGCCGACGCGATCGTAGGGCATTCCAGCGGAGAGCTTCTCGCACTGGCAGCCGCTGGCGTGATTCCTGTCGATGACAAGTTCGTATCCGGACTGGCCCGACTTGGCGGAGAGCTCGATCGGCTTACAACCGAGCAGCGATTCGTCGATACAAGCCTCCTTGCAGTGGCATTGGACCGAGGGAAAGTTGTCGTGAATCTCGGTGACCTGATGTCTGAGCTATCCGTCGCAATCGACAACTGCCCTCATCAAGTCGTGTTAGCGGGAAGCCCAAATGCGATTGCGTCTGCTGCCCACCACCTGGAGTCGCAGGGTTATATCGCTGAGGTCCTCCCATTCTCACGCCCTTACCATACCCCTGAGTTTGATCCCGCAATCTCATCGATCGATGCATTTCTAAGTGGGAACGAATTCCGTCCGGCTGAGGTGGAACTCTACTCGTGCGCGACAGGCGCGAAAATGCCAGCCGAACCCGGCCGAGTTCGCGAGCTAGCGCTAGCTCAATGGTCGCGAACGGTCGAGTTCCGCAAAACGATCGAGCAAATGCACAACGATGGCTTACGAGTCTTCATTGATGTCGGTGCCCGTGGCAATCTCGCCGGCTTCGTGGAAGATAGCCTACGCAATCGGCCTGCATTTGCGGTTGCGGCGAACCTTCCCAAGCGGTCGGGCCTGACCCAACTGAACCATTTCGTCGCATCATTATTCGCACAGGGGATCGAGCTCGACCCAACGATCCTTTACGCCCGTCGCCGACCGATAAGAATCGATTTCGACCAGCCCCCGACGGTAAGTCGCTCCCTGCCACACCTCCGTTTGGGTTTCCCCGAGATGCAGCTTAGCGAGGAAGTCGCCCAACGATTCCGGATGGCTGGTTTTTCCGCCGAACGACCTCTCGTTGAATCTTCGCAGGAAGTTCTATTGTGTTCCTGCCAGAACGGATTTCCTGAAATCGAACATGGGGCTATGTCGCTCTCGACTCTTGAGCAGGAGCCGGATGCGGTCATTCAATCCTACTTCTCGACGATGAACTTGTTCTTGGACACGCAACGCGACGTGATGTCAGCCTACCTGACCTCAAAAAAATGTCCAGTTGTAGATGTGATGTACCCTTGGGTTGGGGAGATTGTCTCGCATTCTCCGCAACTGCACATCGTCACTCACTTGATTCTCACGATCGACGGCGATCCGATCGCGGAGCATCATACGTTAGGTGGGCGGCGAGTTTCGCAGGTTGACCCGGACGCTCGGGGATTGCCGGTCGTCCCGTTTGCTGTTATGGCGGAAATGCTCGCTGAAGTTGCGTCACTTTTGGTTCCAGGCCTAACACTGGTCGCACTCCGTGATGTCCTGGCCCACCGCTGGATTCGCTACGAATCCGAACCAATCACTCTGGAACTCACGGCAACTCGGGACGAAAATGATCCCGGCGTCATTCGGGTTTCGATCGCGAATCGAGGAACCCCAACGGAGCCCAGGCCCGACGACCCCCCCGTCGTTGAGGGGTTGGCGATCTTTGCGGAAACGCGTCCCGCTCGGCCAGTCGCTGGCGAATTTCAGATTGCATCCGCGCGTGCATCAATCTTCACTGCCGAAAGTGTTTATGCCGAACAGTGGTTGTTCCACGGGCCGGCCCTCCAGGCGGTAACTGAGATCGGCCAGATCGGTCCTAGAGCGATCGAAGGGGTCCTCACGGTCCTCCCTCATCAGGGACTGCTGCGTGATTCCAACTCGGCTTCATTGATCATCGACCCAATCATCTTTGACAATTTCACACATTTGCTAGGTTCTTGGGGTCTGGATGAACTAAAGCAGGGCGATGTGATTTTTCCACTTCGGCTTGGCGAGTTGGCCCTCTTCGGAGACAACTTGCCTGAAGGCTCGCGAGTCAAATGCAACGTGTCGATTGACTCGGTGGACCGGCACAAGGTCCGCGCCCACGCGGAAATCCTCGCTGCCGACGGACGAGTCTGGATGCGGATCAACGATTGGGACGATTGGCGATTCCACTGGCCCACCAGCTATCGGGATGTCCTCCGAGGGCCAGACCGCATGTTCATTGGTGAAGAATTGGATTTGAACCTTCCAGCGACCGTTGCACGTGCGGTCTGGTTGGAGCCCCCTGGCGATTTCGCCAAGCCGGTTTGGCGCGATGTTCTCGAACAGACAATGCTCTCGCCATTCGAACGTGAAAGCTTGATGGGGCCTCGTGGACCCGAGTTGCGACGGACCCTCCGTCTCTGGGGGCGGATCGCGGCCAAAGAGGCAGTACGGCGAATCTGGATCGATCAAGGCCTTGATCCCGTCTATCCTGCCGACCTCGAGATCAGTCCTGATGAACACGGTCGACCGTGGCTTCGTTCGCTCGTTGAGCCGGATCGAGACAGTCTTCCTCTCGTCTCAATCGCCCACACTGACGGCGTCGCGGTTGCCCTTGCCGTAACGTCAATGACCGCCAGGCTCGGTATCGACGTCGAACGGATCGTCGGGCGTTCTCCCGGTTTTGAGGCGATCGCATTCACGAGTGCCGAGCGCGAACTTCTTAGCCGTATGGTCGGACGTCCCGAATGGTCCGCTCGATTCTGGTGTGCCAAGGAGGCCGTTGCCAAAATGACCGGGTTGGGGCTCATCTCCGGACCTGCAAGCGTGATCATTGTTGACGCGTGGACCGATGGTACAATCAAGGTTGAACTTGGCCCAAGGCTGTCCGAGGCTTGTCCCGACCTTGTAAAGTGCCCTCTCACCGTCCACTCGCACCGTAGAGGTGAGTGGATCTGGGCATGGACGATCCACGATGGAGATCAGCAGTGAACAACTCTCCTGGCGAATCGGATATCCTTGCCCAACTCGCGATCATTCTGAGTGACTTCGGGGGCCGTGAGTTCTCAGGCGAGATCGGGCCGGACACGATGTTCTTTGGAGATTTGGGGCTGGCCTCGATCGATGCCATCGTTTTGGGTGAGACTCTCGAGGCGCACTATGCGCGGCCACTCCCATTCGCAGGCTTGATGGCTGAGTTGGGAACTCGTGCGGAACGGGACTTGTCGTTGGGCGAACTCGCCGCTTACGTCAACAATCACTGGTAATCCCGGAAACAAAGCGATGCCACGTCTCAAGGTCGGTGAGTTGACGTTCCATGTCCAGCAGGCGGGGAGTGGTCCCGATGTGGTGCTGATCCATGGGGTCACCGGTGACCTCTCGATCTGGTACTTATGTCGAGCCATGGAGTCGCTCGCCACTCGCTTTCGAGTGACTGCGTTCGACTTGCGGGGACACGGCTATACCGATGTCCCCAAGTCGGCGTATACCTCAGCCGATATGGCGGGCGACGTCCTCACATTAATGGATAAAGTCGATGCCCCGTCGGCTCACCTTGTGGGACATAGCTTCGGGGGGGTTGTGGCCATGCATGCGGCGGTTCTGGCTCCGGATCGGATCGACTCTCTCATCCTCTCCGACCCCTATTTCCCAGCGCTTCGGCACTTAGAACAACTGAGCCGATGGGGCCACTGGCAGAATTTCCGCCAGGAGGCGGAGGACGCCGGTGTGACCCTCTCCGCCGAGTTCTGGTATGACCTTGGTAAGTTCTTCGATCAAGTCGTACATCTTGATGCCGAAAAAATGCTCAAATTTCGACATGCGGTCGGACTCCCTACCATGAACCGGTTGATGAGGCTGGGGAAGACCACCTGCGGCGACGATGTGAAGGAAGAGGCTGGTCTCACAACCGAAAAGATTCACGCCGTACATGTCCCGACGCTGGCCCTGTATGGAGAATTCTCACCATTTCTGGCGACCGCAGACTATCTCTCCGAGCACCTTAGCGACTGTCGAAGTGAGCTTGTTCCGCTCGCCCAGCACCGTGCCCCTGAAGAGAATCCCGTCGCGTTCCTCGCCGCCGTGGAACGGTTTCTTGTCGAGGTGACCACAAGGTCTCTTGCGGAGTCGAGCCGATGATCAAGCCGACGGTCCTGATCACGGGGGCGGGTAATGGCATTGGGAAGGCGACGGCTCTGGCACTCTACGCAAAAGGATATAAGCTTGCGTTGATTGACCGTGACGTGGCCTCGCTTAGTAAACTGAACGCGATCGGCGCGATTGCCGTATGTAGTGTGACCGATAGCTCAGCCCTGACACTCGCCATTCAGAGCCTTGAAACGCAAGTTGGACCTATCGATATCCTCGTCGCATGTGCGGGCGTTGGATCCTTGACAATCGTCCCCGACCTAAACATCCCCGACCTTCGGCAGATGATTGAGGTTAACCTGATCGGGGTCGCAAACGCGATCGAAGCAATCTTGCCGGGCATGATTGAACGGAAGCGTGGACATATCGTCGGAATTGCGAGTGTCGCAGGATTTCGTGGCCTGCCTTGGATGATATCCTACTCAGCGTCCAAGGCTGCGTTGATCGCGTATCTGGAAGGCTTACGACCGGGTCTAAAACGGCGGGGCATCACCGTGACAACGGTCTGCCCTGGATTCGTCCGAACTGCGATCACGCAAGACACGCCGTTTCGAACTCCAGTCAAGATGCTGACGCCCGACCAAGCGGCCCTCTACCTTGTTCGAGCGATCGAACGACGCCCACGTGATTATGTCTTTCCGTTCAGTACGCGGGTCGGCATGACGGTCCTCAAAATCGTGCCGAATCGCCTCTTCGATTGGATGATGGATCGAGCTGGTCCCAGGGCCTTGACCTCCGAGTTTTGACCGATGAATTTTTCGCGCTCCGCACAAACGATCGAAGATTCGACGGAAATGTCGATCCAATCACGGTTGCGCTGTCTGAACTGCGGGAGCGCAATGAGTTGCTCACTACGATGCATATCCTGTGATCGCACATATCAAGAAAAGGATGGTATCGTCGAGGCGATTGGTCGTCTCACGGGTCAGAATCGGATCGCAGCCGAATTTTATGATGGTCCCGGCTGGGTGAAATTCCGGCCTTGGGAGAAGATGTTCCTCACCCTCCAAGGCGGTCAGAAGCGTTCTCGGTGGCAGATTCTCCGACATATCCACACAGGAGCATCACCGCTCCGGATCTTGGAAGTTGGTATCGGCGATGGCGAGAATGTGGAACTGCTCAAAGCTCATCAATTATACGGGCTCGATATCGCGAGGACGCAGCTTTCCCGCTGTCAGCAGCGTTTTCCTGAGTTGAAAGGGCGGCTCTTCT
Source organism: Isosphaeraceae bacterium (assembly GCA_025356475.1). GTDB lineage: Bacteria > Planctomycetota > Planctomycetia > Isosphaerales > Isosphaeraceae > JANXSX01. The sequence continues at coordinate 82,252 of JANXSX010000195.1, read as the reverse complement.
GGGGCGAGGCGGAAGCACTTCCCTTTGATGAGGCCAGCTTCGATGCATGCTACTCGATCGGCGGCTTCAACCATTACCGCGACCGATCGGCGGCATGGCGAGAGATGCGCAGGGTGACGAAACCAGGTGGCGTCATTGTGATCGCGGACGAACTCCCCACTCTTTTCCGGGCGGGGATCGGGCATATTCTGGGTCGCCCCCGGCTTGACGCTTGGTGGCTGCGGAGACTCGGCCTGGATTCTGCCTTCGTAGACATGGTTCTCGCGTCGGACCTTGACATTAATTCACTGATCGCTGATGTCTCACCCACATGCCGTCGCCTACCGATCTGGAATCGACTGGGGTACTGCCTCGTGGACACCGCTCCTTCTTCCTCCTGTGCGCACAATGGAGCCTTATGATGAGCATCGTTGAACAAAGTCTTGATCAAAACTTGGTGATAACGGATTGGTCGAGCGATCCTGACCTCTGGCGTTGCCCGAAGACTGGGGGCTCGCTGACCTACGACCGACAGACGCAAGCTCTGGTTGCTCCTGACGGCACAAGCTATCCGATTCGTAACGAGGTCGCGATCATCAAGGAGCACACGTCCGGTAATAATGAGGTGGCGCGAAAATTCTATGACGGTGCCCTCTGGCCCAAGTTTCGATTCTGGGAGTGGTTCACGTTTGTCAGTCTCGGAGGTGAGAAGCGGGCCCGGAATAAGATCCTCGAACACCTTCCTAAAACCCCTGGCCTCAAGCTCCTTGATGTGGCGATTGGCGACGGTGTCTACCTGGATTGGCTCCCCGCCGATTGGTCGGTGGTTGGTGTCGACATCTCGACGGCTCAACTTTCGGCGTGTCAGAAGCGAGTGAAAGGGCGGGAGGTCAAGCTCGTTATGGGAGAGGCGGAGGACCTCCCTTTCGCGGACCATCACTTCGATGCAGCGCTCTCGATTGGCGGTTTCAACTACTTCAGTGACCCGGAAAAATCGCTCCGAGAAATGGCCCGCGTTGTGAAGCCAGGTGGTAAGATCGTGGTCGCCGACGAAGTTCCCGACTTGACCGATTGGCTGTTCCTTCGCAAACTCGGCCTGGTTCGTCTCGAACGATGGATCGTCAGTAAGGGGATGAGCCTCGGCGATGAGTTCACCGCAATTGTCCAGAAACATCGGGATCTCGATGTCGCGGCGATCGGTAAGCGCGTTCTTCCCGACTCCCAATACAAGCTGATCTGGCGCAAGGTTGGATATGTTCTGATCGGCACGTCTCCAGGCTGACTCGAGGACTCATGCGATTCTCAACGTATATTTTACGAAACATGCTAGGACGTCGCGCACGGACCACGCTTACCGTTCTTGGCCTGGCGGTCGGGATCGCGGCAGTCATGGTTCTGACCGGGATCGCTTGGGGTTTTGAACGGTCGTTCCAGGCGATTTACCCTGCAAAAGGGGTTGACCTGATCGTCGTCCGCGCGGGCATTGGCAACCAACTCTCAAGCAACCTGAATGTGAACATAGGCGAGACGATCCGAGGTGTTTCAGGTGTTCTTGACCTGGCTCCTTCTCTGATGGACACGGTCTCATTCGAGGATGCAAATCTTGTCGCAGTGTTGGCGAGTGGTTGGGTACCCGAGAGTATCCTCTTTCGGGGCCTGCGGATTCTCGACGGGCGGACGTTGAAAACCGGTGATGGCCGGGTGACGCTTCTGGGACGTGTCCTCGCTCTGAACTTGGGAAAGAAAATGGGAGATATGCTCTCGGTCGCTGGTGAGACGTTTGAAGTTGTCGGCATTTTTGAAACTGAGAGTCTGTTTGAAAATGGTGGCTTGATCATGCCGATTCAAGAGTTGCAGAAGATGATGGGTCGGGGCGGGCAGGTGACTGGCTTCGTTGTTGCAGCCGTCAATTCGGGAGACGCTGAGAGTCTTCGCGCGTTAGGGAAACGGATCGAGGCCAAGGTCCCGGGTGTGGCGGCCCTGCCCACGCGTGAATATATCGCGGCCGATCTCCAGATCCGGCTCTCCAAGTCGATGGCCTGGGCAACCATGGCCGTGGCACTTGTCCTGGGATCGGTAGGCATGCTCAACACGATGGTGATGGCGGTTTTTGAGCGGACCGGGGAGATCGGCCTGCTCCGCGCTTTGGGCTGGAGGAGGAGTCGAATCCTGGCATTGATCCTGGGCGAGGCGATCGGCCTGGGCCTGCTCGGGGTCGTTGTGGGATCGGCGTTCGCTTGGATTGGGATCCGGCTCTTATTGCTTTCTCCCAATGCGCGTGGATTTGTGGATCCTCAACTTCCCCCTTCAATTTATGGGATCGGACTTGTGATGGGGGCTGTCTTGAGCTTATTGGGAGGGCTGTATCCTGCCATTCGCGCGGCATCGCTCGAACCAACTGAGGCGCTCCGCCATGACTGAGTTCATCTTAAGGGGAGAAGCGCTCACACGAACCTTTCCTGATGGCGATGTCCGCGCTCTTCGGGGTGTTTCGATACAGGTCCAGGCCGGTGAATCGCTGGCGATCATGGGGGCGAGTGGGTCGGGCAAGACGACCTTGTTGCACCTCTTGGGGGGACTCGATCGCCCAACGTCTGGCGAGGTTTTCTTCGAGGGAAAGCCACTCGCGGGCCTCAATATCGACGCATTCCGAGCCCGTCAACTTGGCTTCGTGTTTCAGTCATTTCACCTAATCGGTACGCTTTCCGCAGTCGAGAATGTTCAGATTCCGATGTTTGAGTCGGATCTTTCACGGAAGGCCCGTGAAAATCGCGCGTTGTCCCTACTTGACGATGTTGGGCTGGCACACCGGGTGAATCAGCGGACGACCAGGCTCTCGGTCGGCGAACGCCAGCGGGTGGCGATTGCACGTGCATTGGCGAATCAGCCCAAATTGATCCTGGCGGATGAGCCGACGGGTAATCTCGATAGCCAGAACCAGGCGGAAGTGCTTACACTTTTGGCTAGGTTGCGACAGCAGCATGGCCTGACCTTGATCATGGTGACGCATAGTCCCGAAGTCGCAGCCTCTGCGGATCGAGTTATCATCATGAAAGATGGCCTGATCGTCAATACATAACTAAATTGCCAGAGGGACAAAACGGATGATGATCTTTGATGCCCACCTCGACCTAGGTTTGAACGGGGTCGATTGGAACCGTGACTTACGAATGGCTGTCGCGGAGATCCGGGCCCAAGAGTTAATGCTGGGTATGACCGAACCGGGTCGATGCACCAACACGTTGAGCTTTCCGGAACTCCGGAAGGCTGAGGTTGCGGTTGGCCTCGCAACGGTTCTCGCCCGCATTGAACAGCCGATCAACCACGCGTTCGGTTGGACCACTCCGGAGGCCTGCTATGCGATGGCTATGGCCCATCTCTCGTACTATCGGGCGATGGAGCGGTCGGGGTTTATGGTTGCGATCCGTACGAAGGATGACTTGGGCAAGCACCTGATGCTCGCAGCAAATAACGCATCATCATGTCCGTTTGGCTATATCTTGAGCATGGAATGCGCCGACCCGGTTCTTGATCCCGACCACATCGACGAGTGGTATGGGCACGGTCTTCGTGCGATCGGCATCACGCACTACGGCCCGAACCGTTATGGCGGCGGGACTCGTTCGGAGGCAGGTTTGGCCGCAGAGGCGATCCCGCTCCTGAAGAATATCGAGAGGCTGGGGATCGCGCTCGACATGACTCACCTGTCCGACCGAGCGTTCTGGCAGGTTGCGGAACGGTTCGATGGCAGGGTCCTGGCGAGTCATCAGAATGCCCGCAAGTTTTGCGACTGGCAACGGCAGTTCAGTGACGACATGATTCGATTCATCATCGAACGCGATGGGGTTTTGGGAATGGCGTTCGATGCGGTCATGCTTCAGCCTGGCTGGGTCCGGGGTGTTTCTACGCCCGAGGTTACCCTCGACCGAACCGTCGAGAACATTGACCATATCTGCCAGCTCTCGGGCAATGTTCGGCATGTGGGGATCGGCAGCGATCTCGACGGCGGCTACGGTTTTGAGCAAACGCCTGCCGATGTCAACACGATCACGGATCTGCAAAAGCTGACAGGTCTGCTCGAAACCCGGGGCTATCCGCCCGTCGACATCGAAGCGATCATGCACGGCAATTGGACGAGGTTCTTCTTGGAGACCCTCCCGGAATGAATCGGGAATCAAGGGCCGGTCGTTGCCAGCCCTTGATTTGTGCTCATTGCATCACAAGTCGGGAGTATTAAAGGTATCGCCATCTCCAATTCTACCAGTCTTGAAGCCCTTTAGGAACCACTTGACGCGTTGTTCCGAAGTTCCGTGCGTGAACGAATCGGGAACGACGTAACCCTGTCCGCGCCTCTGGAGCGTATCGTCACCGATCGCCGAAGCAGCGCGAATCCCCTTTTCAATGTCGCCTTCTTCGAGAATCCCCTTCGTCCGCTGCGCATGGTGCGCCCAAACACCGGCCAAGAAATCGGCCTGGAGTTCCATCTTCACGGAGAGTCGATTCCCTTCCTTTTGGCTCGCTTGCTGTCGCGCCCGCTGAACTTCTCGGGACGTCCCAAGCAGATTCTGGACATGGTGGCCAACCTCATGGGCAATCACGTATGCCTGGGCGAAGTCGCCGGGGGCATTGTACTTTTTTGCCAGCTCGTCGTAAAACGCAAGATCAATATAGACTTTCTGGTCGCCGGGACAGTAAAACGGACCCATGGCCGACTCACCTGTCCCGCACGCTGATGAGGTACTCTCAGAAAAGATCACGAGTATCGGTTGTTTATAGGTCTTCCCCATATCGGCGAAGAGTTCGCTCCAGACGTCCTCGGTCTCAGCGAGGATGATCTTTACGAATTTCGAGCCCTCGTCGTTGATCGGGGCAGGTCCGCCCGGCTGACCGGGCAGAGGCCCGGCCTGTGCCCCAGGAGGGGGGCCAGCCTGTTGCATGAATCCCATGATCAGTCTAGGATCGACACCAAAGAACATGCCGACCAGTACAATCACTAGCGTGAGCACGCTGCCACCGGCCATCGCGGTTTGCGGCCCCATCGCACGCCGATCTTCAACATTATCGCTCTCCCGCTGACCTTCGAGTCGCATGGTGGGGTCTCCCCGAATGAACCAATGGAGCGGACAGCAATGCTACTCATTATTGTCGCAAGCATGACCTAAAGAGGGAAGAGTCCGGCGGACAGGCTCAGGCGAACCATCCCGACTCTTCATATGCCATCGTTTCGAACTTCAGAAGCACCTGACCAAAATATCTTCTCGAAATTGCCCAGAATCCCCAAAGCATCAAGTCCCGTATGCCGATAGTAATCTCGTTAAGTGCGATGCTGCACCTTATTCATGGGATTATGACGATGACCTTGTCACCGATTGCCACTCTGACGGGAGCGATCCCTGCGTCCGAAATCACTCGACGATCCGCTCGCCAGGTGGATTTTTGTCTCCAAACCGAGCATGAGCGGCTTTCCAATTCGAAAGAGCGGGTCGCGACCCTGCGGAACTGGCTCATAGATCGAGCTGCGACAGTCTGGGATGTCGATCAAAGTGATCGGGTCGAGACCCTGGCGCTCAAGCTTAAGAAGCAGCCTGGACAAGTGGTCGCGAGACTCAAAACGACCTATCACGGTTGCCTCTACCTGATGGATCGATGGGCGTATCTCATCCGAAAGGTAAGCTCGGATACGTTCGGTGGAGAATTGACCTCCATCGATCGAGTCAAAGCGCTTTGCCTCCTGGGCATACCGCCGGACGAGTGGACCGATACGGCGTCGGTCGTCAGTACCGATACGATCGCGCGAGATGCCTCGGACAGGCATCTTCAAGTAGGCAAGCACTTGAAAGAGATCTTCACACGCGAACTGATCCGCCTCAGTGAGCTGTCCAAAGTTCTCGAAGCGCAGAACAAAGAGATGCAGGCGAAGGCTGCGTTGGGCGAGTTTTTCGATTCGGACGCCCTGCTAATTAAGGCCGAACGCGAGGTCGCTCGCAGTGAGCGGCAGATCAAGGCCCTCGAAAAAGAGCGTCGGTCGGCAATTCACGATGGGTCCGAGAGTGAGTTGGATCATCGCGAAACCCCAGCTCCTCCTGGACCATCCGCTGGAGAAGATCCCTTGCAGCCCAACCCACTCCTCTGATTCGTCAGATCGGTCTTTGACAATTCGGATGCTAGTGACGTTTCCTCTCGATGCGAGAGCTGAACGTGGACCCTCGGTCCCACTTCCCTGCCGGGAGCGGCGGTCAGACGGGGGCTCTGACTTCGTTTTCTCGAGAAAACGACGCAGCCCTTCGAGTGGAGCAGCCGGTTCTGTTAGAATCGTTCCGAAGACACCACTTTTTCTCCGAGACGATGAACCGATGCAAACGCGACGCTTGGGAGATTCGGATCTGAACATCAGCCCGATCGGATTTGGGGCCTGGGCGATCGGCGGGGGAGGCTGGGCGTTCGGCTGGGGTGCTCAGGATGATCAAGACTCGATCGCAGCGATTCACGAAGCGATCGACCTGGGCGTCAATTGGATCGATACCGCCCCTGTCTATGGATTGGGACACTCGGAGGAGGTGGTGGCGAAGGCCCTTGATGGTCTGGCGAACCGGCCTTTCGTGTTCACCAAGTGCGAAATGGTCTGGAACGAGAAGCGTGAGATCTCCAAGTCGCTGAAAGCCGACTCGATTCGCAAGGAATGCGAAGCTAGCCTCAAGAGACTCCGGGTCGATGCCATCGACCTCTACCAGATCCACTGGCCCGAGCCTGATGAAGATATCGAAGAAGGTTGGGCGACCGTCGCAGATCTGAAGAAGGAAGGGAAAGTGCGCTGGATTGGGGTGTCGAACTTCAGTGTTGGACAGCTCGAACGGGCCAACAAGATCGCACCTGTGACCTCGCTCCAGCCCCATTATTCACTGCTCAACCGCAAGATCGAGGCGGAGATCCTCCCGTTTGCTGGTCGATCGGGCATCGGCGTGATCTCGTACTCGCCGATGGGCTCGGGAATCCTGAGCGGAGGGGTGACGCGAGAGCGAGTCGCCAACTTCCCTGAAGACGATTTCCGACGTCGGAACAAGAGTTATCAGGAGCCCCTCCTGACCCGGAACTTGCATTTGGTCGACCTGATTCGGGGCATCGGTTTACGACACGACAAGACGCCGGGCGAAGTCGCGATTGCCTGGGTTTTGCGTGATCCGAATATCACCGGGGCAATCGTCGGCGCCCGCAAGGCCGGTCAACTTGCGGAACTTGTTGGGGCGGCGGGGTTTCGACTCTCTACTCAAGAAGTCGCCGAGATCGAAGCGTTCCTGGTCGCGAACCCTGCCTGACGCTTGCCCACCCCTGTCATCGGGGTTAGGATCAGTGGTTCGTGCAAACCTCTTCAACCACTGTCAGGACTCGTGTGCTCGATCTTTGCCCCACGAATCTCAACGACGGGCAAGGTCGGGTTTTCTGATGACGGATTGGACTCCACTCCCGCTAACTTTGAACATGGTTCGTGACTATAAACAGTTTCTGGACACGTACCACGAGCTTGATATCAACCTCGCTCGTGTCGGACCTTCCTCCATGGTCCGACCGATTCTTGCTTACCTGAGCCATTTTCGAGAGCATCACCTATGATTAAATGGATTGTTATCGGGTTCGCTCTGTTGATCGCTGCTCTCCCCTCCTGGGCGGGTGAGGTCACCGTGAGTGGTAAAACGTTCAAGCTTCCCGACGGTTATTCGCTGGAACTGGTTGCGGGTCCTCCGCTGGTCGACCGCCCGATCGTTGCCGACTTTGACGAACAGGGTCGCCTCTATGTGGCCGACTCCTCGGGTTCGAACGACAAGGTTCAAACGCAGCTTGCCAACCCCACCCACCGGATCGTTCGTCTTGAAGATGTCGATGGGGACGGAAAGTTCGACAAGAGTGTGGTCTATGCCGACAAGATGATGTTTCCGGAAGGAGCGATGTGGCTTGATGGGTCGCTCTATGTGGCCGCCCCTCCTTCGATCTGGAAGTTGACCGATACTGATGACGACGGGGTTGCCGACACACGTGAGGAATGGTTCAAGGGCAAGACCCTGACCGGCTGCGCGAACGATTTGCACGGTCCCTATCTTGGCCCCGACGGTTGGATTTACTGGGCGAAAGGGGCGTTTGCCGAACAGACGTATGCAAGGCCTGGCAAGAAACCACTCGTAACGAAGGCCGCTCATATTTTTCGCTGCCGACCCGATGGCACGGGTCTGGAACCGGTCATGACCGGCGGTATGGATAACCCGGTCGAAGTTGCCTTCAGCACCACAGGTGATCGTTTCTTCACCACAACATTCTTGCAAAATCCGGGCGATGGCAAACGCGACGGTGTGATCCACGCGATTTACGGCGGTGTCTGGGGTAAGATCCATGGAGTCATTGAGAATCATCCTCGCACAACCCCCGAGATGATGCCGGTCCTCTCACAGCTTGGGGCGGCGGCACCCAGTGGCTTGATGCGGCTGAAGACCCAAAGTTGGAACGAAACGAGTCGGGAAACCCTGTTCGCCACTTGCTTCAATATGCGGAAGGTGACTCGTCATCGACTCCATCGCCAGGGGGCTGGCTACACGTCCGACGACACCGACTTCCTGGTCGGCACGGACCAAGACTTCCATCCCACCGATGTGTTGGAAGATGCCGATGGAAGCTTGCTGGTGGTCGATACAGGAGGCTGGTACAAGCTGTGCTGCCCGACCTCGCAGATTGAAAAGCCCGACGTTTTTGGTGCGATCTATCGAGTCCGCAAGGATCGGGTACCCAACGTGGCCGACCCCCGGGGACTCAAACTTGGTTGGAAAGATGTGGATAGGTCGGAACTTGAGACGCGTACTCGCATGCTCAATCGTCCAGCGGTCCGGCAACGGGCATTGGCCGAACTTGAACGTCGGGGAGATCAAGGGCTTTTGCCCATGCCGACTGGAAGACCATCGTACCATGCCGGCGAGGTCGCCTGGTTAGCGGTGAGGGTTGGCACAAAGGAGGCTCGCCAACGCCTCCAGCAGATTGTGACTGACCCTGAGGCTGAGACTCATGTTAAATTGATCGCCCTTGAAGGGTTGAGCTTACTTCGCGCAGACGAGTGCCGACCGGCAATCGAAGCGGCAGTCTTGAGCGAAGATTCCCAGATCGCACGACGTGCCGCCGAGGCTTTGGGAAGGATCGGTGACAGTCGATCGATTGCCCCTATCCTGGCCCGGCTCAAAACGGCCAGCGCCGACGATCGCTGGCTTGTTCATGCCCTCACCTATGCTCTACTCGAGATCGGTGACGGCGCTGAGCTTATGAAAGGGTTGGCAGACGCGGCCCCCTCGGTCCGTCGCGCGATCCTGATCGCCCTTGACCAGAGTGGCGACTCGATTAAAGCCACGCAGATCATTGCCGACCTGACTTCGACCGACCTCCGATCGATGGAGATCGCAACTTGGATCGCCGGTCGCCATCCCGAGTGGGGGCCCGAACTGGCCGGACCACTGCTCGACCGGGTCCGTGGTCTAAAGGATGTTGATCTTTCGCTCGCGTCCATGCTCGCCAAGCTTGCCAAAAGCGAAGCCATCCAAACCCTACTTACTGAAGCACTCAACGACCGAACCACCGATCCCGCTTCGCGTTTCACGGTCCTGGCTGCGATGGCCGATGCAGGATTGAAGCCGGTTCCCAAGGCCTGGATCGAAGCAATCGGGGGGGCGGTCGCTCAGGATGACGGGGCAAATGGGGCCTCGCTCGTGAGAACGGTCCGCGCCTGGGGCTTGAACACAGATCAGGCTGCACCGATCACAGCTCAGTTGCTCACCGCATCCCGGCGCTGGGAGGATCCATCAACAAGTGCCGAAGCACTCGCGGCGATTCCGCGTCGGGGAGCGACACTCGATGCCGACCTTTTCGAGATCGCCCTTGAGCGGATGATCGACGACCAGAGTGTGCCGCTTCGGCTTGCTGCCGCCGATGCGTTGGGCAAGCTCTCGTTGAGTGCCGCGCAACTGGCCGAACTCGCCCAGGCCATCCGTAAGGTCGGCCCACTCGAACTTGCCCGCGTACTCCCAGCGTTCGAGGGATCGAACGATGAACGACTCGGCATGGCGCTGATCGACGCGCTCAAGCAGTCGCCCGGTCGATCGACCCTTCGCGCGGAAATTCTGAACCCGACGATCGTCAAGTTCGGTCCCCCAATCCAGTTGGCCGCCAAGATTCTGCTCGAAAGCTTGGACGAGGGGCTTGAAGCTCGCAAGGCGAAGCTTGGCGAGTTGATGGCCCAGATTGAGGCCAGTCCTGGCGATATTCGACGTGGACAGATCGTCTTCAACGGGACCAAGGCCTCGTGCCTGACGTGTCATCAGATGGGGTATGTCGGAGGCAAGGTGGGGCCGGAACTTTCAAGTATCGGCAAGATCCGCGCAGAACGCGACTTACTTGAGTCGATCGTTTATCCGAGTGCGAGCTTCGTTCGCAGCTATGAACCCTTCCTTGTGGCGACCAAAGGCGGTACTCAGTTTAATGGTTTTGTCAAGGATGATGGCCGCGACGACGTTGTTCTCGCCACGAGCGCAACCGAGGTCGTTAGGATCCCTCGGAGCGAAATCGAAGAGATGCGCCCGGGTTCGGTCTCAATCATGCCGGCAGGCCTCGACCAGCAACTGAGCATTCAGGACCTGGCCGACCTTGTGGCTTTTCTGAAGTCACGGATGTGAGGCCTTTGACACCTATGCTGTCTCATAATAACGTATTTCTCAAGATTCTCTCCATACTCAGAGGTGAGCCAATGCTTCGACTGATGCTATGTAGCGTTTTGATGCCGATCCTGGGCCTCTCCGCCACGGCCGCCGGACCTGTCGAAGCCCCAGCCAAGTTTCGCGTGTACATCGGGACCTATAGTAAGGCTCCCAGCAAGGGCATCTATCAATCTGTTCTTGATCTCAAGACAGGTAAGATGACCGATCCGACCCTGGTCGCTGAGACGTCTGACCCGTCGTTCCTGGCGATACACCCCTCGCGCCAGTACCTCTACGCTGTTGGTGAGATCAACGACTTCAGTGGAGACAAAGCCGGATCGGTCTCTGCTTATAAGATCAACAGTGCCACAGGTGAGCTAACCTTGATTAACCGGCAGTCGTCCAAGGGGACAGGCCCATGCCATATTTCCGTGGATCCGTCGGGTAAGGTCGCTCTCGTGGCCAATTACGGGGGAGGAAGTGTCACCGCGTTACCGATCGGTGAAGATGGTTCGCTCAAGCCTGCAACGTCGTTCGTTCAGCACTCCGGCAAGAGTGTTAACCCCCAGCGCCAGGGTGAACCCCACGCCCATTCGATCAACGCGGACTCGGCTGGCAAGTTCGCGGTCGCAGCCGACCTGGGTCTCGATCAGATTCTGGTTTACAAGCTCGACACGACACACGGGACGCTGACCCCGAACGACCCCCCAAGCGTCAAGCTCGCCCCGGGTTCAGGGCCGCGGCACTTTGCCTTCAGCCCTGATGGGAAGCATGCTTACGTGATCAACGAAATGGCAAACACCGTTGTTGCGTTCGATTATGATGCGGCCAAAGGGGTGCTCTCCCAGACTCAAACGATCACGACCCTGCCTACGGATGTGACGTCGAACAGCTCCACTGCCGAGGTCCAAGTCCACCCCTCAGGAAACTTCGTCTACGGCTCGAATCGCGGACACGATAGCATCGCCGTTTTCGCGGTTGATTCCAAGAGTGGACAGCTCACCGCCAAGGGGCAAGTACCAACCCAGGGCAAGTTCCCCAGGAATTTCGGCATCGACCCAACCGGACATTTCCTGATCGCCGCGAACGGGAGTTCGAATTCCGTGGTAATCTTCAAGATCGATCAGACGACTGGGGCCCTTGAACCGACCGGTCAGACCCTCTCGGTGGGTTCACCTGTCTGCATCAAGTTCGTGCCGATCGGGGGGTGAGCCTTAATCAGTTCAGTCTGTCAATCGAGCCGTTTCGCGCCCCATGATTGGTCGACATGGTCGAGCGCGAAACGGTGCTCCAAAGCCTGAGAATTCGGTCGGCGAGGAAGTCTGTGCTTGCTCTTTCGGGGTCTCCGGACATAAAATCAAATAATCGACCTCAACGATGCGAGTGTGCAAGGTCCGTGAAACCGCTCAAACCTACCTGCCGATCCCAGCCTTGATCACCCACCGCTCGACTTTCGCCGTCTCGACGACCGTGTCACGTTCTCTTCCAATCCGGTCGGCGTTCGTTCAGGGAGCTAGAAGCCCGATGATCCAGCATCAACGAAATCCCCTGCGACGCATCAAGTCGCTGATCGTATTGGGTTTGCTCGCATCTCCGCTGGCGATTCGGGCCGAGGAACCAATCCGCTTCAATCGGGATATCCGACCAATCCTGACCGAAAACTGTTTCGCCTGCCATGGGCCAGATAGCGCATCTCGCAAGGCGGACCTTCGGCTCGACCGTCGTGCGGATGCCATTGCCGCCGACGCCTTTGTTCCTGGGAATGTGGAAGAAAGCGAACTCGTTCGCCGGCTCCACCTTGATGATCCCAAAGAAGGAATGCCCCCCAAGGCCAGTAATAAGAGCCTGACCGCTGAGCAGAAGGAACTCCTCAAGCGATGGATTGCGGAAGGGGCTGTGTACGAGCCGCACTGGTCGCTGATCGCCCCCAAACAGGTTGCATCTCCCGAGGTGAAAGATGCGGGTTGGGTTCGCAACCCGATCGATCAGTTTGTGATGGCGGAACTCGATCGGCGGGGCTTGAAACCCGCCCCCGAAGCCGACCGCCGCTCGATCGCCCGCCGCCTGAGCCTTGACCTGACCGGCTTGCCCCCCAGTCCGGCTGACGTTCAGGCATTTGTTGATGATAAAGATGAACACGCCTACGAAAAATTGGTGGATCGTTTGATCGCAAGCCCCCGCTGGGGTGAGCATCGAGGTCGATACTGGCTCGATTCGGCAAGGTATGCCGATACGCACGGCATTCACTTCGACAACTATCGAGAGATGTGGTCCTATCGCGACTGGGTCATCAATGCATTCAACGCGAACATGAAGTTTGATCAGTTCACGATCGAACAGCTTGCCGGCGATCTCCTACCCAACCCAACGCTCAACCAGCGGATCGCGACCGGTTTTAACCGCTGCAATATGACCACCAACGAGGGTGGGGCGATCAACGAGGAATATCAAGTTCTCTATACTCGTGACCGGACCGAGACGACCTCGCAGGTTTGGCTTGGGCTCACCACGGGGTGTGCCGTCTGTCATGATCATAAGTTCGACCCGATCAGTCAGAAAGAGTTTTACCAACTCTCCGCCTTCTTCAATAACACGACTCAGAACGCGATGGACGGCAATATCAAGGATACGCCGCCGATCATCGTGGTTCCCGAACCGTCCGATCGGGATCGGTACTATGTCGCGCAGAGCGAGGTTGACGGACTCAAGAACGAGTTGACCGGTCGCAAGTCCGCCGCGAAGCCCGAGTTCGACAAGTGGATTGGTGAGGCGACGGTTGAGAAGCTCGACTCAAAAATCTCGCGGGCGAACCAAACGCTTCGTGCCGTTCTCGCCGACCTCGAAGACAAGCCGGAGAAGAGCCCTGCTCAGAGTCCTCTGGAACTTGACCTGGGCGATTTCGAGCGTGACCAGAGTTTCTCATATGGGGCATGGGTCAAGATGGCCAAACCGGCTCAGCCGGGGGGGGCACTCGTCGCGAGGATGGATGAAGGCAACGGCTATCGTGGGTGGGATCTTTGGATCGAACAGGGCAAGGTGGGTGCTCATATCATCAACACCTGGGAGTCGGATGCGATCAAAGTGGTCTCCACCGAGCCCATCAAGCCCAATGAGTGGACCCATGTTTTCGTGACTTATGATGGGTCTTCCAAAGCCGCTGGGTTGAAGATCTATATGAACGGGAAGGCTCAAGGGACAACGACCGCAGCCGACTCTCTCAAGAATACGATCAAGACCACGGTGCCCCTAAAAGTGGGTCGACGTAGCCAGGGGAGCCCGCTCAACAAGTCGGTGATTCATGACCTTCGCGTCTATGGACGAACACTCACCCCTGAAGATGTTGATACGTTGGCAGGGGCGACCAGGGCTTCATGGACCGTGGCGAAGGTCGCCGACAAGCGAACCCCCGCTGAGATCGAGTCGGTTTTCGATTGGTGGTTCGGCACAATCGACGAGCCGAGCAAACCGATCAAGGTGAAGATCGCCACCCTTGACGCTGAACTCAGCCAGTTCCGGGCAAGGGGTACGATTGCACATGTGATGCAAGAGAAGACCACCAAGCCCGAAGCCTATATCCTGTTCCGTGGCGATTACGACAAGCGACGAGACAAGGTTGAGCCTGAAACTCCCGCTGCTCTTCCAGCCCTGGCGAGCGATTTGCCCCGCAACCGTTTGGGGCTCGCGCAGTGGCTCTTGAAAGATGAGAATCCGTTGACATCCAGGGTCACGGTGAACCGCTACTGGCAAGAGATTTTTGGGATGGGCTTGGTTCGGACGACTGGCGACTTTGGGGTCACGGGCGAATCGCCCAGTCATCCTGAGCTGCTCGACTGGCTCGCGGTCGGCTATCGCGAGAACGGTTGGGATACCAAAGCTTTCTTCAAGATGCTGGTGATGTCGGCTACGTATCGACAGTCGGCTGAGGCCACTCCGCAGAAACGTGAGACCGACCCTGCGAATCGACTTCTCTCGCGGGGCCCTCGCTTCCGGATGGACGCCGAAATGGTTCGCGATGGCGCTCTTTCGGTCGCGGGCCTGATGTCGTCCAAGGTCGGTGGACCGAGCGTTCGGCCTTACCAGCCTGAAGGAGTCTGGGAGGCGGTCGCGATGCCAGGCAGTAATACTCGTGACTACAAGCGTGACGCAGGTGAGGGGCTCTATCGACGAAGCATGTACACGTTCTGGAAACGAGCTGCGCCACCCGCCTCAATGGATATCTTCAACGCACCCAGTCGCGAGGTCTGTACCGTTCGTCGCGAACGCACCAACACCCCTCTACAAGCGCTTGTAACCTTGAACGATCCCCAATTCGTGGAAGCCGCGCGTGGCCTAGCGACACTGGTCATCAAGCAGGGGGGCGACACAAATGAGAGCCGGGTGGATCTGGTCGCCCAGCAACTCCTGGCGCGACCGTTCCGGGCTGAGGAGCGAGCCGTGGTGATGAACTCGCTTGATGAGTTGTACACGTATTATCAAGCTCATCCAGAGGATGCAACCAAGCTCCTGGCGTACGGCGAGTTCAAGGCGGACTCTTCGCTTGAACCCGTCCTGCTTGCGAGTTGGACGATGCTCGCCAACGAGCTGATGAACCTGGACGAGGTCCTCTGCAAGTAGCCGATTGCCTGAGAGAGAAGCGAGTTCCGCAACTTGCCTGGTCGGCAAAACAAGATCTGGGTCGAGCCCAACCTCTCCTTATCCACGAGACAAGACTCATGAATCCGATCGACGCTTATCGACAGAGTGAGACTCGTCGTCAATTTTTCAGTCGGGGTAAGAACGCCGTGGGGATGGCTGCGATGGCCTCTCTCCTGGGCGACAATCTGGGTGGGCTCTCGGCGGCTGCGGATATCGGAGGGGCGGCCTCGGCTCCCCTGCCCAAGGCGCTGACCCACTTCGCCCCCAAGGCGAAGCAGGTGATCTATCTGCATATGGTCGGCGGTCCATCCCAAATGGACCTGTATGACTACAAGCCGAAGATGCAGGAGTATTTTGATAAAGACCTCCCCGAGTCGATCAGGAACGGCCAGCGCCTGACCACCATGACCTCGGGGCAGAAGCGGTTCCCGATCGCTCCGTCGAAGTACAAGTTCCAGCAGTACGGCCCGAATGGGATGTGGATCAGCGAGATGCTGCCCTACACCTCAAAGATGGCCGGGGATATGTGCTTTATTCGGAGTATGAACACCGAAGCGATCAATCATGAGCCGGCGATCTCGTTTATGCAGACAGGGAACCAGATCACCGGTCGGCCCTGCCTCGGTTCCTGGGCGTCCTATGGTTTGGGTTCTCTGAACAACAACCTACCCACCTTCGTGGTCTTAGTCGCTCAACCCTCGAACACCGAACAGATCCAGGCGATCTCAGCCAGGCTCTGGAATCAAGGATATCTGCCTGGCGAACACGCCGGTGTCTCGTTCCGGACGGGCGGAGACCCGATCCTGTATATCAATAATCCACCTGGTGTTCCTCGAGACATCCGCCGCAAGACCTTGGATGGGCTCAACTCATTGAACGAGATGAACTATAAACTTGTTGGTGACGAAGAGACGCATACACGTATTCAACAGTTCGAACTTGCGTTCCGGATGCAGGCCAGCGTGCCTGACCTGACCGACTTGAGCACCGAGCCTGCGACGACCGAAGCCCTCTACGGGCCCTCGATCAAGAAGCCGGGCAGCTTCGGTCATACTGCGCTCCTGGCGCGTCGGATGATCGAGCGGGGCGTCCGCTTCGTCCAGATTTATCATAACAATTGGGACCACCACGGAAATCTCGCCAACCGGATGCCCAGCCAATGTCAGGATGTGGATCAGCCGTGTTGGGGCTTGGTTCAAGACTTGAAATCGCGAGGATTGCTCGATGAGACACTGGTAATCTGGGGGGGCGAGTTCGGTCGGACAATCTACTCGCAGGGGGGTGTCACCAAGGATAACTACGGGCGTGACCACCATCCTCGCTGCTTCACCATGTGGATGGCGGGCGGCGGCTCGAAGCCGGGTATGGTCTACGGTGAGACCGACGACTTCTCATATAATATCGTCAAAGATCCAGTCCCCGTTCATGACTTCCATGCCACGATGCTCAACCTTCTGGGCTTTGATCACAACCGTTTTATCTATCGCTACCAAGGGCTCGACCAGAAGTTGACCGGTGTTGAACCCGCCAAGGTGATCAAGGAATTGTTGGCCTGATCGAACGAAAATGAGGGGGGTTTTGAGGTTGCGAGGAGAGCTCAACTCCCAACCTGCACCCCTTATATGATCAGGGCGACTTCTACGGTGAGACCAGGACCAAACGCCATGGCAACCCAAGGGCGAGGCGCATTTGCTTGATGAAGTCGATCCATGATAAAGACAACGGTTGGTGAAGACATGTTTCCGTGCTGAGCAAGCACATCATATGAGGTCTTGAGAGCAGAGGGAGCGATCTCGACCGTCTCCCCGAAGGCAGAGAGAATGCGTGGGCCGCCGGGGTGGATCGCCCACGAGCCGATGGACGCGACCGAATGTTCGTACTTGGCCAACCACTGATCGAGCCAAGGGCGGAGGTTCTGGGCGATCAGGCTGGGGACGCGTGATGAGAGAGTCATCATAAACCCATGATCACCGATGCGCCATGACATGGCATCTTCGGAGTCCGGGACAAGAATGGATCCGGTTGCGATTAGCTTGGGCAAGTGTATGTCGCGGGTTTCGCTCGAATCTGCAAAGCCAATGATGGCCGCTGACCCATCAGCGAAGAGTGCGTTAGCAACGATCGCCTCGGGCTCCCAGCCGTACTGATGGTGGAGACTACAGAGTTCGGTCGCGCACACGAGTACGCATGCGTTTGGGTCAGCGGCGGTAAACGCCTGCGCGACTCTTAGCCCGTTCAGTGCTCCTTGGCAACCCATGAAACCGATGTGGGTACGCGCGATATCGCCCCGGAGTGGGAGTTGTTTGGCCAAGGCGATGTCGAACCCAGGGGCATGAAAACCACTGCATGAGATTGTCACAAGGTGGGTGACATCCCTGGCATCGGTTCGGGCTTGTTCGAGAGCCAGGGTCGAGGAGGCGACTGCCAGCTTGGTTGCCTCGGATTCGTACTTGCGCATCCGCTGAGCGGTTGTGGGTGCCTGGTCGCCGTAAAAGTTCTGTCGCGCGGCAAGAGGTCCCTCCGACCGTTCCAGGATCACGCTATAACGGCGTTCGACGCCGGAGCGACGATAGAGGGCTTCAAAAAGTCGCTCCTGCCCCTCCTCCAACCTTGCGAACGCCTTTGAGATCGTGGCCGCCTCGGATTGGGCAATCGAGTGTTGGGGAAGAGCAGTTCCAAATCCGGCAATCCGCATATTTCATGAACTCACTTATGTAAGGATCGGTGGGCGATTGACAGAAGTCACGAGCAGCCCGGCAAGACTGGGAAGGACTCGCGCGATCTCAAAGGCGGCACCGGCGGCTAGCGGATGTCGTAGGATCGTCGCCAGGCCCCGGCAGACGGATTGGCGACGGCCAATCCTGCGTTCAAACTCGCGAATCCAGAGTCGTTCTCGAACCATTGGTCGCGCGGTCGGGTCTCGCAGCCAGAGATTGGCTGCGGTCCACCCCGAGACCAAGGCCCATGCCATTCCCTCGCCGGTAAATGGTTCGACATAACCGGTCGCATCACCTACGAGCAAAAGTCGTGCCAGTGCAACAGGGCGAGTCGTTCTGGTCAAAGGGAGCGTCCCCATCCAGCTCGCTTCACTCATCGAATCGACCGCTGGGAACCCCGCCTCGCGGAGAACTTGAGCCGCTGCGAGCGAGGGACTCCCACACGTTCTCAGGAATGGCCCATCAAAGGCGGCGGCAATGTTCAGCTCGTCGTCGCTGACTCGTGTCAATCCGACATACCCGTTTCGGCCTACGGCCATGAAGATCGAACCTTGGTGGTAGTGCTCGGGGAACTCGCTCACGACGCAGGAAGCCCCCAATCGAGCCTGGGCGGTCACCGTGGTTTTGAGTGGCTCCGATGCAGACAGACTGGTCCCTAAGCCGGTCGCTGCGATGACCAGGCGTGCGGATTCGGTCGAGATCTGATCACCGGATGTGATACGGACCTGGCGCACTTCACCGTCGATATCGAGCACCGACCCCGAAGTCCCTTGGCGGACTGTTGCCCCGGCCAACTCCGCTTCTTGAAGTAGTTTGAGATCAAGGCTGGATCGTGAGATCGCAACTCCTGTAGGGAGTGGCAAGCTGGCCGATCGGCCGTTGAGCCCAACTTGCAGACGATGAACAGGGATACCAATTCCAACAATATGTGCTAATCCAACCGAGTTGAGAACTTCAATCGCATGCTGATTCAGACATGCTCCACAAACCTTAGGTCGGGGGAAGACCTTCTTCTCCAGGAGGAGAACCCTCGCCCCTCCACGTGCGAGCTGTCGAGCGGCAAGACTTCCTGCAGGGCCTGCACCCAGGACGATGGCATCCCAAGGGGTGGTTTGGTCGGTCATCCGGACCGGCTCCATGTCAGGAGAAAACGCTCGGGCCAGTGGGACTCAATTGTCGCGCCGGCGAGACCGGCAGAGTGCGCGAGCTGAAGGGCCTCCGTCATGGTGTAGGCCCCTTGCACCGAGACTGGACCATCGTAATGGACGATGTGCGAACGACTCAGGATATGACATCCCACGAGCGCCAAGACGTAACCCAGACGGCTGCGAATCAGATCATCGACCATCACAAGTTCACGTGCCATTATGCCCAGATTTCTGAGGAGCGTGGTCGCGTCGGCGGGTTCCAGATGATGTAGAAAGAGGGTGCATGTCAAAATATCATAGCCGTCCGGGAGTGAATCGGCGAGGGCGTCTCGTTGGAAAAAGTCGGAATTGAGCTCACGAGACTCAGCCTGAAGCGTTGCGAAGTTGATCGCTTGCATGCTGATGTCACACCCATGCACGACCACAGGGAGCTTCGTCTCCTTAGCCTTCTGGGCGAGGTTGAGGGCGATATCGCCACCTCCACAGGCCACGTCGAGAACCCGAAGGGGTCGATCCATGCTGCGTTTTTGGGCCAGTCGCTCGATCGAAGGCCAGAGTCTCGTACTGCTGCCACTGACGAGATTGACCCGTCTCAGGGCCCGAAGCGCCTCAAAGTGATCCGCCTCCGAAAGCCCGGGCTGGTCCATCAATTCATCATGTCGGTTGCGTTCACGTAACTTTGATCGAGAAAACATGAAGATGCGCTCGGAAGATGGTAGGTTCCCAGGGGAAAGCAGCGGACCACGGCTCGTCCCCAGGTCTCGACGACTCGCTCTTGGTCAGGGTTTGTCGGGTTTTGTCGGCGTTTCCTTCGCTTTATCCTTCTCTTTGTCTTTTTCCTTTTCTCGTTCCTTCTCCTCAGGTGCGACCGTTTCCTCAGCGAGATAGCGATCGAGCGGGGGCCGCTTGAGGTGATCGCCGGTGGCTTGCTGGAAGGCGTAGGCTAGGGTCAGGAGCGGGGTTTCCCCGTAGAGTTGGCCGGTAAAGGTGAGCGAACCTGGCATCTCGCGACCATTCACTGTTCGGAAGCCGTGCGGTAGGACGGCGGTCGGATGGCCGGTGAGGTTGGTGATCGTGAGGTCCTCGCCGGACCCAACATAGACGTCAACAGTCTCCATCAGTTTCGCCATCGACCTCATTAGGAGCGTGCGGACTCGTGAGGCGCGCAGATACTCGACTGCGGGGACAAATTGACCTTGGCGGAAGGTATCCGGCCACGAGTTCAAACCCTCTGTGATATGTTTGCGTGTGAGATCGTCGAAGATAGCGGCAGCTTCCGTTCCCAACATCATCGAGATTGCAGTTGCGGGGAAATCCTTGGGAAGTTCGATCGGGACCAGCGACACACCGAGGTCGCGAAGCACCTTGAGCTCGTTGCGGTCCTCCTCCTTGGCCGTCCCTTTGATATAACCGACCTTCATCCCACGGATGTCCACTCGACCGGGCCAGGAGAAGGGCTGGTCAACCGCAGTTGGATCCAGCGGATCCGCTCCATGAATCGCGTCGAGGATGAGAGCACAGTCTTCGAGCGATCGGGCGATGGGGCCGATCTTGTCCATTGTCCAGGATAAGGACATGCAGCCATGACGACTCACCCTACCGAAAGTGGGCCGGAGTCCTGACGAGCCACAGGCCCGACACGGTGAGACGATACTGCCGAGTGTCTCGCTACCGATCGCAAAGCCGACGAGTCCACCGGCCACCGAAGATGCCGAGCCTGCCGACGACCCGCTCGAACCTCGCCGAGGGTCCCAGGGACTCCGGGTCATGCCACCAAACCAAAGGTCACCCATTGCCAGGGCACCGAGGGTCATCTTGCCCACGAGCACTGCACCTGCTTGCTCCAGCCGTTGCGCGACGGTTGCCTTGATGTCAATGACTCGATCCTTAAACGGAGTCGCCCCCCAGGTTGTGGGATAGCCTGGGTACGCGATCAGATCTTTGGCCCCCCAAGGTATCCCGTGAAGTGGCCCCCGGTAGATCCCCGAATCGAGTTCTTCGTCGGCCTTGGCAGCCTGCTTGAGGGCAAGATCCTCGGTGAGAGTCACGACACATTTGAGCAAGGGATCAAAATGCTTAAGCCTGCCCAGGTAAAGCTTGGTGAGTTCGGTCGAGCTAATTTGACGAGATCGGATCAATGCGGAGAGTTCGGAGACGGGCAGGAAGGCGATTCCTTCCGCAGAATCGGGCCGTTTTGGGGCTCGCGACTCGATGGCCACTGCTTGGTTGCGTAAGACGTTCTGGCCGGGAGTGCGACCGGGTGCGGGGTGGAACGAGATCGAAGGAGGAACATCGTAGCCGACCTCAACCTTGCGGAGGGCTTCGAAGGCGTTCATGCTCCGCAGGATCGCCTTGGCGGTCGCCTCTCGCTCGGTATCGGTCAGCTCAAAGCCGGCGATCCACTCAGCCTGTTTGATCATGGCCGGAGTGACTTCGGTCGATGCTGCGGCCTGCGCTGCGAGTGCTCGGCGGAAGGTCAGGGTGCCGATCCCGAGCCCCGTCAGAGCCTGGAGAATCTTGCGACGATTTGGGAGTTCAGGGGCAGTCTCGGCGGAATCCAGGGGCTCGTCAATCATGGTCGCTCGTCGATTGCAAGGGCAGGGCGGACGATCATCATGAGGTCCAATCATCGCCTATCTTGCGCAATCACTCAACAGGCTTGCGACGCTGGCCCCAGGGTCCAAGGGGTGGGCGGACAACAGGAACAGACGCTCGGCTGGTCCACCGAACGCATGTTCCCGTTGGCTCTGCGAAATGGATGTCCGTCGCAGTCTTTGGCGACCGATCAATCCTTGAGCTGGAGGATCTCAACTTTGCGGAATTCGATGGGGTGGCTCTCAGCTTGAAGGGCGATGTAGCCCTCTTTGATCAACACGGCACCATCTTTGATGAACGGCTGGGCGTCTTTGTCGCCGGGGTCGTACTGGGCCTGTTCGTATTCGATGACAGGCTTGCCGTTGACCTTGTGGATGATGGTCTTATCACCGTGGACTTCGGCCTCGACGGTCACCCACTGATCACCGGCGAAGGTCTCGGACGAGGAGTTGGTGCAGTGGCGAGTCAGCAACTTCTTGTCCATCACTACGTGGGTCCCCGGAGAACAGAGATTGCCGGTGGATCGTGCGTTCTTGCCATCCCCGCCCAGGAACTGGACCTCGATCGAGACGGGGAACTCTTGATCCTTCCTCATGGTTTCCGGCGGCTGGCAATGGATCATGATCCCGCTGTTGCGGGTCGCCCACGACGGACCCCCTTTGGCCTGATCACCAACAAACCGATACTCGACCCGGACGCGATAGTTCGAGAACTTATCCTTGTAGAACAAGTGGCCGAACTGCTTCTCGAACGTGGGATATTTATCGTAACGAACCTTGATCACACCGTCCGCAACGGTGAAGGTGTCGGCGAAGTTCTCGCCCAGGGGGTAGCCGGTAATCTTGGGGGTCCAGCCGGTCAGGTCCTTACCGTTGAAAAGTTGGATCCATTTCTCATCGCCAGGAGTGTCCGCCCCGCTGCCAACCAAGGCAATTCCCAACCAAAGGAGACCAATCAGACGAACACGCTGCGACTTCGACCAGGTCGACATCTCGATGCCTCACTCTCTTGGCGGGAGACTGTTTGAACCTCACACGACTTGATCAGGGTAACCATCGCAGGCTTGAACGTCGAGAACTTGCCACTTCCATTCGGTTGCCGACTAGGAACCGGTGGGCGAACCGGCTATGAATGAGGTCTCTCCTTCGCTCTCACATTCTGGAGATCCTCTGCGATGAGTCGTGTCGCCCCCAAGTCTCTGCTTTGTGCGTTTGCAGTGTTGGTTGGATCTGCCCAGGCGGAATTTCCACCGATCGACAAGCTCCCGTCGCAAGCTGGTTTGCCCGATCCCCTGACGATGCTCGACGGCCGAAAGGTCTCCACCAAGGAGGATTGGTCCGCCAAGCGTCGTCCTGAACTCAAAGCCCTGTTCGCTCATTATATGTATGGGGAACGACCCGAGCTGGTCGGGTCGATCGTGGCCAAGGTCGCGTATCAGGATGATAAGGCCCTGCAAGGGAAAGCGACACTTCGGGATGTTGCGATCAGTTTCGACCGGCCGGGCTCCCCGACGATCCATCTGCTCGTGGTGATACCCAATAAAATCCAAGGCAAGGTTCCCATCTTCCTTGGTGCAAATTTTTATGGGAATCATGCGGTTCTCGATCACCCAGTCATCCCGCTGCCGACCGCCTGGGTGCCGGACAAGGCGGCGAAATCGCAAGACAATAAGGCGACGGAAGCTGGTCGCGGCTTCCAGCGTGATACCTGGTCGATCGAGGCCAATATCGACCGAGGATTCGCCGTTGCGACCTTCTATTGTGGTGATGTTGCACCTGACCATCCGGGTCTGGCTGATGGCATCTTCGCTCTCGAATCCAAGACGAAACGCGGGGCAAGCGACTGGTCTGTTGTCTCGGCCTGGGCTTGGGGGATCGAGAAGGCCATCGATTACTTGGTCACCGACCCGAGGATTGACGCTGGTCGGATCGCAGTTGTCGGCCATTCTCGGCTGGGGAAGGCCTCGATCCTGGCGGGTGCCTTGGACGATCGGATCGCGATCGTGACTTCCCACCAGGCAGGTTGCGGCGGGACCGCCCCGAGTCGAGGCAAGGTTGGCGAGTCGGTCAAGCAAATCAACGACCGCTTCCCTCACTGGTTCTGCGACGAGTTTAAGGCCTTCAACGACACCCCTGAGAAGTTACCATTTGATCAGAACGGCTTATTCGCGCTGGTTGCTCCTCGACCGCTTCTCCTGACGAACGGGGTCGAAGATACTTGGGCTAACCCCGCCGGACAATTTGAGGCACTCGTTGCCGCCGACGCCGTCTATCGGTTCCTTGGGGCTGGTGGTCTCGATTCCAAAACGATGCCTGCCGTCGGCACTCTGTCCGACGGCAAGCTCGGCTACCACATCCGACCGGGGAAGCACTCGATGACGCTTGACGATTGGAAGGTCTGGTGGACCTTCGCCGACAAGCATTTCAAGAGCGCTGCCCACTGAGCATGCGAAGGCTGCGAATCATTTCGTAGAGACACTGACCGCGTCTGTGGGGAAGTACTTGGGGATCGGCAACGTCACCTTGCCGGTCGCTGCCCATTCGCTGCCCCGAGCGACGACCGTCTGGAAGCCGATGCAGCGGATCGCCACGGTCTCTCCGCCATTCACGTGGCCAAGGACTGTGGTGAAAACGCGTCCTTTCCCGTAAGGGATCACCCAGAGGATCGGCTCATTGGTGCCGGTTCCTCCTTGATCCTTGGAAGAGTACGCAGTCGCAAGAATGTGCATGTTTTTGGCAGGACCGCGTTGGCCATGGTAGAGTTCGTCCTTGCTGTGTTGCCAGGTCATGGGCATGCCTTTGGTCACGGGGTGGTCGGCATCGCGGATCGTCAGCTTGTATTCGTGTTGGGGACCGTGCCCGGAGCTTGGCCCTTCACCCTTGGCAGTTCGGACGACCTTGCCCGCGTCATCGGTGGTGAGACGCTCGCCGAAGGTGTTGTTCCGCCAGCCGAGGCCGATCATGTCGTTCCACTCCGGCCAGGCTTCGAACGCATTATTGGCTGCGTGAACAACCACGAGCCCGCCTCCCCCGGCAACATAGGCGACCAGCGAATCCTGGACCGACTTGGGCCAGAGTTCGCCGTTGTAGTTCGAGAGAACCACGTCATACTTCGTGAAGTCGGGCTGGAAGCGAGTCCAAGCGTCTTTGGATGCATTCTTCCCGGGGGTCGTTGCGACATCGACCGTGAACCGACCTGTGCCTTCAAGCGACGTCTTCATGGCCGGTGACATCATTTGCCAGTCGTGATTATTCTGACCATCAATCATCAAGAGGCGGAGCTTTTCCGCCGCTTCGACGTTCGGGATGGCGAGCAAGGGGAGCAGGGCCGCGAGACTCAAGATCATTCGTCTTCGGAAAATCGGGTTCATCATGTCGATTCCTGCCAAGGTGGGAGAGACGTTCGCACGCAGACACAGGTTGAAGGCGCACACTCGTAAAGTCAACTGGGGCGCGGGCTTGATCGCCAGTGGGATCCGGCTTGCCACTTTACAGCCCAGTAGGGCACTGCTACGCTCAGAGAAGTGAGAATTCAGATGTCGCGAACCTTGGGCGGTTGTGAATTCCCTACTCCAACGAGCGACTTGCGACTTCGGATCTGACCCATGAGCACCCAGGCCGATGTCCGCTCCATCGAGTCCCTGAAGATATTTCGGATCGCTCTCGGGATCTTTTCGGAAGAGGCACTTGCTTCGCTCGGGACTGTCGATGCCGAGGTTCGCCGCACGGTTCAATGGCTGCAACACGATCGTCGCGAATTTTGGCAGCTCCAGATTAAGAAACGTCGCGAGGCTGTCGCGTCAGCCCGCGCGGAAGTCTTTCGCCGGAAAATCGCGAAGACCGCCGATGGCTCACCAGCGATGAGTGAGCAAAAAGAGATCCTTCGGAAGGCTGAGGCAAGTCTTCATGACGCCGAACTTCGTGTTATCTTAGTTAAGAAGTGGGAGCCGAAGCTTCAGCAGGCCGCTCTTGAGTATCGGGCCTCAACACGCCGGATCAGCAACCTGGCCGCAGCCGATGTCGAACGAGCTATGATGCTCCTCAACAGGTTGGTCGATGCCCTCGAAGGATATTTGAATATTGCAATCCCATCGCTGACACCTTCCGAGAGGATGGTGCAAGTGATCCAAGACTTTGAGACTGAGACCCCTGCGAACTCCCCGGCTGAGGACGAGCCTGAATCGTCTCCGGAACCCCCGGACCCCGACTGAACTTCTCGAAGGTGTGTTTGTATGGCGAATGCGAAGGTCATGGCCGGTGCAAGTCGGCTCAAGAGTGCAGTCCGAACACTCCGCGATGAGTGGAATTTGACCGAGCCGACGTGGAACGACGTTGCCCGCCAGCGGTTTGAACAGCGCTACCTGTTCCCAATTGAACCAGCCGTCGATGCCGCTCTGATCGGCATGCAAAAGCTTGCCGATGTTCTCGATCGCATCCGCCAAGATTGTTCCGATCGGAGCGAGCACCTGTGAGCAACGCCCCGGTCATGCAGAATGAACCCACCACCGACTCCAACCCGAGCAGCTTGGTCGAGCGCCAACGCCAGACGTTGCGAACACTCCTGGTCGCAATAGCGGAACGGGCACGCTCTGAATCGACGATCGAGACAACGCGTTCGACCAGTGACTCGACCGCAGATACCGAAGCCGAACGGGCGGGCGACGCACTGAAACAGAGGTCGCTCACTCTGGAGGAAGACGCCCGAAAGGCGGACGGAAATCGACGTCGAGCGATCGTCCAATCGGCACTGATGGGTGAAGAGTCGACCAAGTCGGTTTTCGCGCGATCAAGTCGTAAAATCGCTGCGGATTTTGACGCGAGCAAGGAAAGATCTCGTCAAGACTATCAGCGCGACAAGTCGAACGTCACCAGCCAAAATGATGCCGGTGAGAACGCAGCCGCCATGACCTTCGCCAAAGCGCGAAAGCCCATTGACGATGCAGGACGGATCACACAAGCGTATGAAAGTCGACTCGCCGCTCTTTTTGAAGCATACGAAAAGTTTGGTCTCAAGCCTCCACCCGACAAGCCGACGCGCGAGACGTATCGGTTCGACGACCCCGTGGAAGGCTTGTTTGACCGTTTAGAAAAAGTCGAGCGACCACTCAAACTCGTTGAAGGGTTGGTGATCCCCAAAACAATGAAAGGGCCTGCTTTCTGGCCATTTATTTTCATATTTGCACTCCTACTCGGTCCAATGATCTGGCTCCAAGAGTTTTTGATTGGCACAGCGCTCGCACTTGTTGGTGCGCTCATTTTTGGATACCTCATTCGTACTCAGCTACGCAACCTTTCAAAAACTCAGGTGAGTGTCCACTACTACCCGCTTCAGCAACAGGTGGTCGATGCCCATGCTCTGGGCACGCACTGCATGGCCTTAGCCCAAGAGAAGAACACCACCGAACGCAATCGACTCGCGACTCAGCGAGATGAGGGCCTTCTCTTCGCAAAGACAAAGCATACAAAGGCACTTGCCACTGCCGAATCGGTACGTGATGAACGACTCCGTGAGATCAACGAGACCTACGCGACGAGAATGGTCGAGCTACGGACCAAGCAACAAGTCGATCTTCGCGAAGCCATCGACACTCACGATCGTAGGCTCAAGGAACTCCACGAACAGTCTGAGACCGCCACTCGTCGGCTCGAAGAGAAATATCAAGAGGTTAAGGAAAAGATCCATTCTCGGCATGCAACTTCACATGAGTTGATGGCGAATCGATGGCGTGAGGCGATGCGCCACGTGACCGACGAACTCAAAGTTGTGACTCACGAGGTTGCGGAGTCGAATCCGTCGTGGGATCAGTCCGACCCCACCAGTTCTTCGCATGCGAGTTCCGTCCCTCGGGTTTTGCCGATGGGTCAAATACCCATCGATCTAAATCAGCTTCAGAACGGAGTCTCGCCTGACGTCAGTCTGATGGAGAGTCTTTCCGAACCGTTACCCTTCTTGGCCATTCGCGCGTTTCCCGCACGGGCCAATCTGGTGGTCTCGGCACCTGCGGCGGGTCGGACGAAATCGATCGAAGCCTTGCAGGCGGGGATGCTCCGACTCCTGACGAGTTTGCCGCCAGGTTCGGTTCGATTTACCCTCATCGACCCCATTGGCATCGGTCGCAACTTCGGCGCGTTCATGCACCTGGCCGATTTCGACGACGCTCTTGTGAACGGCCAGGTCTGGACCGAGCCTCGCCAAATCGAAGAGCGTTTGGCAGAGCTGAGTGCTCATATGGAGAAAGTTGCTCAGAAGTACCTCAGAAACAACTATGCAACGATCGAAGAGTACAACACAGCCGCCGGTGAAGTCGCCGAATCTTACCGAGTGGTGGTCATCGCCGACTTCCCTGCGGGCTTCGATGAGAAGTCGGCCGCTCGTTTGGCGGGAATTGTCACCCGAGGGGTTCCTTGCGGTGTGCTGACGATGGTTGCCGTCGACCAGGACCGTCCGCTCCCGGAAGGGATCACGTATGCTGACTTGATAAGTCATGCGGAGACCTTGACCTGGCAGGACGATCGACTCGTCTGGAATGATCCGGACTTCGGGCGCTTCCCTGTCAGGCTCGATGCGATGCCCCCTGCGGACGTCGCCACCCGGCTGATCCAGAAGAGTGCCAAGGCCGCGCGTGACGTCCGAAGAGTGGTCGTCCCCTTCGAGTTCATCGCCCCCGCTCCCGAAGCCTGGTGGGCCGGGGATAGCCGTGCGGGCATCGATATCGCTCTCGGTAAGAGTGGCCCCAATAAGCGTCAACATCTCGCGCTCGGTCAAGGAACATCCCAACACGTGTTGATCGCTGGTCGGACTGGATCAGGCAAATCGACATTATTGCACGCGATGATCGCCAACTTGGCGCTGACCTACAGCCCAGACGAAGTTGATCTCTACTTGATCGACTTCAAGAAGGGGGTCGAGTTCAAGGTCTACGCCACCCATGACCTTCCGCACGCGTCAGTGATCGCTATCGAGAGTGAACGCGAGTTCGGCATTAGCGTACTTCAGCGACTTGATACAGAGATGCGCACACGTGGCGACTTGTTCAGAGATGCAGGCGTTCAAGACTTGAACGGATATCGGAATGTTGCTGGATCGCCGCCCCTTCCCCGCGTCCTTCTGATCGTTGATGAGTTTCAGGAGTTCTTCGTTGAAGAAGACAAACTGGCGCAGGAGGCTGCCACTCTCCTCGACCGACTAGTTCGCCAAGGTCGGGCATTCGGCGTCCATGTGACACTCGGCTCACAGACATTGGGCGGGGCCTTCACGTTGGCCCGTGCCACGCTCGGACAGATGGCGATTCGCATTGCGCTTCAGTGCAGCGAGTCGGATGCGTATTTGATCCTCAACGAGCAGAATAACGCGGCCCGGCTGCTCTCGCGACCGGGTGAAGCCGTTTACAACGACGCGAACGGGATGCCTGAAGGAAACCACTTCTTCCAGGTTGTTTGGCTGCCCGATGACCGACGCGAGGTGTACCTGGACCAACTCCAGGAACGGGCACGGCGCGAACCTCCCAAGCTGAAGCGCTCGTTGATCGTCTTCGAAGGGGACACTCCTGCGGAGCTTGGTCGCAACGCAAAGCTGAAGGGCTTGCTGGACGAGCCTTCATGGCAATCCTCCCCGCGTTCCTCCACAGCCTGGCTGGGCGATCCTGTCGCCATCAAAGAGCCGACCGCAGCGCTGTTCCGTCGCCAAGGGGGGAACCATCTCCTCATCGTCGGCCAGAACGAAGAGTCTGCGGAGGGGGTGATCGCCGCCGCATTCCTCAGCCTGGCTGCTCAATATGCCCCAGCCGATTCCGAGACGATTCGGGCTGGGGCGAAATTCCTTGTGCTCGACGGCACTCCGGAAGATCACCCACGCGCGGAGTGGTTCCGCCGGCTCACGTTGACCTACCCGCAACAGATCGAGGTCGGTGGAGGTCGGGACGCGAGTCGGATCTTGACCGAAGCCAGTCAAGAAGTTGTACGGAGGGCCGGTCCCGATGCCACCGACGGGCCCGAAATCTTCATGTTCATTTATGATCTCGCCCGATTCCGTGACCTTCGGAAAGGTGAAGAGGACTACAGCTTCTCACGGAGCGCAGACGACCCGCTCAGCCCGAACGATCAACTCCGTTACCTGCTTCGCGAAGGGCCGAGCCTGGGGGTCCACCTGGTCATTTGGTGCGACAATCTCAATAATCTGAATCGAATTTTCGATCATCAGAGTTTGCGAGAGTTCGACATGCGGGTGCTCTTTCAGATGAGTCAGAACGATTCTGGTCACTTTCTCGATTCACCGGTCGCCAGCAAGCTCGGGCCCAATCGGGCGATGTTCGCGAGCGAAGAACAAAATCGACTCGAGAAGTTCCGTCCATACGGTTTCCCGTCCACACCAATGCTCGATTCGATGCGACAGCACTTGGCAAGCCGAGTCTGAAGCCGACTGCCCGCACCGTGCCTCGGCACGCTTCGGGTGGCGGCAAACTCCGTCTTGAGACGAGCGACAAGAGCGTGGAACGGACTGATCAAGCTCAAACGCGAACGGTTAGGGTCGGTACTCCTTGTGATCACATTATGTGGGGATTGACACGTGTGGAAACCCACACATCGATCATAAAACTTAAGTTCCGTTCGGTGACTTGTTGTTCCATCAAATCAACGACAAACACCCTACTTGAGAACGTCTTATGCAAATAAACGACTCAGTAATCATTATCCGCAAATGTACTCGTCGTCAATCTGGCGCCGCGATAGAACTCCCGTGCCTCTTCTCAGTGAGCTATTCCATCTGTTCGCGGAAATCCCTATCGCCGAATCCAGCCGACCTGAGTACGAACCTCGCGCTCTGAATCTCCGTAAAATGGTCGGTCAAACGTCCCTGTGCGTCGCCCTGTCCTTACCTATAGACGATCCGATGACGATCCGATTCGATCGGTCCACGAAAATCTGAAACTCGACCGATCCGGTCTGTTGCCGTCACGGTCGAGCCTGCTCTCTCCCAGGATTCAGGGAACCCGCTTCCGCATCGATTGGTGGCACTTCACACAACTTTGCGTCAGTTTCGTGTACGCAAGGGTTGAGCCATCAATGTTCTTGGCCTTTGCCTTGTCACGAAGTTCATCAGCCGCTCTTTGGAAATCGCTGGTGAATCCCACGTAGTCCAGCGAAGGAATGGTAAGGACCTCCCACTCCGCCCCCATGCTCAACTTCTTGAGGGCGATCGCGTTCTTTTCGAGTAACTCGTAATTCTCAAGCGCCAGACCTTCCAGCAAAGCCTTGGCAGTCTCCAGCTTCAGTCGCATGAACTCCTTGCGCTTCCCGTCGTCCTGGGCCATCGACCAGCGAGCAGTACCACTTCCCGCCGTAATCACAACGACTAAGGCGATGACTAAGCGAGTTCGCTTGAGAAACGGCATCGAGCCCTCCTTCAAACAGGTCTAGCGGTCGAAACAGTCTTGGCTCCGCACGCGTGCGACGAACCCAAGTTCGATCCTAAGGGCAGGGCACCCCCGGGGCAAGGGGCATCTCCACCTACCTACCTGCTTGGATGGTAAGTCAGCATGCGAAAGCAATGGCGACCTAATAACATAAGTTCATCGAAATGAGAAGTGAGCAGACGGTAGAGCAATGCATGATTAAGATCTAAGCCTTATCTGGAGTACTGGCGGACGGGAACGTTTGAACACAAGTCTTCCAGTCAGTAGCGTGTAGCTTCAGCCTTCCGTTTCGCCGACCGTCATGGCAAACTAGAGTAGACCCTTTCGCAGGAAGATTGCCATGATGAACCCCGCTGCGTTTTTCGTGCTGATTGCGGCGGCTCTGCCGGCGGAAGCGGAGCACCTCCGGTTCAACCGGGACATTAGGCCGATTCTTTCGGAAAATTGCTTCCACTGCCACTCGCAAGGCAAGGTCAAGGGGGGTCGATCGCTCGACTCCTTCGATGGGGCGACTGCGGACCATGACGGCGTTCGAGCCATCGTTCCCGGCAAGCCAGACGACAGCGAGTTGATCGCTCGCCTCAATTCGGTTGACCCCCTGGAGCGGATGCCTCCTCCCGACTCGCATCGGCAGGTCAGCCCTGCGCAGGTTGAGATCCTTGCTCGATGGATCTCCGAAGGAGCGAAGTACGAGCCCCACTGGGCGTTTTTACCGCCGATTCGACCTGCGATGCCGATTCTGGGAAGGACTCCTCAGGAGATTCGCAACCCCATCGACGCTTTTGTCTCCGCGAGACTTACGACTTCAGGCCTGAAGCCCAGTCCTGAGGCAAGGCCCGAAACCTGGCTACGGAGGGTGAGCTTCGACCTGATTGGCTTGCCGCCGCCATTGAACGAACTCGACGATTTCCTCGCGGACATTGGTGCTCGAGGTGAGCTGGCCTACGCTTCGGTGGTCGATCGACTGCTCGCGTCCGAACACTTTGGCGAGCGTCTGGCGATCGATTGGCTCGACGTCGCCCGGTACGCGGATACGCACGGTTTCAATAACGATTCTGCGCGATCGATGTGGCGCTGGCGCGACTGGGTCATCGAATCCTTCAACGCGAACAAGCCCTATGACCAGTTTCTGATTGAACAGTTGGCCGGCGACCTGCTCCCCAAGCCGAGCCTCGACCAGCGACTGGCGACCGGGTTCGGTCGGAACCATGTGATCAATTCCGAGGGCGGGATCATTGAGGAAGAGTATCGCGTCGAGTATGTGGCCGATCGCGTCCGAACGACAAGTATGGCCTGGCTCGGGCTCTCTATGGAGTGTTCACGCTGCCACGATCATAAATTCGATCCAATCTCCCAGCGCGACTATTATCGGATGTTCGCGTTCTTTAATTCCGTACCCGAACATGGTGAAGACGGTCGCGTTGCCAACGCCGTCCCGTTCCTCTCGGCTCCCACGCGGGATCAGTCGGCCACTCTTGAACGCAACGAACGCGAGCTCGTAGAACATGCGCCGAAGCTCTCAGAACGCCGGAAGGCCTGGCGATGGCGCGATCAATTCAAGCCCCTCCTTGAAAAGGAAATTGCCGAGGCCAACGCTGCGGTTCCGACCAAAGACCTTTTGCTTCATCTCGCTTGCGAATCCGACAAGCCCAAGGTCGATGTTCTCTCGTTCCCAGGAATGAAGCCCAAACTGGTTCCCGGAATCACTGGGCAAGCTTGGGTGGGAGACGCGAGCTCGCCATTGGCTAAGGTTGAAGGAAAGCACATCAAGTTTGATAAGAAAACAGGTGTGACGATTGCGTTCTGGCTCAATCCTTCAAGTGATAACCCACACGATGTTGCGTTGCTCTCAAATCAGAGCTACAGCGGTGTCCCTGAAGGGGCTGGGTATGGCAAAGGTCAAGAAATCCGTCTGGTTGATGGTGAGTTGGAATTGCGGATGAACGATCGATTTCCCGCCCAGGCGCTTCGAGTCGTGTCGGTCGGGGCCAAGATGACTCCAGGGCGTTGGCGTCAGGTCACGCTCACCTATGGGGGAGGGGCGAAGGCCGGCAATGTGCGGATGTTCATCGATGGTCGCGAGATCCTCACACGCATCCCTTATGATGGCTTGTTCAGCGATCCTTCGGGTTCACCCTACCTTCTGGGTGGAGATGGCGGCAAAGATTCCGCGTCCTATCGTGGCCTTGTCGATGAAGTCCGGATCTTCTCACGAGCTCTGACTCGGGACGAAGTGTTGATCACATTCCGATCCAATGCACTTGCATACGCCCTTGAACTCATTGATAAAGATGCTCTCGCCGATGATGCACTGGACTGGGTAAGAGACGTAGTTCTTGATTCAACGGATGTTGAGTGGCAAGAGTTTGCGACGCGAAACGAGAATCTGTGGGAGCAACATCTGAAGCTAAGTCGTAATCTGCCCAGTGTGATGGTTATGGCGGATCTCCCCGTGGCCCGTCCCTCGTTCGTTCTGAACCGTGGGCAATATGATGCGCATGGGGAGCCGGTCGAACCAGGGGTGCCTGAGAAACTGCTCGCTCCTTGGCCTGATGGGGCTCCACGCAACCGCCTTGGTCTGGCCCTCTGGTTCACCCAGAAGGATCATCCTCTCACGTCGCGAGTGGTCGTGAACCGGTTCTGGGCACAACTTTTCGGGACGGGGCTCGTCAAAACTTTGGAAGAATTCGGCTCCCAAGGCGAGTGGCCCAGTCATCCGGAATTGCTCGATTGGTTGGCACGAGAGTTTGTTGATGGAGGTTGGAACGTCAAATCGATTTATAAGACGATCGTTCTGTCCGCGACATATCGACAGGCGTCGGCGGTGACTCCCAGCTTACTCAGCCTCGACCCCGAGAACCGACTTTTAGCCCGTGGGCCTCGCGTCCGTCTCCCAGCGGAGCTAATTCGCGACCAGGCTCTTGCGATCTCCGGCCTTCTGAAGCGTCATGTTGGCGGGCCGAGCGTCTTTCCCTACCAGCCCGAGGGTCTCTACAGCGGCGTTGTGGTCGGTGCGGACTATCCGGGCACGAAGTGGGTGAATAGCCAGGGGGACGACCTCTATCGGCGGAGCCTCTATACGTTCTGGAAACGCACCGCGCCGCAACCGGCGATGTTGACGTTCGATGTCCCCGAGCGAGAATTCTGCATTGCAAGGCGCTCACGGACCAACACGCCGCTGCAAGCACTCGTACTTTTGAACGAACCAACATACCTAGAATCTTCCCGTCAACTCGCAGCACGCATGATTCGCGAAGGGGGAGATAGCGATCGTGAACGGATCACATTTGGCTTCCGCCTGGCCACCGGGCGCACTCCGCGTCTTGAGGAGTCTCGGGTCCTCACTGACATCCTTGAGCGATTCCGAGCTGAATTCGCCAGCGACCCGTTAGGTGTTGATGGTCTCTTGAAGGTGGGTTCGTCGGCCCTCGACGCCACACTATCGAAGTCAGAATTGGCCAGCATGACGGTTGTCGCCAGTATGATCTTAAACCTTGATGAAACTATCACCAAGAATTGATTGATTGATCATGGCCTGTCACAAATATGAGATTGCGTCCAGCCGTCGTGAATTCTTGGTCAAGACCGGTCTTGGCATCGGGACTGCAGCGCTCGCACAGATCCTCACAAGTGACGCGTTGGCGGATGCTGGCACCTTTGCCGGGGGCCTGCCGGGATCGCCCCATTTTGCACCGAAAGCAAAGCGGGTCATTTGCCTGTTCCAGTCGGGTGGACCGTCACATCTTGATCTGCTTGATGAGAAACCGTTATTAAGCAGCCGATTCAACGAAGACTTGCCCGATTCGGTGAGGAAGGGTCAGCGGATCACGGGAATGGTTGCATCTCAACCGAGGCTCGCACTTCAGCCGAGCAAGTTCTCCTTCCAACCGGGAGGTAAGAGTGGTGCCCGGATCAGCGATCTCTTACCAAGTATCCGTGCTATTGCTGATGATATCTGCATTATTCGATCATTGCACACTGAGGCGATTAATCATGACCCGGCAATCACCTTCTTTCAGACCGGAAGTCAGCAGCCGGGGCGTCCGAGTATCGGTGCCTGGACCGATTATGGGCTAGGGCGGTTGAACGAAAATTTGCCCTCATTCGTCGTACTCATCTCCGTGTCGATTAAAGGCGGAGCTGGCCAGGGCCTGCTCGCACGGCTCTGGGGGAGCGGATTCTTACCGAGTCGCCACCAGGGAGTTCAGTTTCGAAGTGCGGGCGACCCCGTTCTTTATTTGTCCGATCCTGCAGGGATGACCCGAAAGCGCCGTCGGACGATGCTCGACGGACTGGCAGAATTGAACCGGATCCAGGAGGCGGAGTCGGGCGACCCTGAGATCGAGACGCGGATCAGCCAATACGAAATGGCCTACCGGATGCAGACGAGCGTTCCCGACCTCGTCGACTTCTCCCATGAGCCCGACTCCGTTCTGGATCTTTATGGGAAGGATGTCAAACAACCCGGAACGTTCGCACATAATTGCCTCCTTGCCCGCCGACTCGCCGAGCGTGACGTCCGATTCATTCAACTGTATCATCGCGACTGGGATCATCATGGTGATCTGAACGGTCGGCTCCCAATCCTCGCCAGAGATGTCGATCAGGCCTCAGCCGGCTTGGTCAAGGACCTGAAACAGCGCGGCTTGCTCGACGACACTCTGGTGATATGGGGAGGGGAATTTGGTCGAACTCCTTACGCGCAAGGCGAAGCTAAACGGGAGGCTTATGGTCGCGATCACCATGGCAAAGCCTTCTCGATCTGGATGGCAGGAGGGGGGATCAAACCTGGTACCGTCTATGGGGCGACCGACGATTTCGGCTTCAACGTGATTGAGAATCCAGTCCATATTCACGACCTCCAGGCCACGTTGCTCCACTGCCTCGGGATTGATCACACAAAGCTTACGCATAAGTTCCAGGGCCGCCAATTTCGACTTACCGACGTCCATGGTAGAGTAGTCAAGGATATTCTGGCATGAGGTTACCTGTGATTGAGAAATCCGTTCAATGTAGTGGTCAGATTGCCGATCAAGTCTTACGCACAAGTATTGCACTGTTTATTGTATCTGCAAGTTGCGTTGCGGGCTCACCCCCGACGGCGCTCGACTTCAATCGCGATATCCGGCCAATTCTCTCGGAGAATTGCTTCTATTGCCACGGGCAAGATGCGAATAAACGACAAGCCGACCTCAGATTGGACCTGCGTGACGCTGCCATTGAGGCTGAAGCGATTATCCCAAAGGATCCAGCGTCGAGCGAGTTGATCAAACGCATCAATACGAGTGATCCTAAAGAACAGATGCCGCCTCCGAGATCGAACCGGCATCTGTCGACTGAACAGAAGAGGATTCTCGAACAGTGGATCGCACAAGGGGCTAACTACGAAGCCCATTGGGCGTTTGTAACACCCAAGCGACCGATCGAGCCAGCGGTAAAACACCTTGGATGGACGCGAAACCCGATCGATCGGTTTGTGCTTGCGAAGCTTGAGACAGAGGGTTTGTCTCCTTCGGTCGAAGCCGATCGACCAACTCTGATCAAACGACTCTCCATTGATCTAGTGGGCCTCCCGCCCAGTCCGCAAGAAGTCGATACGTTTGTCAACGATAGTGATCCCAATGCGTATGAGACACTCGTTGATCGGTTGTTGGCGAGCCCGCATTATGGCGAGCGGATGGCCCTCGATTGGCTCGACACCGCGCGATATGCGGACAGTAACGGCTTCCAGCAGGATGGTGATACCTGGCAGTGGATCTGGCGAGACTGGGTCGTCCGGGCTCTTAATTCGGATCTCCCCTTCGACCAGTTCACGATCTGGCAATTGGCCGGTGACCTCTTGCCCGATGCCACGACCGACCAGAAGGTCGCCAGCGGATTCAATCGTAATCATCTGCTCAACGGTGAAGGGGGTGCGATCGCCGAAGAACAACGCTTTGTGAATCTGTTCGACCGAATCGACACCACTGCCACGACCTGGCTGGGACTGACCATGGCATGTGCGCAGTGCCACGATCACAAATATGATCCCATCACCCAGCGAGACTATTACAGCCTGCTCGACGCCTTTAACAAAGTTCCCGAAAGTGGGACCCCCCAGTTCTTTTCGTCGCGAATTCGGGTTGCCGCACCGTTTCTCGAACTCCCGACTGAGGAGTACAAGACGCGGGTCGCGGAACTCGATCTCCAGATCGCAGCGTTAAGTCCTGATGCCAAGCTCAGTGCGGACTCGGCCTTTGAGGGATGGCGAGCCGGAATCTTCGCGGACGGCAAACCCTCCGAGGGGAAAGGGCTACCTGACCCCGTGCTGACTGTCTTGCGAAAGCTGGATGCGGATCGATCTGATGAGGAGAAAAAATCGCTTGAGGCGGGTCTTCGGAAACAATTCGACGAGAAAGTCAGGCCCGGTTTAGTCGCGAAATTGCAGTCGATCGCCAAGCATGAGGAACTCAAAAAGAAGCTAGCCGACTACCGAGGTGATCAGCTCCCGCGCGTTATGATCATGAGTGACGCCAAAGAACGTGAGACCTCGATCCTTAGTCGCGGTGAATACCTCAACCCAATCGCCAAAGTCACGTTTGCGACTCCCGCGTTCCTCCCTCCACTTGCGAGCGACGCTCCCAAAAATCGACTTGGACTTGCGCAGTGGTTGGTGGCTCCCGAGCATCCGTTGACCTCTCGCGTGCAAGTCAATCGGATGTGGCAGCACTTCTTCGGGATGGGGATAGTCAAGACGGCGGAAGATTTCGGTGTTCAAAGCGAGTACCCCGTTCATGGCGAACTGCTCGACTGGCTTGCAGTTGAGTTCCGTGATCATGGCTGGAGCATGAAAGCGATCCAGAGACTGATTGTTACAAGTGCAACATATCGACAGACGAGTCGAATGAGCCTTAAACTTCGCTCAAGGGACCTAGAGAATCGCCTCTTCGCCCGATCAAGTCGCTTCCGGATGCCATCACTCATCCTTCGCGACTGGTCGCTGGCCAGTTCTTCTCTCATCAACCCCAAGATCGGTGGGGCACCGGTCTATCCGTACCAGCCCGATGCCATCTGGGAAGCGTTGGCGATCACCAAAGAACGGGATTTCACCTATCCGGCATCATCCGATCAAGATTTATATCGGCGTAGTCTCTATACGTTCTGGAGGCGCACTGTTGGCCCGGCAAATATGTTTGATGCGTCGAACCGGCAAACTTGCCGTGTCCGAACCTCGATCACAAGTACACCACTGCACGCCTTGACGACACTGAACGATCCGACCTGGGTTGAAGCGGCTCGCATGCTCGCGCAGCAGGGAATCAAGTCCTCCCCGGACCTCAATGCCCAGCTCATCGATGTCTTCCGACGAGTCCTGACTCGGAAGCCGACTGAAATCGATCTGGCTGTGCTCCGGAGAGCTTATGCGAAGCAACTCGCCATTTATCAGGCTGATCCGGCGGGTGCCAAACTCTTCTTAGGGTTCGGTGCTTCGCAACGTGATGCGTCAATCTCGTTGAGCGAACATGCGGCGTTGTCGGCGGTCTGTCTGGCCATCCTTAATTTAGACGAAGCCCTCACGCGCGAATAGCGGTCGGTTCTTGTCGAGCT
The DNA here is from genome assembly GCA_025356475.1 of Isosphaeraceae bacterium. Classification (GTDB taxonomy): domain Bacteria; phylum Planctomycetota; class Planctomycetia; order Isosphaerales; family Isosphaeraceae; genus JANXSX01. Next base: position 43,461 of record JANXSX010000195.1, on the reverse strand, counting down.
ATGAACCTCTCCGAGAGACTGACATATGAACGAACTCCATCAAGAGAATATTGCGAGAGTCACACGGCGGCAGTTATTCGGATCGGCAGCAGGTGGTGTCGGCCTTGCGGCCCTTGCGTCGCTCCTGGGCGGGGATAGTGCGCTTGGAGCAGGCGGCCTTTCGTCGAGCGCTGAGAACGGGTTGCCCGGACTGCCCCACTTCGCTCCCAAAGCGAAGCGGGTCGTCGTCCTTTGGCAAGGGGGAGGGCCGTCGCATGTCGACCTGTTCGATCCCAAACCTGTGATGCGAGAGATGGCCGGTAAAGATATCCCCGACTCGGTGCGCGGGACGACCCGACTGTCGACGATGTCGAGCAGCAATGCGAAGTGGCCGATCGTTCCCGCGATCAAACCGTTCCAGAAGTATGGGGAATCGGGGCTTGAAATCAGCTCGATGTTGCCCAACATTGGGGCCCTTGCCGACGATATTTGCGTCGTCCGCAGTATGCATACTGAGGCTGTAAATCACGCACCCGGCGTGACTTTTTTTATGACCGGTTCCCAAGTGCCAGGTCGCCCCAGTATGGGCTCCTGGCTCTCGTACGGTCTTGGAAGTGAAACGGACAATCTACCGACATTTGTTGTGATGACTTCAAGTGATAAAGGTAAGACGTGCGGTCAACTGTTCTTTGACTATTACTGGGGTAGCGGCTTCCTCCCCAGTCGATTCCAAGGCGTTCGGTTCCGCAACACGGGCGATCTTGTCCCGTACCTTGCGAACCCGCCGGGTGTCAGTCGGGAAGGGCGGCGAGCCTTGCTCGATGAGATGGCCGAGATCAACGCTGCCCATCTCGCCGATTATGGCGACCCTGAAATCGACACGCGAATCTCTCAATATGAGATGGCGTTTCGGATGCAAACAAGTGTCCCGGACCTTGTCGATTTCTCCGGTGAGTCGAAAGCGACAATTGAGCGCTATGGGCCTGATGCCTTGCTGAAAGGATCGTATGCCAATAACTGCCTCGTGGCGCGCAGGCTGCTCGAACGTGGTGTACGATTCGTCCAACTCATGCATTCTGGCTGGGATCAGCATGGGAACCTTTTTACGCAGCTCGAAATGCAGTGCCGAGATACCGAAGGACCGTCCGCCGCCCTCGTTCGCGACCTCAAGGAACGTGGGATGCTGGATGACACCCTGGTGGTCTGGGGTGGCGAGTTTGGTCGCACCCCCTTCGGTCAAGGAGATCCGGCCAGTCCGAAAGGGCGGGACCATTTCGGCAAGGCCTATACCTGGTGGCTTGCGGGCGGAGGTATCAAGCCAGGCACTGTCTACGGCTCGACCGACGACTTCGCTTGGAATATCACAAGTGATCCTGTTCATGTCCATGACATGCAAGCGACAATGCTACACCTTTGTGGTATCGATCACACACGCCTGACCTCACGTTACCAAGGGCGACAGTATCGACTCACGGATGTTCATGGCAAAGTTATCAACGGTATTATCGCCTAAGCTTCGGGTAGAACTGATTCGTCGTTGCATCCGCTGGGATTCACCGATCACGTTAGCTTTTCCTCACCACCGCCTCGACACAATGAGTGAACGATATGCATTTGCCCTCCTTTCAAGTGGTCATGCGGATTCTGTTCATAACCCTCGTTGTCGTCGTTGGCACGCCTGTTTGGGCGTCCGGTGAGGACGGCCCCGTAGGACTCCAGGTCCGCATTCCGTGGAACTCCTCTAAGTTGTTGGGTTCACCCGAGCCTCCCTTGGACTACACGGTGGCGAGGACGTTTACCAAGCTGAGTTGGGTCGCCCCGATCTATGTCGCGGATGAGCCAGGGACAGACAGGCTTTGGGTGATCCAGGTCTCTCCTGAGCCGGAGAAAGGCTCGCGGATCGTCCGAATTACGGATGATCCCGATACCGAGGAGTCCGAAGATCTCCTCGATATGCCAAAAAAGCTCGCGTATTCCGTATGTTTTCACCCCCAATATGCCACGAACGGCTATGTCTATGTGTTTTCCAATAGTAATCGCGAGGAGCCGGTTCGGCACAACCGGATCACTCGCTACACCGTGGATCGCCAACCGCCAGGACGCATCGTTTCCAAATCCGAACAAATGATCATTGAGTGGAAGTCGGCGGGGCACGATGGCGGCGAGATGGTTTTTGGTGTCGATGGAATGCTCTACATCACGACCGGCGATGGTACGAGCGACTCCGACACACTGGATTCTGGCCAAACCCTCAACGACTTGCTCGGAAGCGTATTGCGGATCGATGTCGATCATCCCACTGAGAAGAAGGCCTACTCCATTCCGAAGGACAATCCCTTTGTCGACACTACTGACGCGTGTCCAGAGATATGGGCCTATGGGCTCCGCAACCCCTGGCGAATGGCGATCGATCGCAAAACCGGACATATCTGGGTCGGTAATAATGGTCAAGACCACTGGGAGACGGCCTACCTACTCGAACGAGGCGCGAACTATGGTTGGAGCATCTATGAAGGCAACCATCCGTTCTACTTGGGTAGGAAGAAAGGTCCGACCCCACGGGTTGCTCCGACTATTGAGCATTCTCACGCGGAATTTCGATCCCTCACTGGGGGTGTTGTCTACTACGGTGACAAACACCCAGCGCTGAATGGTGCTTATGTTTATGGTGATTTTGCGACTGGCCGAATCTGGGGTATGAAGCATGACGGTCGCCGAGTGATCTGGCATCGCGAACTGGCCGACACCACACTCCAAATTACCGCCTTTCGTGTCGACCAACGCGGAGATCTCCTTGTCGTGGATAACGGCGGAGGGATCTATCGGCTCGTACCGATGCCCAAGACCGAACCTGGACCCGCTTTCCCGACGCGACTGAGTGAAACCGGTTTGTTCGCATTCACAAAGACACATCAGGTCAAGCCTGGATTGATCTCATTCTCAGTTGTTGCCCCTGGTTGGGCTGATGGCGCAAGCGCGGATCGGTTCATGGCCATCCCCGGTCTTGAGAAGGTGGGCTTTGACTCGAACAAGGGCTGGAACTTTCCCAACGACACGGCCTTGGTCCAGACGCTCTCGATGGAGCATGAGCCAGGTAACCCGGCATCAAGATTTCGGGTCGAGACTCGGCTCTTCCTACGTCATCTCAACGAGTGGGAGGGCTATTCTTATCTGTGGAATAAGGAGCAGACCGATGCGACTCTGGTCGATAAAGGAGGGCAAGATCTGGAGATCTCCATCGGCAACACAACCCAAAAGTGGCGGATTCCCAGTCGGGTTGAGTGTACGGTTTGCCATAGCCGAGCTGTCAATTTCGCATTAGGTGTCACCGGATCGCAACTGGACCGAGACCACAATTATGGCGGGACCACCGCGAATCAGCTACGCACACTTGATCATATCGGTCTTTTCGACAAACCATTGGGAAGCTCCAAAGATCGTGACAAGCTCGTCGATCCGCGCGACCCTAGAGCAGATTTGGAACAACGCGCACGATCCTACTTGAACGTTAATTGCTCGGGGTGTCATGTCGATGCGGGGGGCGGGAACGCGAAGATGCTGCTATCGTTTGCGACCCCTCGTGAGAAGATGAACCTGATCGGGGCCCGGCCCCAGCACGATACGTTTGGTATTAGTAATGCGATGTTGATCGCGCCGGGGGCTCCCGAACGGTCTGTGTTGATCCATCGGCTCGAAAAACGAGGGACTGGGCAGATGCCTCCCCTGGTGTCGAACCGGGTCGATGACGAAGCGATCAAGCTGCTAAGTTCCTGGATCGCTCAGCTCAAGCCTGAACTTCCATTCGTCCAAGCCTGGGATATCGACGATTTCCTACCGATCATGAATCAACTCAACTCCGGGAGATCCATTGATGCAGGGCGCAAGGCTTTTCGTGAAACGGGCTGCATCCAATGTCACCGAATCGAAGGGGAAGGGGGGAGCGTCGGGCCTGACCTGGGTGGAATTGCGCGACGTCAGAAAGATCGCGATCTCCTGGAATCGATCCTCATTCCGTCGAAACTGATCGCGGACGAATATGCGACTGCCTTGATCGAAATGACCGACGAGTCGGTCATCATAGGCCGGGTCGAGCGAGAGGATGATCAGGTCGTTGTGATTCGGCCTCCTGCATCGTCGGAAGTCATCACCGTCGACAAGTCGAAGATTGTTCAACGACGCAAGTCGGAACTCTCGAACATGCCTCTTGGGACAGTCAACGTCTTGGCAAAAGATCAGGTCCTTGACCTGATCGCCTATCTCTTGAGCGATCCACAACCCAAGAAGCCTGACCCAGAGTGATCTGAGCTGAAGGCCAGGAGACGCGCAACCAAGCGTCTCACTGGGCACGGGTTCGATCAATAGATCATTGTTTGTCTTTCTTGTCGGTGCTGAGATTTGTGAGGGTTTGTTTCAGTTTGTTCAAAGCATCTGCGTTTTCAGGAAGTGCCGCCGGTTTCATTGCCGGCAGAAGCTTGTCCCAGATCAGGTCGAGCGGTAGTTGCATATTACCCGTGTTTGCGGTGATAGCGATGACAACGTCTTGGTCGGGCATGACGATGCAGTATTGCCCGTTGGCACCATCACCGCGATAAGCGTTGTGTCGACAGCGCCAGAACTGAAACCCATAGCCCTGATCCCAGTCGCTCTTGGGGTTGCTGCCGTTGGAGGTCTGTCGCGCAGTGGCAGCGTCCACCCACGAGGTAAGGATCAATTGTTTCCCTTGCCACTTGCCTTTCTGCAAGTAGAGTTGGCCGAACTTGGCGATATCTTCCGTGCGGAGGAAGAGACCAAATCCGCCCAGAGTAATCCCTTGAGGGCTCGTACCCCAGGAGAACTTTTGGATTCCCAAGGGGTCAAGAAGGCGCGGGCGAAGGTAGTCAAGGACGGTCTCACCCGTCACTTTTTGCACGATTGCGGACAACATGTAGCTGGCTGGGGTGTTGTACACGAAATGGGTCCCAGGCTTATGGGGCACCGGGTGCGCCAGAAAGAATTTGGTCCAGGTGCTGTCCTTTGCATCACGGATGGCCGCTTCACTCTGGTGGCCGACCGACATGGTGAGGAGGTCGCGAACCCGCATAGCCTTGAGGTTCTTGGAGGCTTCCGATGGCAGATCCTCTGGGAAGAATTTGAGAACCTCGTCGTCCAGGCTCAACTTGCCTTCAGCGATCGCCAACCCGACAGCCGTGGACGTAAAACTCTTACTCAATGAATGCATGACGTGTGGAGTCTCGGCCGATTGCGGCTTCCACCAGGATTCGGCGACCACATGCCCATGCCTCACAAGCATGAAGCTATGAATCGAATGGATCTGCTGGTCTGCCGCTTCAACGAACGCCTGAATCGCCTCAGAGGAGATCCCCTGCGCCTCTGGCGAGCTCCTCGGCAAATCCAAGCCTGCCGCTTTCTGGGTCGAGAACTCGTCGGCAAGCAATCCCGAACCAGACATGATGACCGCCAGTGTCACAACGATGGACCACGAATGCACGAGTCGCATGATACTTCTTCTCCGTCAGGCTATCCTTGAAAACTCAACCTCGCTCACAGACTACATCAGTAACTCTCCACGCGAAAGAGACCGACGAATCCGCTCCTCAATTGAGAGAAAAGCTGTTGAGTTTCCAGGATCGTCCAGTTGGGATGAGCGGTGACGATAGTTCATCCCTTGACAAACGTTCTCCGACTGCGCATTCATGCGACTCAACTCGTGAACCTTTGGTCTCGGTTGTCGCTTGCCACGTTGTATCTCACGATGATCGCTGGATGTTCCACCTCAAGAACAGACATCCCGCATGACAAATGTAAAATCCAAACAAGTTCGTCAACCCTGCAGGAGATTCGAGATGCTGATACCGATCGCATTCGTGGTCATCGTTCTCGTGGGTGGATTTTTCGCTTTCATTGGCACCCGTCCGGACCATTTCCGGATTGAGCGGAGCGCTGAGATTGCGGCTCCCGGGGGAGTAGTCTTCTCGCTGATTAACGACTTCCATCCTTGGGCGGATTGGTCTCCTTGGGAAAAGATTGATCCGAATATGAAGAAGACGTTTGAGGGACCGAGTGCCGGCCCTGGGGCCGTTTATAGCTGGACTGGGGACAAGAAGGTTGGGGCGGGTCGGATGACGATCATCGAAAGCAGGATTGGCGAATTCGTCTCCATCAACCTGGAGTTCTTCCGGCCTTTCAAGGCTACGAATCAGACCAAGTTTATACTTGCCCCCACTCCGGTCGGTACACACGTCAACTGGAGTATGGACGGAAAGAACAATTTCATGGGTAAGGCGTTCTCGCTCGTCATGAATATGGACGCGATGGTAGGCAAGGATTTCGAGCGCGGCCTTGCAAATCTCGATACCGCTGCTCAGGCCGAGGCCAAGAGGATTTGCCGAGTTGCGACTAACGGATAACCCATTCCCAATCATTCCTGAAGGAGCATGTGATGAGCGGAGTGCGTGTTTTAGTGGGGACGCGTAAGGGTGCGTTTATCTTGACTTCTGATTCGAATCGTGATCAATGGGAGGTCACCGGGCCTCTTTTCGGAGGCTGGGAGGTCTATCACCTGAAGGGCTCGCCCGTCGATCCTAACCGGATTTACGCCGCTCCATCGAGCGGCTGGTTCGGTCAGACAATCCATCGGTCCGACGACGGTGGGAAGACTTGGGAACCTGTCGGAAATCAGTTCACATATGAGGGTTTCCCTGGAACGCATGGGTCCCATGATGGCACCCAGAAGCCGTGGCAGTTCAAGCGGGTCTGGCACCTCGAACCCTCGCTCACTGACCCCGATACCGTCTACGCCGGAGTTGAAGACGCTGCGCTGTTTCGCTCGGTGGATGCCGGTCAGACCTGGAAGGAATTTGAGGGGCTGCGGGGCCATCCCTCGGGCGCGTCCTGGCAGCCTGGGGCGGGGGGGATGTGCTTGCACACGATCCTGCTTGATCCGAGCAATCCTCAGCGGATCTTCATTGCAATCTCGGCGGCAGGCGCGTTCCGGACCGATGACGGTGGTAAATCGTGGACACCGATCAATCAAGGCTTGCGATCTGAATACATTCCCGACCCGACCGCCGAGGTTGGTCACTGTGTCCACCGGATCGCAATGCATCCATCAACGCCTGATGTGCTTTTTATGCAGAAGCACTGGGACGTGATGCGCAGTGATAATGCCGGGGGGTTGTGGCATGAAGTAAGCGGGAACTTGCCGACCGATTTCGGCTTCCCGATCGAGGTTCATGCCCACGAGCCGGAGACCATCTACGTCGTCCCTATCAAGAGCGATGGCGAACACTACCCGCCCGAGGGCAAGCTTCGTGTCTATCGGAGTCGGACCGGTGGCAACGTCTGGGAAGCGTTGACCGAGGGTCTCCCGCAGAGCGACTGTTATGTCAATGTCTTACGAAACGCCATGACGGTCGACTCGCTCGACCCTTGCGGAATTTACTTCGGCACGACCGGAGGTCAGGTCTACGGCTCGGCAAACGCGGGCGATAGCTGGAAGGCCATCGTTCGCGATCTTCCCGCTGTCATGTCAGTTGAGGTTCAGACTCTGTTATGATTCGCGTTGTGATCCCTGCACATCTCCGGATACTAGCAAACGTCTCTGGAGAGTTGGAATTACACGTCGAAGGGCGAGCGACGCAGCGCACACTCCTTGACGCCCTCGAAGCTCGGTATCCGATGCTGCTCGGGACAATCCGTGACCACCACACCCGACGGAGGCGGCCCTTCCTAAGATTTTTCGCCTGCGAGCAAGATCTCTCCCTCGAACTTCCCGATGATCCACTCCCCGAGGCCGTTACGCGTGGCGACGAGCCTTTCTTGATTGTTGGGGGGATCGCTGGAGGATCTTTATAGGTGCAGATTGTTCCAAAGTGGTGGAAGATTCTGGACAGGATTTACAGCAGGGACAGGATCGATCTATCGCCCGGAGAAGCCAACGCCGGCGCAATACTGCTCCCAATTTGCCCCATTTTTTGGGAGCGCACGAAAAAAGGACTTACGCCTCAACGACGTAAGTCCTTTCCCCACAAGTGCCGAAGAGAGGACTTGAACCTCCACGAGCATGGTTAGCTCACTAGGACCTGAACCTAGCGCGTCTGCCAATTCCGCCACTTCGGCATGGAGAACTTATACTAAGAGCCCTAACCCGATCGGTCAAGTGGGAGGTGGCTTGAGATCAGGCCTGGAGTCGGTTAAACAAGGATTGTAAACCGCGATTCGGGAAGAATTTCGAGGAACGATCGTCATGACAAACCCTACTCGTCGTGAAATGATGGCGGCATCGACCGCGCTGCTGGCTACTGGAGCCCTAGGTCAGGCTGAGGAGCCGGCAAAGGCTTCGAGGGTGATCGGGGCTAACGATTCGATCACTTTGGGCTTCATCGGAGTTGGGGGGATGGGGTCGGGGCTGCTCGATATCTTTAAGAAGATGCCAGACGTGCGGATCGCCTCCGTCTGTGATGTTTATGAGCTGAATCGACTCAAGGCCAAGGAAGCGGCTGGGGGTAAGCCGGAGGCGGTGGAAGACTTTCGTCGAGTGCTCGATCGCAAGGATATCGATGCCGTCGTTGTGGCGACTCCCGACCATTGGCATGCCATTCCGACGATCCTTGCATGTCAGGCGGGCAAAGATGTTTATTGTGAAAAGCCATTGTCGTTTCGGATCGATGAGGGCCGCGCCATGGTCACTGCGGCGACCAAGGCCAAGCGTATCACGCAGATGGGGAACCTGATTCATGCCGGGGACAACTATCGACGGGTGGTTGAGATTGTCCGGTCGGGTGCGCTCGGTCCGATCAGTAAGGCAAGGGTCTGGATGGCGGCTGACCGGCGGGGTCTGGGTCGTCCGGCGGATTGTGCGGCTCCGGCGGGTTTGAATTATGACATGTGGCTTGGGCCAGCTCCGAAGCGGGAGTTCAACCCGAATCGATTTTTGTTCAACTGGCGATTCCACTGGGATTACGCGGGTGGAATCCTCTGTGATTTCGTTTGCCACATCGTTGACCTGGTCCACTGGGCGATGGATGTTGATGCGCCTGAAACCATCACCGCAACCGGTGGACGATATGTACTCGACGATAATTGTGAGACTCCCGACACGCTTGAGGTCCTTTATCACTATGCGAAGGGTCCGAAAGGTTTTGACTTGATCTGGAGCCAAACCGACGGCAGTGCGCACGGCTTCGAAGGGATGAGCCAGGGGATCATGTTCCAGGGGACCGACGCGACTTTGGTGGCCTCCTATGGGGGTTACAAGATCTTCCCGACAACGCGTGGGGCGACGATCGAGATCCCTCCTCAGTCGATCCCTGCCTCGGTTGGTCACCATCGTGAGTGGCTTAACGCGATCAAGACTCGGGAGCAGACGACGTGCCACTTCGAGTACGGACACCGGCTCTCGACTGTGGGACACCTTGGGAATATCGCCCTCTGGACCGGAGAAAAACTCAGGTGGGACGCAAAGAATGAACGTGTGATCACAACCCATCATGCGAACGCTTTTTTGAGCCGGATGAACCCGAGGGCCCCGTGGGTTCTGCCGGAGGTGTGAGTCGCACAGGGTTGGTTGGCTCGCCAGAAGAGAAGCGTCAGGGTCACGTTTCGTGGGGTCGGGGCTGGCGTCGGCGGCGGTTGGGGGTATCGTAGAGGATCGCGGATTCTCCGTTCCGTCCGGGCTCTCTTCGAGGTTGGTCATGATTGAGTTGCTGGCGATCCCTCAGTGGCAGGCCCCGGCGCGAACTCTCAACGATTGGTCGGCGGCCTTGGCTGGTCTCGGCCTTGATGTTCGGGTCGTTCAAGATGAAGATCGCGATAGCTGGCTGGAAATTCCCAGCTTGCGGTCGCGTGGCTTTGCAGTCCTTGATGGACTAACCCTCGAAGCGATCCACTTTGAAGTCGCGGCGATCGAGCCTGAACCCGCGATCGAGCAACTGACCCAAGCCGCTTCGGCGCTGGGGTGGGAACTCCACCCCGACAATGATGAGGATGACGACGAGAACGACGATACCGATTGAGACGCTCTCCCACTCTTGAGGATTCCTGCTGATGATCAAATTGACTCACGCCTTGGCGGTCCTGATCACTGTTTCGACCGTCGCTGTTGCTGCGGAACCCAGGTGGAAGAAGATCGATATCAACTCCGCTAGCCCTTATGAAGCGGCGGGGGTCTTTGACGTCGATGGCGATGGAAAGCTCGACATCCTTTCAGGGGAGTTCTGGTACAAATCGCCGAATTGGACCAAACACCCCGTTCGTGAAGTCGTCAAACAAGGGACATATTATAACGATTTTGCCACTCTTCCGGTCGACGTCAATGCAGATGGTAAGATCGATTATGTCACTGTCTCCTACTTTGGTAAGAACATCGGCTGGGTCGAGAACCCTGGCGACAGCGGTAAGACCTGGACTTACCATGAAATCGACCTCCCCGGCACGAGCGAAGCGGCCTGGGCGGTCGACCTGACTGGTGATGGCCAGGTTGATTTCCTTCCGGCTCCTACCAATGTCGTTGTCTGGTACGAGCTGATCAAGAAAGGCCCCAAGCCGGAGTTCAAGAAACATGACTTTGGAACTGAGGGGGCAGGGCACGGGGTCGGCTCTGGCGATATCAATATGGATGGCAAGCTCGACTTGCTCACGCCGAAGGGTTGGTATGAAGCACCCGCCGACCCCTCAAACGACTCGTGGACATGGCATCCTGAGTGGAACTTGGGTACGACGGGTATTCAGATCTTGGCCAAGGATTTCGACGGTGACGGCCTAAGTGACATCATCTGGGGGAACGGCCACGACTTCGGGCTTTTTTGGATGAAACAAGGCCCGGCTGTGAATGGGAAACGGACTTGGACGAAGCATACGATCGACGACACCATGGCCTCCGTCCACACGTTGCTCTGGGCGGATCTTGACGGCGACGGGAAGGCAAACGAACTTGTCACTGGCAAGCGAGTATATGCTCATGAGATCGAACCAGGCGCGACCGACGGCTCGTTCGTGGGCTACTTCACATTCGACAAGTCGAGCGGTTCATTCACGAAGCACACGATTTTCAAGGGAGAACCGGCGACCAATGCTCCCAAGGAAGGCCCCAAACGCGATGCCCTCAAGGATTTCCCCGCCGGCACCGCTGGAACAGGCTTGCAGATGACCGCAATCGACATTGATGGCGATGGCGATCTCGACCTCGTCTGTCCCGGCAAGAGTGGCTTGTATCTCTTCGAGAATCTGGGCAATAAGTGAGCAATCCACATGAGTAAACTCAGTGATTGACACGAGATCACCTCGGATAAATATCCTTTGTCTCGGTGCCCGCTCGCAAGTCGGAAGTGGGTGGGCTCGTGACGGGGATGGGGGTTGAGTGCTGTTCGGCTTGGGTGAATGAGTCTTGCAAAATCGCTAGCATATCATCCTGTGCCGGCACTTTGACTTCAGGCATATGTTTCGCATCGCTTGCAGGCGTGTTCATGGGCTTGGGAGTCTCGGTGTCAATGGGCTCTTCGGTCTTGAGCTTGAGGAGTCGAGTCCGTTCGATACTTGCCCATTTCAGGGCTTTTTCGCAGTTTTTGATCTCGCCTTGGAGCCGTTTGAACGCCTCATCGGGAAGCAGAATTGCACCAGACTGGGCAAGCTCGAAGCGCCTGGCGTCCCGAGGTCCCACGTGATCGGCCTTGAGTTTTTTCAGGCAATCGACCTCTTGCTGGACAAGTTGGATCCGTGCCTCCGTGAGGTTGGTACCCGCAGGGAAGTCGATCTCGGTATCGCCGTCACGGAACTCGACCGGTGTGCTGAGGAGGTCGAGGGCCAACCTGGATTGGGCTTCCGACCAGGTCCCGCCCGATCGGAGAATCCCCTCCAGCCTGTGCCATTTGTCGAGCAACAGGTCGATCCCGCCCAGGGTCATCTTGAGCTTCAAAACCGTCTCGCCGGGCCGAGACTTCAACGTCCGAGCCGTCTTCTCCGCCTCGAACCGACCGTACAACTCCCACTCAAGCTCAGAGACTTCCGAGACCAGCGAAGCCCGGAACTGCTCAATATGTTGACGCAGATCCGCCATCCGATTCAGCTCGTAATTGATCGCACGATCGAGCTTCGATATCCGTTGATCGATCGGTTTTAACGCCGAGAAGATCGACGCAAAGCTCAATGGATCCGGAACTTCATCCCGAGACTGGTCGTTCTTGGCAGGCATCGTACCCCCTCCCACGGCATCGTGGCATGAATCTACACCGATCACGGAATCAGCATCGGCTGGCGGAGGTATGCCGCTTGAGCAATTTCCGTAAAAGGGATAAATTGGTCAGGGGGTCGGGTGAGAGAACTGCACCCCGACGGCTTCCGCTGCCGCATTGAGCTTGCGGTCGAGGGAGGCAAGGGGTAGACCAAGTCGGATCGCAAGTTCCAGTTAGGTGGCATCGTAGACGGACAGGTGGTGAACACGGGCCAAGTGGATCGAATCTGTCCAGACTCGGTCCCCCGACTCACGGTCAATCTCGATAGGGAGACTTCTTAATAGTGAAAGAAAACGAGAGCTTCCGGTTTCGTCGAGCCGCTTCCGACGTTCGCCAACGAGAGTGGTATTCGCAACTTCGATGAGCCACAGGGCCGGGACGATTGCTCTCATTTCTCCAAAGCTATCGCGAACTCTATTGGTGTAATCCGTAGTTTCATCATCGAAGCACCAGGCCATCGTGACAGAGCAGTCAAGCACGAAGTTGTTTTTGATTTCTACCACTGAGAATGCTTTCATAACAGCGACACTAGAACCGTCGACCTTCCTCGATCATCTCTCGGATCGTCAGATTATCGCCGAGCTTGTTGCCTTTACTGAAAGCTTTGAGCTCCTCAATGACTTGCTGTATGTCGGGCTTTGGGTTCGATAGGGATATTGGGACCAACCTGGCAATTGGCTGGCCGTGTTGTGTGATCGTGAATTCCTCACCACGAGCAACCCGCTCAAGGAGCTGGAGAAGGTGGTTGCTTGCCTCGAATGATTCGACGCTCTCCATCGAATGCTCCCTAATTTAGACTGATCAGAATAGTCTAGGGTCGGCAGCAGCTTTTGCCAAGTGGCATCGAACTGATCCGGCCTTGGGCCTGGGATGGCTTGCGTCATGTAACTTTCGAGTTATATAAAGTCATAGCAGGATATGAGGATTAATCCGCGAGTTTCCAACTCAAAAGCGTTGCAAACCGGATAAGAATGGACCATCGATCTGCCAGCGACACGCTTTCGTGAGCCCTGGTGATCCGGTGGTATCGGTTCGCTCAACCGTCGGCTAAAAACTTCGATACTTGCGGCCCCTCACACGCTAACGCATCCATGCACGCAATCGAGTCCTTGGTCGAGTGTCTCGCGTTTCTTGGTCGGTTTCGGGTAAACTCTTAGTCTCAACACCCATTTTTTGATTGTCTCTCGGAGCTGCCCTGCGATGGCCACTGCTGCGACGTCCGCCGCCAATCTTGCCGCTCTCCAGGCTCTGGGTCAGAGTATCTGGCTCGACGACATCAGCCGGACGATGCTGAACGAGGGTGAACTCACGCGGTTGATCGTCCAGGACGGCCTGCAAGGCATGACGTCCAACCCTTCAATTTTTCATAAGGCGATCAGTCAAGGGAATGCGTACGACGCCGACACGACCTTGATGGTTTCCCAAGGAGACGGGCTCGACGCGATCTATCAGGCGCTAACGGTTTCCGACATCAAGCAGGCCCTCGATTGCTTCCGACCGGTCTATGACACGAGCGACGGGGTCGATGGCTGCGTGAGCTTGGAAGTCTCGCCTCTGCTGGCCCATGACACGGCCGGAACGATCAAAGAAGCCAAGATCCTTTGGAACTTGCTCGGTCGACCCAACGCCATGATCAAGGTGCCCGGTACCGCTGAGGGCCTTCCCGCGATTGAAGAATTGCTCTACTCCGGCATCAATGTCAATGTGACCCTGCTATTCAGTCTCGAAGCCTACCGGGCTGTGGCCAAGACCTATATCAAGGCGTTGACCCGTCGCGCGGCGGAGGGGAAGCCGGTCGATCATATTGCATCGGTGGCCAGCTTCTTCATCTCGCGGATCGATGCCGAAGTCGATAAGCGGATCGACGCCAAGCTCAAGAACACCACCGACGCGGCTATCCAGGCCAAGCTCAAGGGTTTACTGGGTAAGGTGGCGATCGCCAACGCCAAGAACAGTTATAAGGTCTATCAAGACCTGTTCGAGGCCAGCCCGTTCGCCGATCTCAAGGCCAAGGGGGCCAAGGTCCAGCGACTGCTCTGGGCGTCGGTTGGGACCAAGAATCCGACATATCCTGACACGCTCTATACGGCTGGCCTGATCGGTCCGGAAACCGTCAGCACGATGCCAAGGGCGTCTTATGACGCGTTCCGCGATCACGGGGTCGCTGAGGTCACAATTACGCAAGGGACCGAGCAGGCGAAGAAGGATATCGCCACGCTGAGAGAGGTTGGGATCGATCTCGATGATGTGACGGACCAATTGCTTCGTGAAGGGGTGAAGCTGTTCGCCGATGCGTTCGCCCAGCTCTTTGCCGCTGTCAAATCCAAGCGTGATGGCTTGATCAAAGCAGCAGGCATCGGCTCGATCGCTGTTCTGGGTGAGTATGCTGATGCAGCCTCGGCGGCCTTGGCCGATCTTGAGGCGGTGGGCGCCGTCAAGCGGATGTGGGCGAAGGACGCGACCGTCTGGAAAACGGACCCCAAGCACACGGCGATCATTTCCAACGCGCTGGGCTGGCTGACGGTTCCAGAACTGGTCAAGGACCACGTGGCCGAACTGACCAGCTTCGCCGACGAGGTTGTGGCCGCCGGATTTGAACATGTGGTAGTCATGGGTATGGGAGGTTCAAGTCTGGGGGTGGAAGTCCTCCGACGCGTGAATATCCCCATGCATGGGCATCCCACGATGCTTGTTCTTGATAGCACCGTTCCCGCGACGATCCGCAAACTAGAGGCGGCGATCAACCCGGCGAAGACCTTGTTCGTGGTGTCGAGCAAGAGTGGCACGACGATTGAGCCGTCGGTCTTCTACGCCTACTTCTATGATGTCGTCAAGAAGCTGAAGGGCGATAAGGCGGGCGAGAACTTCGTGGCGATCACTGATCCCGGCACGAAGATGCATGACGACGCCAAGCGTGACGGGTTCCGGAAGATTTTCGAGAACCCCAGCGACATTGGCGGTCGGTACTCGGTCCTCTCCTACTTTGGGATGGTCCCCGCCGCCCTGATGGGGTTGGACGTGGCGGCGATTCTGAACCATGCCGGAGCAGCCATCAAGGCGTGCTCGCCCGACCAGCCAATCGGTCAGAACCCCGGTGCGCAGCTCGGTGCTGCACTTGGAGCGCTCGCGAAGGCGGGTCGCGATAAGTTGACCCTTGTTACGCCGCCGCCGGTTGAAGCACTCGGTCTCTGGATTGAACAACTCGTCGCCGAGAGCACGGGCAAGGAAGGAAAGGGAATCCTTCCGGTCGCGGGCGAGTCGCTCGCGGGTCCAGCCTCTTATGGCAAGGACCGCGTTTTCGTTCAGATCCGCACTCTTGACGCCCCTGGGATCGAAGATCGGCCTGGCTTAAAAGCACTTGCGGATGCCGGTCATCCGGTGATTGACCTGGTCATGGCGGAGATTACCGATCTCGGCGGTGAATTCTTCCGCTGGGAGATCGCGACTCCGCTCGCCGGTCAGCGCCTGGGAATTGACCCGTTCGACCAGCCCAACGTGCAGGAGAGCAAGGATAACACCCACGCTCTGCTCGCCACCTGGCTAGAAAAGGGTCAGATGCCAGCCCCCGAAGTCATCGCAAGCTTCGAGGGCTTGAGCTTGCGGACCGACGCCAAGAACGCAGCGGCGCTCGTGGTCAAGGCGGGGTCGTCGACGGGTAAGGATGGAATTATCGCCTTGCTCCGTTCCCATTTCGACCGAGTCGGTGCCCATGACTATGTGGCGATGACTCAGTATTTTGACGAGACGGAAGGTCGCGACGAGGTGATCCAATCGATCCGAACCAAGATCCGCGACACGTTCAAGGTCGCGACGACAACCGGCTACGGACCTCGGTTCTTGCACTCAACCGGTCAGTTCCACAAGGGTGGACCTGATTCAGGGGTGTTCCTCCAGATCACTGCCGACGATGGAGCGGACGTCGCGATTCCAGGCGAGAAGTTCGGCTTCGCGACCCTGGTCAAGGCCCAGGCTCTCGGAGATTTCGAGTCCCTGACCTCGCGAGGACGCCGGGCCCTGAGCATCCACCTTGGAACGGATGTGGATCAAGGATTGAAGACTTTGGCGAAGCTGATCGCCGCAGCCATCGGCTGATTGAGGAACTGAACGGAAATAACTTCCCTCTCCTTGAGTCGAGCTGGTCACGAAACTCGTTCCCATGGTCCTCCGTGGGAACGAGTTTTGGTGGGTGATACGTGAGTGTGTAAGAAATCGGGAATTTGGTAACGGCCCATTCCTTAGCCGCCGATCGAGTGCATGAGTCGGTCGGGCTTGATGAAACGCGCTGTGTTGATTTCGTGCCCTTCCCACTTGTCGGCGACACTATCTCGCAACGCTTTGGCAAGTGTTTCGTCGTCGCTGCCCCCGCGGATCAGGTCACGAATATCAGTCTCATTGAGAGCGAAGAGGCAGTTGCGGAGCTTGCCGTCAGCGGTGAGCCGGACCCGGTTACAGCTCATGCAGAAGGGCCGGCTGACCGAGGCGATCAGGCCGACACGCCCGCCACCGTCAATATAGTCGTAATCCTGCGCAGGGGCTCGTGGATCGGATTTGGGGTCGGGCAGCAGAGGCGAGATCCCCTGGGAGAGCAGATCAAGGATCTCCGCAGCGAACAGGACCTTGCCACGCTCCCACTGGTCGCCGGCGTCGAGCGGCATGTACTCGATGAATCGGAGTTCCAGGCCATACTCGCGTGAGAATTTGGCCAAGGGAACGACGTCGGCTTCGGTCACTCCCTTGATCGCGACCGCATTGATTTTCACAGGGTCGAAACCCGCCGCCTTGGCGGCATGGATCCCCTCGATCACCTGTTCGACGCCCGTCCGGCGCGTGAGTTCCAGGAACCTCTGCGGGTCGAGTGTATCTAAACTAATATTGATCCGACGCAAACCCGCATCCCAGAGGGCCTTGGCCATCGGGGCGAGCAAGATGCCGTTGGTCGTTAACCCGACATCCTTAATGCCGGGGATCTTGGCGATGATCTCGACCAGCCGAGGTAGGTCCTTGCGAACCAGCGGCTCGCCCCCCGTGAGCCGGATCTTGTCGATACCTTGCGTCACTGCGACTCGCACAAACCGCTCAATTTCCTCATAGCTGAGCAAGCTCTGCTTAGGGAGGAACTCGACATTCTCGGGCATGCAGTAAACACAACGGATATTGCAGCGGTCGGTTACGCTGATCCGCAGGTTGTTATGCACTCGACCGAAGCGGTCGATCAGGCGGTTAACGGCGGCTGTGGAGGTGTTCATAACCATCATTCTACCGGAGCTGGTCCAGTGGCGACACCAGGGTGGACCCATTCCTCAGTGCCGTCCGCCCAGAGTTCACGCTTCCAGATCGGCACAACCTCTTTGATCGTATCCATTAACCACTTGCAAGCTTCAAACGATTCACCCCGGTGCGGGCAGCTCACTGCCACCACGACGGCGATCTCTCCCAGTTCCAGTGGGCCAACTCGGTGGACAATCGCTAACGTAACAATTGGCCACCGATGACGAGCCTCGACGGCAAGCTCCTCCAGCTTTTTGAGCGCCATTGCGGGATAGGCTTCGTATTCCAGCGACGACGTTTGCTTCCCCTGGGTCAGCTCGCGAACCGTGCCCAAGAACGAACAGACGGCTCCCGCCAGGTTGGACCGGACACTTTCGGTGATTGCAGCATGGTCGATCGGTTCGCGCGTAATCGCAATCATCGTGGCTCCGAGCCTCCACTGACCGGCGGGATCGCGGCCACTTCCGCACCTTGAGGAATCGTATCGTCGTCGCTGGCGTATTCCATATTGATCGCGAACCGGGTCGAAGGGAGCAGGGGGGCCAGCGCGGGGATCGCCAGGGCAAGTGCGGTCTTGAGATTGGCGATCGTACAGGGCTCAATCAGCTCGACGATCACCGACGCTTTGCCAGCGAATTGGCGGGCTCCGGCGAATAGCTGAACTGCAACTTGCACGGGATTGATCCGTCGGGGAGAACTAGGCAAATACAGAGAGAACTCGGTTGCAAAGTCGCGCCACTTCCTATTCAACCAGCCGGTCCATAGAGTATGTAAGGGGGTTCTGGCCGGCAATCCAAGATAGTTCGAAGCCTACCAGAAGCCGGAGTTTGCGACTGTGTCTATGGATTTCGATGCTGTAGACTCGATTCGGGTCCGTGGTGCCCGGATGCACAACCTCCAAGGGGTCGATGTTGACCTACCTCGCGACAAGCTGATCGTGCTGACGGGCGTCAGTGGGTCGGGAAAGAGTTCGCTGGCATTTGACACGATTTACGCCGAAGGCCAGAGGCGCTATATCGAGAGTCTGTCGAGTTATGCTCGCCAGTTCCTCGACCAGCTTGAGCGGCCCGATGTCGATCGGATTGAGGGCTTGCCGCCGACCGTGGCGATCGACCAAAAACAAGGGACCGCGAACCCCCGCAGCACGGTCGCGACGGTCACTGAATCCTATGACTACCTGCGTCTGCTCTACGCCCGAGCGGGTGTTCCTCACTGCCCGAGTTGTGGTGCTCCCATCCGTCGGCAGACCGCAGAACAGATGATATCCAGCGTCCTGGCGATGCAAGAAGGGAAGAAAGTTCTCATTCTTGCACCTCTTGTTAAGGGACGCAAGGGGATGCATGCCGACGCGTTCGCGACGATCCGTCGTGCCAAGCTGCTGCGAGCACGGGTTGATGGCGTGATGATGGAACTGCTCGCCGACGAAGATCCCAAACTGGCCAAGACCAAAGTTCACCACGTCGAGGCAGTGGTCGACCGACTGGTCGTCCGCGAGGGGATTCGCGCTCGACTAGCCGAGAGTGTCGACCTGGCTCTAAAGCTTGCGGATGGGTCGATCATCCTCTCCGCCGAACAAGGCGATGCCTGGGTCGATCACGTTGCCAGTTTGCATTTTGCCTGCCCGAGTTGCGGGATCGGTCTCTCAGAGATCGAGCCGCGCACCTTCAGCTTCAACTCGCCCTATGGGGCTTGCCCCAAGTGTGACGGCGTCGGGATCGTCGATGATCATGTCTGCCCTGAGTGTCAGGGATCTAAGCTGAGAGCCGAAGCCCGTGGGGTCACACTCGGTGGTAAGGGAATCCACGAACTCTGTTTGTTGACGGCAACGCAAGCGGGCGCGTGGCTCGAGACCCTCCGTTTTGAACATCCGCTCGACCAGGTTGGACCTCCTCTCATCAAGGAAGTGGTGGCCCGTCTGTCGTTCCTGGATCGGGTGGGGCTGGGCTACTTGACGCTCGATCGCGGCGCGAACACCTTGTCCGGTGGCGAGCTTCAGCGCGTCAGGCTGGCAACGCAGATTGGGTCGGGCCTCGTTGGTGTCTGTTACGTTCTGGATGAGCCCACGGCGGGGCTTCACCCGTGTGATACCACGCGTCTTCTCGATTCACTCAGGCAGTTGCGCGATGATGGCAACACCGTGATCGTCGTCGAACATGATGAAGCGACGATCCGAGCTGCCGACTGGCTTGTCGACCTTGGTCCAGGCGCTGGGCCCGAGGGAGGCCAGATCCTTGCCGAAGGAACTCTCGCCGACGTGATTCAATCGCCAAACTCGATCACCGCCCAGTATCTTCAGGACGCGCCTAAGCCCATTCCTGAACCAACTTCACGACTGGCAACGAGTCCAGGTCGGTTGACTCTGCTTGGTGCAAGTGAACATAATCTCAAGGGGGACACAGTCGTGTTCCCGATCGGGTGCCTCACGGTAGTCTCAGGAGTCAGCGGTTCCGGCAAGAGTACGCTCGTGTTGGAAATCCTTGCGAGGGCGATCAATCTCTCGCTAGGGATTCTGGCACCCAAGCCAGGCAAATACGAGGCGATCGAATGTCTTGAGCAGATCGACAAGCTGATCGAGATTGACCAATCACCGATTGGTCGGGGACCTCGGTCAACTCCTGCGACTTTCACCGGTGTCTACGACGAGATTCGCAAGGTTTACGCGCTGACCAAGGACGCCAAGATTCGCGGCTACAAACCCAATCGATTCAGCTTCAATGTCAAAGGGGGCCGCTGCGAAGTTTGCGAGGGCCAAGGTCAACGCAAAATCGCCATGCAGTTCTTGCCCGATCTCTACGTGAAATGCGAAGCCTGCGGCGGCCTCCGATTCAACCGGCAGACTCTGGAAGCGAGGTTCGGCGGTAAGTCGATCGGCGAGCTGCTCTTGATGCGAGTCGATGAGGTCCGCGATCGGTGGGCGGCCATCCCCAAGGTTCGCGCTGGGCTCGATGCGCTCCACGAGGCTGGGCTTGGCTATGTCACACTTGGCCAGTCGAGCACGACCCTCTCCGGTGGCGAGGCCCAGCGCGTCAAACTTGCCGCCGAACTCGGACGAGTTGCCACCGGAAGAACCCTCTATATCCTTGATGAACCCACGACCGGCCTCCATTTTGTTGATGTCGCTCGACTCCTGGGGGTCTTAAATCGGCTGGTGGATCTGGGGAACACGGTCCTCGTGATCGAGCATAGTCTCGACCTGATCCGAGCCGCCGATTGGGTGGTCGACCTAGGACCAGGCGGCGGGCCCGACGGGGGACACGTCGTGGCGATGGGGCCACCTAGCCAAGTCGCCAAGGTTCCCGGAAGCGCGACTGGATATGCGTTACGCGTTGACGCTGGCCGGGGAGGCGGATAACCTTATTGAATTCGGGAGCCTCGATCGATTCCGGCAATTGGAAAGATCGAGGCTACGCATGGACATGTTGGTGAATATCCTCATGAACCGATCCATTGCCGTATGCCTACTTCTGGTGGGTGGGCTGCCTTCTCCGGCCTCGGCCCAGGCCGCTGGGGCCGTGGCTGTCGAAACGATCAAGCTCGATCTCATTGATCCGTCGCGTTATCAAGTCCCCATTGTGCTCGAGGCTGCGCGTCGGGTCGAAATCGTGGCGATGAGCGACGGGGTGGTCAAAACCATCACGACTCAGGTCGGTGCGAATGTCCGTGAGGGCCAAGAGGTCGCCAAGCTCGACCAGGCCGACGCCTATGCGGACCTGACGATCGCCCAGGCCAATCTGAAACAGATCCAAGCGGAAGCGAAGTCTGAGAGCTTGCCTCAGGTCAGCGAAGCCAAGATCGAAGCGGCTCAGGCCAAGGTGCAGAAGGCCCAGCTCGCGGTGGATCGAGCCGTGCTACGGGCTCCGTTCGCGGGACGAGTGCTCGCTGTGATGGCCACCCCTGGCCAATTTCTCCTCAAAGGTCAGCCCCTGGCAGAGGTTGCCGATGTCTCATCTTTGAGGGCGCTAACTCCGATCGATCGTCCCACCGGAGGCGCTGCTGGAGTCGCCGCGATGATCGGCAAGACCACCAAACTGATCGGCGAGGATGGGCCGATTGACGCCAAGATTGAGGCCATTCTCCCTCTGGTCGATATGTTCGTCCCGCTTCGAGATTTGCACTCAAGCCTGTCCTGCGCCTGGGTAAGTGTGGCAAATGGAGACGGAGCCCTCGAGCCTGGGACCCGGGTCGGCAGTCTGTCTCTGCCCGACTCGCCGATCGCTTTGATCGCCTCTGCAGCCCTGAAGACGGACGATCCACGGAACCCCAAGGGATCGGTCGCGCCGACAGTCCAGATCCTTCGCAACGAATATGTGGTCGACGTGCCCGTGCGTGTGTTGGGCAAGGCAGGCCCCGGTCGGGTCCAGGTGTGTGGGGCATTTCGACCTGCCGACGCATTAATCGTGTACAGTAAAGTGCCTCTGGTCGCGGGCACGCTTGTCAGGTTCTCGGGGAGTACAAATTCCGGAGTCTATGACGCGCGGCCTCCCGACCCCAATGCGAGAGGTGCCTCTGCCGCCGTCTCCCCTCCGACCACGACACCCGCAGGTCGAGTTGCCCCCATCGGCGCGCCTGGAAGTGCCGTGCCAGCGACTGGTGCAACGCGAACAAAGGCTGCCCCCGCCGCAAAGACTGAGGGAGGAGCTGGAAATATTCCGTTTTGAGGAATTTCTAGGCGTCCTCTCGATCAAAGCTGTGTCCGATAGTCATATGATTCTCGCACAAACTGCCCAGGCCGCCCCGAAGTGAAGCCATGCCAAAATTACTCCAATTTTCGTCAATTTAAAGCTATTGTGAACGAACTCAAGAGTAGGGGCGTATCGACATGATCCGACCGTGGCGGACCTGGGTGCTGTTGATTCTACTCGTGGGACCGATCCTGGCCTATATGGGCTTTGGTACGCTGTGGTTATGGAACCAGGGATGGATCATACCTGTTGGTGTCGCTTGGATTATCTGTGGCCTTCTGTTCTCGATTCTGCTCGCCCGCTGGACGAAGGACCAGACGGAACTCCTCCCACCGCTCGATTGGGACGCTCCCCAAACTTTCTCGCCGCGCGACCGGGTCGCTTGGGACTTAATCCAGCACGAAGCGGAACAGGGCGAGACGCTCGAGATGAGTCGGCTCTCTGACTTCGACATCTACACTGAGACCGGGAAACGAATCGCGCATGCACTCGCAGCGCACTATCAGCCGGATGCCACCGACCCGATCGGCCACGTTGCAGTCGTTGAACTTCTGACGGCTCTCGAACTTGCGACCGAAGACCTCAACCACCTCTGTCGTCAGGTTCCCGGTGGCGACCTGATCACGACCGGGCATTGGAAAAAGGCGGTGCAAGCAGCTAATTTCGTCTCGCGAGCGAGTGATATTTATTCGGTTATACTACCACTCTTCAACCCGTTGACGGGACTGGTCCGGCTCGGCACCCAGCATATGATCCAGAAGCCCGCCTGGCGCGACATGCAACAAAACATGATGCGCTGGTTCTATCGGGCGTTTGTCAATCGGCTCGGGGTCCACTTGATCGAGCTGTATAGCGGCCGTTTGGTGATCGGAGCCGACCAATATCGGAGGCTCACTCGCAGAGGATTATTGGAGCGGGTCAGCGATGCACCTTTGTGGGATTCGACAGTGACGATCGGTGTCGCCTCGCAGCAAGGAATCGACAAATCCGCATTCGTCACTGCTCTTCAGTCCGTGAGGAACGAGACATCCACCTTGCTAGACGAGTCCACCGAGCTGATGAATCTCGTGCGCCTGCGCGAGGCGAAGATCATTGAACTGCCCGCTTACCAGGTGTTTCGTAATGATGCAGGTGAGGGCTATCGGGACCGATCGAGTCGGGCAGACGCTGTAGCGGCAGCAGTGGAAACGGATCTGTTGGTGTTGCTGATCTCGGGACCGCCGAGCGCCGCCGATCTTGCCTTCGCCCGCGACTGGCACCGGTGGCTCACCGAACATCCGAGCCGAGAGCCCGTCCCGGTTCTCGTGGTCGAACTCGATACCCACGATGGGGAAAACGATTGGAAGGCCACGCTCGAGCCGCTCCAGGCGGAATTGGCTCCGACCCTGACCGAGGTGATCTGCGCCAAGTATGGCGCAATCGGAGTCGACTTGGTAAGGGCGATGTTGCCGCCACTCGTGAGCTTGATCCCCCGCGCTGAACGTGCAGCGCTCATTCGTCACTTACAAAAGGTGTCGACCCGTTCGAAGGCAAAGCGATTGTTCGGTCAAGTGACAAAGCAAGGTGCCCGACTCTGGAAATCCGTTGCTCGCGACAAAGCCAAAGTTTGAAGACTTGTCCATCTGGGAGGACGACGCCGATGTCGACCGAGAGCGATGATTCGCTCATTCCTCGCATCTATTTACTCGGCGAGTGCCCGCCGGGCCTCGCTGCGTTCGAGTGTGAATTGATACCCATCCAGCTCGATAAACGACCTCAAGGCCGTTTTTATGGGGTCGTTGTCACGGAAGAATCGTCGGTACACGTGCTGAGGAGACAGCTCGGTCGTTTTGCACAGATAATCGCACATTTTGATCATAACGCGACCTATGTCGAAGACGCGCAGGCCGACGACATTATCGAGTGGCATGCCTCCGCGTCGGAGTGGAGACGCAGGCTCGGTCGTTTATCGCGAGTTTCGACCCAGGCGATGATTGATCGGCGGTTGCTCGCAACAATGGTTCACGACCTCCGCACGCCGCTGAACGTGATTTCACTCTCCTCACGCATGATTGAGGAAGTTGTGCAGACAGCAGATCGATCTTTGGGCTGCGAATATCTAAGTATAATGAACGTAAACATTAGTCAACTCGATCGACTTCTCTATTATGTCAAT
This sequence comes from Isosphaeraceae bacterium, assembly GCA_025356475.1. Taxonomy (GTDB): domain Bacteria; phylum Planctomycetota; class Planctomycetia; order Isosphaerales; family Isosphaeraceae; genus JANXSX01. The sequence continues at coordinate 19,150 of JANXSX010000195.1, read as the reverse complement.
GACTATCTCCAGATTTCGCAAGCAGCCCCTGTAAGAGCGCCGACTCTGTTCGGTCTGAGCACGTTTGCGAACGAGTTGTTCATGGATGAACGGTCGGCACGTTTTGGGATCACTCCACAAGTGGTCCTTGTCGAACGAGTCGACGGATGTCCCACTCAAGTGATTGTCGACAAGAAATGGGCAAGCCTGGCGATCCTTTATGCGGTCGCCAATGCCAGATCTGCAGGCGAGCAAAACCTGGTTCACGTTCGATTTCAGCCTGGGGGGAAAGATCGCTGGCGGGTTGAAGTCTCTTCAAATATACCGCCCCGGGAAGGTCCCGAAGTGGTGACACTCACCCCAGAACGGTTCAACCGACTCGCCGGAACCGATCGAGATCGGCATGGGCTCGACCTAGCGATCGTGGCGATGATGACTCAACTTTCCGGTGGAGAAGCCTACTTGAAATCCACCCCAGGAATTGGCTCGACAATCATCTTGGATTGGCCCTTGGATTGGAGCTTATCGGCCACTTTACAAAGTTGAGATCTGGGAGGACTCTAGGCTTCGTATTCTTCCTGTCTTTCCAGCCTTCTCAAGGAAGGATTTTCACCTCGACGGTAGACCTCGTTTGCGGAATAATAAGTGTGACGTAAGTCGGATTGGCGAGTTCGCTTTCGACGAGAAGGTGTGTTTTCGCGTCTCCTTGAGGTGTGATTTTGATGGACACCACGGATGGTGAACGACCGATTGAACCATCGCGAGCCGAAATGGGTTGGGCGTGCGTGATCGCGGTTTTGACCGTTGCACTGACACGGTGGCCCGTGGCGCGGCTGGGGCCGATCGAGTCCGACGAGTTTGGCTATTTGGGGGTCATCGACCGGTTTGTCCTTCCTCCTCACCATACCTTGTTTTTGGCTGGTGGGAGGGTCCTCGGCGACCTCCTGGGCGATCGCTATCGTGGGTTCGTGATCTTGGACATGTTCACCAGTGCCGTCGCGATCGTCGCAGCCTGGTGGTGGTTCCGCAGTTTGGTCCGACCCTCAACAGCAGTAGGAGGGGCGGCGTTGCTCGCGTTCTCTCCGGTCTTCTGGTCTTACGGAGCATTGGCAGGGAACTATACCGCGATCGTGGCCGTCGGCTGCACCTTGCTCGGCATCGCCTGTAGGCCGACCCGAGCGTGGCACCCCTGGCTGGCCGCGTCGCTACTCTCGGTCGGAACCGGTTATCGGCAAGACATCGGCACCCTTTGGCTCCCGGTGTTCGGCATCATTCTTTGGCGACACCGTTATCGCGGGGCAATTGGTCCACTTTGTCTATTCACTGCGATTAACCTTGCCTGGATCGGGACGATGCTTTGGAGTGTCGGGGGCTGGTCGAACTACCGCACAATGACCGCAGAATTCGCCCACTCTGCAGGCTATATGAACTCAGCATTTCACCTTGGCGTGATTGATGCCCCCATCCGCTACTCAGTGAAGCTCGTGATGGCGTTGGTGGGAACCTTTGGACTCGCTCTCGTTGTCGTTCCACGCGGCTTGGTGCGGGTTTATAGAGATCATCCTCAGTGGATGCTTGTCATGTGGGTGAGTGTGTTGCCTGCTTTAATCATGCACTTGACAATCCACTTTGGCGTCGCAGGATACGCCATGCACTACGTACCAGCCTTACTGGGGTTGATCGCTCTCGGGATTGGTCGAGTAGGGGTCTCCGACATGGCTCCGCTCCGGTTGGCGATCCTTGCCACCGTCTCCGCAGGGGTGTTCTTGCTCTATCCCACCGATTATAGTGAGTTGGGACAACGACGTGACTTCGACCTTGCTTTCGCTCGCCATACACGAGTCGGGCTGCGGCTACCGATGCCGAAACAGGGGCCACAATCGTGGCGGACGATCAACTCGGCGCGAGTTGAGCTGACTCCGACGGATTCCGATCGGGTTGTTCATCGAGTAGATTGAGTCTCGAAGTCCGTTCGACGCATCATATTTCAGGACTAGATGAATCATTCATAGGAAACCGCCCTGCATGTCGGCGTACTTCCGGAGGGGGTTCAGAGTGAGTGCCGGAACTGCCGAGAACACGTCATGTGACGATACCAAGCCCGATCACGTGGCCGAACTTGCCCGTCTTATGCAGCAGATTTTTGAGTGGCGGATTGCCGGAAAAATTGCTGAGCTTGATGGGCCGGTCCAAAAGGGACTCGAACTTGCGGAAGCGATTCATGGGCCTGACCACCTGAACGTCGCATGGCTGTTGGGCCAGCTCGGGCACCTTGCCAAGGCCCGCGAGCAGCATGAGATCTCGGTCCCGGCAGTACGTAGGGCGCTGGCGATCTATGAGGCTGAGCTCGGTCTGAGCCACCCTGACACTTTGCAATCCGTTGAGGATCTCGCATCAGCGCTCTTCGAACTCGATCCACGAGACAAAGAAGTGGAACTTTTGGGTGTGCGGATGATCATGGCTTATGAAGAAGAGAGGCGTGAAGGCGTTGAGTTTGCCGACCTGATGTCGAAAGTGGCCTGGCGTCGCTACTGGGTTGGTCACTATGTCGAGGCGGAACCGCTGCTCTTGACGGCTCACTTATTGTCCAAACGCTTGCGAGGGATCGGAGCCCCCGAGACTGCGATCATTGCCAAGCGGTTGGCGGTGATGTATGACCATCGCGGCTTTGACTTTGACCCTGAACTCTATTATCGCGAGTCGATGGCTGGGTTCGAGGAAGCCTTCGCCGAAGACTCGACCGAGGTGTTCGAAGCCCGTTACCGGCTCGCAGAATTCCTCGTTCGTCAAGGGAAGGCCAACGAAGCAGGCCCACTCTTTGAGCAGTTGATTACGACCATCCGCACGCAGTCAACGACCCTCGATCAGGATATCGTGCTCTGGACGCTTGGACCAATCTGCCAGTTCCTCCGAAGTGCGGGACGGGACCAAGACGCCCATGCCATTGAGAAGTGGGCAGATACGCATAGCCTGATTTTGGTGATGTATCGTAAAGAGGTTCGGAGGGCTGAACAGGTGTTCGGATCTGAGTCCCAAGAGTTGGCCAGCACATTAGTCACCTTGGCCGAGGAGTCGGCGACAGAAGGCAGGGCCGACGAGGCGGAAGTGACCGCGAGCCGTGTTGTGGCGATCCTCACTCATCTGCACGGCGCGGACAACCCGAGTGTGGTCAAGGCACGCGAGCGGTTATCAACGATCCGAAACGATGCGGAAGTCCAGGCCAAGGCGCGGACCGGCCCAACCCGGCGGTCTCCGATTGGTGGTGAGCGGTTTGATCCCAACACCTCTCCATGGCTGGATGACCGCCGCTATGAGCTAATCCATGCCTATTTACAAGCCATCGCCCAGGAAGATGACGCCGACGAGACTGGTGCCGTCACGGCGGTCACGGCCCTGTGCGCCTTCGCCGAGATCGATGAGCAGTGGGACTTCATCCTCGAATTGATCAATGAAGCACCCAATGATGATCATATCCTGACAGTCATCGCTACGGGACCCTTGCAAGGCTTGATCTCGCTTGGTCAAGAGGAGATCATCGCCCACGTTGAGCAGGAAGCGTCGGACAGTTCCAAGTTCCGCCTAGTGTTAACCGGCGTTCGACAACTCGACATCGCCGATCCTGTATGGCTTCGTGTCCATGCAGCCCAGGCGGAGGAGCCCAGGCCGCTCGCCCTACCGTCCGACGCACTTGACCCTAGGGATAATCACTGATAACAGCATTTTTTATACTTCTTACCGGAACCACAGGGGCAAGGGTCGTTTCGGCCCACATTGCTGGTCCCAGGGGCTTTCTTGATCGTCACCCCTTTGACTCCGCCCGGCTTCAAACGCTCCTGATAGGAGTGGCCGATGACCCGAATCTGAGCGGCCCAGTCCTCCCCTTCGCCGACGCGCCCGGTTTCTTGCAAGTACTCCAGGAACAGGGCGACAACCTCGGGGATATGGGGCCTCGCCTGGTCTGGAATCCCCAGCCTGGGCATCTTTTCGGTCAAGACCCGGGCGAAAGTCCCGCTCGAAACCTCGTCCGGAAATTCGTGATCGATCGCTCGAACCGCCGTACCGAAGTGGCTCAGAATGTCCGACACCAGGTGCCGGACCTCGGGTGCGAGCTGACTGGCCTGGAACGATTCCGCGAAATCACCAGACCAGTTGTCCCAGCGTGTGTCAAACATGATAACTTGCCTTGATGATATTGAATCGATTCGGTATACAAAAATGAATCGGGTTATGAGCAGACTTTTACTTCAAGACGAGAATGCTACAAGTCTTGCGGCATGTCAACTTCGCAGTGTTGCGGCAAACGTGTCGGAACATGCTTGGATTACAGACTGGATCGAAGTCTCAACCTCCTCGCCAGTCAATGTCCGATCGGCGTGCCGGAACTTGAGGCTGAAGTGGACACTCTGCTTGTCCGGCGGCAGGTTGCCACCAGCGAAGGTATCGAGATAAGAAACTGTTTCCATGTGAGGGCCGGCTGCCTGTTTGGCCTGGCTGGCAAGGTCGGACCAGGGCAGCGTCTTGTCGACAACAAGCGAGAGGTCGCGGGTTACCGCTGGGAAAGGAGGCATATCTTGATGGTGGGCAACCAGGATAGCTCGCTCGCGGATGAGGTCGAACGAGAGCTCGGCAACTGCGCATGCGGTTCGAAGGCCGAGGGTATCTCGCTTGCTCCGCTCGACCTCGCCGAGATAGCCTAGCGAATGATCATTCAGGAACAATTGCGCACCCCGACCGGGGGCGAACAGATCGTTCGTCATTGGCTTCGCTTCGAGCTGACCGTCGAGGTGGAACTTGGCGAGCAAGCCCTCGACCACTCCTTTCATCCCGAAGAAATCATGTCCTCCAACGATCGCCAGACGAGTCGGTTCCGAGGGAAGTGGGCCGTCGCTTCGGTGGTAGACCTGAGCGATCTCGAAGAGGTCGGCATCGGTGTTTCCGCGTGCTTCGTTACCCGCTCTTGCTTCGAGCAGGCTGAGCGAAAGCGAGCGTCGGAGATGATTCTCGCGTTTGCGACTCGTGTGTTCAACCGTAATCGCTGGGCCTGTTGAGTCCGTTTCGAGGGCGTGGCTAAAGGGCTCACCGACAAGGCTGAAGGTGGCAGCCTCGTCGAATCCAAGTCCGATTAAGACCTCACGCGCTGCGTTCTCAACACGTTCGCGCGGACCCCGAGTTGTACTCGTAAGTGGAACAGACCGGTCGTCAGGGATATGTTCAAACCCGTGAATGCGTGCCACCTCTTCGATCAGGTCGATCTCACGTTCAAGGTCACTTCTCCAGCTTGGCGGCGTCCATGTCGTCGAGCCGACCTCACTCGACTCCTGGTTCAGCCCAAGTGCCTGGAGGATCCGAATAATCGTTGGCTCATCGATCGTGATCCCAAGAATTCGGGGGATCTGGTCGAGCCGAAGGGTGACTGGAGTCCTGACGATGTCGGCCCCTCCCATATCGATCAGGCCAGGAGCGAGGACACCCCCGGCGAGTTTGAGGATCAGTTCCGCAACGCGGCGGCTTGCCCACTCGGTCATCGCCGGGTCGAGGGTGCGTTCGAATCGCCTGCTGGCCTCACTCGGGAGGTTGAGCGCTCGCACGGTCCGGCGGATCGACATCGCGTCGAACTGAGCGGCTTCGATCAAAATATTGGTGGTCTTATCGGAGATCTCAGTGTCGAAACCACCCATGACACCCGCGAGCCCGACCGGTCGTTCGGCATCGGCGATCACGAGCATCTCAGGGGTGAACTCATATTTCTTTTGGTTGATCGCGACCATCGACTCTCCTTGGACACCGCGACGGACGATAATCGCGTGGCCTTTGAGACCGGCGAGGTCATACGCATGGAGAGGCTGGCCGCATTCAAACATCACATAGTTGGTGATATCCGCCACATTATTGACTGACCGTTGCCCGAGCGTTTCGAGCCTCTTCCGTAACCACCAAGGGCTAGGCCCAATCTTGACGCCTCGGATGACTCTGGCGGTGAAGCGGGAGCAGAGCGTGGCATCATCGATCCGCACGGATGCGTAATCTTCGACCGGTTTCCCCTTGGCTTTAGGCTGGGGATTGGGGACCTTGAGCGGCTTATCAAACAAGACGGAGATCTCACGTGCGACCCCGATGTGGCAAAGGCAGTCGGGTCGGTTGCTGGTCACTTCGAGATCGATCGCAAAGTCACCTCCTGCATCGCCGGTGCTTTCGTGATTCAGCCCAGAGAGGGCGAGTCGATCGGTCAACGTATCGACAGGCATGTCGAGACGGAGGTACTCGGTCAGCCAATTCCAGCTTACGATCATGATCAGTCTCAGTGGGGAGTTGCGGACGATTTTGAGGACTTCGCCCAGAGGGCATAGACAGGGAGGCCGGTCAGAGCGATCGCAAAGCCGATCCCCGACGTCTTCGGGCCAGTGACGAGAAACCCGACCACGAGTAGGGCGGCCATCCCCACATAAAATAGCGGTGTGAATGGGTAGCCGATCGTGCGATAAGGGCGGTCGGCCGTCGGCAGCTTGCGGCGCAAGACGATCACGGCACCAACCATCAACGCATAAAAGGTTAAGTCCACTGGAGCGATATAGTCAAGCAACTGTCCATACAAGTTGCCATATGTCTTATCGGCTTTCACCGTCACCGGGAGGACCAAGAACGCAGCCCAGATTCCCTGAGCAATCAGGGCCACCGAGGGGACATGATGCCGGTTGGTCGTGCCGATTGACTTGAAAAATAGGCCATCTTGGGCCATTGCATAATAGACGCGAGCCCCGGAAAGGATCAGGCCATTCACGCATCCGAATGTCGATATCAAGATTGCCCCAGCCATCACATAAGTGCCGGGTACGCCCAACAAGGCGTTCATCATCGCGGTCGCCACCCGGTCCTGGGGGGCATTCTTGATTGTGTCCCATGGCAGAGTGGTCAAGTATGCATAATTGGCGAGCAAATAGAGAATGACCACGGCGGTACAGCCCATGAAGAGGCTTCGCGGTAAGGTCCTGCCCGGATCTTTGATCTCGCCGCCAGTGAAGGTCACACCGTTCCAGGCCGTCTGGGAGAACAGCGGGCCGATCATCGCCTTTGCGGCGACCAAAAAGATTCCCAGCAGACCGAGCCCTTGTAAGTGGCTGTCCAGACCCGCGTCTGCCGTCCAGCCGTTAGCGGTCGGGTTCCAGAAGTCGACCGTTTTGAGGGCGGATTCCGGTCGGCCCCCCATCAGCAGCCCGATCACAATCAGCCCGAGCAGGGCGAGTGTCTTGGTCACGGTGAAGGTGTTTTGGATCAGACTTCCCGTCTTGAGCCCTCGGGTATTGCTGATCGTCAGGGCGACGATGACGAGTATCGCGACAAGTTGCTGGGTCGTCAGGCTGAAGGCAAATCCGCTGGCCCCGAGGAGCACAGGGCTAACGATCCAGTTGTCGGCGGCCACTCCAGGCGCGAAGACCCCGAGAAATCGGGCGAACGCCACTGCCACCGCAGCGATCGTCCCGGTCTGCACAACCAGGAATGTCGCCCAGCCGAACACGAAACCGAGCCAAGATCCATAGGCCTCTCGCAGGAAGACATATTGTCCTCCAGCCTTCGGAAGCATCGCGGCAACCTCCGCCGCGCAGAGCGCACCAGCGATGGTCATCAGCCCTGAAATGCCCCAAATCACAAGCAACAAACCCGGAGAGCCGACCAATCTGGCGACATCGGCTGAGACGAGGAAGATGCCCGACCCAATCATCGAGCCCATGACGATCATCGTCGCATCAAGAGTGCCTAGGCCTCGGACAAGGCTGGGATTCTGGGGGTCGTCCATCGACTTAGGTTCGGGCATCACGGGTCTCTTGGCTGTGGGGGTTTCCCGAAATGGAGCGTGGCCAGGTCATCGAGGGCTTTGAGAGACAGTTCGGTTTGGTCGCATTGTGCGGAGATGTTAGGTTTGCCGGTGATGAGCAGGTATGTCCATGCCGGGTTACGGATTATCGCAAATCGAGCAAGGTGAGCAAAGGGCCACGACTCCAGGCGGGCCGCCGTGTTCAGAACACCGTTCTGGATTGGAGAAGACGCTAGAAGTGTATTCAGGAGCCGGGCAAGCATAACCTGACAGATTTTGCTACTTGTTGTGGAGTGTGAAGCGATGGTACCGAAAGTCGGAGTATGCCGCTCCGCTCCCGTGCCAAATAGGGCCGCCTAGGGGGCTAGACCTTCGAATGAGGTGAAGACCGTCGTTCCGGTGGCCCGTGGTTTGTGCCAGATAGCATGGACGCTCTATGGCACCGGTTGGACCGTGATGCCACGAGGGGATTGGAAACGCCCTGTTACTGCTTTGATATGCCCCACCCCCGACCGAGGTTGACGATCGGATAATAATCCCCGTCTGAATTATGAAGCGAGAGGTAGCCTTCTACAGAATACCGCCCTTCGTCGTTGACGAGTTCGAATGTCACTTGATCGCCTTTAGACACCGGTTCAATTCTGAGCGATTCTATGCGGTCCTTATGAATGACAAGCGATCCCCCGCCCGGCAGGGTGATAGATGTGCCTTCAATGAACGCATAAAACTTGTCCTCGGAGAACAAGGGAACGAGCCTTGATGGAGGGGGCGACTGAGACACGCTCAGGACCAGATAACAGACGGCCAAGAACAGCAGCACGCCTAGCAGGAATCCGAACCGGGCCTTGCTCATGTGAGTCCTCGGGAACCGGAGCACGCGACAAGGATTATCATGTCAAGAAGTGTGAATCGACGGGGCTTTGACATGCTGAGTGGAGTTTCCCCGCACAAGGAGTTCGAACCGCATCGGCTTGTTCACGGCAGCATCCACCCGTCAGAAGTCGCCTCTAATTCATTCCGATGCGCAGAGCCTCACCTAGCCCCGCAAGGAGGAGTGAGGTAGGTGGGGAAGAGCTGAAGGGCAGGCGGTTTCGATTCAAGGTTCGGTCGAGAACGCCTTAACCTCATCGATCGCGGACTGGATCTGGTCTCGACGATACGTAGTAAGGGCGGAATCCAAGGCTCGCGTGAGTTGGTTCGCTAGATGCTCAGAGGCGACCTTGGGGGATTCGCCTTGCGAGCGAATTTCCGGGAAGTCCTGGTGGTGGACCGAGCAGGCATCGTGGGTGCTTCCACACGAGATGATTACACGTGTAGAGGAATCGGTCGACATCGGTTCGTCCTCGGTTAGCGTGGTATGGGTGGAGAGTCGCTCGACTTCACCGGTCCCCAATTGAGCTTAACTCAACCGAGCTAAAACTGGGCTAGGAACCGTGTGTCATTCTGGTAGAGAAGCCGGATGTCGCTAATTCCATGCCGACGCATGCAGAGGCGTTCGATTCCTAACCCGAAGGCGAAGCCCGTCACCTTCTCGGGGTCATACCCGACTGCCTTGAATACGTTGGGGTCGACCATCCCTGCACCACCCATTTCAACCCAACGGTCGCCGCCGTGCCAGAGCATATCGACTTCGACGCTCGGTTCGGTGAATGGGAAGAAGCTGGGCCTGAAGCGGATCTTCACGTCTTTGCCCAGATAACTGCGGGCAAATAGGCGTAAAACGCTCTTTAAGTCCGCCATGGTCACGTTCGTGTCGACCATCAGACCTTCGATCTGATGGAACATGAACGAGTGCGTCGCGTCAACCGCATCAGGCCGGTAGACCCGCCCGATGGCGATCACTCGAACGGGCGGAGGCTGATTTTCCATCACACGGATCTGAACCGGTGAGGTCTGGCTCCGGAGCATCATCCGGTCCGTGATGTAGAAGTTGTCCGCAGGGTCACGCGCTGGATGGGTCGGCGGGATATTGAGGGCATCGAAGTTGTGGTGGACATCTTCCACCTCAGGACCACGGACCACCGTGAAGCCCAACCGACCGAAAATGTCGATGAGTTCGTCGGCTGTCTGCGTTAAAGGGTGACGATGCCCAAGCTTAGAACGCCTGCCAGGCAGAGTAACGTCGAGCCCTTCGACCACCTGAGTAGGTCGGGAACTGGCAAGTTTCGCCTGTTCAAAAGCCGCTTCCAGAGCGGTTTTGACCGCATTGAAACGCTGGCCAAAGACCCGTTTGGCCGCAGGGTCGAGCGACTTGAGCTGCTCCTGGGCAAGCTTGACGCGGCCTTGTTTCATCCCCAGGAACTCAACCCGAACCGCTTCGAGAGCGTCGGGTTGCCCTGCGGACGTAAATGCGGTGATACCTTCGGCTTCGAGCGTATCGAGGTCGCGCAGTGCCTGATCGGTCGCGGTCATGAGTCGGGCGATCCAGGTCGACATTCAAGGTGAGGAACGTGGGTGTCACTGGCCGGATTCGACCAGTGGTCTTCCCCAATCCCGGTTGGCAACACTGGTCGATCTCGACCAGTGGCCACCAGATGCATACACGACTCAAGCCGTTTTGGCGAGGTTCCGAGCGTTCACAGCCTCGTCATGCTTGGCAAGGGCGTCACGAACCAGAGCGGTGATCGCGTCGAACGTTTCGGGGTCGAAGATCGCGATTTCGGAGAGACTCTTGCGGTCGAGCCCGAGGTTCGCGAGCCGGAGCCCGTGGATGAAGCGGCTGTAGCGGAGACCACGCATTTCGACGGCCGCCGAAACGCGGACGATGAAAAGCTTGCGGAAGTCACGCTTTTTGGCGCGTCGGTCGCGGAATGAGAACATCCCTGCGCGGAGCAGGGTCTCTTTCGCGGTACGGAGCAGGCGACGGCGACCGCCGACAAACCCTTCCACTTTGCGGAACAGCCGCTTTTTGGCTTTGTTGCGGGCGGCGCCCTTCTTTGCACGCATCGCTTGAGTCTCAGTTCACAGGAGTAAGAGGACCGAATTTCCAGTATTTTGAGCGTGAATCATCCATCGTCACCATCAACCCAACTGACTCAGGCCTGGGCCGGAGCGTCGATGTCGGGAGCGGCTTCGAGAGTCGCGTCGACCGTCAACGCTTCGAGGCGTGCGGCTGCGACTGCGACCGGGCTGCGACCCTCGCGGACGTGGAGCAGGCGGCGAATCCGCTTACGCTCGGCCTCAACGCGAAGGACCTTCTTCTTCCGTAGACGACGGACCTGGCCGCCGCTCTTATGGCTCATCAGGTGCGACGACCCACACTTCTTGTGGGTCACCTTCCCCGTGGCCGAAACCTTGAACCGTTTTTTGAAGCCCTTGTGGGTCTTGAGCTTGGGCATGGCAATCTGCTCGAGAAAAAAGATTCCGGCCCGGCTGCGGGGGTCCGACCGAACGACCTGACAAACAACGACGGCGACCCCCCCGGGATCGGCCGAGTCGGGTATCGTAACAAAACAATCGGGACTTCGCCAATGGCAAACTAGGCGAAGTCCCTCACCAAACCGAGAACATTGCGACGACTCAGGATCAGCGGACCGGAGTTAGAGCCTCACCTTTCCGCGCAACCCACCGCCGCGTCACGCCCGAGGTGCCACGATGGCGGTCATACGTTTACCTTCCATCGACGGGTTCTTTTCGACTTTCGCGACATCGTCGAGGGCAGCGAGCACCTCGTTCATGACCTTTCGGCCTTCGTCAATGTGCGCGAGTTCGCGACCCCGGAAGAGGACGTTGACCAGCACCTTGTCCTTGTGTTCGAGGAACTCGCGAGCCCGCTTGACCTTGACCTCAATGTCATGGTCGCCGGTCTTGGGCCGAACGCGAATTTCCTTGACCTGCACCTGGTGCTGCTTTTGCTTACTCGTGCGTTTCTTTTGCTCGTACTTGTACTTGCCGAAGTCCATGATCTTGCAGACAGGGGGTCGCTCATTGGGAGCAACTTCCACAAGGTCGAAACCCGTCTCACGGGCGAGTTCGAGGGCCTTGCCAGTCGGCATGACACCGAGCATTTCCCCTTCGGCATTGATCACGCGCACGGGCGAGATGCGGATTTGTTCGTTCATCCGCTGAGCGGGCGCTGTAGGCGCGTTGCGGTCGTTCCGGTCGATGGCGTCCTCCCCGAGGGACGTGCTACCTGGCCTTGCACTCGTGGAGCTTGAGCGGATGGAGCCAACTCGGCATGGCTCCAACCGTCACGGTCCGGGCATTCGAGCGCCACCCCTCTGGTGACTCTTCGCTCGCCGTGAGGCAACTGTAGAAAATAATCCTTTTCCGCCAAGTCTGTCAAGATTTCGTGAAAGCGAAAATCGGTGAAATGTCTGGAGCATCAATAACGATCTGAGGAAATGACTTCCCCACCCGACACGGTCCCAAGCCCTCGCCAGACGGACCCGGCTAGGGTCGTCTTGATGAATTTGACCGATCCGTCGCCCACGAGGACGTTGATGCCTCCGGGATGGTAACTCCGAGCAGTCAACGCTGCGAAGGTCGGACCACCGTCTTCCTCGTTGGTCCCGTTCAAGTCGAGATCGGCCGAGCCAGTCAATGTGCCGACGATCGATTTGTTGGGTGTCCAGGCCGTCGTGAAGCCTGAAGAATGAACATTACCGTCGGACCATTCGGTGTGCCCGAGCTTGTAGAGTCGGCAACTCCCACTGAAATACTCGGGCGCGATACTTGCCGGGTTGGCGTCCGGAGAAGGGATGTTAGACGGGTTTCGGATCTGGGCCAAGCCCTTATCGTCGCAAATGTAAGTGAGTGTGTAAGTCTTCACTTCGGCAAAGACCATGGTTTGACTCAAACCGTCGGTGAACTCGGCGAGTCGCCGGGCGCGGTTCGGCCCGAAGGCCGCGCGGTTTTGAGACCCTGAGAAGCCTCCCCAGACGAACCAGTCGCCCCCAGACCACGCGTAATTTGAGATTCCCGCAACTCCATAGTCGTGTGTCGCCGGATCGGTCAGGAGTTCGCTCGGGCAGATGAAAGTAGAAACGCTCGTCCGGATACACGTTAAGTTCCCAGGGACTTCCTTATTCACGGTAAAGTTGGCTGTGTTGAAGAGATTGCCACCATCGAGGTAGGGCAAGATCCGCCCTTGAACGCTCCAGCCGCCCATCCATGTCAGATTTGACCCTGACCCCGAGAGCGCCATCGACATCGGCAAGACACCGATACTCGACTCATAGTTGGCAAGGGCCAAACCCACTTGCCTGAGGTTGTTGACACATTGAAGCCGCCGCGCCGCCTCACGGGCCGCCTGCACCGCTGGTAGCAAAAGGGCGATCAACACCGCAATGATCGCGATCACGACCAGAAGCTCGATCAAGGTGAATCCGCGACGTCTCGGAACCATCGGACAAGCCTCCTTCGTAGTTTTACACTTGTCCGATGATATAAGAAGGGGGCTTTTCAGTCAAGGCTTAGCTTGACCTCGGCTCACAATCTCGTCCAAGAACGCGAACATAGCTTTTGTCGATTCGTCGGTCGGTAAGCCGAGGTCGGCATTGATGGATCCGTGATCTTTGCCCACGGCAGGAACGGTGCTTGCCGTATACCCCGCGTTCTGAAGTGCCTTGGCGAGTCGCTGCGATTGCTCTTTCGTCTCCGGGTGGCTCGCGACGTGGAGGATGAGGAACGGCGGTGTCGTCTTGCCCCGGACGACATGCGTGATGGGGGATAGTTCCTTCTGACCCTCGTCGTCACCAAACTTTGTCCGATAGCTTTTTGCCCGCCGGTCTTCCACGGTACGAACTTGGAGCGGGACGTCGTAAGTATCGCCGTCGACGGGAACGCACCCTTTGAGAATCGAAGGGGAAAGCCCCTCGGCCTTCACATATCGGTCATCGGTACAGATTAGAGCAGCCAGTTGGGCACCGGCTGAATGGCCCATCACAAAGATCCGGTTGGGATCGCCCCCGTATTCGACAGCGTGTTCGTGAACCCAGTGGATCGCCTTCGCCACATCTCCCGCCATCTCCTTGATCGTCACGTGCGGGACGAAGCGGTAGTTGGTCGCGACGAAGACGAACCCCTTCGCAACGAAGGCACTAGGTTTGACCTGCACCTCAGTCTTGTCGCCAGCCTGCCAGCCCCCTCCATGGATCCAGAAGACGATTGGTAAGTCTTTGCCCTCGGTCGGCGAATACACATCAAGGGTCTGCCGGACGTTCTTCGTCTCAGCATAAGCGAGATCTCGATGAACCCGAGGCTCGGCTGAGTCAGCTTGGGCGATCAGGAAAAGGAATGCGAGGACTGTTCTCATGTTCGTTCCTTAAGAATGCCGTCTCTGGAGGCGGACTGGCCAAGGCCGCGCCAGTCACGGCGATGATAGCGAACCCGAGCGGGCCATACCAAGGTGAGTCGAATGGAAACATACGATACGCATTGTTACCTTCCGATATTCCCACAAGGAGAACCACGACCAAACGCGCCCACCTTTCCCCTCGGCGGATCGGTCCGTTGGCCAGGATAAGGGTGGTTATCCCTATCGCCAGGAGACAACCGCCAATCGACCTGAGCATGGCAAGGTCCAATTGCGCATATCTCGCGTCGAATTGTCCCTCTGTGGCACCCAGGTACTGAAGATGGTTCGCCGGCACAGCCGGAACGAGTAAGTCGTAGAGCGATCCCAGAATTACCAGGATTCCCGCAACGTTCAAGAGCACGAGTCCCGTTCTTCGAGAGTTCACGACCAAGACTCCATAAGTAAGGTTCGATGCTTGATTAAGCCTATCTCCTCGATGAGATCATGAGTTGGGTGCCACTGTCTCATAAGCGACTAGTGCTCGCATGACGAGGCTCAACGCACTAGTCGAGATCGTCCCTTGCCACCCCAAAGAAATCATCCCTGCCACCGCCTGTTCAACAGATGCTCGCGCAGTTCGCGCCGGAAATGGTCCGAACTTGGTGAATGATCGTTGCAAGTTGGCCGCCTTGGGGCTCATGTAGCTGTCCGCCGGTCGCGGAATCGATACTATGGCTGTTCGCGGCTGGTGGTGGTCTACGTTGGACTGCTCCCTTCACGTGAAGCTCTTGGAGGCGATCATGAAGGCGATTCTGTCAATGGCGTTGGTCCTTGGGGTATGTGGCCTGGCGGGCGCGGTGGACGATAAGGTGGTCGAGCCGGTCGGGACATGGAAGTGCGAATATGAGATCGGCGGACAGCAGCGGACATCCACGTTGAAGATCAAGAAGGATGACGACAAACTCGCCGGTACGATGAGCTGGGCGGACCAGGAGGAGACGAAGGTCAAGGACCTCAAGCTGAAGGACGGCACTCTCACGTTCACTGCCGAGCGAAAGTTCATGGATAACACGATCCCTATCGACTACACCCTGACGATCGACGGGGACAAGCTGAAGGGCAAAGGCGCGGCAGAGTTCGGGGGCCAGAAGCAGGAGTTCGACATCGAAGGCAAGCGGGAGAAGAAGGATAAGTAATGGTCGTGTAGTTCCGAGGTTTCCGACGGCGCATGGACGAGGCGGGCCAAGGTCTCGTCCTTTCACCTCCCCGAAATGCAGGGTCGTCGCTGCGGGCGTTGGTCTGATCGACCGAAGTCACTCCGGCTTGGCCTCGGCGGGTGGCACCGGCTCGTACTCGACCAGTGCTCCCAAGACGACGCCAAACGCACTGGTCGAGTACGAGCCAGTGCCACTGAGAAGGAGTCAACAGTTCTATCGGCCGCAACATGGCCAGGCCGGCGGTACAGCCATTGAGCTTCTTGTCGTGGGAGTTCTGTTGTTTTGTGAGACGAAAATTACTCTGTTTGTGAAGGCTTCGCCACGATATTTTGATGCCGCATTCGGCTGCGTCCTCAGACTCTCCAGACTGCGCCAAACTCGGATAATGTTCTCGTCGGGTTTCCCTGAAGCATCTGGGTGACAAACAATAAAGAGGTTTCATGCCAGATCCAAAAAGGACAGCCTACGAACGTCTCAAGGAACTTCTTGTCGAATCCGAGACTGCAAACTACCAATGGGTGGATTCCGGCGAATCGACCCAATGGCGTCAAACGGTGCAGTCCGCATTGCGACGCCTCTTCGGGGAGAAGTGTGAACAACTGAAGGCCTTCAAGAACGTTAAGTACGTGCCAATAATCTGGTCAACCAGCACACCTGGAAGTGTGTTCGCGGAAGAATTCATGGCTGGGATGAGGAGTGCGACAGCCATTATACGATCAGCTTTGCAAGAATATGAAGACTATGAGCGAAGCCCCGAGCCTTCCCACGATCGGTCAGAAGACAACTCGCCACTCGCCAAATCCAGGAATATCTTTGTCGTTCATGGTCATGACAATGAAATGAAAGAGGCGGTCGCGCGGTTTCTTGAAAATTTAGAATTAGCGCCCATCATTTTGCATGAACAGGCCAGTGGAGGAGACACGATCATCGAGAAGCTAGAACGTCATAGGAATGTTTCATATGCAATTATTTTGCTTAGTCCCGACGACGTTGGTCGAGTAAATAATCAGGGGAAAGCGCTCAGAGCAAGGGCGAGGCAGAACGTGATCCTCGAATTGGGTTTTTTCATGGGGGCCCTGGGGCGATCGCACGTTTTTACACTACTTCGTGGAGACATTGAGCATCCATCAGATCTTCTTGGGGTTATATATGTGCAATTTGATGATGCTAGTTGGAAAATGAAGCTCCTGCAAGAACTTAAGCACAATGGATTCGATATCGATACCAATAAGCTATTCTAGTTCGTATATAGTCGGAATTAGCTAGTCCCCCACAGAACTTGAACTCGCGGCGACAAGACAGTTATTGCCCTTTTCGGTGTGGCACCCAGCCTCTCGTATACCAGTTGTCCATTACGATGCAAACGATTTAGGAAATCCTTGATTCGTCTTGCGCTGGGCAAGTTTTCTCGAAGGAACGCTGACGAAACAACCTCCCGATTTCCCCGTCACTCGCTCTATGTTTCACGGCCTCTGCGGCGTTTGGCATGGGAGTTATTTCGTCAGGGTTCCATCGAGACGAGCTGTTCGGTCTCTCGGTCAATGTGGAATCGGTAGCCGACCACTTTTGTGGGTCAAGACGTTGTGGTTGATGGCAGAAGTGAATAGGAGACAAATCGACTTTGCCATTATCGCCCCGTAAGCCTTCCTCGTCGGTTCGTCGAACGTCGTGATGGCACCGTGAACAAAGGCGTCTCGGCAACGTACGGAGATCCTGAGCGTATTCCTCGCGTCGGCCTTTTCGCTAGCTGACAATCCGGCCTCAATCCAGTCGAGAAAGGGGGCCGCCAAAAGGCCTTTCTCATTGAGCGACAAGTAGTGGGTCACGTGGATGCCTGCCGAGTTGCCTCTCTGGAGGATCGGAAAGCCCGCCGCATGAGCGACCAATCGCATTACTGGCTCGAACATGACTGCCAACAGTGCGAACAGCTGGATCTTGCTCGCTCCAGGTTTTGGCGTTGCCCACCCGATTACCCCAAGTCGGAAAGGTGTCGAAAGGCAGGGAAACTCTTGTTGCACGAAACCGACAATGGCTCTCCTCTCGGTGTCCTCGAGCCATAGTTTTACCATAGGCTGGTACAATCCCTCGGCGAACGCGAGGTCAGCCGGGTTGGGGTGGAAATAGGTGGTCCAGTTCGTCGATCCTGGACTCACGAGCCCGAGAGGGGCGAGTTCGGCATCGAGCCTGCTTAGGACCCCAAGAGCGACCGCGGCCGCGTTCTTAGGCATGTAGGGGTCGTTGTTCAGGGTCAGTCCTGGAACGCCGATCTCGGCCGCGATGCCGGAGTGCATGATCGTTTCTGTTCCCCTGCTTTCTATCTCGAGAAACCCTCCGTGCAACGATCTGTTTCTGAAGTTGGGCCCGGTCGAACAGAATAGGGTACCCAATTCGTCCTTAAGCTGGGCCGTTAGCGGGAGTGCTTCCACGATCTCCATCTGCTTCGCATGGCAGCAGTCGAGTCCGAGGCTCGGACTAGCTTCCGCCGCGCAGCGGAGGCAAAACTCCGTCGCCGCAATCGCCGAAAAGCTGAGCGCAGAGTATTCGTATTGCGGAGACCAGAACATGCGTGAGTCGATCACCATCATCGGGGTGATGCCATTCATCGCGGATTCCGTAGGAATCTTTTCCTGTTGGTCTGTGATGTACTTGCCAATGGTGGCGATCACGCTCCCTTGACCAGCCGGTATCATCACTGATTGCTCAGCCACGGATGCCAGAAGCTGGGACGCTGCGCAGTGAGCTGGTGAGAGGGCGACATGGACGTATGGAATGTACGACAAGGGCGGATCAACAATCCCCATGGCGTTTGTCCGCTCAACGATGCGCAGAAGGCTCCCCCGGACGTTGAGCCTTCCCTTGGTGAGGGAGCCGCGGAGCGTTGCGCCGAGCGTGGCGGCGTCTTGGAATTTTGTCACCTGGAAGAAGGCTGCGAGGAGCGACCAGGACAGGCAGTCGGCCTCACACTGCAGCGGTTTCTTGCACGCGGCGGCATGTATCTCGGCAGCGATAAGGTTCGCTAGATGGCCCCAAAAACTTTCCGGAGTCGCGGCTTCGGCGTAGGCCCGAATTGCCGCCGGATTGATGAGCTTTGCGAGTTCAGGCCGCAGGATGTTCTTAAGCTTGTTTTTAGTCAGCTGAAGGTCGGCACCCTCGACTGCGCCCTTGAACTCGGAGAAATAGCAGTCTTCCTGCGAGAGGATGCAGGCCACTTCCTTTGCGCATTCCTCGACGGTTCCGGCAACTTTTGCCCGGTAATCGATGTCGTCGAGTAAGTCCCAATCCGCCGGGATGGAGAAGGGGGGTTGCCCGAGTAGCTTTAGTGCTCGCTTGTGGATCGACTTCTCGACGTAGTCACGCAGGCAGTCTTTCCACCGCTTACCAACATCAGCACCCAACACCCCGTACACAGCCGCTTCCTGCTTTGTCGGCATTCTCGGCCACTCCCTCAAAACGTCGCCAGCAGTCTTGATCATAGCCGCACTGCGCTGCCAAACCCCGCATGCGAGTAGGAAGTTTGGCGGCATTATGAGTTCTCGACTCCGGCGGGTGGCTCTGGCCCCTACACGACCAGTGCTCCCCGTGATGACGCCAAACGCACTGGTCGAGTACGAGCCAGTGCCACCCGGAAGAAGTCAACACTGCGACCAACCGTGAGATCAAAAAGGAGGAGGGGTAGCTCTCTCCCCTCCTCAATCGGTCTGTTCGTTCGTGCTGAAGCCTCTCGTGAGTGTGGACTCCTTGTCGCTAAAGAATCGCTTAATAGGTGTGGGCTTCTTCGCGTTCTTCGGTTTCCGGCCCTTCGAGTGGGGCGACGTGCCGGATTGCTCGTGAGTCGACCTCGGCTCGGAGCTTGGTGAGGGCGTCGGTCAAGGGAAGGGCTCCGAGGTCGCCGTCGTGGCGGTCTCG
>JANXSX010000209.1 GCA_025356475.1 Isosphaeraceae bacterium | reverse complement strand
CTTCGGGTCGCCGGCCTTCGGGTCGCCCGACTTCGGGTCGCCGGCCTTGGGATCGCCCGACTTCGGGTCGCCGGCCTTCGGATCACCAGATTTGGGATCGCCCGACTTCGGGTCGCCGGCCTTGGGATCGCCAGCCTTGGGATCGCCCGACTTGGGATCACCAGATTTGGAATCGCCCGACTTCGGGTCACCCGACTTCGGATCTCCCGACTTGGGATCGCCGGCCTTGGGATCGCCGGCCTTGGGATCGCCCGACTTCGGGTCGCCAGACTTGGGATCAGTAGACTTCGGATCACCAGATTTGGGATCGCCCGACTTCGGGTCGCCGGCCTTGGGATCGCCCGACTTGGGATCGCCCGACTTGGGATCGCCCGACTTGGGATCGCCAGACTTGGGGTCACCGGACTTCGGGTCACCAGACTTGGGATCACCCGACTTCGGGTCGCCGGCCTTGGGATCGCCGGACTTCGGGTCGCCGGACTTCGGGTCGCCGGACTTCGGGTCACCCGGCTTCGGGTCGGTCGATTTGGTATCAGGTGTGGTTGCCGATTTGGGCTGCGAGTTTGATGCCTTCGGCGAACCAGACTCTTCCGCTTTAGATTCCGGCTTCGGACCCGAGTCGGCCTTGTCGGAGGCTCCTTTCGTAGCACCTTTGGACGGCTCTTTTGTCTGGGGAGATTTAGGTGGCGTTCCACCCTGTTTTGTAGGCTCCGACTTTGGACGGTCCCCAGGATTACCCTCTTTTTGGGTTGGATCGCCGGGTTTCGGTGCGGATTTCGAAGTCTCGGACGACCCCTTCGAGTTCGACTTTTCTTGGGCCTGGGTAGATCCTGGTGGAGTCGAATCGACTCCCGAACCCTGCGACTTGTCGGGCCGGCTCACTTCGTTTTGGTCGACCGACTTACTTTGGTCCTGAGGCTTTTGGCCGTTGTTTTGAGTAGACTTCTCAGGCGGCTGAGTCCCTTTCGGATCACTAGGGGACGCGTCCGCATTTGCAGGAGACCCCCGCTCCGGTTTGGTCTTCTCACCTTTGTCATCACCCGGCTTGTTCTTCCCCTCTGGCTGAGCCTTCTCCTGCGGAGCTTGATTTTTGTTCGGGCTCGGGTCCTTCTTAGGAGGGTCAGGCGGGACAAGCCCGAGATCCTTCAGAGTCTGCGTGAGTCGGTCGAGTTTCGACTGGTCCTCTGGGGTCTGCTTGGGATCAACAGCCGGATTACTCTCTGGCTTCGTAGGATCATCTGCGGGCTGATTGGGATCTGGTTGCTGACCGTTGGGCTCATCTTTGGAGGCATTGGGACGATCGGGGTCCGGCTTGGGTTCATCCTTGGGCTGGTTCTTAGTTTGCGGGTTCGGCTCTTGGGGTTTTTCCGGTGGAACGGGCGGCTGATCGTTCTGAGCGAGGAGTTCAGCCTCTGGTTTGGGAGGGCCAATGATCAACTCGTACTTCGAAGTATCCGCCTTATTCGTCTGTGGCTCTTTCGTATCCCGAGCAACGGCGAAGTAGGTCAGTTTGTCCCCCTCCTTAATAGGAAGAGACTTGAGGTCGATGACCTCCACATGGCTAAATTGTCGCTGAGCCGGTTTGCCGTCCAGTATGTTGTAAGCGGGGCGAAGGATTTCCGTACCGCGATACAGGTGTAAGGTTACGTCCTTGACACCGAAATCGTCCGAGGCAGTGAGGGTGACTGGCACCTTCTGATTGATCGCGACCTGCAAGCTCGGCTGATCCGGGCGGACGATCTTGATTGAGGGAGGATTGTCCTTCTGAGCACGAATGTCGTAGACGACCGGCTCTGGGTTCCACTGCCCTCCGGTGGTCTTGAATTTAATGCTATAGGAGCCGGATTTGGTCACGACGAATTGGCCAGTAATCGAGTTGGGGTCACTGGCATCGACTTCCATCGGGACCCGTTTATCACCTCCAAAATCGATGTCGCCGGTCCGAGCGGGCTGATTCGTTTTGGCTCTGATCGTAACCCGAGTCCCCTCGATCGCGTCGATGTTCCCTCCCTCGACATCCTTACGATCGGCAATTCCGGTATAGTTCGGAAAATCAAGATCGAGCGCGACTGCGGAGACCATCGGCGCAGGTAGGACCTTCAACTCGTAATGTCGAGACTCGGCGTCACCGGCAGTGATGTAGTAATCAAGGTCTTGCTGGACCGACCGCACCTGAGTCTGCCAGGGTTGGAAGGCCTGCGTGCCGGGCGCGAGTTCCTGCACCTGAAAGAATTGCCCACCATCATTACTGTAGTGGAGGAACACCTTATCGGGTTGAGTCCCCGCCGGATCGACCTCAACACTGAACGGAACGGCTTCGCCTGCCACAACCTTGAGCAGGTCAACGTGATCGCCAGGTTTGATATCGAGTAATCGTGTATTTGTAGGGCGGACAACGTCCGCTAAAAAGGCTCGTTTGGCGGAATCGACGATACTTTTGTGGCTAAAAAGTGCATAGAAGCAGAAGATGACGACCACTGAGGACAGGATGTAGGCCGTTTGGGTTAAGCCCTTCTGATTCACGACCGAGTCGACCTCGATTTTGGTCAAGTCGCCCACGGCTCGGGCCTCGATTGCCCTGAGAGCTGACTTGGAAACCTTGTCTCGTTGCTTACTCAGCTCAAGGTAGTTCATCAAGCTATTTTTGAATGTTGCGTCGGTATGCTCGATCGTCCGGGCGGCATACATCCCGCTCACGCGTCTTGAGAGGGGGAACACCACGCGAAGCGCAAGGAAAACAATCGCACCGAGCGTGCCCGACCAGAATATGGTGCGGCGGACCCCCACCGACAACCCGAAGGCATGGTCGAGGACTACCTCCGTGAGAAGAAGGCACAGTAAACTTGTGACGAGCACCAAGGCGGCGGTGGAGATATCGGTCACCATAATCCGCGATCGTGTTCGCCCAATCTGGTGGTCGATATACTGCTCATATTCGAGCATCTTGCCATGCGGTTGTGTGCCCAAAGCCATGGCGCGGACCTCCACCGAAACAGACTCGCGAGATGATTACCTACATTGTACCCTCGCCAACCGCGTCTTCAACGCCCGTCCGACAAATGTCACGAGCCGGAGAGCCTGATGTAAGGGATCATGCCTGGACGATTGGCTCAGCAAGCTCTTCGTTTTACGCCTAAGTGACGATTTCTCCATGAGCCCTCGATTTCTCAATGAATCGGTGTCTCGATTCATTGGAAGCTAGCGCGGCAATTCGTCGGACCAGTTGGCTGTGGGTTGATGCTCCTCCTCGTCCCGCCCATAATGTTGGACACTCACCCCGACGACGCGGTCGACGCGATGCGATCCCTTGGCAGTCCCGCGTTGACCTCACTCGCCGCCGGCACTCTCCCGTGACTTTTCCAGGTTAGGTATTTTCCATGTCTAGTCGTCGTGTCGGATTGTGGTTGGTTGGTGCATTCGGAGGGGTCGCGACCACGATCACACTCGGACTCACAGCGCTCGCCAAAGGTCGGACCAGTACAACCGGCCTCGTCTCGGCTCTTCCCATGTTCGACGGGCTTCCACTTCCCTCAGCAGCCGAATTCGTGATCGGCGGCCACGACATTCGGGAGGGCTCATTCCTCGAAAGCGCTCTTGAATTCCGCCAGAATTCCGGTGTCTTTGAGCCTGAACTCATTGAGGCCTGCCGTGACGAACTGGCCGCAGCAAGTGCTAGAGTTCGCCCAGGGACTAAACTTGGCGCAGGCCCCCGAATCGGTGAATTGGGAACTTGGGGAGACGCCCAACCTGCCAGGACCGCTAAAGAAGCAGTCGATCGGATCAGTGCCGATCTCGCGGAATTTGTGAAGGTGGAGAAGATTGACCACCTGATCGTGATGAGTGTGGCCAGCACCGAACCCCCATTCCTCGTGGGTGAAATCCACCAAAGCTGGAAGGCGTTGAAGGCTGCCCTGCCGACAGGGGGCGCTGAATTGCTCCCTGCCAGTTCGCTTTATGCGCTGGCTGCTCTCCAGCATGGCCATACCTATATCAACTTTACACCCAGTCTAGGTGCCTCGATCCCAGCCCTTTACGAACTGGCCGAATCGACGGGTGCCCTCCATGCCGGCAAGGATGGCAAGACGGGTGAAACACTGATGAAGACCGTGCTGGCCCCAATGTTCGCATTCCGAAACCTCAATGTGATGAGTTGGGTCGGCCACAACATTTTTGGCAACCGCGATGGCGTTGTGCTCGATGACCCTGTGAACAAATCCTCTAAGGTCGATACGAAGGATAAGGTTGTCACGTCGATCCTGGGCTACAAGCCCAAGACCCTCGTGACCATCGAATACATTCCTGACATGGGAGACTGGAAAACCGCTTGGGATCATATCCACTTCCAAGGGTTCCTCGGCACGAAAATGACACTCCAGTTCACATGGCAAGGCTGCGATAGTCTGCTCGCTGCACCACTCGCGATCGACTTGGCGCGTCTTGCTGACGCCGAAAAACGCCTTGGTGGTAAAGGGTTGATGCGTCACCTCGCCTCTTTTTTCAAAGGTCCAGAAGGAGTCGATGAGGACGACTTTTTCAAACAGTACATGATGCTCGCTGAGTACGTTACCAAGGCGAAGCGGTAGGCTGGATTTTCTTAGACCAAGGGTATTGCGATGCGTTTCGCCTTTAGCACAAATGCGTTCATGCGACATAGCTTCGACCAAGCCGCAGCCACGATCTCGTCCCTCGGTTACGAGGGCCTTGAACTCATGGCCGACGTCCCTCACGCTTGGCCCGCCGGACTACTGGCGGAAACCAAGGCGGCGATCCGAGCTTCTATGGACAATCATCAACTTGCGTTTTCAAATGTGAATGCATTTATGATGAATGCGATTTCTGATCATCGCCAAAAGTATTGGTATCCGTCGTTTATCGAGCCTGATTCCAACTATCGGCAGGTCCGCATCGATCACACGCGACGGGCGTTGACTCTTTGCGCAGAGCTGGGTGCGCCGCACATCACGACCGAACCAGGCGGCCCAATCGCCCCTGGCCAGACTCGACAACAGGCAATCGACTTGTTCGTGGAAGTCCTCAAGCCGCTCGCCGATCATGCCTTCAACGAGGGCGTCCTCCTGTTGATCGAGCCCGAGCCGGAGTTGCTTCTTGAGACGACCGATCAATATCTTGAGGTGGCGGAACGAGTCAACGCCCCTTCGATCGGGCTCAATTTCGATGTGGGACATGCCTATTGTATGAGTGAAGATATCTCGAAGCAAATTGCCAAGTTGGCTCCTCATATCAAGCATTATCACTTTGAGGATATCGCCGACACAAGGGTCCATCACCATATGGTTCCTGGAACAGGCGTAATCAACTTCGCGGAAGTGATCGAGGCAATTAAAGCCACGGGATATGATGGCTGGCTCACGGTCGAACTCTACCCGTTCATCGACGATCCTATCAGTGCCGCACGTGAGGCGCTTGCACTATTGAGGCCCCTGGTCGACAAACCATCGGCGCGGATTTGATCGATGGCCTGGAAACCCTACCTCCAACTGGTCCGGCTCCCCAACCTTTTTACTGCCGCCGCCGATAGTTTGGCTGGATGGCTCCTGGCGACGGGAGGTCTCGCGGATCCTGGGCGGTGGCTGCCGCTTTGTGGAATCTCGGTATGCGTGTATGCCGCTGGAATTGCTCTCAATGATGTGTTCGACTATGCCGAAGACCTGAGAGAGCGGCCCAATCGTCCACTCCCTTCGGGACGAGTTTCGTATCGGATCGCTCTAGGAATCGGTGCTGGCGGGTTGATCATCGGACTTGCAATCGCCTGGCTCAGCGGATCGAAAGGAACGATTGCAGTTGCAGCCGGGTTAGTTGCGTCCGTACTGGGTTACAACGCTGGCCTGAAGCGAACGTTGTTCGGTCCGGTTGTGATGGGGGCCTGCCGGTCGCTCAACCTTTTGCTTGGGCTGAGTCAGTTAAGTGACCTCGGAGGCCCCGTGGCTTGGATCGCGGCGGTGGCCTTTGGACTCTTCGTGATGGGCATCACTTGGATCAGTCGGTCCGAAGCCAGCCATGGCGGATCCTGCGGAATCATGTGGGGAATGTTCTGGCAGAACGTCGGCCTGATCGTTTTGGTAGGGATCACGCTGCAATCCTCGCGTTTCCCTGTTGTTGGCCTCTCAGGACCGATCATCCCGCTCGAAGGGTTGATTGTCCTGCTTCTGACTGCTCTGG
The DNA here is from genome assembly GCA_025356475.1 of Isosphaeraceae bacterium. Classification (GTDB taxonomy): domain Bacteria; phylum Planctomycetota; class Planctomycetia; order Isosphaerales; family Isosphaeraceae; genus JANXSX01. The sequence goes on along the minus strand of JANXSX010000209.1, from coordinate 20,905 downwards.
TGATCAATCTCGCGGATTCGAGGGCGCTCCGAGAGCTTACTCCAGGTACAACCCAACGAGCCGTGAAGTTTGGCGTTCTGTCTCTGGTCTGGCTGGACCTCGGTCTCGTTGCTGCGGTGAGAGGCCCCGTGCTCTCGTTGGCAATTCTGGCACTCTGGGTTCCCGCATTCCTGATCGGCAAGCGGATGTACAGCACTTGATGGACTCTGCGAACCATGAGACTTGGCTATAACACCAACGGCCTTCCCCATCACCGACTTAAGGACGCAATTCCTCTACTGGCCGAAGAGGGGTACGAGTCGGTCGGACTGACACTTGAGGCGGGAGCCCTTGACCCTTACGAAGAGCCAGATGTTCTCAAGCGGCAGATGCAGAGCGTTCGGAGTCTTCTTGAACGCCACCAAATGGCGAGTGTCATCGAGACGGGTGCGAGATACGTGCTCAACCCTAGGCTTAAGCACGACCCAACACTCATGGATCCCGACCCCGTCCGGCGCGCCATACGTGTCGATTTCCTCAAGCGTTCGATAGACATCGCCGTCGAACTTCGCGCAGACTGTGTCTCATTCTGGTCAGGAATTCTGCGCGACCAGGCGAGCGAATCCGAGGGTCTCGAACGGCTGAGGGGAGCGCTGATTCCGGTTATTGAGCACGCGGAGCGCCTGTCGATGCCCTTGGCGTTTGAGCCCGAGCCAGGCATGTTCATTGATACATTCGCCCGATTTTCCAAGCTTGACGAGCAAATAAACCATCCCCTGTTCGATCTAACGGTCGATATTGGTCATGTGCATTGCCTTGAAGACGGAACAATTTCGTCTCATCTTCAAAAATGGGCCCCAAGGGTCCGTAATTTGCACATTGAGGATATGGTCCGGGGTGTTCATGAGCACCTCATGTTCGGCCAAGGAACCATTGAGTTTGAACCAGTCATTCAAGTACTTGAAGACCTGAAATATCAAGGCGGTCTTCACGTCGAGTTGAGTCGGCATGGACATATGGGCGCTGAGGCTGTCAATCGTTCGATGGCCTTCCTCAAGCCAATGTTGTCTCATAAAAAGCCTAGCTAATTCCCTACGGCTTCCTTGGAGCAAGTCCAGTCTGTCCATAACTTGGTCGGCTGACTCGGGTTCCTAATACTCGTTGCCATTCGCGCAATTGTTGCCGTCACGCAACGGAATCGGATGCGTAAGATCACCATACTGCGAGATGAATTGCACGTTTGTTTGAGGGAATGCATTGTGTCACGCATTGACTTTACCACCCGAGATTTCTTACTGAGGCGTCGCCGACCCCGAGGCGTCCGCTTCCTCCCGACCCATTGGGAGTTCTGCGAGTCGCGAACCCTCCTCTCCTTCACGATTCAAAGCGTCACCATCGAGGGCCCGCGACCGGGTCAGCCTCAGGCGTTCGCTAACTTCGTCGTCGTCTCGAATCCTCCAAATATCGAATACTCCTACCGGGTGGACTATTCAACATCGGACGGTTCAGCGCTCTCAGGGCGCGACTATCTGGCGACCTCGGGGACTCTCCTCTTCCCACCGGACTCTGGTCCGCAGATCGTTTCGGTCCCCATCACTGCAGAACGTCGTGATACCACGAGTCAGTCGTTCAGTGTGACACTGTCGAATCCACGCGGAACAACAATCTCTGTAGGGCAGGCGACCGGCACAATCCACACAACCCCAGGACTGACCATTCAAGGCAGTTCGGTGGACCAGCCTAGTTCAGGCACGACGCCAGCGACTTTCACTCTCGGACTCTACCCACCGAGCGATGTTCCGGTGACGGTCAATTATGCGACTTCCGACGTCACAGCTCAGGCCGGGCGAGATTATCAGTCCACCAGCGGAACACTTCGTTTCGCGCCTGGCGAACTCGCCAAGACCGTCAATGTGTCGGTCCTTGGCGGGACCTTGAATATTTCTACTCGGACCTTTCATCTGGATCTTTCAGGGGAGACGAATTCCATCGTGCTCGACCCTAGGTATGGTCTGGGTACTGTTCTCGACACTCATCCTGCAGGGTCAGTGAGCTTCGCGAGTTCTTCATTCGCACAGGTAGAGGATGGCGGGCAAGCGACCATCACCCTGAACCGTACTAGCGGCATCGCCAGCGGAGTTTCGGTTGATTTCAGTGCGGTTAGCGGCGGCACTGCAATCGCTGGGCAGAGCTATATTCCTACCTCAGGAACAGTTTATTTCGCTGCTGGCCAGAGCACGGCAACGTTCACCATCCCAGTACTTGACAATCTCATTGTCGAGACCGACCGCACCCTTCCCATCCTCCTCACGAACCCGCAAGGAGGGGCCGCGCTGGCTCCAGTGGCATCGGCGAACCTTACGATCGTTAATGTCGACTCATTAGTCGTCACGAATACGTCGGATTCGGGTCGAGGATCGTTCCGAAAGAGCATCCTCTCCGCGAATGCCACGCCCGGCTTGAATACGGTTGTTTTCGCTCTTCCCAACCTCGGTCCGACGACTTTCTCTGTGAACTCTGCTCTGCCGACACTGACGAAACCCGGCGGCATTGATGGGACAACTCAGCCAGGCTATTCCGGGATTCCGCTCATCATCCTTGATGGAACCAATGGTGGGCCGGGATTGAATGGGGTTGTCCTTTCCAGTGGTTCCTCAACGATCCGCGGTCTGTCGATCCAAAACTTTGCCGGTTCCGGGCTATTGATCTTAGGCCCGGGGGGGAACCTGGTGGAGAGGAACGACCTCGGGCCCGGCAATCGGGGTGACGGGCTTACCATTCAAGACTCAAGTGGAAATTCCATCTCCGCGAACTTGATCTCAGGGAACCTGGGTTCGGGTGCCGCGATCCATGGCCTATCATCCAGCGCCAACACGTTCCAAGCCAACAAGATCGGCACGGATCGGACCGGGAAGAGCAGCCAACCGAACGGCACTGGCGGCCTGTACCTCGACAATACATCGAACAATCTGATTGGTGGGGATACACCCTCCTTCCGAAACCTTATCTCTGGCAATACCGGCTCGGGGATCCAGCTTCGAGGGCTCGGTGCGCACGGAAATTCGATTCAAGGCAATTTCGTTGGTGTGGACGTTTCAGGCTCCCTGGCGTTAGGGAATTCGGTGGATGGTATTTCGCTCGATCAAGCAAGCAGCAACTTGATCGGCGGCTCGACTCTTTCGGCGGCGAATATCATTTCTGCAAACACTTTGGTCGGCATTCGCATCAATCGTGGCGGCCAGAACCTTGTCCAGAATAACCGGGTCGGGACCACCGCAGATGGAAGTCGAGGTCTTGGTACACAGGTCGATGGAATCTATCTCTCGGACTCCAGCAATAATGCGATCATTGGCAATCTTCTGTCTGGCAACTTGGAGGTTGGAATCCAGGTTCACGGCCCGCTTTCGTCGGGCAATCTGATCCAATCCAACTATGTAGGGACGGATTCGACGGGAACCAAGCCGGTACGAAATGGTCTCGACGGAGTCTTTATCAATGACTCGCCACGGAACACCATTACGTACAACGTGATCTCAGGAAACGGGAGTATCGGACTCCAACTGCTCGATACATTCAGTAAGTCCAATGTCGTCACAAATAACATCATTGGCGGCGACGCAGCCGGCAAGATTCGTGCAGGTCTCGGGAATTTGATCGGCTTATTCCTAAACGTGGTGGGAGCTGGGAACAATATTGGAGGCAAGAGCGGCCCTGGACGTAACACGATTGTTGGGAACCGGCAAGCCGATCGCCTCACCAACAATGCAAGGAATGGGGCTTACGTTACAAGTCTTGATTCCAGTCTGACGAATGGCCAACTGTCTCGGTTGGTCCTTAGTTTCAACCGGGCTCTTGACGTCAACACGGCCCAAAATCTCGCCAATTATCGACTTGCGTCCTTGGCAGTCGGTGGTCAAATACTCTCAATTGCGTCGTCGAAATATGACGAAATCCAGCGATCCGTCACTCTGACTCTCAGCAATGCGATCCGTCTCACTTCGCCAATCTCCCTCACGGCCTCTGGGCTTTTGGATAGGGCGGGTCGTCCGATCGACGGCAATTCTTCCGGACAATCCGGCGGCAGCTACGTCGCCACAATCTCACCGACTCCAGGCTCGCAACGCCTGACCCACCGAAACATCCGTCGACGATGAGTTGTCATTTTCTCGATGCATTAAGAATTGGTCGGGTTGGCAATCGCTCACATCCGATATAAGAGAGTACGGAACTGTCCGTATCGTCTCAAGGATGGAGCGATGGTATTCTCATGCGAAGGATCAATTGGGTAATCGTCGGGCTCGTTACGATCATTGGGTCGTGTCTCTGCCCTTCAAATGCGGATACCTCTGGACCCGTTGGGGACGGGGAACAGCAGAACCCTGGACTGCCCGTTCAAGGAACGGACGCCCTCCCAGCGCCCAATATCAGGCCCGGGCCTGATAACGCCGTTGTACCAAACCGGACACGTCCGGTCCCACCAACTCCGTCCCCGTCACCACCGCCAATATCCCCCGACTCGCGCCCAGGCGAGCCCGCAAACACATTTACATCTGAACCCTTAAACCCGGTGAGCATGGCACTTGCCGCCCCTGCCGAACCGCCACCGGTTATCGTGCCAGGCAATGCTTCAGCGATCGCACGATCCAACCTCGCGGGGTTTACACCCACATTTATTCCAAATATGTTCGGGGATCAGCCCCCAACAACTGTACGCACATTCTCGTCATCGCCGATCGCACATCCCAACGTGCCTCGCCCGCCACGTCCGCCCGGTCCGCCCGGTCCGCCCCCTGTCTCTCCTCAGACTCGACAGATCGTGCCAAGTGCGCGGGGATTTAAGATTGCCGACAACCAAAGCCCCGAGCCCCGAGATCGATTCTTTTATACCTTCAACTACTTCGATGACCTCAACGGCTCGATCAATCGGCAGATCCAATCACCCACTGTCTCCCAACGCGCATATCGCCATATCTTTGGCTTCGAGAAGACATTCTTGGATGGTAATGCGTCGCTCGGCGTTCGTGTTCCGTTAAATACGTTTACCATTAACAATCCACTCAACTCGAACACAAGCACGAGTGTGGGTGACCTCGCTGTGTTTAGTAAATATGTTCTCTGGCGTAGTGACGACAAGCAGAGCCTGATTTCAAGTGGGCTAGCAGTAACCACCCCAACCGGCCCCCGTAATTTTGCTGGTGCTCCGAGCCTGACCGGGTTCCGGTCTACGTCGATTCAGCCATTCCTTGGTGGGATCTATCGTCGTGATCGCTTCTTTGCCCAAGCGTTCGAGGCGATTGATGTCGCCACGAACAGCCGAGATGTGACGTTGATCTATAACGACTACGCGATCGGTTACTTCTTGTATGAGTCCAAAGATCCACGAGCCTTTATCAAAGCTCTCGTCCCAACATTCGAGACTCACGTCAACATCCCGCTAAACCATCGTGGGGCCCAACGTCCGGGAGATCCATCGGCCACAGGCGATCAAGTGAACCTCACCCTGGGCACCACCTTGGTGCTTAAGAAGAATGCGACCCTCGCGTTTTCGTTCGGCCAGCCCGTCGTAGGGCCGAATGCGTTCAACTACGAAACAGCGCTTCTGTTCAACTACTACTTCGGACGCTCACGGACCGCCCCTGCGACACTGACGCCACCGATCCTCGGACTCTGATCGACGGCGATTGCTTGGCTTAGAAATGCTGCTCCGAGCTCAATCCGACGACTTGCCCTGCGCGCCCCCCTCGGAAATCTTTCCGGGGGCTGCGGCAGTTGTATCTCGACGCTTTAGATCAGGTCTAACCGACGTCTGGGACTGCGTTTCCGACTACATGCCTGGCATACACCAGTGATCAGAAAGCGATGGCCTGTCGCCCTGAATCCATGTTCGAGGCTGATCGCCTCACGCAACTGCCGGATGCCATCATTGCAGAACTCGACCACCTCATTGCATTCCGAGCAGTGGAGGTGATCATGCGATGGGTAACCATAATCGTGCTCGTAGGCTGAGCGGTTATTCAGGCGCAATTCTCGAAGCAGGTTCGCTTCGACTAGGAGCCGGAGTGTCCGGTATACGGTGGAACGGCTGACCTGCCGACCGGCGAGCCGAAGGTCGGCGACGAGTTCATCTGCATCGAAGTGCTTGTGGGCGTCGAAGATGTGGCGGATTAAGACACGCCTCGGTTCGGTGAGCTTCTCCCCCCGGATCTCCAGGAACTCGCGAAACTTCTCTTCGGGACTCTCAGTTGTGGGGATCGGAGTCATTGCTACGGGGTCGGCCACGAGAGCACCCTCAACGAACGAACACAACGCAGTTTCACCCGAATGCGGGTGGTCCTGCGTTGTGCTCAGTAATTATCAGTCATTATAGGATGGACCATCAAGAAGGTCCATTCGCAACGTCAGGGGCCGGTCGTCAACGGAATCGGTGGCGCACTGGCGTTAATGGTTGAAGAGACCGATCCCGTGGATCGTGAAACTGGAGCCGAGGCCATTGAACTGCTCTGGAGCTTCATCTGAAGGGCGTCGACAGCCGTGTTTAACTGGCGAATCACCGGTGAACAACCCTGCTGATTCCCAGAGAACGAGAAGCTTGTCGCTCGAACACGTCCGAGACTTTTGTCATAGACCGTGTATAGCACTTGTTCAATGTAGTCGGTCGGCGGCCCACCACAGTGACCCTTTAGGCGAGGGATCTCACCCGACTGAAGCTGATCATAGATCGGCTTGAGCTGATCTTGCTTCACGTGGTGGACACCTTCGGAATCAATCACGGTTCCGTCCGCATAGACCTGGAGGAACATCGCGAACTGACCGCCGTTATCGCTGCGACCAATCGTGACTCGCGTCAAGATCGGTTCGGCCTCGGTCGCTGGCTTACTCGTTCTCGCCTGCGGCGTGATCCGCTGAGTCGGTCCAGTTGGGGCCGGTTGTGGTGCCGCACTATGATTCACCGCCGGGGCGGGAAGCGTAGTCAAGGGGAATGATCGCGAGGGATCCGCCCCAGCGCCCGTATCTTTGGGCCGTGGATTCGGAGGAGTGGTCTCCCCTCCGAGACGGAACAGTCGACCAAGTCGGCCTGGTTCGTCTGCACGTGCCTCGGTCAATGCGAACAGGCCGGACCCTATGAGGGCCAGCCCGAAAGTAGTCAAGATCGCCGAACGCATCACCAGCCTCCTTGCCGGTTTTGCCGTGGGGGTGCCGCTGACGGCCAGCCTCTCGTCATGGAGCCCTCCGGGAAAGAAGGCTTCGTACGACGAAAGGCTGAGCATCAGTGACGTTGATTCCTGAGGATTACCAGCCGCTGAGCTCGTCCATGAGGCGATCGAGCGCCAGTTCGAGCTTGGCAGGGGTCTCGTAGATTCCACCGGCAATCTGCCGACGGATCTCTTCAACCTTTTCATGACGGATTTCTGGTAAGCGGCTAATGCCGTCGAGCATCTGGCCGAGGGGCGAGATTTCGACTTGGTCACGCGGGGAACCCGCATTGACCGTCTGGCCAGCCTCAATGCCGAACGCGGCGAGCCGCGGATAGATCGGTTGGGGACCTTGCATCCCCCCTGCGCCATGAACTTCCATGTGTGTGCCTCCCCTTGTGGTGCTTTGGCCGGCGGGCGAGCCGCCGACGCGCCGATGGTTGCAAAACTGGAATTCACGCGGAAAACAACCAGCTTTTGGTCCAAATGGGCCAACCGCTCTTCCGCCATGAGGTCGATGATCAACCTGATCACCGTCCCACAACTACCTTATCGACCGAAAGCTGGGCGAGATTGAACCAAAGTATGGAAAATGACGGTTAACGCTTAGGTCGAGTTTTCAGGCTCTCCGAGAGCTGTTGTGTGGTTGCATTGAGTTGTGAGGTCAACCCGACCGTTTTCTCGTAAAGTTTGGCCACTGCAGCCCTCTCCTCAGGAGTTCTCGCCGCTGACTGGAGTGATTCCAACGCCTTTACCGCGTCGTGCAGCTCGCGAGCCCCTTTGGTGAAAACCTGGGCTGTGTCGTAAACCGCTTGCACCCGAACATCTTCAGGAGAGGGTTTGTAGAACGGGCTCAAGAAGTACGGATTGGCAAATAGCTTCTGAACAAGGCGATCACCCCAGTCCGTAGCGTCGCGAACATTGGCAATGGTTCGTTCAAGGTCGGCCCGCTGGGTTGTGATCATCTGTTGGCCTTGCGTGGCGATGATATCCGCCTGATAGAGAACCCGATCCGCGCGGGCGCGGGTACCATCCAGTCCGTCGAGCAGCTTATCAATCTTCTTCCGATCAGTTTCTGCAATGTCCTTGGCCATCGCCATGACCTCGCGAACATCGGCCACTGTCGCTTTGAGATTGGGCCGATTCTCGGCCAGGAGTTGGTCGGCGTGCAGCGTCACCGAGTCGAGTCGATTAAGCGCGGCTTCGAGCTTGGGACCGACAGAGTTGATTCTTCGTGCAAGCTCTTCGACATGTTGTGTTGTGGCTTCCACATCTGGACGAACTGCGTCTGCGGTCTCGCGGAGTCCCTCAGCCGTGTCGTTGAGGACTGTCAAAATCTGGCGGACCCGAGGTCCAAGCGCATCGACCGTCGAACGAACTTCGCCAATGGTGTGGCTGATATTCGACCGCTCGACTGGTCCAAGACCCACCTGTTCGAGGATTGGGTCGAAGAACGTGGTCTCGACTCCGTTCACCACCTGACCCGGAACGAGTGAAACCGTTGAAGTTCCCGAGGAAACGACATTGACCCGGCTCTGGCCGGTCAACCCGCTCTGGATCGTAATCCGGACATCTTGCTTGAGTTTGGCAGCAAGTTCAACCGGTAGGGCGATCTTGATCTTGGCTCGGAAAATCCCGTCGATCTCGGCAAGATCCACTCCGACGACACGACCTGAATCGATCCCCGCAATTCGAACGGTACTTCCCTCACGGAGCCCCTGACCATCTCGAAATAGGACTTCGACGGTCCGATTCGAGGCAAGGAACCCCGGCCCACCCGCCGCGAATCGGTAGAGAGTCAGCACACCGATGGCTGCGAAGATCATCAGGAGGCCAACGCGAATTTCGCTGGTCCGGCTACGTCCGCTCATAGGGGATCTCTCCAGAGACCAAGGTGTTAGTCTCAACGGGCAGGCGGCTTTAGTAAGGTAGGGCCGAACGCAGGTCCGGAGTGATAGACGAGAAGAAACCAGCCCGAATTGGCGACCAGGATGATCAAACCAGCCAGTGAGATCGCTCGGCAGACGCGTGCAGCCGTTGACGTCTGGCGATCATCGACAACGAGCCCCTCATAGCATGCGAACAGGGCTGCAATGCCCCCAAAGAGGATTCCTTTCGCGACCAAACCCACGATATCTCGCGTCCAGATCATGCCGAGGAAGGTTGCGAGAAACTCGGAGAATGTCACGCCAAGGAGTGATCTCGCGACTTGAATCCCCACGAGAGTGCCCACAAGGACCCCCCAAATCGATAGGATCGGTCCCACCAGCATCCCTGCCACGATCCGGCTGGCAGCAAGTCGGGTGGGCTCAATGGGTTCGTTTGGTTGCACGCTGAGTCGATCGGGTACCCAAGCGTTGTCACGATCGAGCGCCGTCCGATCTCCGCGAAGTTCGGGCACGATCTTGGCGGCGAACAACCCCGAGATCGTCAGGCCAACCATCAGTGGGGCCAGGTTCCGAATCAAGCCAACCCCGACGACGGCTCCTGTCCCGTCGACAAATGTTGCGCCAAAGTAGGCTTGCATTGAGAGGAATGAGCCCATCCCGATATTGACCACGGCCACGAGCGGCAACCCGAGACAGAGCATCTGATCGGTATGGCGAACCACGGCAGCGAGGAACGGGGGAGAACCTCGTCGCGGAGCCAAGACCGCTTTCAATGCTCCAAAACCAAGCACGCCGATCCCTCCGACGTACGCAGCGGTATCAAACAGTCCGGCTCCCAACCATGCGATCGGAGCGAGTGGGTCGAACATTGCTGAGTGAACGCGATTGGTTGCCATTCGGCCCTCCTGGCCAGTAGTCACTGACTGGGGAGTGTCTCTCCCGGCTTCGCATTCGCTTTCGAGGACAATCGCCACCAGTTCTTCCATTGCTCGGTGGCGGGCCTGCGTTCCGTCGCATCCGCCCAAGGGATATAGCCGAAGTCCTGACCTGTGCGACGCTTGAGGTCTTCGTGCGCCATCATCCGAACGACGGAGTCCGAGTCTTCAAGACGGTCGATCAGGCTGGGAATGACTTCGTTGTTCGCCTTGGAGTCCCCTAAACCGACAGCTCGAGCTCGATTGATGGCAGCGGGATTCGTTCGGATGGCAGAGAACCATCTAGGCGCAGTTCCACACCCTGGGGACGTGAATAGTACCAGTGAGCAGAGGCCAATTGTCGAGCGATTAGCGATCTTCAGGTTCATGGGGCGGAACTTTAGCCGAAATCGTGATCCTCGGCAACGCGAACTCACAAAGCCGCTAATCTGGGATGGGTCGCCCTTCTTTCAACGCCCGACGGACTTCGTTGACGAAGTCGTGAGCCATTCGGATCGGGACTGGCAACCGATATCGAGTCGTCGTCTCCATCACGAGATCGACCGCGCTTGACAGGTCGCACAGGTGCCCAGGCGAGATAAAGAGAGGTTTCACTCGACCTCTCGTCCTCAAGACCGAGCCAACAACCTCTCCAGCCGCATTGAGGTTCGATCGATCGCCGCGCAGGGGTCCTGGCTCGTCGAATGTTCCAAAAAGCCGACTCTTGGCGCAGCCGACTGTAGGTATTCCCAAGAGCAAACCTAGGTGGGAGGCGATTCCCATCTTGCGGGGATGGGCAATCCCCTGACCGTCACAAAGGACCAGGTCGGGGGTTCTCGTCAATCGATCAAACGCCTTGAGAAGTCCGGGGATCTCTCGAAACGAGAGGAGACCGGGGACATAGGGAAATCGCATCGGCTCGGCAACACCTATTCGCTCAACCACCTCGAAAGTCTTCGCACGCACCACGACCACCGCGGCAGAGAGAACGGTGCCCCCTCGGTCAAAAGAGACATCGGCGGCCGCGAGGTAATCCCATTTCGGCAACTGTACGTCTGTGCGGACCAAGCTCGCAAGTTCCGCCTGAATCGCTCTGGCTTCCGCCGGTGAGACATCCCACGAATGCTGACTGTTCATAGAGAGAGCATCCTAAGTCGCAAGCTAACCTCGGGGTGCAACCTTTGAGAGAATCTCAGCAGCCCTCTCGATCTGAGCACGGCTGACGTTCAAGTGAGTGCATGCTCGGAGGACCTGAGGGCCCAATGCACTGACAAGAACTCCTCGGGCCTTGAGGGAAATGACGACCTCGGCCGCTGTTCCAACCTTGGGATCCACTTCGATCCAGACCAGATTCGTCTCAACGGGTCCCGACTCCAATTTCAGGCCGGGGCTAGCTTCGATCGCCTTCGCGAGTATTTGAGCATTCGCGTGGTCCTCTGCGAGGCGGTCCACATGGTGGTCAAGGGCGTAAATCGCGCCAGCAGCGAGAATACCAGCCTGTCGCATTCCCCCGCCGAGAAACTTACGGAGTCTGTGAGCGCGACCGATCGCCTCCGAGGAGCCCGCGAGGGCAGAACCGACCGGGGCGCCGAGCCCCTTCGAAAAGCAGATCGACACCGTATCGAAGTGGCTCGCCCACTCTGCTGCACTGACTCCCGAGGCGACCACTGCATTCATCAATCTGGCGCCGTCGAGATGCATCGCCAGCCCATTCGACCGAGCCCAGCCCGAGATCTCAGACACGTCGGCAATCGGATGGACTTTCCCACCTCCTCGATTGTGGGTGTTTTCGAGGCAGACAAGGCGCGTTTGTACATAATGTCCATCGTTGGGCCGAATCTTGCCTTCAAGCACCTTGAGGCATAGCCTTCCCTCTGGACCATCGAGGGTTCGTGTTGTCACCCCCCAAAGCCGTGCGATTGCACCGCCCTCCCACACATAGACATGAGACGTTGGCGCACAAATCAGCTCATCGCCCGGTCGTGCATGGACCCCAATCCCGATCTGGTTGGCCATCGTTCCCGAGGGAACGAAAAGGGCAGCCTCCTTACCCAACAGTTTGGCGGTGCGAGTTTCCAGATCCTTGACGGTCGGGTCTTCGCCGTAGACATCGTCCCCAACCAGAGCGTTGGCCATCGCGGTGCGCATTCCGGTCGTTGGCAACGTGAGAGTATCGGATCGGAGGTCGATCGGAGGATGGCTCGACATTTCAGTCCCTTAAAGCTCGGTGCCGCGAATCAGGAGAGCGAGTGTACCACGACCCCAAACTCGACCAGACGGCCGTGGGATTCAAGCGACAAGGCAGGGCAACACGGTTACATTAGAAGGACTCATCGTGAGTATGTCCAAGCCTGTTCGATTGGAGCGACAATGTACCTGGCTGAACTCGAGGCTCTGACCGCCCGGATGGAACGCCTCGAACTTGCAAATCGAAGTCTTGCGAGACGCGAGCGGCTTTGGCGTCTCAGCCTTCTCCCAGTCGCGATCCTGGGGCTTGTCGTAGCCATCGGCGGGGCAGCCAAGTATGGGGCCGACCAAGTCCCGCGCGAACTCATTGCTCAGCGATTCTTGGTTCGGGATGAACGAGGAACGGATCGTATCCGGCTCGAGACATTAGATGGTCGCTCCTCAATCTGTTTCCTCGACTCGAAAGGGAAAAGCCGACTCGATCTAGGGCTCCGCGACGAGGGACCTCCCCGGATTGACTTTCTCGATAGCAACGGTGCAGTCCGGTTCACACTCGCTCTTGACCCGCTTGGCCCCCCTTCCCTGAAAATGATGGATGTCGAGGGATCAACAAGGCTCGGTCTCAAGCTAAGTCCCGCCGGTTGGCCTGAGATCAGTCTGAACGAAAAACAAGGCGTCCCTCGTTTCTTGATGTCGATCGTTCAGAATGGCACCCCCGCAATTGAGATGAGAAGCCCTGAAGGAAAGAAACGGATTTCAATGGCGGTGAACGACGACAACATTCCCATGATCGACCTCAATGATCCCAAGGGGAAGCCGAGGGCATCGCTCTTCTTGAACGACGAGGATACCGCGACTCTTGTCCTCTTAGACGCGGACCGAAAGGGTGGAGTCGCGCTCAACGCACCAGCCAAAGGTTCCCCCTCCCTGGTTCTCGGCGAGAAGGTAGGCCCACGCCGCGTTGCAATCGCGCTCGATCCCGATGCAACTCCCGGTCTAAGCTTTATCGATACCGAGAAACGGGCACGAGCGACCCTTCTCTTCAATCCAGCAGGACCTTCGAGATTCCTCATGAAAGATGCTGCTGGAAAAACGACGTTTCAGGCCCCTTGATACTTGCCTCTGACAAATGTCTTGGCATTCTGGCGAGCATCGTCTACAATTTGATCTGACGACTTCAGGCGCTGGGGCTGGACGATGAAACCGTGGCGAGATCGCATCAATCGGATTGACGCTTCAAAAGATAATGCGCGCGAGGCAATCCTGGCACTTCGTCGCCAGATGAGCCCAAGCGGTTCGGTGGTCAGCGAACAAGGTCGGGCGAAGACAATCCAAGTTTTCGGGGAGCCTCTCTCGCCCCTCCAGGTTGTTGAGCGGATCTGCCAAAGAGTTCAACGCGAGGGGATCACCGCAGTCCTCGACTTGACACACAAACTTGATGGAGTCGAGTTAACTCAGGCGACGATGCGTGTCAGCGCCGCTGAACTCGAAGAAGCCCACGCTCTTGCCGACACGGATTATTTGGCGACGATCTCACGTATTCGCGCCAATATTCTCGCCTATCAAATTGCGATATTGCATCGTGATGTTGCGATTGAACGGGCTGCGGGTTGGTCAGTTGGACTTCGATACCGACCGCTCCGGCGCGTCGGAGTCTGTGTGCCTGGCGGAGCGGCTGCATATCCCTCATCCTTACTCATGACCGTGGTCCCAGCGCAGGCTGCCGGGGTCCCCGAGATTGCAGTCGTTGTACCGCCGACTCCGTATGGAGGCTACAACACCGACCTTTTAGCGGCATGTCAGGAACTTGGAATGACCGAGGTGTACCGCGTAGGAGGAGCACAGGCGGTCGCAGCTCTGGCCTACGGCGTCGAAGGGATCGCAGGTGTTGATAAGATCGTGGGGCCGGGTAACTTGTTCGTCGCGCTGGCCAAACGATATGTCTTCGGAGAAGTCGATATTGATAGCATCGCCGGACCCAGCGAGGTTGTGGTGATCGCCGATGAGACAGCGAATCCAACCTTCGTGGCGTCGGACTTGATCAGTCAGGCGGAGCACTCCCCAGGGGCAAGTATTCTTATAACATGGCATAAACCTTTGATCGACACTGTGATCGAGGCCATGGATCACCAACTCAGCACCCTCAGCCGAGGTGACCTGGCTCGTCACTGCCTGGAACAATTTGGGGCCTTGATTCTGGTTGCAAACGAGGAAGAAGCGATCGATCTGACGAATCAAATAGCACCTGAGCATCTGCATGTGTCGACCTCGGAGCCTCTCCGCCTCTCCGAGCGTCTTACGACAGCAGGCGCTATCTTTTTGGGTCACTACACTCCAGTCGCAGTTGGAGATTACGCGGCAGGGCCCTCCCACGTTTTACCGACCGGCGGAACCGCTAGGTGGGCATCAGGGCTCTCAGCCAACGACTTCCTCAAAAGAACAAGTTTGATCCAGATGGACGCAACCGGCTTGGCGACGCTTGCCCCCGATGTCTGTCGACTTGCAGATGTTGAAGGACTCACCGGACACCGGGCCAGCGTGGATCTTCGACTCCGAGGGCTGAACCCATGACTCAATCGACCGCTGCAGCTCACAGCATCAGTATCACCGACTTGAAGCCGATCCGGAAATCGAAATGGCCATTGGTCTTGGGGCTCTCCGTTCTCGCGGTTGGGTTGGTCTTTTTCTTGATCGGCTGGGCGTTCGTCCTCCCACAGTTACAGGCAACGACTTACCTCACTCTGGATGGTCATGAGGTAAGTTGGTCCATGACCAAAAATAATTGGCGAAAAATCGGCGGTACCGAAGTGGTATTCTTGAGGAATCGCTCTTGGGGGCGCAGGATTCAAGAAGACGATTTGAAAATGTTGTCGAACTTATGGAACATTGAGAGCCTTGATCTCGGAGGCGGAATGGCACTTTCCGACGATGGAATGAAGACCTTATCTCAATTTAAGAATTTGAGAGGCTTGAAACTTGGGAGGTATCCCAAGTACTGGCAGGGTGGGCCATTCTTGAGCGGTCATGGGATTGCTGAATTGGCGAAGCTCCCGATCCTCACAAGTCTATCGCTTGATGGACATTTTCTCCCTGACGAGGCGATGAAGTCCGTCGGGATGCTTGTGAACTTGGAGACCCTCGATTTGAGTGATAACGAGATCACAGACCTCGGCCTTGAGGAATTGGGTAAGCTTACTAAACTCAAGACGATTTATCTAGAAATGACCAAAGTCTCACCTCAGGGGATCGGAAATCTTCAAAGGAAGCTGCCAGGACTCACGACGATCGAGGCGGGGTTGATTCGGGATCGTTCGACGGGGACACTCAAGAACTGAGGTTGAATCATGACGACTACCGACTCCAAGATTCCGATCGCGGGTCTCAAACCAGGCATCAACCCTGCTGACATTGTGCCGCTGCGCAAACCCCCATCCCATCGACTTGTGTTGGGGTTCGGGCTTCTTGTGGTTGCGTTGCTCTCTGTATTTTCGGTCTTCGCCTTCGTGTTTGCGGTTCCCCACCTGAACGCCGTTGCCCATCTGTCAGCTCTGGGGAGTTCCGTCGACTGGCACATCGATCGAACAACGTGGAAGACTTGGGGGGTTTCCAAAGTATATGCAAGGTCGAGGTATCTTATTTCAAAAGCATATCTCACAGATCTAGACGTCGATACATTCCTCAAGCTAATAAATTTGAAAGAACTGACTCTCATCGGATGTGAGAAGATCACGGATAAAGGGATCGAGCAAATTGCCAAGCTCCCGCACCTGGAATTGCTCGACTTGACCTCTCAAAATTGGGGAGACGGGATGATGCACGGACCTCGCATCACCGACGCTGGACTTGAACCTCTCACGCACATGAAAACTCTCAAGCATTTGTATCTATGCGGGTCCAACATCTCCGACGTTGGTCTCAAGACCATTGGCACTATGACTGAGCTAGAAACCCTCGATCTCAGCGAGACTAAGATCACTGACGAGGGTCTCCAAAATCTAGAGTCGTTAGTGAATCTGAAGACCCTTTTGATAGATATGACAGAGATCTCGGACAAGGCCGTTCAGGCCTTCGGGGCGAAGCTCCCAAAACTTGAATTTGTTCAGGTTACTGGACCAAACTCTCAGAGTACGACGTATAAGCGATGAACTCCATCTTAACCAGAATTCGGCCAGCAAGGTCAGATGATGCGGATGCCATCGTGAACCTGATCCACGAGTTGGCCGTCTATGAAAAGTTGGAACAGGACGCCAAAGCGACTCCAGAGTCGATACGACTTCACTTGTTCGGACCCAGGCCATACGCCGAAGCCCTGATCGTGGATGTGGACGACGCACCAGTCGGATTTGCCCTCTTCTTTCACAACTACTCGACGTTTCGAGGACAACCCGGACTCTATCTGGAAGACCTCTTCGTCAAGCCGGAGTTCCGAGGTCGAGGTCTTGGAAAAGCCTTGCTGACGAGCCTCGCCAAAATCGCGGTCGAACGCGGTTGCGGACGCGTTGAGTGGTCGGTGCTCGATTGGAATGCCCCTTCCATCGCCTTCTATAAATCCCTTGGCGCAACTCCAATGGATGAGTGGACGATCATGCGAGTTTCTGAAGAGGCACTTGCCCGCCTAGCCTCCCTGCCCCTCGAAGGAACGATCGTTAGATGAGCTACTTTTTGCCACATATCGATCGGATGTCGGGCTATACCCCGGGCGAACAGCCGCGCGGATTTGACACACTCAAGCTCAACACCAATGAGAATCCCTACCCGCCATCCCCCAAGGTTGCTGAGGCTATTAGCGCGGCACTCGCCGATCACCGGCTGAGACGCTATCCCGATCCCGTTGGCAAGGTATTTCGCGAAACTGCTGCCCAACTCCACGGTGTCAGTCCCGAGATGATTCTGGCGGGCAACGGGTCGGACGACCTCCTTACCATCATTACGCGCGCCTTTGCTGGGCCTGGTGATGTCATTTTGAGCCCGACCCCCAGCTATATCCTCTATCGCACACTCGCCGAGTTGCAGGGAGCCCGCATCGTCGAGATCCCGTTCAACGCCGACTGGTCGCTCGAATCGGCGGTTTTTCACCACTCACAAGTCAAGCTGGCCTTCCTGCCCAATCCCAACAGCCCATCGGGTACGGCGATCTCGCGTCATCAGTTGGCCGATCTGGCCAGCTCACTCGACTGCCCCTTCGTTATCGATGAGGCCTATGCCGATTTTGCCGACGATCACGCCATCGACCTGATTGCAGATCACCCGAACGTGATCGTCACACGATCGTTTAGCAAGGGCTACGGCCTGGCCGGGTTGCGACTCGGCTACCTGATCGCCAACCCACAAATTGTGGAGGGGCTGACCAAAGTCAAGGATTCCTATAACTGCGATACCTTGAGTCTCGTAGGCGGGGTTGCTGCACTGCTCGACCAGCCCTACCGCAACCAGACGCGAGCCAAGGTCCGAGCGACGCGAGCGAGGTTGGAGTCTGAGATGTCTGCATTGGGCTACGAGGTCCCGTCGAGCCAAGCAAATTTCGTCTGGTGCCCAGGCGGGCCGCCTGCAGAGCCAATTTATCAGGCGCTCAAAGATCAAGGAATCTTGGTTCGACTGATGAAGTATCCTGGATATGAACCGGGGTTACGCATCACCGTCGGCACGGACCAAGAGATTGATCGTTTTCTCAGAACAGTCAAACCCTTAGTGAGTTGTTCGTAATAAGGGGGCTCGAAGCCGTCCCGCAGCCGCAAGTCCTTTTCCCGTCTGTTCCATTTCAGGGGACAGAATTCACAAGGTCGTTGATCAGGGCTGCGGTCGGCGTTCCCAGTCCCGTCACGGTATCGTATCCGGCCTGGGCAGGAGTACCGTTACTCCCGGCAGTCACGTCGTAATAATCGGTAGAAATTGATGTCCTGGCCCCCGCCCCAGCGACTTGGTAGAGAATCTGGTTCGTCCCATAAGTGCTGCCAGTCCCCAATGGTTTCTTGCGGAGCGAAGCTCGTCCCTGATTCACAACAGCCAGAATTCCTGCCCAGGCGGGAGCACCTTCACTGGTCCCACCCACCTGCCACCAACCTCCTCCCGAAGAGCTGTCGAAGACGGAGACCCCCGTATTCGGATCGCCATTGAACGCCACGTCGGGAACACCTCGGCGATTACCCGACAACGCGTTCGCCTGATAGGTAGGCAGAGGAGTGAAGCTGCTGACGCCACCACCCGACCCGCTCCATGCCGTCTCACTCAGGCGATTCCCCAACCCATCGATGTGCAGGGTCGTCCCACCGACCGCAGTTACGTAAGGAGAAACTGCGGGATGCTCCACTTCTCTCCCCGAATCCCCGGCGGCAGCGGTGAAGGTGACCCCTGGAACGCGAAAGTGGCTGTCATACCTGCCCGTCGATCCTGACTGTTCGGTCCCCCCCCAACTCATCGAGACCTGTTTGGCTCCGAAGGAAACTGCAAAATCGACTGCGGATAGTAAATCTTTGTAAGAAGCCGACTTCGCTTCAACCAGCAGGATCGTGGCTCCCGGTGCCATTGCATGTGCCCATTCAACATCAAGTGCGATCTCGCCAGCCCAACCCGAGTCGAACCGTGGTCTGCCCGAAGTCGGTACAGCCTTGAGCAGATTGGCAGGAGGTAATCCGTATTGCTGGCTAAATGCCTGCAGGTCCCCTGCGATCGAGGGGTTGTCGTACGCGTCAATAATCGCGATCGTCTGGCCCGCTCCAGTCAAGCCTGACTGATCGAGACCATAAGTGTGACGGACTTGCCCAGGTGACAAGGCACCCTGATAGGGAGCTGAGCTGCTTGATGGCTTGACCACGAGACTGGGATGAGCCTGACTCGAACTCAAATGGACTCTGGAATGATGCGTGGCGTGGTGTGGATTGGTC
Organism: Isosphaeraceae bacterium; assembly: GCA_025356475.1. Taxonomy (GTDB): domain Bacteria; phylum Planctomycetota; class Planctomycetia; order Isosphaerales; family Isosphaeraceae; genus JANXSX01. The sequence goes on along the minus strand of JANXSX010000209.1, from coordinate 1,862 downwards.
GCTGCCGCTTTGACGATTTGGGCCGCCACCGGGCTGAGCGGCTTCGAAGTCCACGCATCAACGAGTATGTAAGACGAACTCACACGCGATGCCATCAATTGGCGGGATTCAAGATTCTCAAGTCCAAACCGCAACGTACGACCACGAGTAGGACAACGTGTGTCCATATGCGGAGGCTCCCGGGGGGTGGATCAAGGTGATGAGCGGGGGAGTTGAATACGTACAGCAACGAAACTTGATCAGTGCGATCGACAGATCGAAGCAACTTGTTGAGATTCGGAGGAGCGTCAATCACCATCTGAAAGATAGAATCTACTTTTACCTGTTCAAATTATCAACACTCGACGTGAGGTTCGCCCCAAGACAAGTCTCTGGTAATCGATTCTGAGTTGGTGAATCTGGGTCCCGACCGGAGGGAGTCGTAGGCGATAAATGCGAACGGAGAGTGCGGGGAAGGCTGTTGAATTTCTAGAGTTTCCGGAAGAGTACCGAGATTCCAGAAAACATAACCTACCTATCCGCCGAGTGCAAAATTAGTTGGAAGCGTTCAATCGGCCTGCTGGAGTATTTGCACTCAGGTCTTGGATCATCTCTTCAAGAGCCTCCTCGATCGCACCCTCCCAACGATTCGCGTACTTTTCTTTCAATGCAGCACGATTGTAGGCAAAGCAAAGCCCACGAGAGTTGTTCACAATAGCGCCTTGGCCGTCTTCTTCGAATGCCGGTGCCACATCCACCGATCGAGCGCCTTGGGTCCCATAGCCTGGCACTAAGAAGAGGACACCAGGCATACACGCCCTAAGCTCAGCAAGTTGGGCTGGATAGGTCGCTCCGACCACTGCACCGACAAGACTGTACCCAGAGGCACCTCGATGTGGAGACGCCCAGCCGGTCAGCCGATCCGCCACGTGTCGATAGACCGGCTTTCCGTTCGCAACCAGATCCTGAAATTCGATCGCACTCGCATTGGAAGTGCGCACTAGCACGAACAATCCCTTGTCCTCGCGCGACGCTACCTTCACAAAAGGTGAGATTCCATCAACGCCCAGGTAAGGATTTACCGTGAGAGCATCTGCGTCCCAGCTCGGCACAAAGGCGTCGGCGACGGGAACCTTGCCAAGATAAGCTCGAGCGTAGGCCTCTGCTGTGCTGCCGATATCGTTGCGTTTTCCATCAATGATCACGATCAGCCCCGACTCGCGAGCGTGATGCGAAGTCGTATGCAGGGCTTGGACCCCTTCCGGACCATAGGCTTCATAGTAAGCCGATTGGAACTTCACCGCCGCGACTTTCCCAGCGACCACATCGACCACATTGTTGCCAAAAACCCGGAGAGCTTCGGCAACGCCAGCTCGATCGTTTGGGAATCGATCGAGAAAACCCACAGGAAGATCCTCTGGGCGGGGATCGATCCCGACGAGGACCGGATTGCCAACGCGACGAACAGCCGCAACCAGGCGGTCGGCGAAATGCACGGCTTCAACCTCCAGAAGAATCTGTATTAAAAGCAGTGTACCGTGCTTGTTCAACCGTCGATAGCCACCCGAGTCCACATCCTCCTGCGCGGCCGGTTCGGAAACTCAAACTCCTTGGTCCTGTAACATCTAATTCGATCGAGGATCAAATCAGACACCGGATTTAACATTCACCTCTATCCTCGGAGAAACCCTGTTCGATACGAGAATTGACGAACCGCGCTACTCGGGCTTGACGAACAACCTTGATCCGTTAAGATTACACTTCCTGAGCAACAAACTTTAGGTTTGTTGCGAATGGACGGGGCGTAGCGCAGTTTGGCTAGCGCGCTAGACTGGGGGTCTAGAGGTCGTGGGTTCAAATCCCGCCGCCCCGATTTGACGGAA
>JANXSX010000186.1 GCA_025356475.1 Isosphaeraceae bacterium | reverse complement strand
GACACCGGTGGGGCATCGCCGTCGCCCTCCGCGTTGAGTTCGCAATCCTCCTCGTCAACGGCAACGACCCCAAGGATATCGCCTGGGAGCACGCGGTCGTCTTCAAGCCCCTTGATCTCGGTCAGGCGACCGGAGCGCGGAACGGGTACGTCGAACGTGGCCGGTCCGACAAGGACCTCAACCAGTCGATCGCCCTCCCAAACTTTGTCGCCCCGCGCAGAGAACCAGTAACTGACGACGATCGGCTCGTCTGGACCGGTCCCCAGGTCGGGCAGGATCACTGCCTCCAAACGCATGGCGAACCCCGACTGTGCCCGTTTGTCGGATTCAACGAAAGCCCGAAAGCGATCGCCGATCACTATGAATCCTAGGATAACCCCGATAGGGCTTTTTGAACAGACGAGCTTCGCACCCGGGATCACGCCTGTCTTCACCAGGTCGGGGGGAATCTGTGCCCGAAGTCGGTGGCCGTCGCGGTGAACTGTGCTGGAACAGTTGGGGCCAGGATGCCGTTACGCTCGACGAAATTCCGAAACTTCCGATTCCCTTGCAGGGTGTCTATAATGGAGTTCAGTCAGTGGTTATGGTCCATGCCTCGGTACCGCTCTAATTTGAGGGAATCGCGAATGACGGGTTCGAGACTTATTTCCTTGATCTTGGTGTCGACGGCACTTGCCGTGGCACAAGGTGCCGAGTTGCCAACCAACCGCTTGGTAGGACAACGACTGTCGAACTTCAGTCTGGTCGACGCTGTCACTAAAGATGATATCTCGCTCTATGGCTATCTTGGTAAGCGAGGCGTCGTCCTGGTTTTCGTGGGCGTCGACTGCCCGGTTGGCAACCTCTACATGCCCCGGCTGGTTGAGTTGAATGAGCGGTACAAGGACCAGGGAATCGTCTTTCTTGCGGTGAATTCCAATAAGTCGGAGTCGATCAAGCAGGTTGCCGAGCATGCCAAGCAATTTGGTTTGAACCTCCCCGTGCTGAAGGACAAGGACGGTCGGATCGCAGATATGGCTCTTGTGGAGCGGACCAACGAAGTTTTGCTCCTGGATCGTCGTTCGACCGTTCGTTACCGCGGTGCGATCGATAACCAATACACGCAGACGGGCAAGAAGCCCGAAGCGACCAAGACCTATCTCGTTGATGCCCTTGATGCTCTGCTTGCTGGTCGAGAGATTGAAGTCAAAGCTACGGAGGTTTCAGGCTGCCCGATCGAACGATCGGAAACCACGGTCAAGCTTCCCAAACCGACGCTGCACGGCCCTTCCGAAGAATTGCTGGTGGAGTGGGATAAGCGGAGTGGCAAAGTCGAGGTGGGTAAGGTCACATTCGCGGGTGAGGTTGCTTCGATCCTTCAGAACAAGTGCCAGGAGTGCCACCGTCCTGGCCAACCTGCACCGTTCTCGCTCTTGACTTATGACGATGCACGCCGTTGGGCCGGCTCGATTGCTGAGGTTGTGGAAGAGCGGCGGATGCCCCCATGGCATGCGGACCCCCGTTATGGCCACTTCAGCAACGACCGCAGTCTTTCCGCAAAGGATCGCTCAACCCTGCTGGCTTGGGTGGAGCAGGGGACCCCGCTCGGAGATCCGACCAAGGTTCCTGCGGCCAAGAAGTTCCCTGAAGGTTGGGCGGTCGGCGAGCCCGACATCGTTTTTGAGATCCCCGAACCGTTCAACGTTCCTCGTCAGGGGACTGTCGAATACGTGCAATTCCGGGTTCCGACGAATTTCAAAGAAGATGTTTGGGTCCAGGCCGCCGAAGCCCGACCGAGCGATCGGGCGGTCGTGCATCATATTATCGTTTACTTGGAGGAACCCAAGAAGCCGGGCGAAGTGAGCCGAGGTCGAGACGGCATGGATCGCACCCACTTTTGCGGCTACGCCCCTGGGGATATGCCGTCGATCTTCCCCCCCGGAGTTGGCAAGCTGATTCCGGCTGGGACCGTACTCCTCTTTGAGATCCACTACACGCCCGACGGAAAGTCCGGCCACGCCGACAAGTCGAAACTTGGTCTGATTTTTACCAAGAAGCCCCCCAAGTATGAGGCCTACACCACAGGTGTTGCCCAAACAGCCTTCACGCTTCCCGCGAGGGCCCCGAACCACGAGGTGGTTGCAACTTACACGTTCAAAGACGATATCCACATCATGAGCTTCATGCCACATATGCATTTGCGTGGCAAGAGCTTTAAGTACACCGCCAAGTATCCCGACGGCAAGACTGAGATTCTGCTCGATGTCCCCGCCTACGACTTCGCTTGGCAGAGTTATTACACGGTGGTGGAACCCAAGAAAATTCCCAAGGGGACTGTTCTTGAATGTGTCGCGCATTTCGACAATTCGACTGATAATCAGGCGAATCCCGCGCCTCATCAAGCCGTTCGCTGGGGGAATCAGACCTTCGAGGAAATGATGATCGGTTACATCGATATTTATTACGATGAGCCGATCGGTGGTAAGCCTCACATCAAGATGCCTCCCCTGTTGATGAGTGAATCCAAGATCGAGCCGACGGCAGGCGAACGAGCGTTTCGGAACCTTCTTCAAGGTGGAAGAGGCCGTCAGCCGCTCCCCCAGCCGAAACCGGCACCAGTGGTGAAAGACGGGACGAACTGAAGGTTTTTGCGCTGGAGATCGATCAGACTGCCCTGGTTTGAGGACATTCAGCCTCACGCCAGGGCATTCGTTCGGTGGGGGGCGATTGAGTTTGCGGCTTGGTCCGCTCCGAATGGATGCAATCAAGCAGTCCGAGAAGTTCTGTTAAAAGAGCTGTCGGCCAGTTGCTTATGGTTGCGGATTTTAGGGATTCCTCGGATCACGTTTCAAGACGCACTTTAGATGGGATCGATCGATTTTAAAGCGCGGGCATGATACGTCTGTTTGAAGGGCGGGCGATGAGGTCGAATAATGATATTGGAGATCGTGGCGAGGCCATCTTCGAGTTTCGGATTATGGAGCCGATCGGACCAAGTCGCGAATCTCGCTTTCGGCCGTGTTTTCTCGGGGAAAAATGGCCGACAATCGATTATCTCGTCGAATTGGTTGGTTTGTCGGGACGTTCGGCCTTCTTTTTCGCTCAAGTCAAAACGACCAGCAAAGCTGTGACTGCGAGTTCGAGTTCGCTTTCCATTAAGGTGAGGAAGAAAGACACCGATCGGATGGTTGGACTGCCGGCTCCGACCTACCTCATCGGAATCGACGAAAACAACGAAACGGCTTATATTATTGCTGTCAATGAAGCGTTAAAGAGCGATCTCTCAAGCCTGCCTGTCTCTTTTCCTCTCGATGCTACAAACCTGGAACGGCTTTGGGACGAGGTTGATTCCTTCTGGAAAAGTCGTGACATGATTCTGAAATCGTCCGTGTTCTCTCTCTGAGGATTTCACCATGGGTCGATCGCTCTCGCCGCTCATTGGTCAACGTACTCTCGCAATGGCAACGATGTATCTGACCCGTCGGAAAGATCTTCAGTTGCGGTATGAAGTGAAAGTTGGTCAGGGAAAGTGGGTTCGAACTCTTGACATCGTCGCGGATATCCTTGATCCCGAGAAGCCCGGTGAGAGGAAGTTCGGGGTCGAACTGGAGGGTATGAAATCCGCTCTCACCCTTGCGGAAGCTGAAAAGCTCCTGAGACCAAAGCTCGAGTGGCTTCAGTCCTTTCGAGGACTCCCTTACCCCTTGGTGCTACTGCTTTTCACGATGGAAGACAACGCCGGTTACTACACTTGGCTGGCCGAGCCGATCATCAAAGCGGAGTCACCTAAGCTCAAGTTCCACGACGAGGCGCATTGTCAGATTCTCGATCGAGCTTCCCTCGACGAGGTCGTGGAACGGGTGACTCTTTGGTACGACTCTTTCTATGCATCACTCAGTGTGTAGCATGCGGTTTCTTCCGACGAACGAACATGGATGGATTTGGTACTCACACGGCCCCGGAATACCGAAGTCGCGCCTTGCCCCCAGCAAGCGTCTGACGGAACTTTCGTTCAGAAAGATGGGATGTTTTTGGAGAGGAATCCACGAGTCCCACTCCAAGGCTCCATGGAATTCGAGGCTCCCGCGACTTACCATGGGTGCAGGTATGCGAGTTGACTGACTGTTGGAGGTTCTCCGCGATGCGACAGTTGACCTGGGTCTTGGGTCTCGTGCTGGCAATGTCGTTCCGCTTGACTGCGGCTGAAGCCGAGATTCCATCCCAATTCGCCCCTTTTGAGCATTTGATCGGTCCCTGGAAGGGGACGGCGGTTCCAACGGTGAATCGCCTCAAAGGGTGGCCGGAGAGTCACCTCTGGTCGTGGAAGTTTGTCAAAGGGAACCCGGTAGGAATCGCCGTCGAGTTCCAGGGGAGTAAAACGATCAAGTCGGGTTCGCTCAGCTTCGATGCCCAGACCAAGAAGTACACCCTCGACGCGATTGATCTAAAGGATAAGCCCGTCGTCTTTCAAGGGACGCTCGACCCCGCCGGCAAGTTGCTGGCACTTGATCGAATTGGCGAGATTGAGGGGGCCAAGGAACGTTTAACGATCCGGCTCTTGCCCGAGAATACAATTCGCTACAGCGTGTGGGTCGATCGTCGCGAGGCAGGCGCTCCCCAGTTCAAACGCACGATTGATGTTGGTCTGACCAAAGAAGGCGAGTCGTTCGCGGCTGGCGGTGGGGCGAGTGACCTCCCCAAGTGCATCATCACGGGAGGCGCGGCCGGGATGACCGTGGCCTACATGGGGGTCAGTTACCCGATCTGTTGCTCCGGGTGCCGTGACGAGTTCACCGAAAACCCAGAAAAGTACGTCAAGAAGGCAGCGATGCGGGCCCAAGCTGCTCCCGCCGCCAAGCCGACCTCAACGGCCAAGACCGGTAAGGATGACGGCGACTTCGATGGGTTGTTGGAGGCTCCCAAAGCGATGCCCAAGGAAAAGGCCAAGGCCCCGGCCCCTCGTAAGAGCGAAGCAGCGGAGGCCAAGCCCGAAGCGTCCAAGACCCAAGACGCGGACACAAAGGCCGCTCAGCTCCTCAAGCAAGCACAGAACCTCGAAAAGGCTGGGAAGGCGACCGGGGCAGTCTCCTATTACCGGCGCGTGGTGAAAGAATACCCCGACTCACCACAGGCGAAATTAGCCGCCGACCGAATCAAATCGCTCAACCCGTAGTCTCAGGCTTCGATCTTATCAAGCTCGGGGATAGGGGTGATCTGGATGTTCAGGCCGATCGAAGTGGTCGTGATCTCCCAGTCATCCCGGTCCCAACCCACAATGATTCCCGATGCTTCGAGCCGATCGAACATCTGCTCGACATAGGCGGGTACCCGATCTTCGAATTCCGCCACAAGATCAAGCTTTCGTCCGAGCAAGTTGAACAGGCCCCGGACGGTCGATGCCCCTTTCTCAGCGATCCGTTTTTGCCCCTCGGGGGAGGCTGGGTCGGGACCGTCGAGAGTGAGTTGCATTGAGCGGATCAGCATGCCGAGCTGTCCGAACCAACTGGTGCCAAACCCGAAGTACTCTTTGTGGACGATCACAATGATGCCGCGACGGACGACGGCAGCTTGGTAGACCGCTTCCAGATAGTTTTCGCCGTAGTCGGTCTGAAACGCGATATTGATGCTCTTGGCCAGGTTTTGAAGCGCTCCTTTGATCCCGACGACATCGGGATCGACATCAAGCGCAGTATCACGTAATCCCCCTGCCTTGCGGGCTGTCACCGAGCCGCCCCCCGCTCCTGCGGCGACCGCAACCCCAAGGCTCACATCATTCGAAGCCCCGGGGGACGGAGTGATCGGGGGCACAGGGGCTAGCACGACAGCTCGGTTGGGCGTTGCGGGAGCAGGAGGTTGAGCCCGTTTCGCTGGTTGTGGAGCCTGGGCGGGCTTACGATCCTTGGGAGCTTGCGGGGGCATTGACGTTCTCCTGGTTTCACTCGGGTTCCCTAATGTAGCCCGCGCGTGATGGGATCGCCATTCGGGGCAGAAATTGGTGTCCAGGTCGCTCCCTGGCTCTCTGCGAGTTCTACGATTACCATTAAGACTGGACCAGGTTTAGGGGGGCAGGCCAAATCCCCCCGGCCCCTTGGTTCGCTCCGGCCGGAAGCTATCGGAGCGGCGGTGGAGGTAACGAAACCGTCGGAGCCTTCGAGACAGCGGGCCGCTTGGCGGTCCGGCGATCAGGCAGGCCGTAACGTGAGTGAACGTCGAGCAGGCCTCGAAAAGTTTAACGTGGGAGCCGACCCGACACTGACACGGGGAAGGCCGCCGTCGCTGGCGAACTCGGGAAACGGGTGGAATAGGCCGTCCCACGAGCGATCCAAAACCCAGCGGTCCCACCGGGGTAATGACAACGGCATGTCTGGATCTGTGGGAGCCCTGGGGAGCAATCCCCAGGGCGACCCGGCCCAATCCCCCCGACACCAATCCCCCCCTAGCTTTCCAAGCATCGACCGGACACTGAGCTTGCCGGGATAGTCGATGCGGATGCCCGATTCCGGCGGGGCGGCAACGGTGAGCTGCATCCTCGGGGCGATGGTAAGCGGCACTTCAGGCGATTCGGCGGGCTTGCCATTCGGGCGTCTCATGCGATCACCACTCTCCTTGGCTTTGGAAGGCGTCGCACGGTCAGGCTGATGAGATGGGTTCTAGACGTGAGTAATCGTCAGTTTTCCGGTTCGATGATGTTGTCGATGTTGCGTGCTCCGTGCAGGATTCTGAGGACTTCGATGGTGTCGTCTACCGACCTGTAAAATACGACGAAAGGCGAAACCACGAAGCTACGAAGCTACGAAGTCCTGGCCTTAAGTCCTCGCGGTTCTGGCCCATGCTGGGGAAGCGAACGTGTTTCCGGCTACCCTCCAAAACGGCATCAACCATGCGGTCGGCGGCGTCTGGATTCCCGACAGCGATATAGGCCCACAATTCGTCAAGATCGGCCTCGGCTTGCTCAGTTAGCCTTGGCTCGGTCATCCGCGTCGGCTCCATTTTGAGAGTTCAGGCGTTTGCGGCCTCGTGCCTTGACGTGGGTAGCGGTTTCTTCGGTAAAGGGCTGGACCTGGCCACGGTCGGCCTGGTCGGCACCGACAGCGATTTCCCGGCGAAGCTCGGCTAACTTGGATTGATGAAGGTCATCGCGTTCCTTCATCAAGCGAAGTCCGTCGCGGATGACCTCGCTTGCCGAATGGTACAGGCCGCTTTCGACCTTATGGCTGACATAGCTTTCAAATTCTTTGGTCAACGAAATGTTCATGCCGGAACCCTCCTCTTGGTTCCCCTCTAGTATAGCATGAAATAACAGCAAATGCCAATTTCTGTTATCGCGGCTCTTGAGATCTAGGCGATTAGGGTACAAGATAGGAGTTACGCCCTTGCCTTGCACCTAGTGGCGAAGTGCGAGCCATTCGGCTTGTCGATGGAGCAGTATGTGGCTGCCTGCTCAGCCGTACCTGCCCAAAGCATCATGCACCTGTTGTCGCATGTCGACCAACTGCGTAACTTCTTTATGTCAATTCCTTTTTCTCCTAGCGCTCGGCAGTTGGTGCGCGCGTCTGGATGCGGCCGGAGTTGCTCAGGACTTCCAGCGTCGGAATCTTCTAAGACAATTTACCTCGACGATCGACGCCAAGTTTCGTAAGCTCATGCAGAGAATACATGAGTCGATCGTCTCAAGTCGCGGAGTTCTCGGGTCGCCAACCGATGAAGGTGTGGTAACCTAGTTCACTGCACTCTTGATTCCTTGTGCGTTTGTGGTTATTTCTCAATGGTCACAGGGCGGATGGTCCGCCGTGAGATGGGCCGTCGCCCTCGCGGCCCCGGCGGGACTGACCGATCTACCGGCCGATTGATTGATTGACTGACCCGACGCGGTCCCGTTCTCCGACAGGAGTCTGCTCGATGTCGCAAGCCCCTCGCCGTCACCTCCGGCTCGAAACGATCGATGGGGTCACGGTCGTCAGCTTCGTCGATACCAAGATCGTCACTGAAGAGAATATTCAGGAAGTCGGCGATCAGCTTTATGCATTGGTTGAAGACGAAGGGCACAAGCAACTGCTTCTCAATTTCGGCAATGTGCAGTACCTCTCCTCGGCCGCCCTCGGCAAGCTGATCAACCTTAAAAAGAAGGTCGGCGCTGTCAAAGGCAAGTTGAAGCTTTGCTGCATTCACCCAGACCTCCTCGAAGTCTTCCGGATTACCCGGCTCGACCAGGTGTTCGAAATCTTCGCTGAGGAGCAGAACGCACTCGAAAAATTCTGATTAGCTCGATAGACCCATCAAATCCGCTCTGGTTGACCCTCCTCCGTTGGATTCCTCTCGAATTCCGACTGTTGGTTGAAGGCCATGACCTCACCTCGTTGGGTCGTGGCCTGTCGTCGTTTTCTCGCTGAGAGCTGAGCAATTCTTGCCCTCGTGCCTTGTCCTGGGAGGGCAGGTTTGCGCTTGCTTCTTCTCAGAAATTTGAATCCCCAACTCAGCGGATGCCGCTCTCATGAGCGACCCACAGGCGACTCCGATGATGCAGCAGTATCGCGAGCTCAAGGCTCGTGATCCTGAGGCATTGCTCTTATTTCGGATGGGCGATTTTTATGAGATGTTTGGCGACGATGCCGTCAGCGCATCGACGATCCTGGGTCTGACCCTAACAAGCCGGGATAAAGGGACCAATCCGCAGCCGATGGCAGGCTTCCCCTATCGTGAACTCGACCGGTACCTGGCCAAACTTGTCCAGGTGGGGAGGCGTGCTGCAGTTTGTGAACAAGTCGAAGATCCTAAACTCGCCAAAGGTTTGGTGAGACGCGACATCGTCCGCGTTGTCACGCCAGGGACTCTGACCGACGACGGGATGCTCGACCCGCGTACAGCCAATTACTTGGCTGCGGTCGTTGAGGTAAAGGGTAAGCTCGGTCTGGCCTGGGTGGAGCTGTCAACCGGCCAGTTCTCGCTCGCGAGTCTGCTCCGTACCGATCTTACGGACGAACTCGCGCGATTGAATCCCGCCGAGATTCTCGTTTCCGAGACGGCTCTCGACACCCCTTGGGTCAAGCTGATTCGCCAGCATGGCAATTTGATGGTGACACCACGTCCCTCCTGGGACTTCGTCGCGGAACAAGCGAGGAGTCGGCTTTTTGAACATTTCCAGACAACCACACTGACTGGATTCGGCGTCGATGACCAAGCGACCGAGGTCGCGGCAGCCGGAGCCTTAATCGCTTACCTTCGCGAGACCCAGAAGTCGTCACTCGGACACCTCACCAAGCTCGCCCCCTATCGAAAGGCCGACACACTCGCCTTAGATGAGATGACCCGGCGCAGTTTGGAACTGACCAAGACCCTGCGAGACGGTCGCCGCGAGGGTTCCTTGCTCCACGCAATCGACCGCACGGTGACATCAATGGGGGCTCGGCTCCTTGCCGATTGGTTGACTTCTCCCCTGACGCGAGCCGAGGCGATTAGTGCTCGACACGATGCGGTCGCGGAATTTTTGGGAGATTCCACTCTACGCGGCGACATTCGTGCAGGGCTCGAACGGGTGAGCGATCTGGAAAGGCTGGCTGCTCGGGTCGGAACAGGACGCGCGACGCCTCGGGATCTGGTCGCTCTGGGGCGAACCCTCTCACTTTTGCCAAGGATCAAAGCGCGGCTGACTTCGCGCAAGTCCGCCAAACTCAATGAGTTGGAGACCGCGCTCGAACTCTGCCCAGAGGTTAGGTCGAGCATTGAGGCGGCCATGACCGACGAGCCACCACTCGTCCTCAAAGAAGGGGGACTCATTCGTGAAGGCTACCATCCAGGCCTCGACGAACTCCGCGAGACTGCGAAGGGTGGCAAATCCTGGATCGCCCGGTTCCAGGCCGAACAAGTCCGCCGAACAGGGATCTCTGGCCTCAAGGTCGGCTTTAATAACGTCTTTGGTTATTACATTGAGATTACCCACTCTCAGGGGTCGAAGGTTCCCCCCGACTATATTCGGAAGCAAACGGTCAAGAACGCCGAACGGTATATCACACCCGAGCTGAAAGAATATGAAGATAAGGTTTTGCGTGCAGAGGATCGGGCCTGCGAGCTTGAGTATGAGATTTTCACGACCTTGCGAGATCGGATCGGAGCTGAGGCCCCACGGTTGGTCCAAGCGGGTTCGGTACTGGCCCAGCTTGACGTCCTTTGCGGGCTCGCTGAGCTTGCCTCCCAGGGGAAGTACTGCCGCCCGGTCTTGACGGAAGGCCCCGCGCTTGAGGTCATTGATGGGCGACATCCGGTGCTCGATGTTTTACTACCCCCCGGCGAGTTCGTCCCGAATGACATCGGGCTGAATGAGCATGCCCTGATTCTTTTGATCACGGGCCCGAACATGGCAGGGAAGTCGACCTATATCCGCCAGGTGGCACTGACAGCGATCCTGGCCCAGATGGGCTCTTTTGTGCCCGCCAAGTCTGCGACTCTGGGGTTAGTCGATCGGCTGTTCGCCCGCGTTGGCGCAACCGACGAGCTTGGGCGTGGCCAGAGTACCTTTATGGTCGAGATGACAGAGACCGCGAATATTCTCCACAACGCGACGGCACGAAGCCTGGTGATTCTTGATGAGATTGGTCGGGGGACCAGTACATTCGATGGCGTTTCGCTCGCCTGGGCAATCGTCGAGCACCTTCACGACGTCACTTGCTGCCGGACCTTGTTCGCCACTCATTACCACGAACTTGTTGATCTTGAAAAGACGAAACCCCGGCTCCGAAATGCCAACGTTGCCGTCCGCGAGCAGGACGGCGAGATCGTCTTCCTGCATAGGATCGTAGCCGGGGGTGCCGATCAAAGTTATGGCATCCACGTTGCCCGACTCGCCGGTGTCCCCTCCGAGGTCCTGGAGCGGGCTCGGACGATTCTCGCTTTTTTAGAGAAACAACATACCTCGGAGCCCACGTCTTCGACCACCTCAAATCAGGGTAAGCCAACCCGAGTGAAGACCGGTAGAGCCCTGCAATCGAGCCTATTCTCAGCCCTCCCTGATCCCTTGCTAGACGAACTTCACCAGATCAACTTCGACACTCTCACGAGCGAGATGGCGTTCGACCTGATTAAGAGGCTCCGCGAATTGGCCGGGTAGTCTAGATGTCCGTTTCGTAAATTCCTAGCCAGTTTTCTTGACCGCACGGTTGTACGGTCTCGCCGGATAGAGTTCTCGCTCAAAACGCATCGGTCGTGGGCTGAACCACGCACGTCCTTTGCGTTGTTGGCGGCGAGTCTG
>JANXSX010000180.1 GCA_025356475.1 Isosphaeraceae bacterium | reverse complement strand
GTTGTCTTCAATCGGTTGGTCGATCGGTTCGACATGGCGATGATCCTGAAGTTGGAGTGGTTGGAAGGTCCAGACTGCGAAATCGTAAACAACTCAGCCCAGGAACGTAAGGGAGCACCCTGGCTGCAACTGTAATGATGGAGGTAGGCGGGGGAATGGCCGATTCCTGATTGATTCGAACAAATCGACTTGAAAACCAGGCACGGGGCGAGGTCTCGTCTCGAATCTCCGATGAATTCATAAGGCGGACCGACCTCGCGACCCGTGCCTTCCTGGCCGTTCCGCTGTCACAACCGGTGCGCTGGACCTGAATAACTTGGTCGGAATCGCTGGACTATCTTTCGAGAATCCCGACACCCAACTAAGATCTGTAGAGCGGCACGTACTCCCCTCCACCGGAGAAGCATCATTAATACCATCAACCCCAACCCCAGCAGCGTATTTATTATTTACATTATTACCTCGCCCGAGAAACTCTGGGAGGCCCTGACGACCCCTGAGTTCACGCGTCAGTACTTCTTCGGTCGACGGATCGAGACTGACCGCAAGGTGGGCTCGCCTTGGAAGCTGGTCATGGAAGATGGTCGGATCGACTCCTATGGCTATGTGCTTGAAAGCGACCCTCCCAAGCGGTTCGCGATCACGTGGCGGGTTGAATGGCTCGCGGATTTCCGCCAACTTCCTGAGTCCCAGGTGACGTTCCAGATCGATAAGCTTGGCAATGTGGTCCGCCTGACCGTGAGCGAATTCCATCATCCCAACCTCAACGACAAGTACGTCGACGGCGGTCGGAAAGGGTGGCCGATCATCCTGAGCGGGCTCAAGAGCTTGCTGGAAACAGGCCAGTCGCTCCCCAAGTTCAACATGTCCTAGGCCAGCTTCGACAACCGAGTGGACACGCCACCGATGAGTTCGACTCGCTCAAGCTCACGTCGACCATTCCGATGGATCTGGCTCTCACTGATGTTGGGTGCCTTGGTCTCCGGCGGGGTGTTCCTCAGCAACTGGGGTGTCTCGTCTTCGGGCACAGGCGCGGACCTGGGGAGACCACTCGACCCGGCGGTGGTTGCACGACGGGCGGGGACCGTGTTTACTCCCGTCCCCAACGACCCTCTTGCCGTTCCGAAGCTTCGAATTGTTGGCGTCCCTGAGACTCCCGGTGTCATGGCGGTCTGGGGCGCGAGCGGGCGCGACTCGCGCGGGCACATCTGGTTTGGAAGCTCAGCGGTCGATTGGCGGATGCTCGCCGTCCCCGCAGGGGCCGCCCAGGAGATGCCATCGGCCCACCTCTTTGAGTACGACCCCAAAGCCGAGACGATTCGCGACCGAGGTGACGCGATCAGCCAGCTCCGGCTGGCCGGCCTGAATCAGCCTGGTCTCTCGCAACAGAAGATTCACTCGAAGATTGTTGAAGGGGCCGACGGCTACCTCTATTTCTCGTCCAGCGACGAGACTGGTGCGGATATGATGGCCTCGAAAGGGCCGACGTTTAGCTCGCATCTCTGGAGGATTAAGCCAGGCTCGGAATCCCCTGCGTGGGATCATATCCTGACAGCCCCCGAGTGTCTGATCGCGGTGGCAGGGGGTGGGCAGTCGATCTTCGCCCTCGGCTGGTTCGGCCATGTCGTCTATTCCTACCACACGACTACGAAGCAGATTGCGACAACGCGTGTTGGGTCAGTGGGTGGACATATCTCCAGCAACTTCTTTACTGATGCACGTGGGCATGTCTACGTCCCCAAGATGTCGTTCGACGCCAAGGATGCTGCAGGACTCGCGGTCGCACTTGTGGAACTCGACGAGGAACTGAAAGAGATTTCTACGACCCGGATCGATCGCGCCCAGTATCTGGTCATTTCTCCCAAAGACACACATGGCATCACCGGCGTCCAGCCCATGGCGGACGGCTCGATCATGTTTGTGACCCATCCTGGATACCTCTTTCAACTCCGACCTCAGGCGAGCGGGCCCGCCAGTTTGACCGCTCTCGGCGCGTTCCAACCGAAGCAACCGGCAAAGATGGAGAGTCTGTTCACCTATGATGGAAGACGCTACCTTGTCGCAGTGGCCGAGTCCCTAAGTGTGGGAGGCCAAGCGGGTTGGGATTGGGTGGTCCACGACCTCCAAACGAAGCAATCGACCGCGACGAGACTCGAAGGCCTGATCGCCCCTTTGCCGATCTCTTATCCATCGAGCGAAGCGCCGGCATGGAAGAATCTGAAAACACTTTCACCCGAACAGATCGCGTTCTATGGAAATACCACGCGTGATGATCAAGGCAATTTCTATCTCACAGGTCGTGCAGCTTATACGCCGCTCGTGGTTCGAGCCCAGATGCCAGGGACAACCAGCGACGAGCCGATTCCCGCACAGGTCCTCGCCGAGTATCCTGATGAGGTGTCACCAACTTCCCCAGAGCCTCGTCCCCCAGTTCGCGAACCTGAGCCCAAGGTCGCGGCTAAACTCCCGCTTGCCGAGAAGCCTCCGCTATTCGACCCACTCGCGCCAGACGATTCGGTGACCGCCAAGAATCACGGGCCAGGGACCAAAGAGCGGAGCGATTTGTGGGAGGCGCGGGCGGACTTCATCAAAGAGCTTCGAGCGATTCTCAAGGCGCAAGGGGATCGTTCGGCATCCGCGATTAGCGACCTCTGCAAGCGATCGGGCCGAGACCTGAACCCGGAGATGAAATCCTCGCTATCCCGGATCGCGACCCTTAGCCGCACGACAGTCATCAGCCTTGATGGAAAGGTAATGATGTATCGGGTGGCCGGTTTGCCCGAAGCTTCGATCCTCGACGAGCTGGCGAAAAGCGAAGCAACTTCCATCGGATCGCGGAACGGCCCGCGGAATAACCAAGATGCCCTGGTCCGCGCTGCTCGACGGTTGATTACACTCCCCGTTCGCCCACCGGTCGTCTCGAAAGACCGATGAGCGTTATCGGGAGTCACCCCCATCTTGCATAGTGGGCGATCACGCACCGAGCAACCGTTTCGCCTCGGCGACCCCCGGGGCGGCATGACCATATTCACTGGCGGTCACGCGTGCTAAAGCGGCCAACTGACGCCAGCGGAAGGCGGATCGCGTCGTCGCGAACTCTTCGGAAGTGGTCCGATAGTACTTCTCCGCGTGCAGAGCCCCGTCCTCGGAGATCGCATGCTGGAGCATCAGGTCAAACACGGGACGTGCGGGCTTGTCAAGCTCCCCATATCGATGGATCAGCGCACATGCTCGCGATTGATCGTTCGACTTGATCGCCGCATCGGTTTCGACGAGCAGGTCGTCAGGCTTGACGTCCCGCACGCCTTCGAGATGTTCAGCGAGCGGGTAAGGCTTGGGGTTGAGGGTCTGCGACTGGCCAGCCGTATGGTACGCCCCGACGATCAGGCTGGCGAGTGCATTGCGCGGGTTGCTGACCCTGGCAATGTTTCGCCAGGCGTTGGCGGCATCCGACGCGTGAACACCCACCGAGGCCCCGTGGACACTTCCCTTTGGCTTCGCGACCGTATCGGCCTGGGTCCGGCCTGGATCTTGGAGTACGAGCTGATTCGCAGCGAGCGAGATCGCCTCACCGACAACTTCCGGAGCGATCCCATCGGCCAGGGCGGCGGCAACAGCGTCGGCTGCCTTTGCCCGATCCATCGCATAGATGATGTGGGCGAGGTCCGCAACCCAGGTGTCGTTGGGCTGCTTTTGCCCTACCGGGCGACCGATCAATTGATAATCATCAAGCAGTTTGGGGAGCAAAGCCCGGAGCGGATCGCTCGAGTGGTTCTTGCTCAGGCCCCCTTCTTCATTAACACAGTAGCGGACCGATTGACGCAGCATGGTATGAGCATGCTCTTTGCCCGTCAGATCCAGCAACGCCCATGCCCGCCACGCGAGCACAACGCGATGGACGTTCGTATTGTCCTGGACAACGAACAATAGATCGTTATAAGCCTCGTCGAGCGACGAATGGGTCAAGCCCGCGAAGACAACTTCCGCCGATTCCATATCCTGCCGACGTACCGCCTCCCGGAGTGAATCGCCGCGCGTCAGGTCGGCAGGGCTGGGCGGAACATGCACAGGGTGGAGTGTCTCGTGGGCCAAGCCTCCACTCGCCTGCATATGTCTGGTATTGCGATGAAGAACCTTGAGCACCGGCAGGGCTCGTTGAACGGTCGGAAGTTCCTGGGCCATGTGATAGGAAGGTGCCAGCGCCATCAAAGCGTGGTATCCGTCGTAGTCTTGCCCACCGAACGACCGAGCGTTGGCCAGAGCCCCCGCAGCCACGAGTTCCCGGAGTTCAGTCCCTGAGCGAAGCCGTTCGATGAGGATCGGCATCAAGCGGTCGGCGGGTGTCTCCTGCATCAGTCTGACAAGGGGCTCCATCGCGCCAAAAGTCAAATGCGATTCGGGACCATCGGCCAAGGCATTCGTCGATAGACCCAAATCTTGAGCGATTGTCGATCCGACACTCGCGACCAACATGCCTCTTCCAACATTCGCGAGGAACTCGCGGCGAAGGTAACGGTCCATGGCCTGTCTCCCCGGGCGATTCGCCCGCTGAAACCAAGAGGTGCAGTCAATCCATCTTTTCGCATTCTCCACAATAGCGGAACAGACTGCACAACAATTTTGGACAACCTGCGTTGGAATCCAAATTCCACCGAAGCGGGTGCAGATCATCCCAAACGCGACAACGCCTTTTTAAGGACCCGGAGTCTGGGTTGCTAACAAGGGATATTCCGATCACGGAATCCATGTCGTCAACGATATGCTATATTCCGTGTAGCGGTTGCGTATACGGTCCAGCAGGGTTGCTGGACTCATTCACGTAATCCCTACAGAAGGAACGTCCCATGTCGTCACAGAAGCAAATTGATGCCAATCGGCGCAACTCTGCACTCAGCACGGGCCCTCGAACCGAGGAGGGCAAGGCGGCGTCTCGCCAGAACTCACTCCAGCATGGGATGACCGCGACGATTGTAGCGCCCCCGACCCAGGAAATCGCACAAAGGGCGCGATTTCAGACCTGGAGCGAGGCTCTCAAGCCGGAGACCTGTGTCGAAGTCTTTCAGGTGAACCTGGCGGTTGCCGCATCGCTACGGATCGAGCTTTGCCACACGAGTGAGTCGGAACGAAGAGCCGAGATTGCCGAACTCGCGATGAGTGCCGATTGGGATACGCATCGGTTGATCGAAGCCTACAAGTTGGGCGACTCCCTCAAACGCAATCCCGCACTCGTGCTGCTCAAACTTCAATTGACTCCGGCAGGACGAGACTGGCTGATCTTGCAGTGGAAACAACTATTGGTCGCTTTCGCGGGCGACGGCGTGCCTAAGTGGACGGATACCGAGTACCATCTGGCCCTCGACCTGCTGGGTGTGCCGAAGTCCTTGCGGGATGCGCGCACCGACCTCCAAAACACGTTCTACGAGAAGCAATCTTCGATGGCGTTGATCCTGGGCGAGATCGCCAAGCTTGAAGTCGAGCAGTTGAAGTCCGATGCCCAGAATGCCAAGCTCCGCAAGATGCATATCCAGGGGTCGATCCATCTCGAAGACGCAAGTCTCAAGTTGATCCGACGTTACGAACGCGAGTCGATCCGCTCGTTCGAACGCGCCCTCAAGGCTTTGGAGAAGGCCAAGCCCAAACAAGCCAAGCCGGTTGAGAACAAACCGGTCGCAACTCCAGCTCCCGCAGTTACCGAAACGAAGCCAATTCCGGTTGTCGCGGTCCCCGTGGTTGCGGTCAGTAACGTCGAGCCGGCGCGGTCGGGCAATCGGCTTTACCGTCGCAAACAGGAAAAAGAGGTGCGTCATCAGGCGTACCTGACCCGGATCTCGGCGTGAGTTTTGGGTGCCGAAACGAAGCCATTTCAATCGACGGGGGGCGGGCACGATCAGCGTGTCTCCGAGCGGGCCTCCTTCGCCTATTCCTCACCTGACGCACGCTCGCGATGCACTCGGATGAAGTGGTCCGTATACGTTGCGTGCGGAATCGCCTCGGGGACGCTCGGCATGTGGCATTTCACGCATCCACGGGTCGGCTCGATCGGACAGGTGATAAGTTGGCCAGCGGTGGGTCCGGCACGGTGGCACTCCAAGCAGATCTTGTCGTAGAAGGCAGGAGAAGTCTCAGCGTCTTTGTGGGGGTTGTGACAAGTGACACAATCGAGGGCTCCGTTGCTCGCCGTGAAACAGCGGCTCTTCACCAGGTTCGGCGATTGGAAGCGGACATAGTCTCGGCTCTCGATTTGCGCACCTGCTGGGGCTCGGTGGCAGTCGGCACACATCGCGTTCTTTTGGGCATGTCCACTCATTCGCGCCTGGCCGATTGCCAGGTCGGGAAGCGATAGAGCAACGGCTTTCAGGTGGTTCCCCGCGGGCCCGTGGCAGCCCTCGCAACGAATCCCCCGGTCGTTCCCCACGGGTTTTGACCGGAGACGAACCGAACGGACATCGGTGACATGACAGTGTAAGCAATCCTCAACTTGATCCTCGAGCATCGGCTTGCCGAGCAGTCCCCAGCCGATGTCGGGCCGGTCGGGGTGATGGACGGTCAGATCCCAGCCAACGTCATTGGCGTAGTGAGTGAGCCGAGACTCACGCGCGAGCCCCTGGGCATCGCGAACCAGAGCGGTTCGACCGCGATGGCCGGACCCAAGCACAAATTCCACAAGTGCCGAATAATGCCCGCTATTAGCGTTGGTATCGATATGAATCTGATCTTTGTCTCGACTAAGCGTGTGGGTGACGTGCGGCAGTCGGGGATCGGGCAGGGGCCCTTCGGGTAGGGGAAGGTCGGCGGTCGACTCAACGGGTGCAAAGGTATTCGCATGGCGGCTTGTGAGTTGCGTTCGACAAAGATTCGAATGGCACGATACACATCGGGCATCGCCTACAAAGGGGGCGGGCTCCTGAATGCTGGGATCATTCTCGGCGAAGTCACCAGCAAGGTTGGCCGCCCGTTCCGCCTCGGCCCGGTTCCCCTCCTGAAGCCAGGCTCGGCTCAAGAGCCAAGCGACCTCGGGGTCAATCTGATCACCGCCGATCTGTAGTTCAAGAGTCGCCCTCGCCTGTTCAGGCTCCTGACCCATGAGCAAAGCGCGGGCAAGGTGTTTGCGAACGGTGGCAGGGCTTGCCTCGATCGTCTCGCATTTGGGGTCAAGAGCGAGGACCGCTCGCAACGAGGAAGCGGCTCCCGCTGCGTCATGCTCTCGGATCTGTAACCGGCCTAGCGCCCAATTCCCGCGAGCTTCCCATCCAGGGCGAGTCGCCAACCGCCTCGCGACCACCGCCGCCGAGGCGTAGAATGTCTTCGATGAGTACAGTTCCGTCAATGCGTTCAGCGTCTCGGCATGATCAGGATCTTTGGCCTTGGCACGCTCGAACGCGACCATCCCCGGTCCTTCCTGTCCTTCATGTCGAAGGGCAGAGCCCAGCACGAAATAGTCTTCAGCCTCAGCCCCCTCCGATCCTAACCGCCGGTAAAGCGCCTGGGCCGATTTGTCGTTCAATCGGGCCGCCGATCGTGCGAGAAGTCGCAATGCATCTCGATCGTTGGGGGCCGCCTTGAGCTGTTCTCGGGCGATCCGGCTCGCCGCCTGCCAGTCACCCCTCACGTAAGCCGAGTGCCCCAAAGCCAAGGTATCTCCCGGCCGAGCACCCCGCCAAACCCAAAACAATACGCCTGCAAGCATGAACAGGCACGCAAGTCCTAACACGAATCGCAACCAACCCCACGCACCGGTTCTCATCGTGAGGCTGCTCCGCAGTTGCCGTCAAAATCCTGTCTCAGTCAAGATTGTCACTCGATTTCCGACTTGTGTCAATTCGGCGAGGTACTCTCGCAGGAGGATCGCAAAGCGCACCCTGGATGGGATGGCTTTGCGGCTCCGGGATTTCAACCTCAACTGCCAGAATCTTGTCCATACGTGTGGTATATTAGGACTCCTAGGGATACTGTTCGGTCGCGAATCGTAAGTCTGGACAGATTGCGCACGGCATGCCAGAGTCAGTAACCGAGAAAGTGGACGAGGTTGTCGGTAAGTCGTGGAGATCAGGGCTGGAAGATCTCGTAAGAACCGCAATGGCAATCGTTTGGGGGACGTCACATGAGAAGTGGATTCTGGGGAGTGATCGTTTTTCTGGGACTCATCGTTGGGACAGGTTCGGCTTTACTCGTCTGGAGAGGATTCGAATTCCGAGAAATCGAACGATTGCGAGCCAAAGCAAAGGCAAGTCCGACGATCGCGTCCCCATCGACGACGAGGCCAGGCGCTGGGCCCAAGAGGCCAGGCGTGCCCCTGTTTACCGCGGGGTTCATTGACGATAGCGGCTACGAACTTGCTCTCAATTACACACCAGCCATTGGCAACCGAGGTTCGATCACGGAGGTTGCTGCTGCCTATCGCGAGCGCTCCCAGCGAGGTCGGGCCGATATCCTCAGGAAGCTCGATGCACTTGAGCGGTCGGTGCCGCATCCGCTCGACTTTGATCAGAGACGGGCTCTGCTTCAAGTCTTCGCAGGACTGATTGGGATGTATGAGGGTGACTTTCCCCAGGCAGAGACTTGGTTCGCCCGAGCGATGATTGAGAATCCAGGGATGGACGTGGACTTCCGGACGAATATTGGTGCGATGCGGGGTGTTGCCGCTCTCCGGCGCGGGGAGGTCGATAACTGCGTGGCCTGCCTGGGTCCGTCGAACTGTATCTTCCCGATTGCGATCGAGGCGAAACACCTCAAGCCGGGAGGCTCAACCGACGCCATCCGATTCTTCACTGAGTACCTTAACAAACGGCCCGAAGATTTGGGTGTTCGGTGGCTCCTGAACGTGGCGGCGATGACCCTTGGTGAGAGTATCGAGATGATTCCGGTTGCGTATCGAGTCCCTTCGGAGTCGACCGAGACTCGACCGGACGTGGGCCGGTTCGTCAATGTCGCGGCGGAAGTCGGGCTGAGCAGTCGAGGCCCGAACATGTTGGGGGGCAGTCTCTTTGATGACTTCACAGGTGACGGCCGACCCGACATCTTCCTTGTCTCCGGAGACTGGGACCTCGGCGGCTCGCTCTTTGTGAATAAGGGGGACGGCACGTTTGTGGACCGAGGAAAAGCGGCTGGTCTTGATGATCAAGTCCTGGCGGTCAATGCCACACATGCGGATTACGACAACGATGGATGGCTCGATGTGTTGACAATGCGGGGTGGGTGGGAAGCACCATCGCCCCTCTCACTACTCCGAAACAAGGGCGCTGGTGTGTTTGAGGATGTTACGTTCGCCAGCGGCCTGGGCGAGCCAATCGCTTGCCAGTCGGCAGCCTGGGGTGATTATGACAATGACGGCTTTCTCGACTTGTATGTCGCAGGAGAGTTCCGCGACAAGCCATTCGACCCCCGCAATCGCTGCCGGCTCTACCGCAACCGAGGTGATGGGACGTTCATCGACATGGCTGCCAAGGCAGGCGTTCAGAACGAGCGATGGGCGAAGGGGGTGACCTGGGGTGATTATGACGACGATGGGTTCATTGATCTGTACGTCTCGAATATGAATGGCTTGAACCGGCTCTATCATAATAATCATGATGGGACGTTCACCGATGTCGCTGAGCAGCTCAACCTGACCGGCCCGCTCCGAAGCTTCGCCTGCTGGTTCTGGGACTACGATAATGACGGTCGGCTCGACCTCTTTGTCACCGGCTTCAGCGCAACCGTCTACGATGTCGTGGCCGATCGCCTCGGTCAGCCGACCGACGCCGACCGACCACGCCTCTATCGGAACCTCGGCCAAGGCAAGTTCGAGAATGTTGCGCTCAATGCGGGACTCGACCATGCCTGGATCCCAATGGGTGCGAATTTTGCAGACTTCGACAACGATGGATATCTCGACATCTATCTCGGCACCGGTCGCCCTGCCTATTCCTATTTGGTCCCCAACGTGCTCCTTCGCAACGTCGCCGGCGAACGATTTGAGGATGTCACGACCGCTTCAGGGACCGGCCATCTCCAGAAAGGGCATGGCGTTTCCTTTGCCGATTATGACGAAGACGGCGACCTCGATCTACTCGTCGAGATCGGTGGTCAAACGCCGGGTGACCGAGCTAATAACGCCCTCTTTCGCAATCCGGGACATGGGCGTCACTGGCTGGCGATGAGGCTGGTCGGAACCAAGGCTAACCGATCCGCGATCGGTGCAAAGCTTCGCCTCGACCTGGTCATGAACGATGGGACCAAGCGAGTGATCCATCGAGTGATCAACGGTGGTTCAAGCTTTGGCGGCAATAGCCTGGCCCCGCTCATCGGGCTCGGTGATGCGAAAACTGTCGAAACGCTGGCCGTTACCTGGCCGGGTAGCGGAACGATCCAGACATTCTCAAACCTCAGCGCGGACCAGTCGATCGAGATCACCGAAGGCACCGAAGCCTATCGTGTGGTCAAGAAGCCTGCAAATCCAACCGATGCGAACAAATGATCATTTGTTGAAAATGACGACCGGTTCAGCTCCCTCTGTGATCTGGAGCGATTGGTTGATAGGGAGGTTGGCCCACGTCTGCGTCTTCCCTGAGAGCCAACGGATCGTCAGCCGATCGACCAGCTTGGCGCTGCCCATCCCGACGAGTACACGCCGATCACTGGAACTCAAGTAACTGGTCCCTGCCGTCACGACTCGGACGAGGGATTGGCCACCTGCTTCGACCGTGACTCGGGCTCCCGTCGCGTCTCGACCCGAGCCCGATCCTCTGAGGGTGAGCTGGATGAAAGCACCAAGAGGCGTGGATTCATTGATCAGTATGGCGGGAGGTCGGCCCAGGTGGGTGACAATGATGTCGGCATCGCCGTCGTTATCGAGATCGCCAAAAGCGGCGCTTCGACCCAACCATTCGGCATCAAAGTATCGACCCGCCTGCGCGGAGACATCGGTAAATTTCCCGTGACCTATATTGCGGAAAAGCTGGGGGCTCATCGCATAAGGAATGCCGAGAGGTCGGACATCGTTGACGTGTCCATTTGTGACGAACAGGTCGAGTCGGCCATCATTGTCGTAGTCAAGAAAGCCGGTCCCGAAGCCTAGCTTCGACCGGCTCGGGCCAAGTAGTCTTGCCTGAGAGGTCTCAACCACGAAGCGGCCCGCGCCCGCGTTTCGATAGAGCGTGCTCGCCTCTTCATAGAAGTTGGTGACCAGAAGGTCGATGCGTCCATCGCCGTCGTAGTCACCCGCTGCGACCCCCATCCCAGCGCGGAGGTCACCGGACTCATTATACGCGAGGCCCCAGGGGCGCGCAACCTCTTCGAAGCGGAGCCCACCCAGGTTATGGAGCAACATATTGGGCGTCTGATCGTTGGCCACGAAGATGTCGAGCTTACCGTCTTCGTCCCAGTCGGCGATCGCGATTCCCAGCCCATTTCCAGCGGGATTGGTGATCCCAGACTCAGCGCTCACATCGGTGAACTTGCCGTTCCCATCGTTACGATAGAGGACATCGGGCTCGGCAGTGAACGCGATCGGCGGGCAGTATCCAATGGCTCCTGGAAGGGCATTGCACGAGACGGTTGGCCGACCCTGATCGTCAACGGTATCGGCCAGATAATGCACCACGTAGAGGTCAAGGTCACCGTCGCCGTCAAGGTCGGCGAAAGCACAGCTCGTCGCCCATCCAGAGCCTTTCACCCCTGCCTCGTCGGTCGTATTGGTAAACGTGCCGTCGCCATTATTCCGGTAGAGTGCGCCCGACCCGAATCCGCTCACATAGATATCATCATAGCCATTACCATCGTAATCACCCACAGCGACCCCGATTCCATAGCCATTGAACCCAACATGAGCTGAGTCAGTGACATCGACATAGGTTCCATCCCGATTGTTGCGATAGAGTCGAGACGAGTACCGCCGTTGGTTAGGGCTCAGCGGTATCGGGCAGCCTTGGGCGATGTAGATATCCAGCCAACCGTCGTTGTCATAATCGATCAGGCCGACGCCGCTCCCCATACACTCGACCAGGCGGAACTGACCGTGGGCATCGTTATAATGTGGGACCGGCAGTCCGGGGACTAGTTCCCGAAACTTGGGGATGGTCGCGTTGGGTTCTAGCTCAATGCGTCGTGGGGCGATGGGTATCGGAGTGGGTAGGCGGGCAGGTCGGTCGGGTGGGACTTCGCGGTCTATCGTCTTGCCGGTGGACCAGAAGGCGATTCCTCCAAGACCTGCGATGATCAACATAAGTATCGTAATGATCGCGACGCGTCGGCTGAGCATGAGGACCTCGATCTAAGGAATGCCGATCTCAGCGGGAGGTCTCAGCCGCTGGAGGATCGCCTTTTGTCGTCGATTCGGAGTCGAGTTGGGCGATCGCAGCACGGGCTTCGGCATCGTGTCGATCGAGCCGGAGGGCAAGCATAAACCAGGCACGGGCCTCTCGGGAACGCCCGAGATCCCGGCAGAGCCGCCCTGCCTGCATAAGCTGAACGCGGTCGCGCGATCGGTCGGAGATCTGGGCCACGAAGTCTTTCAGCTCGCGGGCCTTCTGTGCAACTTCCAGGCAGCGCGTCGCTTCAGGCCCGACTCCTCCGAGTGCCAGCCCCAGCCGATAATTGGCGTCGGTCGAGCGAGGATTGAGTCGGATTGCCTTCGAAAGAGACATGATCGCTTGTTCGTCTGACCCTCGTCGACGTGCCCACTCGCTCTTCAAGAGCCAGAACGAGGCATGTGTTCGGATTGATGCGTCGGGGTTCTCAAACAGGGAACGGACCTGGTCGAGTTCGCCCTCATCGAGCAGACAAGCCGCCCATTCCAGCCGCGCCTCTGGATCGGGAGGGCTCACGGCCAAGCAGGGCTCGAGCAGCTTCAAGGCGATTTCGATTCGACCTCGGCCACGTTCGAATCGAGCCAAGGCCAGCCGGGTGTGGAGGTCGTCGGGATCAGTCTCCAGGCAACGCTCCAGTACGTCACCCATGTCGGCTGTTTTGGTGAAGGTATCCGGAGGGATTGTCGGAGCGGCCTGTGCCAGAAGGCGAAGAGCTTTGATGGGCTCGGCCCCTTTTTCATAGAGGGTCCAGGCCTCGTTGTCGTAGTCCAGGCCCCTACGCTGGAAGGCCAGGATCGCGATCAGCGCCAGCCGGGCGGCATCGGCCCGAGGGTCGATTTTTAGACAATCGCGGAAGACTGCCTCGGCCTCGCGCGGTCGATACTGATCCATCAAGAGACGTCCCTGGGTCAGACGTGCTTCGACCGCCTCCGGGGCAGAGGGGGGAACTCGACCGAGGAGGGCGGCTGCGGCAAGAGGCTCACCTCGACCGATGGCCGCCTGCACCTGGAGGTGGAGGGCCGCGCGATCGTCGGGCCGGTACCACATTCTCTGTTCGAGAGCGGCCCCCGTCTCGGCCCAATCCTCACGATCGGCAGCCTCGACCGCTTCGTTCCAGAGTTTGGCGGCTCGCCAGGCAGACCATGAGAACCAGCTTGTGGCCACGACCATTCCAGCAAGTGTGACCACAATCACCACCGCTTTGAAGCGGTTGAAGGGATTCCCTAAGGAGAACGACGGCACGACTCCCACCCCTTCCAAAAGGTTGCAAGAACGCTGAATGTCCGTGAATTCTGGGGCGAAGATCCGAACCTTAGCACATTGCCACACTTATCAACACTATCCTTTGAAGAGGCAACTCACGACAGGAACGTTGGAATCGAGTCGAGTGCTGGATTGCAGGCCATCTACCGACCGGTTATTCTCCAGTTCGTCAACATCTTAACAAGAGTTTGATCGAAAGTTGACACCGAGGTCGGGACCTCGGAGGCGTTTTGCAACGCCGTTGCGTCATTTTTGTAGCCCTGTTTTCGGAGATGGTTTGCCATGAATCGCTCGGTTCTGATCCGCGGAATGGTCCTTCTGACGAGTTCGGCATGTTTGCTCATCGGCTGCGGCGAATCGACGCCGACCGAGGGCGAGCTCCCCAAGACCAAAGTTGCCAGCCCCGAAGACCTGGAGAACCTCCAGAAGAAGCTGTTGCAAGAAAAGGTGGCAACGGGTGCGCAGTACAAGGCCCCACCGGGAATCCAGAAGCCCGTGAAATGATTGTGCTTTGAGTGTGTGGCCCCCGCCAGTCCGTGGGTGTGAGCCTGAGTTCAGGTCACGCTCGGTGGGCAAAGACAAAATTCTTTGGATTTTTCTTGCCTCGTCGAGCTTCTTGGACGATCATCTATCTTGCGGACTCTCGTTTCCGTGAGTTCGTAGCCATTCCGATCGATTCCCGCTTGAAAACGATTGTACGACCCGAACCGACCTTCACTGGTCGGAGGGCCGTGGCCCAGAGGCTCCCATAGCCCCTGCGGTCCCGTGCCGTATTTGGTCAGCGAGACTCTGGGGTAGGCGACATACCGCTGGTCGGCAATCGCCTCACCCAACCTCTCCTTGTTCTGGGGCAGCAGGGGGGAAGATGCTCGTTCGACTTTCTGAGGACACGGCAATTTTTTTCAGTTAGGGATCGTGACATTCAGTCTTATTTACCTGTTTCATTGAGGGAGGGAACTCGGATGAGTTTCAGATCGACTCGATCCCGCAAAGGCTTCACCCTGATCGAACTGCTGGTGGTTATCGCAATCATCGCCGTCCTGATCGCCTTGTTGCTTCCGGCCGTGCAGGCGGCACGCGAGGCGGCACGTCGCTCGCAGTGCATCAACAATCTCAAGCAGATTGGTCTGGCGCTGCACAACTACGCGTCGGCCCAGGGGGCGTTCCCCTGGAATCAGAACACCTATAACAACATTTTCCCAAGCCCGAACATTCCGGGTGTCGGCGATAATGGGAATAGCTTTAGCGCCTTGGCGCTGATGCTCCCCTACGTCGAGCAGACCAACATCTCGAACGCGATCAATTTCTCGTTCGGTTTTAACGAGTTTGCCGGCCAGAGCGGACTCGCCGACCCCGTCCAGGGGACGGCCGTCCAGATCACGATCGGCTCGTTCATCTGCCCAAGCGATAACGGCAAGGGCCGAAACAGCTATCGTGCTTCGAACGGAACCAACTGGGATTGGTGGTCGCGTGAGGCAGGGGCTGGTCCGATGACCCGTGGCTCCGATGGCAACATTAGCGGCGTAGTCGACGGCTTGTCGAACACGATCGCCTTCGCAGAGCGGAACCGTGGCGACGGCGATGGTAGTCGCTACAGCCCTGGCGACGTCTATGTTGGCGTCCCAGGCTCCGCGTGGGGTCTGCCGACCTACATCGTCTCCAATGCTGGCGACCAGGCTGTCATCAACAAATCGGTCATCCCCGATTGTGTCGCCGCCGCCAAGTCGGGCGCACCCACCTGGGACTGGGGCGGGTTCTACTGGGCTGCCGGCGACTATCCCGGGGCCAAGATGAACTTTGTGCTCGGACCCAATAGCAAAACCCCCGACTGTTCCCCTTGGGGAGGAGTCGGCGCAGGCATCGGTTTCTACTCGGCCCGTAGCCGCCATCCTGGTGGTGTGAACGTGGCGATGACCGATGGCTCGGTCAGGTTCATCAAGGACACAATTGCTCTGCCAACCTGGTACGCCCTGGCGACCCGGTCTGGTGGCGAAGTCCTCTCCGCTGACTCGTACTGACCCGCTCGGTTGAGACTGCCCCCTCACCGGCAAATCTGTATTCACAGATGACCAGTTCTTGATTCGGCCCCCGGACGTCGCGAGACCCCGGGGGCCGCTTCATTTGCCGAACTCCGCATTTCTCCCTAGGATAGAGTGTCCAGAGGCTAGCCTCTCGATCTGCTCGCGCTCGACCCTGTATGACCCGGAGCTCGTTATGGTCCGACGGTGGGCTGCCCTCGCGTTGATTCCTGCCGTCTTGATCGCCGCCTGGGGAGCTTGGAAGGCGATCGATGCCTGGCAGTTTCGTTCAGCAATGAGAGTCGTTGATATCACGCTCGCTCAGGCGCAATTTGCCGAGGCCATCGATCAATTGGTGCAAGTCGACAACCGCTGGCCAGGTCGGAGCGATGTCCTGCTCCAACTGGGCATGTGCGAGAAGACGGCGGGTCATATTAACGATGCCCTTGAAGCCTGGGGCCGAGTCACTCCTGGCTCTACCGATGCTGGGGAGATCTTGCTCCTTCGGGGGACTCTCGCTTTGGACCACGGTCGGCTGATCGTAGCGGAGGAGAGTTTGGAACGAGCCCTTCGCGAGACGCGCGTCAATCGAGACGAGGCCCTGTCCGGGATCGCCCGACTCCTCCGACTCGAAGGTCGACTCGCGGAGCTTCGAGTCCGAATCTTTGAGGGACTCAGACACTCAGTCGTCCCTGCCGAGCTGCTTAGGCAGCTTTGGATGCTCGATACCGAGCCCTTGCCGGTCGAGGGGATCCAGAGGTTCCTTGAAGTCGCGATTCCCCAAACTCCGGAGGACGATCGACTCTGGCTCAGTCAAGCGAATTTGTACATACGTACGGGCCGTTATGAAGAGGCTGCTCAGTGGTTGGATCGTTGTGATCAGCGTCGTCCGGAAGACCCAGCAGTCTGGAGGGCGAGGCTCGAGCTGGCCCGGGCCTCGGGGGAACCGGAATCTGTGCGAAGACTCCTGAGAGCCCCATTCGCAGGACGACTCTCCCCTTCGGAATTCGGACATATGAAGATCTGGTTCGCAGCCCAGGCCGGCGATGGGGTCGCCGAAAAGAAAGCCTTGGAGGCACTCCTCGACCTCGAACCTGGAGACTCTGAATCGGTCGACCGACTCGCCGGGCTCGCTGCTGAATCGGGCCAGACCGACAGGGTTGCGGAGCTGAGAAGCCGAAAGGCGGCACTTGACGTTGCTCGCGAGAGTTTCAAGAAGATCCTAGCCAGGGGTGACATGGCGAAGGCATCCGAACTCGCTCGGCTCGCGGCCCTTCTGGGACGTCGGTTTGAGTCACGCTGCTGGGCCGCCCTCGCCACCGACCGGGACCATGAAAAGAGCCCTCGAGTACGTGACGCCCTGGCCCGCATCGTCAGGGAGGAGCCCGCAGGCGTCACTGCCGCTCAAGTGCTAGCCGACTTGGGATCGGCACGCGCTGAACCGTCGATCGCATCGACAACAGCTCGCGTGAACGTATTTTCGGAGCCGAAGTTTATCGATACTGCGAGTTCAGCGGGACTTCGATTCACCTATAATAATGGCCAGTCCGCAGAGCGTCAATTCCCCGAGTCGGGGAGTGGTGGGGTCGGCGTCCTTGACTATGATGGCGACGGCAAGCTCGACATCTACTTGGTTCAAGGTGGGACATTTCCTCCTCCAGCCGGGAGGTTTCCTAATGCTGACCGCTTGTTCCGCAACCGAGGCGATGGCACCTTTGAGGATATGACCGAGGCGAGTGGCCTCGCCGCCATGCCGGGTGGCTATGGGCACGGGGTCGCTGTGGGTGATTACAATAACGACGGATATCCCGACTTGTTCATCACCCGTTGGCGTTCTTATGCTCTCTATCGCAATCGTGGTGACGGGACCTTTGTAGACATGACGGAACCGGTCGGCTTGGGTGGAGACCGCGACTGGCCTACCTCCGCTGCGTTCGCCGACCTTGATGCGGACGGTGACCTCGATCTCTACGTCTGCCACTACCTGGTTTGGAACGCGGAACATCCTCTGATCTGCCGGCACCCCAAGACCGGAACTCCGTCCTATTGCGACCCAAATAGCTTGCCACATCTCCCAGATCATGTGTTTCGTAACGACTCAGGTAAATTCATTGACGTGACAGACAAGTCAGGGTTTGTCGACCCCAATGGCCGAGGCCTCGGAGTGGTCGCCGCCGACTTTGATGAAGACGGACGTGTGGATCTTTATGTGGCCAACGATACAACTGCGAACTACCTGTTCCACAACTTGGGCGGGTTCCAGTTTGAGGAGGTTGCAACCGCGTCGGGGGTCGCCGCCAACGCCTCAGGAGGCTATCAAGCGGGTATGGGGGTCGCTGCCGGCGACCTCGACGGCGATGGCCGACTCGACCTCGTGGTTACCAATTTCTACGGGGAATCGACCAGCTTCTTCCGTAACCTGGGAGGGGGGCTTTTCACCGATAACACGGCCGCAGTTGGGCTCGCAGTGCCGACCAGGTTTGTCCTTGGGTTCGGTGTCG
Organism: Isosphaeraceae bacterium; assembly: GCA_025356475.1. Classification (GTDB taxonomy): domain Bacteria; phylum Planctomycetota; class Planctomycetia; order Isosphaerales; family Isosphaeraceae; genus JANXSX01. The sequence goes on along the minus strand of JANXSX010000180.1, from coordinate 4,656 downwards.
CGTTCCTCGACGCGAACAATGATCGAAATCTCGACTTAATCATTACCAATGGACATGTCAACGACTTCCGACCCGATACCCCATATGCCATGCCGACCCAGCTTCTGCTCGGCAACGATCGCCATCGGTTGACCGATGTGACCAAGCAATCTGGATCTCCATTTCAGGCCTTACGCGTGGGGAGAGGACTTGCGACCGGCGACTTCAACAATGATGGACGTATGGATGCAGTCGTCCTCTCGCACAATGAGCCAGTCTCCTTATTTCTCAACCAAACTCCGCGCGATGGACATTTCGTCACCCTACGACTTGAGGGGACGACGAGTAACCGAGACGCCGTTGGAGCACGCGTTCGCCTGACTTCCGATGGACGAACACAGGTCGCCCAACGGGTTGGGGGGGGGAGCTATCAATCCGCAAACGATGGCCACCTACACTTCGGGCTCGGGACGGCCCAATTGATCGAGTCGATCGAAGTGTTATGGCCATCTGGGCATGTCGACCATTACAAGAGTCTTGTCGGGGACAAGGGCTACCTCTTGCGAGAGGGCGACCTCGAACCGAAACCGTTGCTGGGGTTTGATTGAATGCGAGCCATGGATACTTCCGACCGCCGGTATGGCGATAACGCCCCACGCGAATACACACACCAATATGGCGTTTGCATATCGTCTGATGAAAAGCTTCTTGGTGTCAACCATCGCGTGACCTCTTGTCATGGACCAATCACGACGTCGTGACGGATTTGCCTCGCGAGTGAACTGTAGCCCCCTCCGATCGGCAGCGCCGCCGCTCTATGGCGATAGAGCCTACTCTATAGAGCCGAGATTGTTCGATAATTCAACGATTCCAAACGAATTCCGCGAAGCTCCGCCTCGGTGAATCTAACCATGAAACTGAAACCAGTCGATTCCAAGCGCACTGCGAACCAGGATGTATTAGGGGGCCGCAGTGGTTTCAATCTGGTTGGGTTAGGCCTCGGTTCGATTTTGCACAGGTCGTTTGGAAGTGTGGAAGTGTGGTGTATTGTTCGACCTTTGCTTCGGGTGTAGGATCGCCGTACCAGAGCGTGACCGCGAGGCTCTGATTGATTCTGGCCGAGTCCCTCTGGAGAATCTTCAGTTCACTCTAGGAAAGAAAGGCTTCTGTATGCGACACATGCTGGGCTCACTTGCCCTTGCGGCAAGCGTTGCGTTGCTCCTAACGCCCGGACTCCGGGCCCAGGAGAAAGGGAAACCTGCCGCCGAAGAGTTCACTGGCCTGACGGTTGGAGCGAGAGCTCCCAAGTTTGTGCTGAAGGATCAGGATGGCAAGGATCGCTCTCTAGATGATATGCTCAAGAAAGGCAAGGTCGCCTTGGTCTTCTACCGATCAGCGGACTGGTGACCATTCTGCCGCACGCAACTGGTCCAGTTGCAACGTGACCTTAAGTTGATCGAAGAAGTAGGAGTCCAGGTCGTTGGCGTCAGCTACGATTCGCCAAGCATCCTCAAGAAGTTCTCAGAGACGGCAAAAATCACCTTCCCTCTCCTGTCCGATCCCGAGAGCAAGGTTATTGAGTCCTACCACATTGTCAACCCTACGGCGAAAGGCAAGGCCGAGGGTGTGCCTTACCCTGGGACGTTCATTGTCGATTCCAAGGGTGTGATCCGAGCAAAGATTTTCCGCGACGGTTACCGCGACCGCCATTCCTCGGACGCACTAATCAAGGCCGCGAAAGATGCTGAATAGGAGCAGAAGGCCCCATCGATCGTCGCGAGTTCCCTTCCAAGAGACGACTGGGATGCTGTCCGTATCATCCCAGTCGAGTAATGTTCTCCTATTTCGACAGAGCTTTCGTATCAACTCTCGGAGGATTCTCCAGGGACGTTTTTGGGTATTCGGCCGCCCAGGCGAACCACTTCACCATCACGCCGGGAAGCCAGCGGAGTGTTTGCCCCTTTCGAGGGCCTGAAACCGCGCGCCCCACGATCGACCATCGCGACCCGGTTTCCTGATCCACCCAAGGGGCATCAAGGTCGCTCAAGTCCACTGCCAACGTCACCGCCTTCACATCTGGGCCATCGGTTTCGGAGGCAAAAGCACAGGCTGTACGCGTTCGCGCGTCCCAGAGGATCAACGCGTCTTTGCTGCCAAGGGTGATTTTTCGGACCTCGGGTCGCTCGCCGAAGGAACTCAGAGGCCACGCGCAGGTGGCCTCACCTTCGATGAGTCCAAAGACACGTTCCTCGGCGTCCAGCCGGGGGTCCAGCTCGGGGCGGGTCTTTTGTGATTCCAACTGCAAGGTTCGTGGGGCAGCTAGCGGCTGAAACTTCGAGATCATCGCATAGGCGACCGTGCCAGGATTGGACTTGAGCCACGGACCCCAATCGGATTCGAGGGTTGGGATCGGAGTGAGCTTTTCCCCTTTGCGGGGGCCTTCGAACGCCAAGCCGGTAAGGCAGTCGAAAAGCGTCCCGTCCTGGTGCCGCATCACCATCACTCCGTTCCTCCAGCCGTGGAAGCGGTAGTCAAGCGATGCGGGATACCCTCGCACGAAGCCAGCATCGGCATCATAAACGAATACCCCATAGGTATCGCTTATCACTCGATATGGCACAAGGAACCAGCGGTACGGGATCGCACCTCCTTCGTACTTTCCCCGAATCCAGCAAAGCACACGGTCATCGTTCTGGAGCGCACCGGCCTGACTGCGCGACTCGTCAATGCAATGCGAGCACGCTGGGTTGACGAGGGTCCTGAACAGGTCGGGGCGAAAATCGGTCTTGGGCTTGTCCGTTTCGCTTGGCTCAGAGCCCAAAGTGGCGAGAAGTAGGCAGATTGCTAGCATGTACAACTCCTAAAATCCGGGAACGAGACTCATCTGAATAATGGCAGGAACACATAGGGATCTTCTCAATGGCACACATAGATAACTCTCCGATACCTATGGTTTAGTGGGTATGCCAACCGCTCTAGGTTCCCACGATTGGTCGATTTTGTCGAGCGCAAGGACCCACCCGGTCTCTTCTAGGTTGAGGGCATTCATGAGTTGGTCACGCTTGGAATCGGACGATTGCCAGGCTTGTATGACAACGATCGCGCGTGCCTTGGGTAGTGTAGTGCCACCTTGGGGTGGCTTCAAGAAGAGAGTGAGATCGGTCTGAATCCATGGTAGCGGATCACGATGGAAGGTCTCTGCCCAGAGCCCTAACGCGATGGGTCCACTGGTCGCCACCACGATTGGATTCCAGCTCCGCGCGTAACCAGGCCAGCATGCTCCGGTGGCACATGGGACATTTCCGCAAAGCCCGGTCGTGTTCTTGGAATTAGGTAGGTCGCCCATCTCACACTCGGTCACCCAGACCGGGACGATTTGTTTTTCGGCGTGGCGAGCCGCGAGTTCACGGACAATCGTCGCCGCTGGGTCTCCTGGAGTTTTAGTCGCTGTGGAGGCTGAACCATAATCGAGGGCCCATCGGCACTGATCATTGCCGCAGCCACAGGAGGAGGGACCCGCCTGGAGATCATTCAAGAAGACTCCTGCCCACTGGCCTGGGAGGTCCAAAAGCAATGACCGCAGGCGTACCCGATGCGCCTCGAATGCTGGCAAGTAACCGATCGGCACCCATGGCCAGGCTTTGATAACCTCACCATTCTTTGCGACGGGCGCGTTCGGGAATCGCCGCCGCCAGTCCTTGTGGTGCCCACCTAAGGAAGCCATCCATTCGGGATGTCCCTCGGCCATGATTGGGTTTCTTGCGACCTCGATCCAAGGCCACAGGTTCATCTCCGCTCGGGCGGCGGTGTTGGCAATCGCCCCCCATTGCAGCCTGCTCGACTCATCAAGTGGCACGATCACCTCGGAGACGCCCCTTGCCTTCCACACGGCGAGAAAGTCAGGCGTCACTTTCTCCGAACTTACGAGGATGCCCCGCATTTGCGGCTTCACATCGCTTGCCCCCAAACCCTTGGTGTGAACGATCATGATCAGCGAGACTACGAGGATGGGGAGGACGCTTCGGCAATGCATACGTTGGCCCTTAGTGGAGCTTCATACGCAGGAATATCCGTATACTACGGTTTTGCAAGGAGGATTGCATCGGAATTATCGAGACCAAGGGTTAATCCGGCACCTGGGTTTCGGTCTGCTCATGGCGTTTTCGCACGGCACAGAGCCTACGCCATGTCATCTTCCAGGGGTCAGGGTCCGATGAGTCGGCAGATCTTCGGGAAAGCCCTAGAAATTACGTTTCCTGTCATGTGATGACCAATCTCGCGTCAAGATGCGCAGTAGTTCTCCATTCCCAAAAGAGAGGCAACCGAGCAATGCCAGGCTCGCGCCTACTTGAATGCGATGCTTCGATCGTCACAATTTGGTATTTCGACGCGGGCTCAAGTCAGCAACGTTACTGTTGGTCGAGAAACGCACATTCATCCCCGAGGAAATGACGACCACCAATGCATCTAAGGGACGCATTGTAGGCGAATAAAACGACAAACAGCCAATTCGTACGAACTCTGCCCTGCCCCTAGTTCTACTGTGTCAAGTCAATCCTCAGCGAAACTTGTTTCCTCGACGACACTTGTGACTTCTACTCTTTTAGGTGTCCACGGACCTTGCCGAAAACCAAACGACGCGTTGAAACCCCTTTGTGTCTGGAAAAAGAGGGATTC
>JANXSX010000156.1 GCA_025356475.1 Isosphaeraceae bacterium | reverse complement strand
GTTCGGCCCGCTTTTGATGGTGATTTTCACCTGCGAAGCGTCTTCATCCTCATATTCGAGGGGAACGACACGCTTGGGTTTCTTCGCGTCGGCGGTCGGAGTGGTTAGCGTGGACTCAATTTTGACGCGATACTCGCCTTCGGCTACGCCATCACCCATGTTACCCGATTTCAAGGTGAAAGAGCCATCCGAACCGATCTTTCCGGTCGCCGCGCGACTCGTATTTTTGACCGGCACGAAGGTGATGAGCCCTTCGGTCAAAGGCTTGCCATCAGCCGTAACGACGCTTCCCTTGACCGGATGAAGGGTCTCGCTAGGCAAGGAAACGGCGGAAGGCTCGCCGCCGCATCCTGTGAGCATCATACCGCAAATCAAGGCAAATGAGGACCAGACCACGAAGACCAATCTCTGCCGGTGGGGCTTCGATTCTTCAATCCATCTCGGTTGAAAACGTGTCATGTTGAGAGCAAATCTCGGGAGGTTCAACCTTCGGACAGCCCCGGAATAGTTCCGAAGCTTCCAGGTTGTAATCGGATCAAAGGCGGACAAGCAAATTGCCCAACGGCGGCGCGGGGTCTGAGCCGCATTGGTCTCTGGAGATAGCATCCTAGCTCAGAATTATGAAGCTTTGATGAACAAGACGGGAGTTGTGGAAGAATCTCGCGGCGATGTGCAAAGTGGCCTGAAGACGAGCGTCTGCGTGGCGGGGCTGGCGGGTCGTCGCAAGCCCTAGCCACACGGTTACATTTCTAACCTACTTCCTAATATCAATCCTCGTCCTCTTCCGGCGTGATCATTTCTTCGACACGCGCCGCCGGCGGTTGTGGCTCCGATCGCGTCGAGGAACCTCCCTGTCCCAATAGCCGCACGTTTCCCGGCCCGACGACGCTCTCGAAATCGGCGACGAGTCGGTCGTCGTGGCGGACTTTGAGACCGGAACCGGCTCGATAGATCGCCCTCTTTACGCCTTCAAGCCCCACGAGTTCGAGGTAGACGTCAAGGTTTCCTTGCCTTGCTTTCATCTGGCGTTCAAGCCGTTGAAAATCGTCGCGCCCGACAGTTCCCTTATGTAGCCGCACAATCACGCCTTTGGCGAGTTCCGAAGCGGCTTCGGCAATCGGAATGACTCGGTCGATAATAACTTCCGCCGGGTCACGCATTCGGCTGATCTTGCCTTTGATGAAGACGATCGCGTCGTCCTTGAGCAGGGCTTCGTTCTTGGCAAACTCCTCGGGCCAGAGCATTGCCGGAGTCGAGCCCGCCAGATCCTCAAACGTGAGTTTCGCCATTCGCGTCAGGCCCGATCGACTCTTCTGCACGTTACGAATCGTCAGACCCGAGATCATTCCGCCGAGAGTCACCTCCGCCTTGTCCGGTAGGTTCGCGAGGTCACCGACCGGGTGCGAGCGGAACGCCTGGAGCGTCATCGCGTACCTTGCTAGCGGATGACTCGACATATAAAAACCGAGCGCCTTTTTTTCCTCCGCCAGCTTCTCGGCGTCGGGCATCTCGGGTACGTCGGGCAGGCTCAGACCGACCGATTCCGGCTCGGCGGCCTCACTGTCGTCGAACAACCCGCGCTGACCTCGACGCGCATCGGCCTGTCTTGCCTGTCCGGCCTGAACCGCCCTCGGCAAAATGGCGAGGAGTTGAGATCGACGCGCTTTCAAACAATCAAACGCACCGGCCTTGATGAGTGTCTCGACGCAACCTTGACCGACAATGCCTGACGAAAGACGCTCAAAGAAGTCGTCAAGCCCTCGGAACGGCCCGCCTTTTTGCCGCGCGGCGATGATCGACTCGACGGCCTTATAGCCCACACCTTTGATGGCTCCAAGCCCGAAGTGAATCCGGCCTTCACCCGCAGGACGGAAATCCAAGGCACTTTGATTCACGTTCGGAGGCAGCATCTCAATCCCCATTCGCTTGCAATCGTCAATATGCTCATAGAAGAACTTATCTCGCTCTGCGCCGTCCATCTCGGAGGACAGGATCGCACACATAAACTCGGTTGGGAAATGAGTTTTGAGCCACGCCGTTTGGAATGTGACGAGGGCATACGCCGTCGAGTGCGACTTGTTGAAACCGTAGCCGCCGAAGAACTCAATCATCTCGAAAATCTTGGCCGCCCGCTCCTTCTCCAAGCCTTGTGAAACCGCGCCTTCCAAGAATTGCTTACGCCCTTGCGCAATGATTTCGACCTTCTTCTTCGAGATCGCCTTGATGCAGCCATACGCTTGGGAAAGGTCGATGCCGCCAAGACGGTTGAGAATCCGCATCACCTGCTCCTGGTAGACCATGACGCCATAGGTCTCTTCCAGGATCTCCTTCAAGACAGGATGCGGATATTCCGCTTGTTTTCGACCGTTTTTGACGTTCACATACTCATCAACCATGCCGCCGTTCAAGGGGCCGGGACGATACAGTGCGCTCGTCGCGATGATGTCGGCAAAGCGGTCGGGCTTCATCTTGATGAGTAGGTCGCGGATACCGGCCGACTCGAACTGAAACACGCCCCTTGTCTCGCCTTTTTGGAGCAATTCAAAGGTCTTCGGGTCGTCAAGAGGTAGGTCGTTAAGGTCAAAGATCGCTTCGGGATGCGTCTCCTTAATGAGCGCTGCGGCCGCCCCGAGGCTGGAGAGGTTTCGCAGGCCCAAAAAGTCCATCTTGAGGAGGCCCGCCTTCTCGACGTCCCCCATGTTCCACTGGGTGGTGACAACCTCTTTCTCTTTGTCTTTGTTCGGCAGTTTTTGGAGGGGAACCAGGTCCTGGAGTGGGCGATCGGCGATGACCACGCCTGCTGCGTGCGTCCCGACATTGCGTGCGAGCCCTTCAAGCCGCATCGCGTAGTTGAGCAAACGCTCGATCTCCGGATCGTCCTCTTTCATGCGCCTGAGTTGGGGTTCTTGTTTGATCGCATCTTCAAGTGTGATATGCAAGACTTGCGGGACAAGTTTCGCGACTTGATCGACGCGAGCGAGCGGGATGTTCAAGGCCCGACCCACGTCGCGAAGCGCCGCCTTGGCCGCCATTGTTCCGAACGTGCCAATCTGGGCCACGTTGGCCGCGCCATACTTCTTGCGAACGTACTCGATAACCTCGTACCGCCGCTCCTGGCAGAGGTCGATATCGATATCTGGCGCTTCCGACCTGCTAGGATCGAGGAATCGCTCGAACAATAAGTCATAGGTGAGCGGGTCAACGTGACTGATGCCCAGCAGATAACTGACAAGCGCACCACATGCCGAGCCTCGTGCTCCGCTCGGGATGCCACTTTCGGTGGCGAATCGGACGAAGTCCCAGACGATCAGAAAGTACGAGGCGAAGCCCATCGAGTTGATGATGCCTAGCTCGTGATCGAGCCTCGCGAGTGCCTCGGGAGGGGCATTCTCCGCATAGCGGCGGACCATCCCTTGTTCACAGAGTTGACGGAGATAATCTTCCGGAGTGATCTCACCGGGGGGCTGAAACGACGGGTAGTGCCGTTTGCCAAGTTCAAGACTCTTGTAGTCGTCTTCGACGAGGTTGGCGATCCGCACCGAATTGGCGAGCGCTTCATGCTGCCGAGGCATCGCCTCGTACATTTCGTCGGGGCTGCGGACGTGAAACTGATTCGTCTCGAACTTGAAGTCGCGGTTGGGATCATCCACCGTCTTGCCGGTGTTGATACAGAGCAGAATGTCGTGGGCCTCGGAATCATCCTGAGTCAAATAGTGCGCATCGCTTGTGCCGACCAATGGGAGGCCCATTCGGTTGGCCAGGTCAACGGCGATCGCGGCATGCTCTCGTTGGATTGAGGTGCCGTTATCTTGAATCTCGATGTAGAAATTTTCTTCACCGAAAAGGTTCTGATACCACACAGCGAGCTTCTCGGCCTCGGCGATCTTATTGCGGAGCAGGAGCCGTGAGAACTCGGAACCGACACATCCGGAAAGGCAGATCAAACCCTCATGGTGGCGTTCGAGAATCTCTTTATCGATGCGTGGCTTGTAGTAAAAACCTTCGAGGAAGGAAGCGGAAGAGAGCCGCATCAGGTTGCGAACCCCCTCGCCGTTCCTCGCCAAGAGGGTGAGGTGGTACGCCTTCTCCTTCCCTCCATCTTCGGTTGCTGCCAGTGCTCGATCGGTTCGCTTACCGGGGGCGACGTATGCCTCGATCCCGACAATCGCCTTGAAGTGCTGTTCCTTCCCCTCTCGGAGAAATTCGACAGCGCCATAGAGATTGCCGTGGTCGGTCAGAGCCAGCGCTTCCATCCCCTGCGACTTCGCCCGCTTGACGAGAGCGGGCAGGGGGCTCGCGCCATCGAGCAGGCTGTAGTGACTGTGGCAATGCAAGTGAACGAACGGCCGGCTCGACATCAGACTGACCCCTCTATGCTGGACCCATGAGCAGTAGGTATTTTATCCTCAGAGCCTGGCCACAACCAGACGGTCGGACGAGCGGTCAGGGCTCACCTGAATCCAACCTCGGAAAAATGCTGCGCAGGTCCTGATTGAGCTTGGTGCCGACGTAAACGCGAGGGCGGACGTCGATAAATATGGGATCAACGGACAGAGTCCCTTGTTCCATACCGTGAACTCGAATCGAAACCGCAGCGAGCCGATCCTTCAGCTTCTCCTGGACGCGGGGGCGACTGCCGACGTCCGTCTCGCAGGGATCACTTGGGGACAGGGCTTCAAGTGGGAGACAACCTTCTTCGACGTGACCCCGATTTCGTACGCCCAACTCGGACTTCTGCCCCAAGTCCAACGTCGTGAGGAGGACATCGACCACAACATCAGGCTTCGGCTTAAAGCCTCAGGGCGAGCCGTACCGCCACTTACCAATATTCCCAATCGTTATCTTGCACCCAAAGGGGTCAAGTGAGGCCGACAACTGCGACCAACCCACTTTATCGCGGCTTTCCGTACAGTCGGCATTCTCGACTAACGCCATCTTCGAAATCAAGAAAGCTGGATCATAATGATCCAGCTTTCAAGGGTGATCCAAACTTTCCTACACTACTGGTGTCCCAACCCGAGGTTCGTTGCGTAGAAACAACGTCGAGTCGGAAACAAGAGGTGAAGTGAAAAAGGAACAAGTTAGGGTGTGGAGCGCGCCGGCAGGAATCGAACCTACGACCTCCAGGTTATGAGCCTGGCGAGCTAACCGCTGCTCCACGGCGCACATGTAATATAGCATGGCACCCCCTCTAAGGGAAGTCCCCACTCCATTTTTTCGCCAAATGATCATTCGAGGGTTTCGAACCTTCGATGTGGTTGTCCCTCGCAACGGCCGTCGGATTGGCATCGTCAGAAGCCTTGGATTGCTGGCGATCGAAGTGTTTCTGATTGAGATCGCGGCGTTGTTGCCGGACTTGTCGACCTCGTAAGGTCGAACAATTCACCTTGAAGATTCGTTCACTTGGGGTCGGATTGCCGATTTCTAAGGATGTGGTGCGTCATTGTCACCAGATCCCTTTTCTTACGTCTTGAGACAATCAGGAGGTCCGCCGATGCATCCGACAATCGTCGCCTTCCTCCACCATTACCGAGTGGAGCGACAAGCTTCGCCCCACACCTTGCGATCGTATGAAGTGGATCTCGAATTGTTTGAACGCTACCTGGGCCAGTCCCAGACTTCTGAGAAGATTGACCCGACGGCTGTGGATGCTCGACGGCTTCGGGGCTACTCCGCCTGGTTGAATGGGCAGGGGTTCGCGGCCAGCACCATCGCCAGGCGATTGGCCTGTATCCGCTCCTTCTACAAGTTCCAGCGGCGAGGGGGGATTGTCTTGGTGGATCCCTCCGGTGGGCTGCGGAACCCTCGTCAGCCTAAGCGACTCCCCAAACTTCTCTCGGTCGATCAGATTGTCGAGCTTCTTGACGCAATCGACATCTCGGTCCCGCTCGGACTCCGTGATCGGACGATGTTCGAAACCTTATATGGGGGCGGGCTCCGGGTCAGCGAACTTGTTGGTATGAATCTGGAGGATATTGACCTAGAAGGCCAGATGGTCCGGGTTCGGGGCAAGGGTCGGCGTGAGCGTCTCTGTCCCATCGGTAAAATGGCGACGGGCTGCCTCGACCATTGGCTCAATGTCCGCCGCCCGGAGACACTCGATGAGCCCGCTGTGTTCCTGAACCGGTTCGGCAAGCGGCTAACCGCACGCAGTGTTGGTCGCCTGCTTGAAGAACATCTGACGGCACACGGCCTCGACCCCTCGGCCAGCCCGCACACGCTTCGGCACAGTTTTGCCACACACATGCTTGACCGCGGAGCCGACCTCCGTAGCGTTCAAGAGCTGCTGGGCCACCGGAGTTTGACGACCACCCAGATCTATACCCACGTCACCAAAGAGCGGATTCTCGACGCCTTTCGTGACGCTCACCCAAGGGCCTAACTCTAACTGTCTGACCGGTTTGTTCCACGATCAGGAGGCCCATGTTCTTCAGGTTTTTGACGAGCATCCACCTGTGACATATATCCCCAAAGGAACATCGTCGTCGCCTCGTTGCAACGTTCGAGGCGAATCACGTCAACACCCGCCCCAGCGGCTGAGATCACAGTCTCGATAGGCCTTGATGGATATGCATGGCTTTCGCCCTGCGTCGAGATCGGGGTGCGCCTTCACCTTTAAGGACTATTCCGATTTTATAGCGAACCGGAGAGAGCAATTTCAGGATTGTCGTCGAGCTGCGTCAGCACGGCGATACGCGGGCAAGGTAACGAGGATGGCCTGCGAGAATTTCCATGCAATATAGGCCCACGATCAGTTCGCACGCTCTGGCCGGCCCCTTCAACTCCACGGCTACCGTTGCGGACGATGAAACGACCTCCGCCCCACGCTCATTTTTTCAGGGCAAGGTCACTGCCGAGAGATCTCGACCAATGAGCAATAAAGCCCAAATCCTGATCGTCAATCCTGAGCCTCACGCTCTTGCACTCCTGGGTTCGATGCTCCAATCGCTGGGGCACTCGATCCTCGAAGCACCCAACGACAGCGCCGCGGCCAAGAAGATCGAACGCGAGCCCGTCGACTTGGTGATCGGTTGGATCGACCCTGAAGATGGTGACGCCCTTGAACTCTTGAACTACCTCAGACGCAAACATCCCGACCTGCCCGTCCTGCTCGTCTTTTCGAGGGTCCACGCCGAGCGCACGCGGGAGGCGTTGAGGATGGGGGCCACCGCCGTTCTACGTTACCCGCTCCCCGCGACCGAACTTCGCGCTGTGGTGATTCAGTCGCTGGAGAGCCGTAGACCGATCGCTCCTGTGGTCACTCCTTACACTCCAAACTTTACGGTTTCCCCCAACAGTTACGGTCATTCGTCGAGCTACGCAGCGAATTTGAGCACGCCACGACTGATACCGGCACCTCAACCGGTTGTCGCACCCGTCGCCCCAGAAACTCGGATTTCTCCCGAGCCGGGGCCGGCCCCTTGCTCCAAGGTCGCCATGATTGGCGAGGACCCTTGTCTGAAGCACGCCATCGAGATGATCACCGCCATCGCGCCTCGCTCGACTCCCGTCCTAATCGAGGGCGAACGAGGGACGGGGAAGGGGCTTCTGGCCCAGATCCTTCATCAGAACAGCCCGAATCATCGACAGGCTTTCATTGAGGTGAGCTGCGGGAAACTCGGCGATGCGATGCTCGAACGTGAATTGTTCGGTCACCGGGCGAGCTCCTCGATCGACCCGAACGCGATCCGACCGGGTGCCCTCGCGCTTGCGAATGGTGGAACAATTTACCTTGATGACGTCGCCGCACTCTCTTCAGGGATGCAGGCACAGCTCTTGCGGGTCATGTCGGATAACGAATACCAACCGGTCGGCTCTGCCCAGATCCTCAAGTGCCAGGTCCGGTTTATTCTTTCCACACGTGAGGACCTCTCGAGCCTGGTGGAAGAGGGTCGCCTTCGCGCCGACTTGTATTACAGGATCGCGGTTGTTCGGCTCAAGCTACCGCCGCTCCGCCACCGAGGCGGGGATGTGGAGCGGCTCGCCAGGCACTTCACGCTCAAGTTCGCTCGCGAGTTCGATAAGCCGATCTTGGATCTGACTCCCGATGCCCTGGACCTACTCCGCAAACACGACTGGCCTGGCAACGTCGAAGAACTCGAAAGCGCGATCCAACGTGGCGTCGCTCTTTGCCAATCGACCCGAGTTTCGGCAGCAGACCTGGTCCACTGCCTGGGCCAAGACCGGCACGCGACCGGCAAGTCGCAGGCGATCCCGTCGCGCTCTCATCTCACGCTTGGGCTTCGCCCTTTGAAGGAAGCTCTTGAGGAGCCCGAAAAACAGATCATCATTCAGGCGTTGCAATCGCTCAACTGGAACCGACAGGAGACCGCTCGCGTTCTCGACATCAACCGGACCACCCTCTACAAGAAAATGAAAAAGTACGGTTTATTGGTCGATGAACCCGCCTGGGTCGAGTGAGACCTCGCCTCATTTCCGCAAAGTCCGTGGTCGTGGAGGCATGAGTTGATGGCCCCACGACCCCCAAGCATCCTCACCGAAAGACTCATGAGAGCCCGAGAACGTTTTCTCTTCCGACAAGCTATTGCCAACGAGCCTCTAATTATGTATTTTATATACAGCTTTAGCGACTCGCGTGGAAAACTTGTCGGAACCTCGGGTTTTCTTTGAGGGAGGGATCATTCGATGCCAGGCACGATGTCGAAGTCTATCCGGTTTGTCGGCGGCCTATTTCTCGCGGTTGGGGTGGGTGTTGTCATCTTCGCAGGAGCAGGGCCAGAGGCGGACCCTGCTCTTGAACGAACACGTGAGCAAGTCAAGATGCTCGACGATCTCTACAAAAATGCAGTGATCGCGACCAACAAGACCTATGATGGGCCACCCGCGATCAAAGTTGCTAAACAGATTTTCGCAGCGATGGAGAAGAACGGCTGGCACTCCGCCAGGCTTGTCGATGCCACAGGCGACCCTCTCAACGAGGCCAACCGACCGATTAGCGACTTCGAGAAGGCCGCCGAGAAGGCGATTCGTGGGGGCAAGACCTACTACGAAGAGGTGTCAGGCGAAGGCCAAAAACGCAAGCTCCTGGCCGCCACCATCGTCCCTGCGGTGCATGCCAAGTGCGCCAAGTGTCACGGCAAGGCCGAGGGCGATCTCCTCGGCTTCATCCGCTACGAGATCCCCATCAAGTAATCATCGCTCCCCAACACGATTGGTGTGAATCCTGGGCTTGGGTGGCTTGGCCATCCCATCGCCCAGGAAGAATCCAACCTGAGTTGGCTGGTTATAGCCGACGTTTTGCCAGGCGACACTCAAGCGATACTGAGGGTCGTGCATCAGAGTGGGCAAGCGGTGCTCGGTTGGGATCGTGGTCGTATAGATCCTCAACTCGCAATTATCTGACGTTCGCCAGATCACCTCCTCACGCCAATCGCCAAGAATATCCGCGCACAGCGCCGGCGTGGCCTTGCTTGAATTGTTCGAGACGCAGCCTTCAGCCAACAGCAGCTCGGTTTCTGTCTCGCTGATCCAGTCCCACTTTGCGATCCTGTTGCGGTCGAGTAACTCGCGCAACAGATCACCGTCCCACCAGACCGCGAAGTTGCACGATCGAGGCCGACGCGTGGAGATTTGTTCGCCTTTGACATTCCAGAGACCCTGCATGCCTTGACCTAACGCCCAGCTCTCGGTCCCTGGGTGGCGAGGGTCAAGATCCATCGTAACCCCGCGAGGGACGTCAATCGCGGGCTTCGACCAGAGTAGGGCCCCCGAGCGTGCGTCACGGAACTCGGCCCCGTGCGGGTGTTTGGCCTTCTCGTGAATGTCGAAAATTTCGAGGCCCGGACGCGATGGGTCGAGGTCGGAGAGATGAATCGCATCGCCATGCCCGAGCCCGGTCGAGTAAAGGCCCCTCCCATCGTCGTCAATCGCGCACGCGCCATAGACAATTTCATCACGTCCATCGTCGTCGATATCACCGACCGCAAGGTTATGGTTCCCCTGTCCAGTGTACGCCTTGAAACCCGCATCGCTATCGAAGGTCCAAACCGGTGAGAGCTTGCCCTCGCGAAAGTTCCAGGCTGCCAGGACGGTCCGCGTATAGTATCCCCGACACATCACCAGACTAGGCCGCTCACCGTCCAGATACGCGACGCAGGCGAGAAAGCGATCGACCCGGTTCCCATAGGTATCGCCCCAGTCGGCCACCTGACCACGAGCGGGGATATAAGCCGTGGTCGCCAGCTCACGACCAGTAAGCCCATCAAAGATCGTCAGAAACTCAGGGCCATCAAGGACATACCCGCGCGGAGAGCGATGATCAGCATTAGGATCACCCAGAATCTTCCCTTGCCCATCGACGGTTCCATCGGCGGTTTTGCAAGCGACTTCGGCCCGGCCGTCACCATCGAAGTCAAAGACTAGGAACGGTGTGTAATGGGCCCCCTCGCGGATATTCTTGCCC
>JANXSX010000117.1 GCA_025356475.1 Isosphaeraceae bacterium | reverse complement strand
GCGTGGGGCCGTGCGATCAGCATCGGGATATCCAGTCCGTGGCGAACCTTATCGACCGTCTGACCCCAGAGCAGATCGCGAAGAAGCCCGTGTCCATGGGACCCGACGACGAGTAGGTCGACTGGCTCATGTTTGAGCTGTCCAACAAGCTGACCCGCCCGATCCGGGCCGTGCAGGAGGACCGAGCGTGACTCGTAGCCGAGCCGACGGAGGGCCTCAACCACATCGGCCAGATAAATCTCGTCGCTCGAGGTCTCCCGGTCGGCCGTCTCAGCGCCATACAAACTTGTCATCGGGGTATCAACAACGTGGAGCAGAACCAGCTTTGTCTCGCCAGCCCGAGCGAGGCTGAGGGCTCGGTTGAGGATCTCGGTGTCGGCGGAAGAGTGTTCGAGCGCGACCCCAATGATGCTTAACGGGCGTGGTCGAAGCGCCTCGGCCCAGTCGAGCTGGACGCTCGAAGGAGGTGCCCAGGGGGGAGCCGGTCGGAGGATCGGTTTCAGAGTCACCCAGACGAGCAGGCCGACGACTGCGGCAATGAATCCATAGAGCAGGACGCCAACCGGTAAATACAGAGGCATCGGCCCAAGCGAACGGCCCGACTCCTGAAGAGCCTCGACCCATGCCCCGGCGGTGTCGAACACGAGCTTGCCATTCAAGGCTGCGATCGCGCCTGCGGAGATCCATGCCAGGACTTGGGCCCAGAGCGGCGTCGCGAACTCGCCCATATTCTTGCGGTTCGATGTGAAGTGGATCAGCGGGATCACCGCGAACGAGAGCTGAAGGCTCAGAATCACCTGACTCAAGACCAATAGATGCTGAGTCGAACCTTCACCAGTCAACCCGATCACGATCACTGCTGGAGCAAGCGCGAGTAACCGAGTCACCAGTCGACGCAGCCAAGGAGCAACCCGGATATCCAGATACCCTTCCATGACAATCTGACCGGCCAGCGTTCCCGTTAGGGTCGAGCTTTGACCTGCACACAGGAGCGCTATCCCAAAGAGGTAGGGGGCGACCGGGGCCAGGAATGTCGGGAGAAGTTCATAGGCTTGCTCAATGCTGGCGACCCTTTCACCCTTCAGATGAAAGACGGATGCGCTCAAGACCAAGATCGCGGCATTCACGAAGAAGGCGGCATTCAAGGCGATCGCCGAGTCGATCAGGTTGTACTTGCAAGCGCGAGCCTTGCTGCGCGAGTCTCGCCCAATCTGACGCGACTGCACCAAGGCCGAGTGTAAGTAGAGGTTATGTGGCATCACCGTCGCGCCCAGAATTCCGATCGCGACGAAGAGCGCACCCGGGGGCAAGCTCGGTCGGAACCCTTGGATGATCGCAAGCGGATCGGGCCGAGCCATGATGATCTCGAACAGAAAGCACAAGCCAATCGTCGCGACCAGCGCCAGAATCAGAGCTTCGATCCGGCGCATCCCAAATCGCTGGAGTTGCAGGACCAAGAACGTGTCGAAGGCCGTGATGCCCAACCCATACATCATTGGCAAGCCAAACAAGAGCTTAAGAGCGATGATCGTACCAAGGACCTCGGCGAGGTCAGTGGCTGCAATCGCCACCTCCGCGAGAATCCAGAGGATCACGTTCACGGGTCGCGAGTACTCGGCTCGACAGGCCTGGGCCAGGTCGTGGCCGGTGACAACACCGAGTCGGGCGGAAAGGGTCTGGAGCAGGACCGCGATCAGGTTCGACGCGAGCAAAACCCAGATCAGCGTGTAGCCGAACCTGGCACCCGCCTCGAGATCAGTCGCCCAGTTCCCTGGGTCCATATAACCAACACTGACTAGATAAGCCGGCCCCATAAAGGCAAACAGCCGCTTCAAAGGGTTGCTCTGAGAAACCGAGACCGTTCCATGAACCTCATCGAGCGACTTGCGCCCTACGCTTGAACCAACCGGCTGAGACATGGACCGCCCCCTCTTGGCTTATTCTCTCTTTCGACTCAGAATAATCAAAAGAAGTTCCCTCCGCAAGTTCCATTTTTGGGCGAAATAAAATTTAGTTTTTGGTAACCAAAAATCAGCGATGACAGATTGGTTCTGTCTCGCTTGTGAGGCGGAGTTCCTGGGAAGACAACTGGATCTGATGTCGGGTAGGTATTCACAATTTATTTGGCCCTGGCCTACAATATGCAAGTCTAATCCTTAGGGCAGCTTGAGACGGCGACTTTTGATTGGGGAGAATTATCATGAGTGGCGTTCGACTTGGTTTATGGGCTTCGGTTTTGGTGTTAAGTGGGTTCTCGTCAGCCTCGGCGCAGGTGAGCTTCACCTTGGGAAACCCTTACGCTGGGGGGAGTTCCGTCGTTGTCGGGTCGCAGCCTCCAGGCCTCGTCTATCCTGGTTACGGCTACCCAGCCTATGGTTACACCGGTTACAACGCGGCCGGTTATCCCGGTTATGCGGCCTACCCGGGTCAGGGGACGATGAACTATAACTCGGTCTACGCAACTGGTTTCGCACCGACGACCCTGGCGACCACCTCCTACGCGCCGATTGTTACCCGTCAGATCTACGCTCCAGGGGCATATTATCGCCCCTTGCCCCCGCGTTACGTCGCCCCCGGCTATATGTATCGCCCCGCTCCGATGCGACCATTCGGTCGACCGGCGTACTATTACCGTTAATCGCGCTCGGTCCGAAAATGCGGTAGAATAGTCGAGAGCGGAGAGTCCGCTCTCGATTCTGCGCGTCCCGTCCTTAGATTTATGGGCCGCTGCATTTCGAGGGCGTCAGAGATCTCGACTCCAGGAACCGAGCCAATGAATCGATCGATGACGACTCTGAGCGCCTTGGCGTTTCTTGGGATTATTGGCGTTTCGGAATGCCACGGGCAGTCTGCCGTGAACTCGGTAATGACAACGACCGCCGCCCCTAACTTTTATGCGGCCCCTGGCTCTTACGGAACGACTTACGGCTCAGCGAGTTACAAGGTTCCCCGCCGCTACTCCAACTTCCCTTCGATCCGAGGCGCGGATTACGGGCTTGGCTATGGTCCCTCGGGCTTTGTAGCGAACCGCTATGGATCGGGACTCTGGAGGCCAAACGCGGTGAATGGCCCAGGATCGGGGGCATCCCCCTACTCGACGTTCACGATTGCTCCCGGTCCAGGTGTCGTTTTGCCTCCGTTTGGGTACTATGCCCCAACCTTCGGGCCTGGTCCCAACCTCTCCACTCGCTAAGCGTTAAGGTCAAAGCATGACCCTTCCTCTCCTGGCTCGTGTTCGGCAGTCGGTCCCGCAGCCCCGCGTCGAGGATATCCCCGCAACGGTCCGCAAACGGATTCTTGAAAGTGGTCTCGCCCAGCGGGTCCCTGCGGGAGGATCAATCGCGGTCGGTGTCGGGAGTCGAGGTATCACCGCGATCTTGCCGATTGCTCAGGCGACCATCGCCACACTGAAGCAGATGGGCTATCGACCCTTCGCGGTCGCGGCGATGGGTAGCCACGGAGGCGCAACCTCACAGGGGCAACGCGAGCTTCTGGCCGGATACGGGATCACCCCCGAGGCCCTTGGGGTCGACGTTCGGACCGACATGGACACGGTCGTCCTCGGTACGAATATTGTCGGGTTGCCAATCTATTTCGACAAGAACGCCTACGAAGCTGACGGGATTGTTCTGCTGAACCGGGTGAAAGCTCACACCGACTTTGTGGGGGTTCACGAGTCGGGCATCCTCAAAATGCTGACGATCGGGTTAGGGAAACGTGAGGGGGCGACCCAGGTCCACAAGCTCGGCCTGCGCGGGATGCGTGAAGTCTTGCCAACGGTTGGTAAGTTCCTGGTCGAGAACACCAAATTTGCACTCGGCCTGGCGATCGTCGAGAACGCCGAAGACATGCCCGCCGAGATCGTGGCGCTCGAACCCGAGAACATCCTCGATCTCGAACCTGGCCTGTTAGCCAAGGCACGCGAGCTGATGGGTCGGCTCCCGTTCGATCAGATCGATGTATTAGTCGTCGGCGAGCTTGGCAAGAACTACTCGGGTGCCGGCATGGACCCGAACGTCATCGGTCGTCTGATGATCGAGACGATGCCCGACTTCCCCCGCCCTGTGGTGACTCGCCTGGTCGTTCTCGACGTTTCGGACGAGAGTCACGGGAACATCGTGGGGGTCGGGTTCGCTGACCTAACGACCGAACGCTTAGTCTCGCGGATCGACCATCAAGCGTTCCGCATCAATGTCCTGACCTCGTGTTGCCTGGAACGAGCCCGAATCCCGATCACGATGGCGACAGACCGAGAGGTCCTCGAAGCAGCGGTCCAAACCTCCTGGAAGCTGACCCCCTCAGAGGTCCGGATGGTGGTGATCCCAAACACTTTGGAACTCAAGACGATCTGGGTCTCGGAAGCCCTCGAGGCCGAGGTTTCAGGACATCCTCACCTAAAGCGTGATACGGAGTATGAGCCGATCGATCTTGGCACGGATGACACCATCGACCAAGCGGGGATGTTCCCGGAGAGCGTTTGTGGCCGACGCGCGGCCACCTCAACCGGACATGGTCATTGATGGGTAAGAGATGGCATTGCAATCACTTTTCAATCACGCATGGGAACTCGTTCCCATGCTCTTGCGTGGGAATGCCGTTCGGGACGCTCCTGCGTCCTCTTGTTGAGTGATAAAAGCACTCATGGGCGAGGCTTGAGCTGCACCGGACATCGAACCTGCATGCCCGGATCGAAGCCGACGCGGGAGCGTCGAAGACTGCATTCCCACGCAGGACCGTGGGAACGAGTTTCACGAGCGTCCTTGTTCCCATGCTCGACGTGGGAACAAGATCGCCCCTTGAGCAACCAACCGACCGTTGGGTTGAATTCCCCAGCGGTTCGGGGTGGTTGCTGATGCTTTACTTGGGATTGGCAGCTTCGGGTGTCAGGTCGGGCTTCAGGATTGCTTCAGCATCTCCACCGGGGCCTTGAAGCAGCATCTGATCGATCATTTCGCGGCCTGGCCCACGGTAGAGGGTGACCGGAATCTCGACGCGGTCGGCGATAACCTTCCCTGAGATCTTCTGCTCAAGGGTTCGGATCGCCCGCTTGGCGAAAAGATTCGTGTTCAGGTCACCAATGCTCGTGTGTTCACCTTGTTTGACCGTCGAGAGGCTCCCTTCCCCGGTCCCGAATCCAGCGCTCACGTACTTGCCGAGCGGGCGGAGTTTGGTCCGATACATCTGCGAGGCCGCCAGGCCAATATCGTCGTCAGCCAACACCATCGCGATCTTCGGTTCCTTCTCGAAGAGTTCTGCGAGCAGCTTCGCGGCTTGATCAGAGGAATTGGTGAACGAAATCTCGGGAAGAACCGTGAGGCCAGCGCTCTTGGCTGCATCCGCAAGTGCCTTGAGCCGGAGATTCACCGATCCCGCAGCGGAGTTGTTCACAAGGACCACGGCGGGGCCTTCGGGGGGGAAACCCGCAGCCTTCGCATCCTCTAATGCGGACTTGACGATCTCTTTGGCAGGGATAGCCATGTCGTTGGTGGTGAGGAACGTCGCTTTCCCTTCGACACCTGGAACTGCCCTGTCCAGTAAGACGATAGCAATCCCTTTCGCGGCTGCGTCGTTGATCACGGTCGTCAGGGTTTCGGGCTGATCGGGCATGATGATCATTCCCGCGACCCCTTCCGCAGCGAGCTTGGTGATGAGCTCAGCCTGCTTATCGGGAGACTCAGCCCGGGCAAGCTGGAAGAGAAACTTCGCCTGGCCTGCCTCCTGCCGACAAATCTGCGTCCACGTCCGGGAGAGCGGGGTGTCCTCGGTGGTGACAATCAACGCAATCTCCTTCGCCTTGGCCGGAGCAGACGTTGACGAGGGAAGAATGTCATCCTCGGAGGGGGGAGGCGGCTGGCATCCCGCCCATAAGAAACACCCGGAAAGGAGCAAAGCTGTCGAGTATCGATGTGAGAAGCAAGACATGGACGAGAACCTCCGGCCGACCGAAGTCCACCAAAGAAAGGGAATCTGCCCGCAGGCTGATAAAATGAGACGATCCAAGTAATGTACGCGAAATGTGGGTGGATGATCCACGCGTCTCGCCGAGATTCATCGTCTTGGGTTAAGATCTGTCCGAAAGCCGACCGTTTGGTCATAGGCCTCGAGGGCTGAATCGCGTGGGACAACGATACCGCTTACTGGCACTCGACGTGGATGGAACCTTGCTCGACGCCGACGGGCAGCTTCGACCTCGAACCACACAGGCCGTGGCGCTGGCCCAGCAGCACGGGATCAGAACCGTCCTCTGCACGGGTCGTCGCTACCGACGAGCATTACCGATCGCGCTCGAGCTTGGTCTGACGTCCCCCTTGATCTGCAACTCTGGCGCGTTAATGAAGGATACAACCAGTCACAAGACGCTATGGAGAGCGGATCTTTCGACCGAGGTCCTCAAAAAAGTCCTGGACGTTTTCGACCGATTCGGCGAGCCATCAATTTCCTTCTCGGACAATCGGCCCGAAGAGTCCGACTTTCTCGTGACCGAGAACCCGACTGGGCGAATACTCTTCGACGACTACCTGGCCCAGAACTGGGGGCACGCCGAGATCTCGCGGGATTGGACGAACCGAATCCACGAGCGTCCACACTTTCATGTCTGTGCGATCGGAGATCGAGCGGAAATGATCACGCTCGAAACGTTTGTTCATGAGGCAGTCGCCGGGGAAGTGCAAACCTTCGTTCAGAAGAGCCCGCGCTACCTGGGAACGATGTGCGAGATCCTCCGCGCAGACGCGAGTAAGTGGTCCGCGCTGATGCAGCTCGCACAGAGATGGAACATCAGCGCCGACGAGATCTGTGCCATTGGCGATGATATGAACGACCTTCCCATGATCGCCGGGGCTGGGCTCGGGGTCGCGATGGGGCACTCGCCTGACGCTGTGCTTGCAGTGGCCGACTGGATTACGGGCGATCACCATGAAGACGGGGTTGCCATGGTGATTGAGCATAAGTTGCTATCAGCCCATTGAACTCGGAGCTCCCGATTCGTGATTGAGCCAAGCTGGGAGAGGGTCAGGACAAGTACTGGTCCCTCGGTGATCGAAGAAAACTGGCTCTTTCAGCTCAGGCGTGAGCGGTTTCAATCGCGCCAGAGTGGGCTGGCCCACGACTTCTTCATCATCAAACTTGCCGACGCAGTTCAAGTGATCGCCATCACCGAAGATCATAAAATCCTGATGGTTCGGCAATTTCGCGCTGGCTCAGAGCGCGATTCGCTCGAGCCTCCCGGCGGGCTCTTCAACCGCAACGAAAGCGTTTTGACAGCGGCGGTTCGCGAGCTTGAAGAGGAAACGGGCTACACCGGAGATCCACCTCGCCTGCTGGGCGAGGCTTGGTCGAACCCCTCGCTGATGACCTCGAAGATCTACACCGTCGTCGTCATGAACGCGAAGAAGCATTCCAATCAAAACCTCGACCCAGGCGAGGAGGTCCGCCTCGAACTCATCCCGGTGGGGGAGGTCCCCCTGTTACTCAAGGACGGCAAGATCGACCACGCCCTTGGTGCATGGGGATTGACCCTGTGGCTCGCAGCCGAGTGCGACTCAAGCCGGATCGCCGATGGATTCGCGTTAGCAAAGCCGCGCGGAAGCTGGCGGGCCACTCGGCTACTGATCGCCGCGAGTGGAATAGCAGCTCTCGGCATTGCAGGGCGATCCCTCATTTCCGCAGCCTTATTCCTGGTCGAGACCTTCCCCACCCTCTGGCTGGTCGCATGCCTCTTAGGTGGCAGCACAGTCTGGCTCCGTAACAACTGGGGCTATTCGATCCTGGTCCGACCCCGGCTCGTTCGTGAGTTTGCCTGGGAGTCGTGCCTCTGCCTCCTCTGGGTTCTCGCTTGGTTTGTGACCTTGATCTTCATCGCCATCCTGTTCCAAAAGCTCGACCTGATCGACGTCCTCAAGTTCGCTTGGTAAGTCATTACCCGCCGCCACATCTGTCCTCCCATCAGGCTTATCATGTCCCATCCTGTACTATCCTGTCCAAACAAACGACCAGACCGATTTCGACCGTGCAGAGTAGGATGACCAACCTCAACAATCATCAGAAATCAACAGGGGTTTCGCGACATGAGCTTCCGAATCCAGGTTATGAATCTGTTCTTACTCACACTCGTCTTCATGCCCTCACCCGTACCCGCCGACACATATCCTCGTCAGAGAGGACTAGATCTGACCCATTACTCATTCCAGGTGACTCTCAACGACGCAAACAACCAGATCGAAGGCGAGGCTTCGATCGAGCTCAAGTCGGTCGCGGTCGATGTCACCTCCCTCATGCTGGATCTGACGTCCGCCAAGGACGGCAAAGGGATGACCGTCAAAAGCATCACCGCTGCCGACAAACCGGTCGATTTCGTCCACGAATCGAACCGGATTACGATCAAGTTCCCAGCTCCCCTTGTCGTTGGCGAGACGAAGTTGATCAAAGTTACGTATCAGGGGGTTCCCGTTGCTGGTCTAAAGATCGGCAACAACAAGCATGGCGATCGCACATTCTTTAGCGAGAATTGGCCCGACAACGCCCGGCATTGGTTACCGTCGATTGACCACCCCTACGACAAGGCGACCAGCGAGTTTTACGTCACCGCTCCATCCATATATCAGGTTGTCTCGAATGGTTTACTTCAGGAAGAGACCGACCTGGGCGACGGGCGTCGCCTCACGCATTGGAAACAATCGGTGCCGATCCCAGTCTGGCTCAACGCCTTGGGTGTCGCGCCCTTCGCAAGTCACCATGCGGGCGAGGTTCGAGGGATCCCACTCCAGACCTGGGTCTTCCGCCAGGAGCGTGGAACTCTATTCAAATCGATGGAAGACCCAGCCCGAAGGTCGATCGAACTCTTCAGCGACCGGATCGGGCCGTTCCCGTTCGAGAAGCTTGCGGGGGTTGAGGCGGTCGGGTTCGATGGGGGGATGGAACTCGCCAGCGCGATCTTTTATGGGGAACGGTCGCTCGGTCGCGCGACGCTCCCCACGTTGGTGGCTCACGAGGTTGCCCACCAGTGGTTCGGCGACGCGGTCACCGAGGCGGACTGGGACGACGTCTGGCTCTCCGAGGGCTTCGCAACCTACTTCGCCCTGATTTACGTCGAACACTACGACGGTCGCGAACCCTTCGTCGATGGCCTTAAACGAGCCCGAGACATCGCGATCCGGGCGCAGCGGCGGACACCCGAGGCCGCAATCATCCACCGCAACCTCTCCGACATGCGCCAGGTCCTGAATCCGCTTGTCTATCAAAAGGCGGGCTGGGTTCTCCACATGCTGCGTGCGAAGGTCGGTGAAGAGGCGTTCTGGACAGGCATTCGCGAGTACTACAGGCGCTATCGCAACGGAACCGCGACCACCGATGACTTCCGCCTCGTCATGGAAGAATCGTCAAAAGTGGATCTCAATCCGTTCTTTTCGCAGTGGTTAAAACGCGCAGGCTCACCCAATCTCGAAGGGGGTTGGCACTACAACGCAGAGCTGAAAAAAGTCGAGATCGAACTGGTTCAGACCCAGCCGGGCGAGCATTACATTCTGTCTGTCGAAGTCGGGCTGGTCACTCCGGGAAAAGCGACGTCAACGGTCACCACGTTTGAGATGACATCGGCGCGCGCGAAGTTCAGCATTGATGCCGCGATTCAGCCAACCTCGGTTGTGCTAGACCCCAACACCAAAATCCTCATGGAGTCGAAGTTGGACAAGCTCTGACAAACGTACCGTTGCAATTGGTCACTTCGAGAGGCTCCAAGCGCTGGTGTCGATCGATGTCGAGCCCGAAGTGGCTAGATCAGCTAGTACACCACCAATCATGCATGAAAACTTGAACCCATGCCCACTACAAGGGCTCGCCACGATGATGTTGGGGCATTCCGGATCGAAACCGAGCCGGAAATCCTCGTCGGCAGTCATCGTGTAGAGGCAAACCTCAGTTCGTTCGATGGGAGAATCGGACAGCCTGGGGAGGTGGCTGGAGACAAACTGACCGACCCGGTCGATATAGTCCTGCTCAACCTGTCGATCGACCCGATCGGGGTCGACCGCCGGTCCCGCGTGCTGGCCGACCTTGACCGCTCGACCGAACAAGCCAGGCATTCCGTAATACGCATCTCCGGGCTCTGCGCCCATGGAGATGAAGATTGGCAGTCGGCCAATCCCCCATTCGACCGGGTCGGGCGGGCTGTAATAGAGGATTCGCTGTCGAGTGGGTGTCAGGAACGTGTCCAACTTCGGCCGCAGCCTGCCTGTCCACGATCCCGAACTTACGATCAATCGATCCACCTTATATCTTGTCTCTTCAGTGATGACCACAGCCCGATCGTTCTCGATCTCGATGCCCAGGACGGGACAGTTGTCGCGGATCTCGGCCCCAAAGGACCTTGCGAGATCCTGCTGCACCCTCAAAGCGCGAGACGCGGCCATCATCCCCGCGTCGGGTTCGAACACCACGTCAAAGTCGGCGGGGGTCCGAAATTGCGGGAGGAGTCGTGAGAACTCCGCACCACCCAACCGCCGATGTGCGACACCGAGTTCGCTCAGGCAGCCTGCGACTCTCGCCACATAATCAACATTCGGAGGACAGAACGAGACCCCGCCCGTCCGGATATAGAGCGGCTGGCAACAGTCGACTTCGAGCGCACGCCACGCCTCAAACGCAGGGATCATGAGCTTGGCATATCGCGAATCGGCATAGCTGTGCCGGATGATCCTTGCCGCGCCATGCGAGCTACCCCGATCGTGCCCGAGCTCAAATTGCTCCAAGAGCGTAACCGCATGGCCCCGCTTACTCAGGTGATAGGCTGCCGCCGAACCCATCGCTCCCGCGCCGATGATCAGATACTCTCGCGACACAACGTTCGCCATTTTGACCGCCCATCTCACGAAGATGTCAGACCCAACTCTATAAGCAGAACAGCCCAAATCTTGGAAGAAGTTCACCGAGTTCAGGTGTACAAACAGCACTCAGGAGCTCGAATACGGGTACGAGTATTCCAAGAAGCCTCGCCAGTACGCTTCGCCCCGTGTAGTGTCTGAAACCGAAGCCATTCAAGCGTTCGAATAAGGGCCTGTGGACATGATCGACTTCACCAATGTTTCGCGTGAGTTTAACAGCTTGGTCGTTCGCCGACGTGAGCTACTTACGATTTTAGGGTCCATCTTCGCAGGGATGGGGATTTTTCTCCAGAATGCCCTCCAAGGCAATTTGCCCGAATCCCTCAAGAGCGTTCAAGACCACCTCTTCGCCTTTTACGCCATGATTCTGCTGGCGACCAGTCTGATCATCGCGCTTCGGATGGCCAGACTTCATGCGGGAATGGTGATCAATGGATTTCTATTCGCCAAATTGATGCAGCACCAAAACTGGACCCATAAAGGCGACCTCGCTCGCGCGGTCCGTCACAACCCATTCAGCGCATCTTTCCTGCAATTTCTCCTGGTTGATCTGATCGCCGGGTTCTCCGCGTCGGTACTCGTCCTCGCGGTTGGCAGTACCGGAGCAATCGCAGCGATCGTCGGCCTGAGCGTCTTCTCAGCCTGGCTTTCGCTCTACTTTTACTTCCATCATCACGCAGTCAGGTTCGCAATCGCCAAGGCCCATACCGAAGCCTGTACTCCGTTCACGCGCAATGAGTGGGAAGAACATATCGCGGGTAGTTTGGAGAACACGAATCAAGACTTGCTGGGGACGTTAAGTTTCTCAGGTCTGATGATGTTCTCACTCCTGGAAACACTGTCTGGCGTGGGACAGATCGTTAGAAACGCGAACTTGGATCTGGCAGCCGACGATATCCTGGCCTATGGTCCAGAGGTCTACACGGTTTTGATGTTTATCGTGTGCTTGCTTGAGCTGATGATCTATCTTCGGCTTCGGGTTGCCCTGGGACGCTTCTCGCTCGAACGTGACCCGACCGACAAGCCCTTCCAACCGCTGCGGCTCACCGACTCGCTCTTGGGCTACATGCTGCTCGCTTTTTTCTTTACGGTTTCGCTTCACCTGGCTCAAGTCACCTTGTTTCCGATCCTTCGATCACATCTCGGAATCGTGCTCAGTCTGGATCTGGTGGGGTTCGTGATCGCAATTTTGTCGGAACAGATCACGCTCGTCAAGGCTCGACGCGCCCATCCGATTCGGGTCGAACCTCAGGAAGAGTAGGAACCGATTTCTTGACTTGATCAAACGTGGATATGCCGTCGCGGTCGAACACAAATCGCGCGGGGAGTCCAACAACTCGGGCGGCCCCCAGTCGAAAGAGCTGGCGCTGACAGGCGGTCAGCTTCTTGGACGCGATCAGGGCGGTGACCCGCCAACCAGGCGTGCCGTCCATCGACCAGACTTCACCTCTGGCAAGGTGTTGGGCCCCTTGGCTGACAAGATAGGTGGCGACGGCCTCGGCGGTTGACGGACCGGCGGCAAGCCGCCCGACGACCTCGAGATGAAGCTGGCCTTCACTCGCGCGGACCCCATCGATCGCGTCGAGCAGGAGACCGAATGGCGCTGAGACCCCTTCGGTGACGAGTTCGGCAAGACTTGGGGCGTGGCCAATCAGGCAGGCTGCCGATTCGAGAACGGTGCCCCGATCGATCTCACGGAGTCGGTTATCCTTCAGGGTCGTTCCTGAGCTTGTCAGATCCACAATAATGTCGGCGATGCCAAGCGTCGGATGAAGTTCCAAGGCACCGTCGGAATCAATGATCTGGAAGTAGTGGATGCCCCACTGACGGAAGTAGGCTTGCGTCAGCGAGGGGTACTTGGTCGAGACCCGGAACGTCCGGCCCGCAGCTTTGAACTCGGCAGTCAGGTCAACCAGGTCGATCAAGTGCGTGACGTCGATCCAACTCTCGGGGACCGCGACAACCAGCCGACATCCCGCATAACCGAGGTCATTAATGACGACTTGAGCATTCTCTGCTTCCCCTGCGCGTTCGGCGAACAAGTCACCACCGGTCACCCCAAGATGACATCGCCCTTCCTGCACCTGAGTGACGATATCGGTCGGCCGCATGAAGACAACGTGGAATCGGGGATGGCCCGAGATCGTCGCCTCATACTGCCGTTCGCTGACGCGTCGGACCTTATAACCTGCGGTCTTGAGGATCTCGACGACACCGTCGTAAAGATGTCCCTTCGAGGGGAGGGCCAATCGGATCGGATCAATCATCAAGAGGTCCCCTCATTCTCATTCCACGATCCTGAGGAGTCACCCGCAGGGAGATCTTTCCACTGGCCAGGCTTACATGTCGACTCATGACCGGTCCAAACGTTGTACACCCGCAGGCAGTCGGTCCGATCAAGCTGGTCGCGCACTTCGATGATGTGCAACGACTCGTCAGGATCGCTCGCGTTCACTGCATCGTCGTAACGAAGGGTAGGCTCGAACAGAATCTTCTGCTGATCCCGGCGCATTGAGGTGACGAGTTTGGCAGCGATTGGGATCAGCTCAGGAGTTGCCGCGACAATAATGAATCCATGCTCGCCAGGCTCGTACGTTAAGGAGTCTCGCGTCTTCAGAAGGTCATCCAGTCGTTCCAAGCCGAACGCGAATCCGACACCACGGTCGTCTCGGTCACTGCCAAGGACCTGGGCCAGCCCGTCGTAACGCCCACCCCCGCAGACTTCAATCGGCCCATCATTCGTTGGGACGATCAGCTCAAAGACGACTTGCGAATAGAACCCGATCCCACGGCCGAAGCCCAGGTCAAGCTCGATCCGATCGAGGTCGACGCCATAATCCCCAAGAGCACCGATCAACGACCGAAGTGCAACCACAGAGTCCGGGGCAACGGTCTCGAATCGCTCGGTGAGCCGAGCCAAGACCGTGGTCGCCGGGCCACGTAACTCGGCTAGTTCGTGAATTTGGCTGCGAACCTTGGTGAGAACGGTCGCCAAGGAGTGGCCGAGAGCCCACTTGCTGCGCAGTCGGTGGATGATGTCCGGTCCCGACCTCCGACCAGTCACGACCGGGACCAGGGTGCGGAAGAGTCGGTCGATCCCCGCATCGTCGGAACGGTCCATCTGCGAGGGGATTTCGCCTGGTTCTGCCGTCTGAAGCCAGCCGGAAAGCTGGTCGAGGCTGGACTCCATCGAGGCGACGTTCCGGCCCTCGGCGGCGGCGGTGCTTAGTCGTTCCACCAAGGCGGAAGTCGCCGACGGCGGAAGTCCGCTCTTTGAGAGGAGTTCGAGGATCAGCCCCACGTGACCGATCCGGATCGTAGCGTCGGTGATCCCCGTTTCCGCCAGAGCCCAGTAGGCGAGCCAGATCACTTCCGCATCGGCGGACGGACCGCCGTCGCCGATCCGTTCCACGCCGACCTGGTGGAACTCGCGGAGTCGATCGGTCCGCTTGGACTCTTCCTGACGGAAGACAGGCCCCGACTGGCTGACCCGCCAAGGCAGCTTCGGCATCGGTTCCGCCTGAGTAAAGGCTTCGACGATGCCGGCGGTCAGCTCCGGTCGCAGGCAAACGCGACCTCCCGCGTTGGCAACCTCGAACAACTTCGCAACGATCCCCGCCCCGCTCTTCCGTTCATGGAGTTCGGTAGGCTCAAGGATCGAAATCTGGAGCCGCTGATAACCGGCTCGCCCGAAGCGATCGAGCAACATCGCTTCAAGCCGGCTGAGCCGGAGGGCATCGACAGGGTGCCAGTCACGCGTGCCGCGCACGGGCTCAATCGGGGACTCGCTCTTCATCATCATGATCCCGAGGCCTGGCCGGCGAGTGCGGCTTGTACGGTTGATTCGAGGGCATCCCAGGCGACCGCCTTCTGCTCCTGACGGGTGGTCAGGTCGCGAAGGTTGAAGACCCGGCTTGCGACCTCATCTGGCCCAACGATGACCGCGAATTTGTGTCCGCGAGTCGTCCCATAACCCATCTGCTTGCCAATCTGAATCGGGTCGGGATAGACCTCAGCCCCTACCCCGGTCTTCCGCAGTCGAGCGGCCAGGGCCACCGCGATCGCGGGGTCACCTCCCGGGAAGTTCGCCACAAGGATCGGGGCGGTCGTCGATGTCCCGCCCAGCCAACCGGCCTCTTCCATCAGCGCCATCAGGCGGTCGAGCCCGATCGAGGCCCCGACCCCCGGGAGCTTCCGATCGGTGAACAGGCTAGCCAGGTTGTCGTAACGGCCACCTGAACTCACGCTGCCAAACTTTTCCCAGCCCGTAATCGTGGTCTCGAACACAACCCCAGTGTAATAGTCGAGGCCCCGCGCCAGGCCCAGGTTCAGCTCGATGGCCTCGGTGGGGACACCCGCAGCGACCAGAAGTTGGTGGATCGTCCGAAGCTTGGTGATCCCTTGGGCAGCCTGCGGATTTGCAGCGATTCCCGCATCAATCTGGTCAAGGATCTCGACCGGACCGCGCCCGGCCTCGACGAAATCCAGTAACCGTTTCGCCTGTTCGACCGTCAGAATCGGCGAGACCGGACTTTCGCCCTCCTCGGGCATCTTCGACGTGGTCAACTCGACGATCACTTTGTCTCGGCCGATCTTGTCGAGCTTATCGAGGACCCGGAGCACCGACGCCCCCTGCCCCTCCGCCCCTAGCGTTTCGAGCAGGCCGTTCAGGACGAGTCGGTGGTTGATCGCAATCCGGAAGTCGCGGATGCCGGCAGACGCGAGGGCATCATAGATCACCTGGATGATCTCGGCGTCCGCGACCTCGCTCTCGGTCCCAACGGTGTCAAAATCGCATTGAGTGAATTCGCGGAACCGACCTTTGGCCGGTCGCTCACCCCGGAAGACCGAGCCGATGGCGTAGCGCTTGAAAGGGATCCCAATCTCATTGACGTGCTTGGCAACGAACCTGGCGAGTGGAACCGTGAGGTCAAACCTCAAGGCGAGCTTGCCGGGGTCGCCGCCTTTGTTCACAACCTCAAAGATTTGCCGCAAGACCTCATCCGAGCCTGCCCCCTTACCCGTGAGGACCTCCATCCGCTCAATATGCGGTGTCTCAATTGGCATAAAGCCATAAGAGGAAAAGACCTTGCGGAAGGTCGCGAGCATTCGCTCGCGCGGAATCATCGCGGATGGGGGGACGTCCCTCAGCCCGCTGGCAACGCGGGGATCGATCATGAATCTCGTAAAACCTCGAGTTTTCGGTGAGCATCAGGCGACAACGAGCTGCTCTCATTGTCTTCAGATCAATGCGGAAACAAGGTCATCCGTCGGCTTCCTCCACGGAACGCCCCGCCTCAAAGGCACGACAGACGAAGGCGTCCGGAGGAAGTGACAGCCTCGACCCTAACCATTATCCGAAAACATCCTATCAAATCGATCGCCGAACCTGAAGTCTCTGACGAAAACATAATCAGATACTTACTGCTGCGTTTTCTGAAAGGTAGGTTTCACGGTTCTCTGCCATAGGCGTTTGTATCGGAGTTAAGGGGAGATCGGAGCAGGATGAATTTCAAGGTCTCGATCGTTGCCCTGACGTTGAGTGCCCAACCGAGAAGGGAAATCATCCCGAGCAGAATGCTCTTTAACGGCTGAAACTGGTCAACCAATCCTTGACCCAATACCAATCATGGCTCCAACATCAAAGGAACCGCTTCTGCCGAGTCTTGCCACCTTGGCACCATCTACCTTGACTCGTTTGTGGAATTCCGGAGATTTCATTCCGATTGTCAAACTTCGACTCGAGAATTTGGATATCGTGCTACTCGACAGACCACTGCTGTTTTTATCCCGCCCGCGTACGACTTAACTTGGCCTCGACTGGAGTCTACGAACTCGTGGAATCCTGAGACGCTCTCATCCTGATAACCTGGGACATCAGAAGAACAGGTAAAATGCCCACTGACTATAATGACGCTTATCCGAGTTGTGCCAAGACACATGCAGGCCTGCGTATCTACCATGACGACCTAGACCCTGACCGGATTACCCGCCTGCTGACTATCGAACCAAGTCATGTTCAGGTTAGAGGGCGGGTCTATACCGGAAACTATGGCAGGGAGTTCACTCCACCAATTGGGGGATGGTTTCTCTCGACCGACGGTGTGGTTGCCTCAAAAGATCTACGACGCCATGTCGATTGGATTTTGGAGAAGCTTATAGGCAAAGATGAAACTCTGAGGAACCTCCAGGTCGAAGGAAATCGAATGGATATCTTCTGCTTTTGGGACT
Organism: Isosphaeraceae bacterium; assembly: GCA_025356475.1. Lineage (GTDB taxonomy): Bacteria > Planctomycetota > Planctomycetia > Isosphaerales > Isosphaeraceae > JANXSX01. The sequence continues at coordinate 46,380 of JANXSX010000117.1, read as the reverse complement.
CCGCCTGGTGGCCTTCTAATGTCGCACAACGATTCGATTCCAAGCGTTTGGGGTTGAACTCGTAACCCTCAATGAGCCTTGGATTTGGGGAAAATGAGACTATTGTGCCGAAATGCTCTATCCGGTGATTCGTCCTATTTCGAATGGCGTCGTGGATGAGACGCGACTCGACGAAATTCGGCTGAGAAAGCTGTTGAGTCTTGATTCGTTGGCGATCCGAAGAGATTGCAATTCGCTGCCGTGCGACATTAGAAGGCCGCCAGGGAGCGTCGCTGTATTGCCGATATTGAACATTGATCTCACTCCGTTTACGACACTTGGTACTCAGCCGAGGTGGTTGGGCTCCTTGTGGTTAACATTTCGAGAGAGGACTTGCGTCTCGATGTCTTTATCTCAAGCAATTGTCGCTTCACGACGTATCCGAATGGGTTTAGGATTTGCACTCCTGGTCGCACTGACAGGTTGCGGCGAGGGGGGAGAGGGCGTAAATCCATCGCGTGAATCAATCTCGGTTATTGGACCGGTTTCATACCAGGCTCGAACGTCGTTCCTCGCCTTTCCCAGTTCAACGGCCTCACCTCAGCCATTGGTTATCCCCCGGCTTATCCTACGGCCAGTCTCGCGGGGCAGGGTGTTCCTACGGTCCGGATTGCCAGCGTCACTGACGGTACAAGTAACACGATCGCCATCGGCGAACGCGCTCACGGTCTGTTCAGCAAGAGCGATGGCGGCGGCGGCGATAACAGCTCATTTAACGGCTGGAATTGGTGGACATCGGGCAACTACGGTGATACTCAGTTCACTGAGTTTTACCCGATGAATCCCCAAAAGAAGATGGATGTTGCGAACTGGAACATCATCTATGACCAGGCGGGGCCGTTCCCTCTCGCTGCCTCAAGCTTCCACCCAGGTGGTTGTAACTTCACGATGCTCGACGGGTCAGTTCGCTTCATCAAAGAAACGATCGACTCCTGGATGCCCCAGAAGTCAACCTCTCTGCCCGTCGGGGTTACCCGTGACGGCAGCCGGCTCTACCAGGTTGCCCCAGGAGCCAAGATCGGCGTGTACCAGGCACTTGGCTCGCGCAACGGTGGCGAAGTTATCAGCTCTGACTCGTACTGAGCCATTCCTGGTTCGAGTATCAGCTTTGTTAACGCTCGGCTAGACATCTAGAAATCGGGTCGCCAAGGAGATCACTCTCCAAAGCGGCCCGGTTTTTCGATTTCGCAGAGAACCAATGAAACGCTGATCTCGATGCAGCCGACTCGACGTCATTTGGCTCGCCACCAACTTCGTGTTGGTTCAACTTGTACCTCCGCAACGCTTTCAATCGCACTTCGGAAGCGGCGCGCATCCTGGGGATAACCCGCTGTCGGACGCAGACCAGGGACTCGACGTAACCAGTAGCCGTTGAAGACATCCATCCAAAGTTCGCGGATACATTTGCTCACGATTGAGGCCAATGCGACAAGACCGTCGCTGGCGTCAGCACGGGGAATCAGTTCGAGTGTGAGTGGGGCGTTCTCACCGCGAATCGAATAGCGACTGCATGATGGAGATTCCTCGATCCGATCGATCCAGCGATCGGGGAATGCATCGGTCAAAGGGGCATAATAATAGTGCCGACCACCATGCTTGTCGCCACGGACAAATGTGGTAGCTGGTTGATCGATCAGGGGTCGGAGTAAGGTTACAAACGCCTCGAAGTGAACCAGAGCCTTCGATTGAAGGACTTCCAGACGCTCGTTGAAGATCTCGGCGTCGAGTACGACCGTTCGAATCGACGATATTCGCCACCCTGCCCCATCGAACGGGTTGGATCGTAACGCGTCGCTGACCCGCTCGACTGAACCCGAAGTTGGAAGGGCGTAGGACTTGGCTTCCGCCCAATGGAGGAGTGCCTTAGTGGCACGTTCATCGACTCCTACCGCCTGTAGCAAGTCATGGAATGACCGAGGATTCACCCCGGTTGTTGAGAGGGCGGCAAGAGTTGCCGCTTCGAGTCGATCTCGACCGTTACCTCTGGAGTAGACCTTTTTGGAATCATCGACCCAGAGTCGGTCGTCGGAACTGCCCGCGCGAGCAACCTTCCGCGAGAGGTCAATCCAAAGGTCGGGTGGAAATGCGATCGGTCCCTCAGCAATGACTGCTGTCATCACCAAGGGGCCGAGGTTGGGGCCGTAACCGGCCTCATCAATTCCGACCCAACGTCCAACTTGCTCGCTGGCGTCTGTGAGCCTGGACATTGGGGGGTCACTCACAAATCTGCGGCCAACTAGCCGTGAAGGACCGGGGTGGCCGGGGTATCTTCGTGACTTTCCGCGCGGCGGGAAGAGGGGGAATCCGAGTCGTCCAGCCACACTTTCGCGGGCGGTCGACCGAGAACTTCGCCCGCCAAGCTGGAGTAATCCTCAGCTCCTCGACTGCTCGGAGCGTACTGGAAAATCGACTGGCCGAAGCTGGGACACTCGGCCAGACGAATATTGCGCCTGATCCGGGTCCTGAACACCTTGGCGTCGGACCAAGGTGAGTTGGCATGGCGCTTGCCATCGAAGTACTTGTCGAGATCCTCGATCACCTCACCACCGAGACGAGTGCCGGCATCGTAGAGGCAGAGCACCACACCCCCGACCCGGAGTTCGCGATTCACTCGTCGGCTTACCAGATTAATCGTTTCGAGCAGCTTTGAGAGACCGTGCAAGGCGAGGAAGTGGGCCTGGAGCGGGATGAAGACCTCTCGCGAAGCGCAGAGGGCGTTCAACGTGAGGATGCCCAACGATGGCGGGCAGTCCATCAACACAAAATCGTAAGGGGTTGGGTCGGCATCAAGTGCGTCCCGGAGTACGACTTCACGACCAACGGTGTTGATCAATTCGACCTCGGCCGCTGCCAGATCGATATGGCTTCCGCAAATATCCAGGTTCTCAGCGACGTTCTTCTTAACGTCCGGGAGTGGCATACCCTGCGTCAGAACATCATAGAGGGACGGTCCCGATCGCCCTGGCAATAGACCTAAGTGCAAGGTCGCATGAGCCTGGGGGTCGAGGTCCAAGACCAGTGTGCGGTGGCCCTCGGCAGCAAGCGCTGCGGCGAGGTTTACGGTCGTGGTCGTCTTGCCGACGCCACCTTTTTGGTTGAGAACTGCGATCCGTCGCATCTTGGGAGCCTCTCCGTCCATGGTCCTGGTGCGTTCTGAGACTCTAGCCGATCGCTGAAACCGCGCGAAGGGGACTTGAGATTCCAGTCGAGGTCTTCAAATTGAGAAGACCTCGCGCTTTGGCCCATCCATGGTTCCAAAGCGTGAGGTCCATTTTTTCAAAACACTTTCTTGGCCGGGGAACTTAGTAGTTCATGCCACCTGTCTGAAGGGCGGCCGGTGAATCGCGACCCTCAGCGGGCGGAAAGGCAGCCTGGGCAGGACCTCCGCAGCGACGCAGGTGATCCTTGTCGATGTAAACAACCTCAACACGGTGAGCGAGGTGGTGGAACGGGATCGGATAGTCCGCAGTGTAGACCTCGTCAAAGTACACCGTACACTTGTAATGACAGTGGACCAACTGGCAGGATCCGGCCAGTGGATACACTTTGCAAGGGTCAACCTGTTCGCCGATCTTCTCGATCAGGACGTTCATGTTGTTCCGTTGCGTTGTGTAAATCGGATCCGTACCTGAGCGGAAGGCCGGGATTTTCTTGACGACCTCTGCCTCGCTGGGCGGATCGAGGCAAACACCTCCCGCAAAACCTTCGGGGATCGGGTCAAGAATGGGAACACGGTCACGTTCTTCGCGTGCCATGTCGGATTCGAGTCGAGCCGACTGAGAAGGCAAGATTGGCCAGGCAAGTGACCAGCCGGTAATGTGTAGTGGTGAGATGTTACGAGCGACATACACCAGGCCACATCCGCTAAAACCGGTGGAAACAACAGTCACAAATGCACCTGCGAGCAGGCCGCGAACCCAGCGGCGGGTCGTCGAGCCAAGGTGCCGCGCGGATCGAGTCATGGGAACTTCCCCTCCTTGGGATGTGCGCAGACGCGACGCCGGGCGGCAAATAACTGCCACCCCGGCGACCTCGACGCCGGAACCGAATCCTGGTCCATCCAACGTCTTCGAGGTCGAGCCGCTTCCTGGGCGTCCTCAGCCCAGGGCGACCGGCCATGTGCACTCTTTATCGAACCGCTTGGCATCCGGGTGTGAGGAAATTCCGACTTGATCCGGTAAATTCCTCTTGCGGAGCATTTGAGCTGGTTGACAACTGGCACAATCGTCTCTCAGTCCGATCTCTTCATCGACCTCAGAGACAGCAAAGATGAGCCAGGCTGAGGCCTCATCAAGCTCCACTTAGCGGATGCGAGACTGCATCCACTCTGCTTCTCCACTCAAGACGAGACCTGAACCTCAGTCGCTCGGTGAATCTCTTCGCTCTTGATGACAGGAGGAAAACCAAGAAATCTGGCGAACCTTCTTTGACGCTCGCGGGCATACCATTCCTGTCGAGCCCGATCACGAGTGCGCCTTGATCGGCTTCCGTCCATCGATGACCTCCACGCCTTGATGGGCTCGCAAATTCTTTGATCCTCTACGTCAAACCTAGGCCCAGTTTTCGACTTTGGTCAAAACAAAAGACGGTCAGGTTGCTTGACCTTGATTGGAAGTCCAACTCGATTCCCCGATGATCGCTGGTGAATCACACCCATTTTAGTTGAGATGGGGGACACAATGACACCTGTAAAACAACGGGAGTGTCAAATCAGACGAGACTCGTTCCTCGACCTCTGGGTGGTCGCACCTATGAGTCGGAGTTTTGCAAACCACAGAGATTTCCGCAAAAAGCGGACCTGTCATCAAATCTTCGCAAGCGAATTGGTCTAAGACATCGCGGTCGGCTCACCTGATTCGGTAGCGAGCGACGATGCATTCCTCGCAGCACGCACCCAATCACAATACGACTGGATGAATCTATTAAGTCTTGATATGTTAGTCCATCGTAATTTTCTCACCGGTGTCTACCTCTTTTTCGATAAACGCTAATGCGTTCGCACGCCGATTTCCGAATAAGTTCATGTGGTCGCAATTTTCACATAACTATCACACAATATGAATTGACCAAATACTTACTGTTGGGTTCTTTGCATTTCAATCGTAATTTTTCGGAGTTGACTAGCTTGACGAGTAGGCGTCCATTTGCTCTTAATGAAATAAGATCTTTTCAAAATAGACCCGTTACCCTATCACACTTGGGTGGGTGCATTGGAAGGGCTCTTCACTGTCAGACATTATGGCCAGCCCGCAACTCTTGCTCCTCTTCCCAAAGTCTTCAGCGACGTTTCTTGCGATACCCTTCGGTCGGCGTCTGACCTGTCCATGATCTGGCAGGATAGCGTTTTGTCTCCTTGTTCCTATTTGGAAAGGACTGTTCATGACTTCTCGACTCCCAGTTCGGAAGCGTGGCTTCACACTCATTGAGTTGCTGGTGGTCATCGCCATCATTGCAGTGCTCATTGCATTGTTGCTGCCCGCCGTTCAAGCGGCCCGCGAGGCTGCCCGTCGTACTCAGTGCGTCAACAACCTTAAGCAGATGGGTCTGGCGATCCACACCTATCACGACCAAGTCGGCATCTTTCCCCCGGCGGCGATGTCTCTCGCTCCCGGTCAGCCTGGCTGGGGCGCATGGTCCAACAGCAACGTCTCATGGCGCATCCTGATTCTGCCCAATATCGAGCAGACCAACATTTACAATGCGGTCAACTACTCGCTCGCCAATGGCGGGGGACAGTCGATCGCGACGGCTTGGTATACCCAGATGTCGGTCTACCTTTGCCCGTCCGACGGCAGCACAGCCGGTGGTTATGTGCCGTTCAACAACCCCACCGGCACGTACTCGATGTATTGTCCGACCCGCATCGGTTCGACAGTCCAGGAAGTTCCGGTCACCAATTACAACATGAGCTTTGGCGATAACTACGCCATTCTCCCGCTCTCGGGCGTCAACCCTTGGGAAAGTGCTCTGCCTCTGACCAACCCCGCCCTGCCCCGAATCGGTTTCAACGGATTCTGGGGGACGACCGGCGTCATCAACTATGGTGGTGAAACCGGCGGGATGCGTGGATTTGCCGACTACCGAACCATGGGCGTCACCAACATGGCTGGTGTCACAGACGGTACCAGCAACACGCTGATTATCGGCGAAGGCCTGCCCAAGCAGGACGCCAACAACAACATTTGGGACGCCACCGGCTCAGGTGCAGGTGTCACCGTTCCGATCAACTGGTTCACTGGAGCTCCTTTCGCCGGATTCGGTTCAGGGGCTCCTTGGAACGCTCGCGGCGGTTATGCGGGTCGTGGCTTCAAGAGCACGCACCCTGGCGGCAGCAACTTCCTGTTTGCCGACGGCTCTGTCAAATTCCTCAAGTCCACGATCAACCGTGCGACCTATGCCGCCCTCGGTAGCCGAGCCGGTGGCGAAGTCGTCAGTGCCGACTCGTACTGACCCATCTGAGTTCGATGTTTGATCTGAGCGCGTAAGATCTTGAAGATCTCTGCCACTCTCGACAAGCAAAAAAGGTGTCCCGGGGAATTTCCCTGGGACACCTCTGTTCATGTTTCAGGCTCTCCGCCTACCCTCCGACGCCTCGGAATCGTTTTGACTTTCGAGGTCGGCGGCCCACCCGGCCTTTATGCAGCACCAGGAAGCTAGACTCCCATGAAAATCACCCGCACTTTCTCAGCACGATTGGCCACCGCCCTGGCATTCACCGGGCTTCTTGTAGCCGTGGGATGCTCCGATGACGGACTTGGCAAGCGCTACTCCGTGTCGGGAACCGTGACTTACAAGGGTCAACCACTTCCCAAGGGTTCGATCAACTTCACATCCGAGAAGGCTGATGGACGTGGGGCGACTGGTGAGATCAAGAACGGTTCATACACGTTGACCACCCAGAATCCGGGGGACGGTGCATTCGAGGGCGGCTACCTCGTGACAATCACCGACCTTGTCGTCGATTTTGCCGCAGCCGACGAAGAGAGCAAGAAGCAGGCTGAGAAGGCCCATGTTGCTGCCCCTGTCATGCCCGACCAGGCTGCGGTTGCCAAGGCTGTAAGTAACGCCAAGAATTCGGTCCCACCCAAGTACTCAACATCCGCGACTTCAGGGCTCAAGGCGACGGTCAAGGCTGAGTCGAACAAGATCGACTTCACCCTGGAAGACTGACCCGGCCACTCGGACCGATCATTGTCGATCGGCTATGGCATCCCAGGACCTCCCCCCCCCCCAGACGGAACGCCACCGGGGGGGTGTTGGGGCCGCATACGAGAATCCCCGCCGATCTCTTGCCACTGCCGCCTGCGCCACCCCACCTGAATCAATGGCATTGATTTATGTCTATGCGTTATCCTTGTGGAGGGGGGTTTCGTCGCCAGTTGCTCTCTGGACTCGGGGCTATGGCAGCGATCGAGGGGGTCCGCACCATCATCGCGTGAATCGTTGGCGATGTGAACGGATTCGAGAAGATCAGAAGGTTCGCCTCGCAGCCTTTGCTTTGCCGGGAGTTCGTCGATGCGGTTGTTCCGTCAATTCCTCGCTTTGACACGTGCCTCTCGTACCCTCCGCGCATTGGTTTGGCTAGGTTTCTGGATCGGTGCCACTGGATTAAGTTGGGGTGCTGAGTATCAGTCCGCCGATCCCGCCACTCGATTCATGCCCCCGAAGCCCGCATCCGCCAAGAAACCCACCAGCACGGTCGGCCAACCGACAGACCTCCTCGAGAAGGTCTGGCCAAACTATCCGGAATGGCTGGCGATGGTGGCGGAGATCCTCGCCGGCAACCGGCCAACGCCAGGCGCTGGTTGGTATCGCAAGGGTATTTCCAAGACACGTTTTGATTGGAATAGAATCTCTACCGCCCTTGACCAGGACCAAAATGGTGAGATCTCATCGCTGGAATGCCCGGGCTCACTCGCCGACTTCAAGCGACTTGATCGAAACCACGACGGCAAATTGACTGCGGTTGATTTCGACTTTTCCTCAAAATCTCGGAAACGGGGCAAGGCCGCCGAAGCCTTCAGCTTCGAACCCTTCGTCTCCGCCGATCGCGATAGTAATTACCGGATCTCCCGCTCTGAATATGGCGCGCTCAAGGGAGCGTTTGCGATCGATCCCTATTACGGTGCCTTCCTCGCCAGCATTGCCGGAGAACTTGAGAATCGGCTCGACCTCTCCATCATGGAAGACGGGGGATATCTCACGTACGCGGATTTCCAAGAGGCATTCGATCTGGCCGCCAAGTTGGGCACACTTCCCGACCTGAGCATGATCAACCAAAGAAATCCTGCGAAGTTCAAGAGCGAGATCTTTCTCCCGAGCTTCCTCAAGCGCGAGCTTGGTGAGTGGGGGCCAGGTCCGGAATTGAACGATCCTGCACCTCAGTTCGCGCTCAAGAGCCCGACTGGTGGTGAGGAAGTCTCACTCACGGAGTTGAACAGATCCAAGCCTGTGGTCTTGATCTTCGGCAACTTCACGTGCGGGCCGTTTCGCGCCCACGCGACGAGTCTCGATGTCCTCTTTCGACGCTATAAGAATGACGCGAACTTTGTCGTGATCTATAGTCGCGAAGCTCATCCCGCCGACGGTGGCCTTATCCCCGATGACATTCCGGCAGGTGTTTTACTCGATCAACCTCACGAGTACCAAGACCGTCTCAAGATCGCCCAAACCTGTCAAAAAACGCTTGGCCTGAAGATGCCCATGCTGGTCGATGGAATCGATGACGCTGTCAGCAAGGCATACAGCGGGCTCCCAAGCCGGCTCTACTTGATCGACGCTCACGGTCGGATCGCCTATAAGGGGGGCAGGGGTCCGTTCGGATTCAAGCCTGCCGAGCTTGAACAGTCGTTGATCCTCCTGCTTCATACTGAGCCAGGTCCCGCCGACTGATCGATCGGATTGACTTCAGGGTCAGTCGATAGGACTCTGATCAGAATGGGGTTGGTAACGAGATGCTCGCGACCGAATGGTTCAGGCAACGGCGCTACTCGGTCGGATTCACGATCGGGATCATTCTTGGGTTGGTTGCGATCCTGGCCATCCGAGGCCAATGGACGGGTACGCCCCTCGACCGGGCCGTGAGATCCTACGACCGCGGTGACTGGGCCAACACAATTCGTGAGGCCGACCAGCATTTGATCCAGGACAAAATGGATCCAAATGCGATTAAGATCAAATCCCGAGCACTCGCTCAACTCGGGCGACATGGGGAAGCGAGAGCTCTCGCAACTGCGTTAGGATCGGAACGCCTGGAGGTGGCAGACTTCCTCCTGCTTGGTGAAGGGCTAATCCAGCAGGGAAGGCTTGCTCTCGGTTCTGCAGCGATCGAGGCCGCTTCCAAACTCGACTCCAAGAACCCTGACACGGTCAAGGCGCTCAAAGAGGCCCAGAAAAAACTCAGGTCGGATAGTAAATCTCTCGCCCGAGTCGATCGCCTCACCGCAATACCCGACGGTCGAACCCTTGCGGAACTCGTTCTGGGATTCGCCGCGATTCAGTCTGAACCCGCGAATTCTGATGGGTCGGAGATCGTGCTCGATCGCGCGCTCTTGGTGGGTAGGTCCGCCTTCTCGAAGCTGAACACTCCCAACGCCGTTCGCAAGTTAATCGCCAGACTCTTCCTCGAAAAGGGCCGACCCGACGAAGCCCGCGTCTGGATCGAGAAGATCGCAGATCGGTCCACCGATCAGGAGGCAAATTGGCTGCTCAGTCGAACCCTGCTTGCAGAGGGCTTAACCGACGAGGCATCCGAAGCCCTCAAAGCAGCAGGGCATTTCGAGCATTCCAATCCACTCATGTTTGAGCCATCTCGGTATGTGGGCGCGAAAGCATGTGCCGAATGTCATGGAACCATCTTCAAGTCGCAGCAATCGAGTCGTCATTCTGCGACGATGACCTGGGGGGACGGCTTGAAATCGTTTCCCATCCCGTCTGGAGAGGTCAAGGACTCCGAGGATTCCAACGTCACCCATCGTTGGGTCCGCAACAAGGCCAACGAAATTGAGGCGTCTGCTCAAGTCGCCGGCACGTCCTATCGCGCGATCGTCGACTACGTCCTTGGATCAGGTCACCACGGATTCTCGATGCTCGGCAAGGACGAGAAGGGGGTTGATTGCTCGCTGCGGCTCTCGTACTACCCGCCCGGCAAGTCGTGGAGCATGACGGGAGGATTCAACCCGCACCCGACCGATCCACACTCCTTTCTGGGTGAGTCACTCTCCGAAGAGAACGTCCGGAGTTGTCTGAACTGCCACTCGACCCGGTTCTTCTTGGAGAAAGAGCGGAAGGGGCCTGAAGTCGCGGATAAAGGGATCGGCTGCGAACGCTGCCATGGGCCAGGGGAACTTCACCTTCGATCGGTCAAAACGGGCTTCCCAGAGTTGGCGATTGCCAGGCCCAAGATCGCCTCCCCTGCCCAGAGGATGACTCTCTGCGGCCAATGTCATGCGGCAAACGGTGGTATCCCCCCTTCCGACCCTCGGTTTATCCGGTTCCAGTCGACCACACTCACCTACAGTCGCTGCTACACCGAGAGTGGCGGACGGCTCGACTGCATCGGCTGTCACAACCCGCACAAGGACGCGGAAACGAGCCCAGTCTTCTACGAGCTTCGATGTCTGAGCTGTCATCAAGCCAACAAGACCGAGGCGATCAAAACAGAGGACCTCCGCTACGAACCCGTCTCAGCCCCTGCTTGCCCGGTCAACCCCACAAAGGCCTGTCTCGAATGCCACATGCCAAAAGTTGATAAGGTGATGCCGTTTTCCACATTTACCGATCACCATATCCGGATTCGCCGTTCAGAGCCGAGACCCGGCACGTCAGCACCTTCCCGGTGAGACTTGGAACGGTCATCATGGAACCAGAGTCGTGCGGGACTCGCGATGGTCAAGACCCACGAGCGCAACGAGCCCCATATTATGAGCATGATTGATAGCGATCCCAGGAGGCGAAAATGGAGCCGACCCGGGATTCTGTTGGCTGTTCTTGGACTGGTCCTTTTATCGATCGGCATTGGAGTATTCGTCGTCAATCAGGCGGAGGTCCAGACAAGAACGCGATTGGTACGCGAGGCTCTGGCGGCTCGGCGATTGGACGAGGCCAAGATCCGGATCGAAGAATGGGCGGCTCAGAAGCCTCGCGGGGGCGAACTCGAATACTATGAAGCGCGACTCCAGATCCTCCTCGAACATCCCGCCGAAGCTATGGACTTACTCCGCAAGGCGATCGAGAGCGGATACCCCGAACGCGAGGTTTTGATCCTCCGAGCCGTGATTCAAACGCGTGGTGGGATCTTTGATCAGGCCGAGCCCATCCTAAGCGTGGCGTGGCAAGACGGCTCGGAACCGAGAGCCGAAATCGCCGAAGGGCTGGCTCGAATCTATCTCAGTACGTTCCGGTTAGCCGAGGCCTCGCAAGCGATCGACCGCTGGATCGAAGCTTCTCCCGACGACGCTCGTCCCTACATGTTCCGAAACGACATTGACGAGCGGATGGGAGTCGACGCTCCCGTACTCGTTCGCAACTATCGGGCAGCGCTCCAGCGCGATCCGAGTCTCGACACCGCTCGAATCGGGTTGGCGAACCTCCTCCTGAAAACACGTCAGATCGACGAGGCTGACGTTGAGTTCTCTGCATATCTGGAACGGAACCCAAGAAGTCTTGAAGGACTGCTTGGTGCAGGCCAGGTTGCCCTTTTGCGGGGAGACCTCAATGCCGCCTCGGGCGCGTTCAAAGGTGCTCTGGAAATCGACCCTAATGACGCGGTGGCGCTCAGTGAACTTGGCCTGATCGATCTCCGAAATGGGCGATTCGAACTCGCGAGCCAACGTCTCAAGAACGCGGTCGATGCCCTGCCCTTTGACGCTGAGGTCCGATATAAGTACTCACGTGCGCTCAAGCTGGCGGGCAACGAAGCCCTGGCAAATGAGGAATCGGCGGTCGCGGAGCGACTCCAGGGCGAACAGACTCGAATCGATGATCTCCGCAAAGCCCTGGTGAACCGTCCTGATGACGCTGATCTCCGCGGTGAGGCCGCGAAGTGGTTGATCGAACATGGCCACGAGAAGGAAGGGCTCGAGTGGACGCAACTCATCCTTAAGCAGAAGCCGGGGCACGGTCCAACTTGCCGGCTTCTCGTCGATTACCACACAAGGAAGGGGAACATGGGTTTGGCCAATTACTACCGCCTGGCCGCCGCGAACAACCCCTCGGATCCCATGAAATAATAGCGATCACCTATTCGAAATGCCGAAGGCCGAGTGGATCGAATCCACCCGGCCCCGGACTTCAACTCGGCTGACGATCACTTTAGGACCACTCAGTATGCAAAGATACCGAAGGGGTACGGAGTGAAGAACGGACGGGTGTAATTCTTCTTGAAGTCGAGCCACCAGATACCATCGTCCCACCGGAGGGTTACCGCACGCCAGTCGAGCGGAACTTCTGGGTAGGGGTGAACTGGTCCGATGTTCGGCCATGCCTGCCAGGGGTACGCCGTGGGATAACCAACGGCGGACGCGTTGGGGTAAGGGGCGTAGCTGGGCCATGCATAATTAGGCATGCCGGGGTTGGTCGCTTGGGTCGCACCGGCCATTCCAGCCGGACCCTCGGGCATGGGTCCACCCATTGAGGAGCCGTCACTGACGATCGGTGCACCGGTGTTCATTCCACCGTCATAGGCACCCGCCATTGGGGCACGACGGCCGCCATGCATGGCAACCTGTTGGGGCTGGTACTGGGCTGGGCGGACGCGAGCGTCACGGACCAGGGTCAGACCATCAGCGACTCCGGTCACGCCGCCAACCTGACGAGCACGATCGAGAGCCTCGGTCTTCTGGGCTGGGCTCGCCACGGCACCGGTCAAGGTGACCAGTCCATCACGCACTTCAATTTCGATGCGATAGCCCGAAAGCGCTTTGCTCGAACCGAGCGAAGTGGCGACCGCGTCGGCCGTCATCTGGTTTCGGCTCGGGGCCGGTGCCTGGCCGAGGGCCGGAACAGCGCTCAGGATTAGCAGGCCCATCGCCGTCGAAATCCGTTTCATCATCGGCATGTTTTCGTCCTTCTCCCGCCTCGTGATCGACCCTCTTCTACAGAGAACGGCGAGCGGGAAGCTCCGTTCGGGTCTAGTCTCGATCCCATGTCATTCGAGGAATCACCCGTCTGAAGAATCGAGTAAAAACGAGCCTGCCATGATCGATCTCGGCCCATCCTTGCAAGGCGAGGTGGGGTCACGCCGGATGTGTCGATATGGAGTCGCGATCGGCGTTTCAAAGCGTCGTCAACCGACAGGATCACCCGCTTCGAAACGAAAAAACGGGGCCAAACGGCCCCGTAGACGAATTCGTCGATTATAACGATCAGAGACTGTTCTCAGGCTGCAAGGTTCGGCTCAGGTGCCGTCACTCGTGTCGGCAACATCGGGTAAGCCGTAGAGGCTTGGCCGCTCCCCATGGTGATACCGATCAGAAGCAATGTCATCGTTGCACCCGCAAAGAGTGCAAACTCGGAATCCTGGCCGCCGCAGAGTGCGCCCGAAACACCAAGTCCAACCAGCGAAACGATGAAGAGGGCCCGACCGTAATCGGAGAGCCGGGTTCCCGCCGTAAGTCGAGTCAGAGCCAGGGCCGAAACCCCGAGGACCTGAAACAACATCACGACACACTCAAGAACACCATCGAAGTGAAAGTTGGACCACGCCATGGATGCACCTTCCTTGGGCATTGGGTGGAAATCGATCGGAACGGCCAACATCCTGCGGGCCGTCGTACGAACAGGTGGGGTGAAAACTCGAATGGGAGGTAGCTCGAACCGTCGTGAAAGGGTCTAATGCAGGTCCTGCGCCAAAGTCCGAAATGAGTACCCGCGTCGGTCGACTCAAGTCAGAAACTTGAGAAAATCTTCCGGATTTTCGATTTTTCTTACTGAGACTTTGAAATTGTGACACATAAAATCTGGTAAAATCGACCTATTGTAAGGATTGCGTAAGGCTCCAGAGATCTCAAATGACCCAGATCACCCACGTTACCCCTTCAGAGCTTCAGGTTCGACTCACAGCCGGAGAGGGTCTGGTCCTGATCGACATTCGCGAGGACTTTGAGCGAGCGATCAATCGGATTCCGACCGATTCCACCGACTTGCACATCCCGATGGGAGAGATCCCCTCAAGGCTCGCCGAGTTGGCCGAACTGGCCAACACCAGCCCACTCGTGATTTACTGCCATCACGGAGTTCGATCGATGACCGTTGCTCGATGGCTCGCCGCCCGAGGTATACCGAACATCGTGAATCTAGACGGCGGAATTGATGCCTATTCGAGCGTCGATCTAAGCGTAACCCGATATTAAACTGCCTTGAGTCGAGACTGCCGATCCAGCTTCTGTTGCGATGACCAACTCTTTTGGTACTCGCACTGGGTGCCACCATGATGTGGAACGGAACACCCGTTCCAAATCCAAATGGCCAGTCGGACGGGGGGTCTCAGTCGTCTGGACCATACTGTCTCACGAAAAAGAGCCATCCTAGCGACTTTGACGACGACTTTCAGATCAGAGCGGTTTCACTTTTACGTTGCGAAACTCAATCCGGTATCCTTCCGCCTCAAGCCCCACATGCCCTTTGGGAACCTCGCAAGTCTTCCAGACGTTGGTCACTCCACCGTTGACCCAAAGGGTTACCTCTTTGCCTTTGCATGAGACTTCGAAGATGTTCCACTCGCCGGCTGGCTTGACTCGCTTCTCCACGACTTCTTTCGACAAGTTGACGCGTTGCGGCTTCCCGTCGACACGGGTATCGCCGAACAGAAATCCACCCGACCCGTCCCCGGTCTGTGCTTGATGCCATATTGTCGCATCTGCATTATTGCGCACATAGATCCCCGAGTTATAGCCCTTCTTCCCCTCAACCACTGTGAATCGCCACTCGACGTGGTAGACGAAGTCGGAGAACTCGGTGTCGTACCGCAACCAGTCGTGTCCTTGATCTCCCTGACAGACGAGGTAACCAGTCGAAGGATCAATTGACCATTGATTCTCAGGTTTGAGCTTGGCGGTCGGTGGGATTGCTCCTCTCGTCCAACCCTTGAGGCTGGGACCGGCCTCGGAGAGGAGGTCAACCCACCCCGAGGGCTCTCGCTCCAGAAGACTTGCAGATCCAACCTGTGGGAACATCAAGAGAGCCATCAAGACAAGCATCATCCGCCTCCGGAGAAGTAGCCACCCGATCAGGCTGGATTGTTGCAGAGAGTCCGACGGTTGCAAAGACTCTACAGGGATTCCGATCAATTTCCGAAAGTCTGCGATGCAAGCCGCGCAGCAGGAAACCCTGGCCCAGTCGAACTCCCGCCGCAAAGGGGGAGCTCAAAGGATCAGAGTTTCGTCTACATTGGGTTCTAGACAAACGCCCGCTGATCAGGCGAAGTTTAGACCTTCCGACGACCACGGATGGCAAACGCTCCGAAGACCAGTCCACCAATGCCCATGAGCACGACCGAACCGGGTTCCGGCACTCCGGTGGAGAAGGTGTAAATCACCTGCCCGTTTGCGGAAGCGAAGGTTGACTGACTCGCGGCGGTGTTTCCGCCAGTGTTGGACAGAACGGTCTGAGTGAAAGTCCCGACGTTCAGGGTGATTGTTCCAACGCCAGTAAATTCAGCGAGCAGCACTGAGGCAACATAGGTCTGGTCGGAGGACCCGTTCCCGAAAAGGTGGGGAGAGATGATCGACTGACCAGCAGCGAGTGTGTAGGTGTAGGCTGGTGATGGGAAGATGGTGTCGATTTGCTGGCCTGGAGCCGGGATGAAACCACCTGGATCTGTCAGGGTGACAATGACTTCTGTCCGTGCGGTACCGGTTGAACCTGTGTCTGGGCTGCCGTTGTGGATGGTGAGGACCGTATCGAAGCCCGCCGAAGTCTTGATCTCAACCGAGAGCAGAGTCGCGCCGGCAACATTGAACTTCGAGAACACCAGTTGGGAGTTCCAATCCGTCTGTGTTGAAGCGATTGGTGCCACCGGATTGACAACCAGGGTGTCGGCGGAGGACACACCTTGGCCTAAGCCGAAGAGGACCATTGCGAGGGGTGCTAGTCCACGAACTTTCAAAGTCATTGATCGGATGTTCACAAGAGACTCCTCGAGGTTAGCCTGGTTGGTAATTCGTACAATCCAATGGACTCAGCCAAAAAGCCGCCAATGGATGCACGCTCTCTAAACTCCATTGGAACCGAAGTTGCACGTACGAATCAACACCAATTGCTGTTCGAACGATAAAATGTGGCTGAATATCATCATTCTCCAATCAATAGCGCAGAATTTCTCACGCCTTTGGGCGAGCAACAAGATGGGAATTGCATGCGAATTTAGGGATGGGTGGAACTGGCCAAAGTCTGCGAAAATGACCAGTCTGACCCCCACCTCAACGGTCGCGTGGACTTTTCTTGACCGAAACCGGGGAAACCTGTTAGATTAGGGTATCTTCTGAGTCTTCACTCACTTGCGACCGCACCCTTCCACCCTGCCCTCCGTCATTTCCTAGACGCGGGAGTTCGTGCCGTGCGTATTGATTCAATCAGGATGATGTCGGTTTGGCTGGCTCTGGCCTGCCTCCCCACGGTATCGACAAGTCACGCCCAACCTGAAGCACCCGGCGGCCAAGCTCCGGCGGTGGCCCCCCTTCCCTCGCCTGAGCCCATCGTCCCGGCAACACTCGACAATGTCTTGAAGACCCGACCGATCCGTCGAACGGTCAACGGTTACACCGACCCAGGCAATCGATCCGTTGCGAAGGTAAATGAACGCTGGGTTGACACGAGTCTTCTCCCTACCGACAAGGCCCCTCAGCTCGACTATGCGAGCAAGACTGCGGATTTCACCGTTGGCAAGGTCCTCACTGGTGAGACGAGCAAAGCGGTCGCGCTGATCATTGGCAAGGACGATAACGGCACGAATGGGACTCTCACCTTGGGCAAAGTGAAAGGAGAGTTCCAGGCGGGCGAACCACTGAGTGACGACTCTGGAGGGTCAGCGGTCGCCTCTGGTCGGCTCAAAGAAGGGGTCTGGGTTCTCGATTTCGCGTTCAAGTCGTTGCGCTTGATCCAGATCGAAACACCGGGCAAAGGGCGACGTTCAGTCGTCTACCTCTACTATCAGGTCGTGAATCGGACTGGCAAGCCTCGCCTCTTCCTGCCCCAATTCACGTTGGTTGTGCCCGAAACTGGCAAACGGTTCGAAGACAACGTGATTCCGAGCGCGATCCCTGTGATCCAAGCTCGCGAAGATCAGACGACCACACTGCTCGGGGCGGTCGATGTCGCGGGGATGATTCCTGTCAGCGACCAAAAGGGGATCGATCAAGCCGTCTTTGGCGTTGCCGTTTGGGACATCTTCGACCCAAAAGCCGATCAGTTCAGCATCTATGTCCGGGGTCTCTCGAACAATTCCTTCGAGGTCCCAGCCGCTGAGGAAGGCAAAACGACGACGAAGCACAAAACGCTTCGCATCGATTTCCGCCGTCGGGGGGATGAGAAGAACATCAACGAACGCGAGTTCCAACTCATGGACCCAGCCTACCAGTGGATCTACTGGTGAGATCCGCTCATTAGTTCAGTGGAATCAGACCTGTTCTCACCGAGCCGTGACCTCCACTCAGGTCACGGCTCGTCGCGTTCTTCTCTGTTTGAGTCGAGTGCCAAGGACCAGACTTAGACCAACTGTCAGTAAGAGCCACGCCCCCGGCTCGGGGACCACCTGGCCATTCGTGGCCGAGTTGATCCACGCCAAGCGGGTCGAAATCCTCGTGGCGTACGAGTCACTTTCCACGGGGGGTCCACTATTTGGGTAAGCAATGTAGTTGGGAACGCCATTGGTCGAACCCGGCCCCCCCTCAAACAGGCCGCGTTTGTCGAAGATCGCGCCGTTAAAGTAATTCCCACCAGCAGTGTAGGAATAGGGTCCATCTACTCCGTAATTGACCCCTGCCAGCTTCCAGACACCCCCATCATTAATGAATGTCCCGCCACCCGAATCGCCCAACGAGAGGCTGGATGCACCTGCGCCTGTGGTCGAGAAGGGTAACACCAAGAAGTCGCCCCGGGGGCCATTTCCCCCGGAACCTGTTGCGATGCTCGCGACCTTGTTCTCTCCCCATGAGGGAACGCCGTCGTACAGACCCCAACCCCAACCTCTTAAGCTGGTTGTCGACGTATCTCCTTCGGGAATATGGACTTCATTTCCGCGTGGGGTACCGCGACCAAAGATCACGGCCTGCTTATTGGTCTCGTTCGAACCGGTGTAGAGTGGTGCATAGGTACTGAAGGTTTCACGAACCTGCCAGACCGCAAGGTCACTCCCGGCGTCTCCCGAGACACCGATCGTGGTGTAGCTTTGGCCGTTGTACGAGAAGAGATCGCCAACCGATCCCCCCACATGGGCAGCGGTCACAAAGTAATTGGGACTAATTGGCGTGCCCGTGAAACCAACCCACTGCCCTTCGAATTGCCAGCCACTTCCTGCAAGAATTCCGGTTGGTGCAGACGTGTTCCGGGTGGCTGAATCGCGAAGAATGACGGCCGATGCGGTCTGGCCGTACATGAGAGTTAGAGACGTAAGAAGTAGACCGACGTGTGAAACTGGCATAAGCCGCATGGTCGGACTGCTCCATCGTGTCGGGGCGCGATCCCTCCCCGACCGTGGGGCTGTGATTCCTTGGAAGTGGCGATTTATGCTACGGGTCGGCCACCCAAAAGACAAGCGATCGAACCGCTGTGTTGCATTGATACCACACCCTCGCAGCCTTACGCATCATCACCTCGGTTACCGAGGTTGGCCCTCGCTGAGCCGGTGGACAAAGCCTTCGGCAAGCCCCGGGAGGCTCGTCGCCTCAATCGGCGCTCTGATTCTTCGTTCTTGGAGGAGCCTCGCCACCTCTGGATCTCTCGCCACGGAGGGCGTAAGGATAATCTCCGCGCCCGAAGCGAGAGCCGGTAGACTCGCAGCAATCCGGACCGTCGATCCGAAGTAGTCGAGGTGGTCGTTGAAGGTCGCGACCATCGCAGGACCATGATGAACCCCAACCTTCAACGCCAGTCCGCAGGTCGCCGGGTGCTCCGCAAGTCCCTGGCCGAGAGCCAGGGCGGCTCGGACGGCGGAGAGAGGTTCAGAGAACGCTGCGACCACTCCTTCGTGGACCGTTTTGACAAGCGTCCCCCCTTCACGTCGCAAGATTCCCTCAAGGACTCGGAAGTGTTCATGGACCAGCGCAAACGCCTGGGCATCGCCTAGTTTTGTATAGATGTCTTCTTGGGACTCTAACTCGGTGACCAGCAAGGTCACCTTTGCAAGGTTCACGAGCTGGCCCGGACTGAGAATTTCGCCGGGAAAGAGCTCGCGAAATAACGCCATCGCCGATGCCCTTCCGGCAGTAAGGGCATCGTCACGAGCAGCGATTCGCTCTACACGAACCAAGAGTTCCTGAGGTGTCGTGTTACATAATGTGATCACTTGACCGCTCGATCGGAGAGTCCGTGGCAGGTGATCGTCTGGTCCTCGGCCGAGATCAATTTCGAGTCGGCGTGTGGCGGTGGCGATCGGCTCGACCCGAAGATCGAGGCTCCAGGCAAATTGAGGGCCTCGGAGCCGATATTGGCCTTCACCTAGCGCTAAGTCCAGGACCAACCGCTCGCCGGGAGCCACTCTGGCCTGCGCAGCGACGTGCGGCATGTGAGCGGGACCACCGATGCAATACAGGGCCAAGTCGGTCTCTCGAAGCTCGGGATGGACCCGAAAAATCAGTTCGACCGAATTCGAGAAGTCGAGGTCGAAGTCGAGGGCGCACGCTTCACAATGGCCATGATCGCGGAGTGCTTTGAGGGTATCGAGGACCTGCGAAGGGACTCGGCAAACCGGGCAAAGTAAGTCCCAAAGCAGCATCAGCCCCCCTTCAACCGCTCCGTACAGACAGGCAGCGACGACCTGGTCGGCAGGCAGTTTCAACCTCCGAGCGAGCGCCAATGGTCGAATTCTCGACACCTCCTGGGCCGGGGCTTGGGTTAGGAACATCCCCAGAGTCTCAACAGTCTCGGACTCAATTCCCCGCTCCACCAATGTATCGAGCAAACGCTCAAGCCGTGCCTTTCGATCTCGAGAGAGTTCTGGAGGTGCCTCAAACGGATCGACAAGTGCTTGATCGCCGAGCTTTCCAGCCATTGCCGCATCGATCCGTCGATAAATTCCGTCCAAGGCCTTCTTGGTGTTCCTGCCGATCTCCAAATGCGCGACTGTCCGACCCAGTAGACCCGTGGGGCAGACCCGAAATCGGTGAGTCAGGATCGTGCCACCGCCAGGCTTGGCCTCGAGCTCGACCATGCTGGCCAGCCATTTGAACGGACCGCTGGAATATTCGCGGAGGACCCCCATCTTCTTCGCTTCGATCCACTCGAAGGGGTTCTCTTGCCAGGCGAGCAGGATCCCCTTAGCCCTGATTGCACCGAAGCGATTTGAGCCCCCTTCCGCTTTCTGCTCCGTCCGATACTTCACCGCCGAGAAGCTCGCGGCACGGTTCAGGCGTTCGGTGTTCGACACATGTGGCCAGAGTTGCCTGGGTGTCGATTCCAGATCCCATTGAAAATTAAATGCGATCACATCGCGATCCGTAGGGAGCTTGGGATGCACCGCGATTCCGGTGGGCTCACCCCGGAGTAGCCGTTCAAGATCGTCCAGCAACTCGCTCGCATCGGCGTATCGGGCCTCGGGCAACTTCGACAAACTCTTGGCGACGACCTGGGCGATGCCATCGCTGAGTTCGGGGACAAGCATCCTCAATCCAATGGGAGACTCATTCTGATGTGCGTTCATCAGACCCATTGGGGTCTCTGCCAGAAACGGAGGCCGTCCGGCAAGGAGGTGGAACAATGTTGCACCCATCGCATAAATGTCGACACGGGCATCGATCGGCTCTCGACCCAGGCACTGTTCTGGTGCCATATAAATCGGTGTCCCGAGCACGGTTCCCGCATGAGTCATCTGGAGCGAGTCCGATTGATCGACATGTCGCGCCAGACCGAAGTCGGTGACTTTGCCCCGTCTTGAGCCTCGGGAATCGGTCTGGATCAAGATATTTGCCGGTTTGATATCCCGGTGAACGATTCCCCGTTCGTGCGCTGGGGCCAGGCCCCGAGCGACATCGGCCATGATCGTCAGGGCAGAGAATTCATCCAAATGATGTTCATCGATAAGGAGCTCGCCCAGATTCGTTCCATCGACAAACTCAAGCGCCAGATAGTGAATCCCTTCATCTTCATTCACTTCGACAAAACCGGTGACGTAAGGATTATTCACCAACGCCAGCATTCGGGCTTCCTTCATGAAGCGGGCAAGAGCCTGGGGACGTTCCGCCCAGCTTGGGCTCAAGATCTTGATGGCAACTGTCGAGCCGTCCGCCTGATCGATCGCTCGATAGACCGCCCCCATTCCCCCCTGGCCTAGCTTGTTCCTGAGCAGAAACCGACCGAGCTGCTCGCGCCCTTCAACAGATGCAGCCGAAGAAGGCACCCCGATTCGATCCAGCGCTCCCATCAGGCTCTCAGACAAACCCAACCCGATCTCCAATCCCTCGACTGTCAGCCCGGTTGGCCCAGCAACCTGAAAGGCACCGGTTGCCACGACCGATTGATGGAGTTCGCTCAACCGGAGTATCAGCTCCCGAGCCGTCGGGCGTGTGGAGGGATTCGTCGCGGTCATCGAGCGCCCGAGATCGCCCAGCCAGGGCGCTTCCAACTTCGACCAATCCGGCTCCAAGGTTGATTCGGCGGTCAATCTCTCATAGAGGATCAACCCAAGTGCGCGAATATCATCAGCGCTGTCAGAGTCGTTGTCGAACGCGGTCCAGTCGAGTGCCCAGGTCGTATCCGCACGCGCCTGAACCGAACTGAGCGAAAAGCCCCCATGAGCGAGGCCAACGCGATGCCCCGCCAGGAGCCCCTCGGCAAGCAAGGTGATCAGATTGATGACCCCGTCTGTCCCCGGGCGAGGTGTAGTCCCGAGCGTCGGACCACTCACATTCTCCAAAACCAGGAACGGTGGTTCGTGATCAAGTTCCAGCGCAAGAATCTGACGAGACATTGGCCCTATGACCAGTCGGGCAGTCCGTAGTCGCTTGGCGAGACGAATCCATCGAACCTCATCACTCCGAGAGATCGTCAAGTTGATCACTTCGACGTCCGCGCGATCGAGTGGATTCAAACCTCGGTAGCGAACCCCGAACGAGGCTGTGCCGAGCTGCTCGAGAAGTTCGTATCCGCCGAGGTTCATGGTTTTTGCAACCCGAGGTTGTCCTCAGATTTCGGCGTCGTGTTGAACAACATGCCGGATTCTGAATGGAGTTGCGACAGGGTCAACCTGTTCACTTGAGATGCATCGACCATGTCATGTCGGTCGTTCTGCGTCAATCAACCGGTGGCGATGGGAAGGACTCGTTCGACCTTGACACGTCGAATCCGCGTTGGGTCCGCTTTGATCACCGTCAGCTTGTACCCCTCGACTTTGACTGAGTCGCCTTCACGGGCAAGTCGACCTAGGAGGTCAAGGATCAGCCCACCCACAGTTTCCGCGTCGGTCTCAGGGGGTTCGATTCCACAGGCGTCGGCAAAGACATCCAGGGGAACGCTGGCATCCATCTCAAAACTGCCGTCCGCTTGAGGCTCGACTTGAGGCATCTCGCGATCGAACTCATCCTGAATTTGGCCGACCAGTTCTTCCAAGACGTTCTCCAGGCTGACCATACCGACCACACTGCCGTACTCATCGAGAACCATGGCGAGGTGGACTTGGTTGCGCTGAAACTCGCCGAGCAACTGATCAAGGCGAAGGGTTTCGGGCAAGAAGGGGACCTTCCGCGACATCCGTCTCAGGTCAGGGCGACTGGTCGCGGAGACTCCGTTGCGGAACAAGTCTTTGACGTGAATCATTCCGAGGACTGTCGTGAGATCATCTTCGCAGAGTGGATACCGCGTGTGGCCCGCTTGACGAGCGATCCGGAGATTATCTTCCAACGGCCGCGAAAGACTCAGATACACGATATCGGGCCTGGGAACCATGATCCGCCTGGCGGTCTTCTCTTCGAGATTCAACACATTCTCAATCATCATACGTTCGTTGCGCGACAAGTGCCCCCCCAGGACACTCTCGGCCACGATATGCTTGAGTTCTTCTTCCGTGTGGGTCAGCTCGGCGTGATCGATCTTTCCCAACCCCATGAGTCTGAGGGTCAGGTTGCTCGCCGAGTTCAGCAACCAGATCAACGGCCAAAAAATGTAGAAGAACGCGATCAAGACCGGAGCGGTCCAGAGAGCGATCGCTTTGGGCGATCGAATCGCCAGGCTCTTAGGAGCTTGCTCGCCCAGGGCCATGTGCAAAAATGTGACGATCGAGAAAGCGATCACCGATGCAATCGGGATCGCAAAGCCCCAGACGGTCCAACCTTGGTCGGGGAGTCCGACCTTAACCAGCAGGTGGCCGATTGGCTCCACCACTTTTTCGATCGCGTATCCCAGAGCCAAACTCGCGACCGTGATCCCTAGCTGCGAGGCGGAGAGATAAGAATCGAGTCGGTCTAGCGCTCGACTGGTCAGCTTCGCGGCCCAGTTACCTTCTTCGACAAGTTGGTCGATCTGGCTAGTGCGAACCTTGACTAACGCGAACTCGGCGGCGACGAAGAAGCCGTTAATAAAGACAAGACCAGCGATCGTCAGGAACTCGACGGGACCCATGGGGCGGGGGAAATTCCTACAAGGAAACGGCCCGATTGCGGTCCGACTTGAGCGTCGAGTCACAGGCCGTTGAAGCGTCAGAGATTCTAACGCAACCATTATCCGATCGCACGGGGTAAATCTCCCGACGGTAATGATTGTCGCCCACTAGGCTCCCGGCTAAACTGTATGAGTGTTGGAGCGTACGTTCTGGACTCCCGTCTTACTGGACCTGCCCCTAATGACCACGCATGGTGCCCCGCCGCTTCAAACCAGCTTGTTTGATTGGCATAAGGCTCATGGTGGGCGGATTGTAGAGTTCGGCGGCTGGGCGATGCCGGTGCAATACACGACGATCGTGGACGAGCACAATACCGTACGTAACTCGGTCGGCCTTTTCGACATCGGTCACATGGGCCGACTCTCGTTTTCTGGCGATGGTGCTCTCGACTGGCTTGAGCACGTCACGACAAACCATGTCGCCAAGCTCGTTCCGGGCCAGATCCAGTACAGCTTGATGGTCAACGATGACGGCGGCGTGATCGACGACATCCTGGTCTACCGGACCGGTGATTCCTATTCGATGGTCTGTAACGCCTCGAATCGGCTCAAGGTGATCGCCCAACTTGAAGTTCACCGCCACAAGTTCGATGCAATGGTGAACGACCTTACGCCCACGACAGCGATGATCGCGGTTCAAGGTCCTCGTGCCCTCGCAACGGCTCAGGCAATCGTTGACATAAACCTAGGTGACATCAGCTATTACTACGCCACGGCCTGCACGATTTTAGGACAACCTGGACTTGTCAGCCGTACCGGTTACACCGGTGAGGACGGCGTTGAGTTGATCGTCCCGTCCGATGGGGCAGACGCGCTTTGGAACGCGTTGTTGAGCTCCGGCCACTCGTGGGGAATCAAGCCGTGTGGCCTGGGAGCTCGAGACACGCTTCGTTTCGAGGCCGGCATGCCCCTCTATGGTCACGAGATGGACGAGACCGTCGATCCTTACTCGGCTGGACTCGGTTGGGCCATTAAACTCAAGAAGGGGCACTTCGTCGGCAGAGATGCCCTCCGGATCGCCAAAGATGACACAACCAAAACACGCGTGGGTCTTCGCCTCAATAGCAAGCGAATCGCTCGCCAAGGCTGCGAGGTCAAACTCGATGGAAAACCCGTCGGGGTTGTGACTTCGGGCACGTTCGCTCCAACCTTGGGTGAGACTTTGGCGATGGCGATCGTGACCAAGTCGGCCCATCAAGTTGGTACAAATCTGACCGTGGACGTCCGAGGCACTGAGATACCCGCCACCGTCGTTCCGCTACCGTTTTATCGCCGTCCCGCCATTGCATGACTCATCTCGATCTGACTCGATTCTGGAGCCCGTCCCATCATGGACCCGAAGACTTTGCACTACGCCCCAACCCACGAATGGGTCCACGTCGAGGGAGATATTGCGACCATCGGCATCAGCAAGTTTGCCGTAGACCAACTCACCGACCTGATCGTGATCGAACTTCCAAAGATCGGCTCCAAAGTCAAGTCTGGCAAGAGTTTCGGTGAAGTCGAGAGCGTCAAGGCCGTCAGCGACCTATACTCTCCAGTAGGCGGCGAGGTTGTCGACGTGAATGCCGCAGTGGCAGCGGACGTCCAGATCTTGGCTGAAGATCCCTACGTCAAGGGTTGGCTGATCAAGGTCAAGCTCGACAACCAGGCTGACGTCGCTGGCTTGCTTAGTTTTGCGGACTATTCGGCAAAAGTCGCTGACGAGGCGCACTGATTTCTTAGATCCAGCAATGGGCAGAACTCATCCGTCCCGTCTCTCATCATGTTCCGCCCACGTCCCTTCTCGGACTCTTTTGAATATGGCTTATATCGCCAACACGGCGGACGATGTCCGCGTCATGCTCGACGCCATCGGACTCGACTCTCTTGACCAACTCTTCGACGTCATCCCCGCCGATTACCGCCTGACTCAGCCACTTGACATCGCAGAAGCGATGTCGGAACTGGAACTCACAAGCCATCTTACGTCGTTGATGGCCAAGAATCACGGGGCCGATCTTCGCCCCTGCTTCCTTGGTGGCGGTGCCTACGACCACTTCATCCCCGCCGTGGTCGATAACCTCAGCGCTCGTGGCGAGTTTTACACTGCCTATACTCCGTATCAGGCCGAAGCTAGCCAGGGAACCCTCCAGGCAACCTTCGAGTACCAGACGCTGATCACGCAGTTGACCGGCATGGATGTCTCGAACGCAAGCCTCTATGACGGCGGGAGCGCCGTCGCCGAAGCCGTTCTGATGGCGATCACAGTCACGCGCAAACTCGGTAGGGTTGTGGTGGCAGGTTCCATCCACCCCGAACACCAGCAAATCCTCAAGACCTTTCTGGCCAACCTCGAGCCCGAACTCGTCGTGGTGCCTGCTCGGAACGGTCGGATCGAAGTTGCAGAGCTGAAGGCTGCGATCAACGACGAGACCTCGGCAGTCGTGCTCCAATACCCCAACTTCTTCGGAAATCTCGAAGAGATTGAACCTTTGGTTGATGCTGCTCACGCCAAAGGGGCGCTCGCCATCGTCAGTGTCGATCCGATCAGCCTAGGCCTGCTCCGCCGACCCGACACCTATGGCGCAGATATCGTTGTGGGCGAAGGGCAGTGCCTCGGCAACCCGCTCCAGTATGGCGGTCCCTACTTGGGAATTCTCGCATGTCGCGAGGAGTTCGTCCGCAAAATGCCGGGCCGGATCGTGGGTCAGACGACCGACAAGCAAGGGCGACGCTGTTGGGTTCTCACCTTGCAGACGCGTGAGCAACATATCCGCCGCGACAAGGCGACTTCGAATATCTGCACGAATCAAGGCCTACTCGCATTACGGGCCACGATCTATCTCGCGGCGATGGGCCCTTCCGGGCTTCGGGAAGTCGCTGAGCTTTCGACTCGCAAGGCGCATTACGCTGCCGAGGTTCTTGGCCAGGTGCATGGCCTGACGGTTCCGTTCGACGGTCCATTCTTCAAAGAATTCGTTGTGAAGTGCATTAAAGATCCGGTCAAGGTTCTGGCTGAGGTCGGCAGACTCGGCTTCCACGGCGGAATCTCTTTGGGGCGTTGGTACCCTGAACTTGCGGATTGCATCCTCGTGGCTGTGACCGAGAAGCGTACCAAGGTCGAGATTGATGGGCTCGCTGAGGCATACCGGAAAGCCTTGAAAGCCGTCTGATCGCGGTCGATCGGGTCGACCTCCGGATACTCACCGAACACGCAGCGGCCTTGACTGACCAGGTAGGAGTTTGGGCCGGCTCCTTCTCACTTTCGACGGATGCCCCATGTACAAACTGACCCCACCTTCCTTGATTTTTGAGACAAGTCGACCTGGCCGTTCAACTGCGATCCTTCCCGGTTGCGACGTGCCCTTTGAACCGATCGAGTCGATGATCCCCAGCGAGCACCTGGCTGAGGCTTGCCCCCCGTTGCCTGAGCTAGGTGAGCTTGACATCGTGCGCCACTTCACAAATCTGTCTGCGCTCAACATGTCGATTGACTCGAATTTCTATCCGCTTGGCTCCTGTACGATGAAGTACAATCCCAAGCGAAACGAGCGGCTTGCGGGCTTGCCTGGGTTCTTCATGCAGCATCCTTACCAGGATGAGTCAACGCTCCAAGGTTTGCTTCAGCTCTTATACGAGGTCCAACACGACCTTGCCGAGATCGCGGGGCTCGACGCCGTGAGCCTCCAACCCGCTGCAGGGGCTCAAGGTGAACTGACGGCTCTGATGGTCGCCGCAGCTTACTTCCGCGACAAAGGGGAGAAGCGAACTAAGGTCCTCGTGCCCGATAGCGCCCACGGCACGAATCCGGCTTCGGCACACCTGGTCGGCTTTGAGGCAGTCACGATCAAGAGCAATGCGCAGGGACTTGTCGATCTCGCCGACTTCCATGCCAAGCTCGACGATGAAACGGCTGTGTTCATGATCACCAATCCGAACACCGTTGGATTGTTCGATCCCCAGATCAAAACGATCGCCGACGCTCTCCATGCGCGAGGGGCGTTGCTTTACCTTGATGGCGCAAATATGAACGCCATTCTCGGGGCTGTGCGACCGGGCGACATGGGTGCCGATCTCATGCACTACAATCCTCACAAGACCTTTTCCGGGCCCCATGGTGGAGGTGGTCCAGGGGCCGGGCCTATCGCCGTGCGGGACTTCCTCGCCCCTTATCTTCCTTCGCCGATGGTCGGAAAACGTGACGATGGGACCTATTTCTTGACCCACGACATGCCCAAGTCGATCGGTCGAGTTCGGGCCTACTTCGGCAACACCGGTGTCTTGTACCGCGCCTACTGTTACATCCGCAGCCAAGGACCTGATGGCCTCAAGGCAGTTTCCCAGCACGCGGTGTTGAATGCAAATTACCTCATGTCTTTGGTAAGGCATGTCTATCCCGTCCCGCATGGTGATCGCTGCATGCACGAGTTCGTCGCGAGCGCACGCGGAATGGCTCGAGAGCGTGGCGTTCGGGCAATGGATATCGGCAAGCGGCTCCTCGACTATGGCTACCACGCGCCAACGGTGTATTTTCCTTTGATCGTTCCAGAAGCCCTGATGATTGAGCCGACGGAGACCGAGAGTCGGGAGACGCTCGAAGCCTTCGCGGCGGTCCTGCTCAAGATCGCGGCTGAAGACCCGCAGATCCTCCACGACGCACCAAGCGGCACACCAATCAGCCGACCGGACGAGGTCAAAGCAGCGAAGATACCGATCCTCAAGTGGGTTCCACCAACCGCTTAAGAATCTGGAGATCTTCCCGCATTCGAAGACCCGCTGTGTGGGGAAGCTTTCTATGTCTCTGACCTGTTGTGCTCTGTCAACGATCCTCAGTGACGGAGCGCGACAAATGGCACTCGACGAGGCCATGCTCGACATGGTCGCCTCGGGGAGTCTCCCCGCACTCTTTCGGACCTATTCTTGGTCCGAACCAACCCTGAGCCTCGGTTACTTCCAGCGCTATCAGGAGGCCCTGGACGAGCCTCGGTTCCGTTCCGTCCCGATCGTCCGCCGCCCTACGGGGGGGGGTGCCTTGTGGCATGACGCGTTTGAAGTCACATATGCGATCGTGGTCCCCGACAGCCATCCCCTATCCCGGCCAAGTTCCAGGCTGTATCGAGGCGTCCATTCCGCCATCGTGAGCACCCTCCAGGCGATGACAGTTCCAGCCATTCGGCGCGCGGATCTCCCCATGCTCCCCAGCCTCGGCCCCAAACCTTTGCTCTGCTTTCTCGACCAGGACGACGACGATCTCCTGATCGACGGCCACAAGGTTGTCGGTAGCGCTCAGCGACGTCGAAATGGAGCGGTCCTCCAGCACGGATCGATTCGGCTGCGGCGGTCTGTAACGACCCCGGAGTTGATGGGCATTGAAGACCTGGTCTCCAACCCCCTAGGGATGGATCTGAAATCACTCCTTGGCCCGACGATTCTCAATGCCCTTGGTCTGGAGGCTCGTGAACTCCACCTCGCAGAAGAGCGACTCATCGACCAGATTGCTACGTGCTACGAGGAGACTCGCTACCGCACGACCGCGTGGACCCAGAGACGGTGAGAGGCAGTTTCGGCTCGTACGGGGGCCAGGTGGTTGAGCTTTGCGACCCCTATGGACCGACTCGCCAAGTCGTCGTACACTACCGGCGTCATCATGTCTGAGTCGCCGATTTCGGCTCTTGACCGAATTGTTGCAGAGAGTCGCCATTGCCACTATTCTCTCGTGACGGGCTCGGATAGGATAACATTGTTTGAGGTCGAACCCTCTCGCTATTGTGATGTTTTTGTTACGGATCTCCACCGCTGTCACCATGCACTCACTGTCCTTTCGGTGGGTCACGGTCTCGTCTTTCCATCCTCATTGGCAGGCGGAGCGAGATTCTCAGGCGAGGTGGTCGTCTTCTAACTCACTCGCTGTAGACCTTTCACGGTCGGGACGGTGCCCATGAAAGTCCAGCTCGTTGTTGTTCAAGGCAAGCCTGAAGGTAAAGTGATTCCCTTGGTCCAGTCCCCGTTCCGAATCGGTCGGGGCGAGACGTGCCATCTCCGACCTAACAGCGAGCAAGTGAGCCGCGAACATGCGGAATTCACCCTCACGGTCGATAAGGTCTTCGTCCGAGACCTCGGGAGTCGTAACGGCACACTGGTTAACGGTAAGGCTGTGACCGAGCCGTATAGCCTCAAAGATCGGGACCTCGTCACGGTCGGTCACTTGACGTTTGCAGTCTCGATTCAAGGGGTCGCCCCCCCCAAGCCGGTCTCACCCGCCCCTGCCGCTTCAGCCCCTGTGGTCAAGGCCAAGGTGACCTCGCTCGACGATGTGAGCGGCGATGAGATTGACTCGTGGCTGGTTGCCGATAACGCCAACGCGACTCCGGAACGGCCCTCGGGCATCTATGGTGGCGACACTATCACCATTGCCGCCTTCCGAGATGCCACCGCAGCCGCTCCCAAGCCGCCGACACCTCCTCCGGCCCCAGCCGTCAAGGCGAGCGAGCCTCCCGAGGATGACGAGGAATTCGAACGGCTTCCCGATGGGGAGAACGAAGGGGAGTCGGATCGCGAAGCCGAAGAGGAAGCTGCGGAAGAAGAAGCTTCGCTCGACGATATGCCCGAGGAGTTCATCGACGAATCGAACCCCTTCTATATCAAGAAAAAAGCACCCGTGGCCGACACCGGTCCGACCAAGCCCGTTTACAAGGATACTAGCGACGCTGCGCAGGACATCCTCCGCAAGATGTTCGAACGTCGAAAAGCGTCAAAGGAATAGCAACCCTGCACGGATGACTTTTCTTCATCTGCCATGAAGAAGAGTCATCCGTGTTTCTCCTGGGATCGACCGCCGATGTTTGCCGACGATCCCTCGTTGCATGCCCGCTCGCCCGAAGCTCAACAGATTGAATCCCTGATCGACCGACTTGAGATGTCGATCATAGGTCAACGCGCTCTGTTAGAGCGTCTCGTCATCGCGCTTCTTGCGGGTGGTCACGTCTTGATCGAAGGCGTTCCGGGGCTGGCGAAAACGCGCGCTGTGCGATGTATTGCGGCGGCCCTCGACCTCCCTTTCCGCCGGATCCAGTTCACCCCCGACCTGCTCCCGGCAGACCTCACCGGGACCCAGGTTTATCGGCCCTCCACCGGCACCTTCGACGTCAGGCCTGGGCCGATCGTGACGAGCGTTCTCCTTGCCGATGAGATCAACCGGGCACCGGCCAAGGTGCAAAGCGCGCTGCTTGAGGCGATGCAAGAAGGCCAAGTCACCATCGGAGAGGAAACCATCCGGCTTCCCGATCCGTTCTGGGTCCTCGCCACTCAGAATCCGGTCGAGCATGAAGGAACATATCCACTTCCCGAAGCGCAACTCGACCGCTTCCTTTTCAAACTCAAGGTCGGTTACCCAGCGCGCGAGGCCGAGCTGGCGATGCTCGACCTTCCTGAAGCCTCAAGTCAGAAGCGGGTTGCCGACCTGCCTCCGGTGTTCAACTCTGAGGATCTCCGTCGCCTCCGCGCCTCTGTGGCGACTGTCCGCGTCGCCGAATCGATCAAGGGCTACATCGTCGATCTGGTCGGTGCGACTCGGAAACCAACTGCGTTTGGCCTCGATCTCGCCTCCTTTATTGAGCTTGGGGCAAGTCCGAGAGCGAGCCTCTCTCTACTCGCCGCCGCTCGGGCACACGCTCTGCTCGAAGGACGAGACTTTGTCACTCCCCACGACGTGAAGCAACTTGCTCGCGACGTCTTGCGGCACCGGGTGATTGTCAGTTATGAAGCGGATGCCGATGGGCTCTCGTCGGAAGATCTGATCGGTCGAATTCTGGACCATGTGCCAGTCCCCTGAACCCACGTAAAACCAAGAATCGCGAGAGCTGTATCATGTCCGCAACTTCGCCAATCGCTCGCCCTTGGCCTCCGATTGACCGATGGTTTTGGCTGGCCATTGGCCTGGGTGCTCTCGTTGTGATTCCCCGGTCTTACTGGATCACAGATGCACACAGTAGCACCTTTGACGACCAGTATCACCTTGAGCGAGGCGCGGCCTTTCTCACGAATACCCTGGACATGCCCGGCATCCCCCGTCCCGACCTCAATGATCCCCCTCTCGGTGAGGGTCTGCTCGCTTTGCCGATCGTCGTTGCAGACCTCGTCCAAGGACGCTCGACCCCGACCCCATTCAACATGTATGAGCATCCCCTAGGAGTCGACCGGATCCTGCTGCTGGTGGCGATGTGGAAATCCATTCTGTTCCTACCACTTGTTGCCCTGGTCTTCCACTGGTGCCGACACCTCTATGGTATTCAATCCGCATATCTTGCATGCATTTGCATGTTGATCGAACCGACGATCACAGCGCACATCTCGGTACCCGCGCTTGACGTTCTGGGAGTCACGGGAATCGCGCTCGCCTGTTATTGTGCGTGGCGCGCGTTGGAATCACCGACCCTACTGCGAGTGGCCGCTGCGGGGGGCTCGATGGCTCTGGCGATGCTCACGAAGCATACCGCGTTGATCTTACCGGGAGTCGTCGGACTGATGGCGGGGCTCCACTGGGTGATCAGGCCCTGGCTGGCTGGGCTCGATCTGCGTGCGGATCTCCGTGCCAAACTTGGGGCTCGTTTCAAGCTGGTCGCGTTATGGGTCGCGGCATTTGTGATTTCGTTCTGGGCCTTTCTGCTCTTTGATGTTCATCCGGTGATCTATCATCCTCCCGGCCCTCAAGAGGGCGCGCGACCGGTTCGGTATCCAATCCTTCGACAGCCGGTCCCAGGGGGATTGTATCTCTGGTCAATCCAATGCGCGATCAGCCACGGCAAGATGGGACACGACGGTTACTTGCTTGGCGAAACACGGAAGCATGGCTGGCTCCACTACTATCCGGTCGTCCTCAGCTATAAAGTACCGCTTGGCCTTGCCCTGGTGTTCGTGTTGGGTCTAGTCTCAATTCGATGGTTCAGGCCATTCTGGGATGAGTGGTCGTTGCTGGTTCCCGCTCTCGCCTGGACGGTGTTTCTGGTCCAGGCACGCATCAATGTCGGTTTTCGACATTTCTTACCCCCATACGTGTTCTGGTTGATGCTTGAGAGCCGTTGTGTCGCGCGTGGGGGAGCCGTCGTGAGAGGCCTCGCATGGTGCGGGGTACTCCTTACCGCGATTCATGGAGCGTCGTGGCTTCCCAACCCGATGGGATACATGAACTATCCCCGACATAAGCCTTACCTCGCGATCAACGATAGCAATGTCGATTGGGGCCAAGGACTCAAGCAGGTTGATCAGTGGATCAACAATCGACCCAAGGACGGGCGGCCAGTTTACCTCCGTTACTTTGGGCTACAGGATCGAGAAGGGCGATTCCGCGCCGTCGAGCACTATCTCGGAAGCAAGGTTCATCTCATCCTTCCCGATACCAAACCCGAGGACCTGCCCACGTCCGGGATTCTGATCATCAGTCCGATCCACGAGGCGGGCCTCTACGACGTGATGCCCAGGTTCCAGGCTCTCTGGCGGTTCACACCCGATTCCATCATTGGCGATAGCCTTCTGGTCTACGACCTCGATCGAATGGGAGATGGTAAGCCATTTCGGTGGAACTGACCCCTGCTCAAACTTGAAGGTGAAAGATTGAGTTGAGCATGACAACTCGCGATTGAGTTCCTTCATACTCGATCATGTTAATGCCTCCGTTCGCCTGCCTCAATGTACGAGCCTGATCGATCGGTAGGCCCAAGAGTCGAGCCAGCACCGCGCGATTGACGACGTTGTGGGCAACCACCGCGATCGACGACCCAGGATGGGCACGGGCTAGATTGACGAGCGCCGGAGTCGCTCGGCTGGCGACATCGGCGAACGACTCTCCACCCGGATAAGCAACCGTGCCAGGGTTCGCGTGGAACTGGTCGTGCAGCTCGGGGTCAAGGGCATGGGCTTCGATCCAGGTCAGTCCCTCCCAACGCCCGATGTCAGCCTCGGTCAGCGCCTCGATCGGGATCGGGCTCAGTCGGTGGGCCTGGGCCACGTACGTCGCGGTCTCGAACGCCCGAACCAGCGGACTCGAGTAGACGGCAACGAGGGGAATGCTCTCTAAGACTCTGCTCGTACGGCGGGCCTGGTCGATGCCAAGGTCGTCGAGCGACCGATTGGAACCTCGACCCTGGAGGCGATAGGGGACCTCGCCATTGGCGGACGTTGCCCCATGCCGGATCAAATAAACACGCGTGTTCATGCCGATGGCTTTCTCAGCGAAGCTCGCCCGGCTACAATCCGACCAGCGACCCGAGTCGCCGCGATCAGGCTCGTAGTCTCAGCCAGCCCTTTCCAGGCAATGTCAAAGGCGGTCCCGTGGGCGACGCTTGTCCGGATGATGGGCAGCCCGAGAGTCACATTGACAGCCTTATCGAATCCAATTGTCTTTAACGCAACATGACCTTGGTCATGATACATCGCTACCACTACATCGAACTCACCGTGGATCGCCCGACTGAACAACGTATCGGCAGGAATCGGTCCTGTCACGTCCATGCCCATCGCTCGGGCGGACTCGACGGCAGGGCCGATGATCTGGATCTCCTCATCTCCGAAGAGGCCATTTTCACCCGCATGCGGGTTGAGCCCTGCGACGGCAATCCGAGGACGCCTACCCTGGGTGAAGGGGCGGAGAGACTCATCGGCAAGCTGAATCTTACCGAGGACAGACTCCTTGGTCAGAAGACCAAAGACCTCCCTTAACGCCACATGCAGAGTTGCATGAATCACACCGAGCCCAGCGCTCCCCTGGGCGATCGGTGGTTCGAGATAGAGCATCATCGCGTGCTCCGCGACCTGGCAGCGCTCGGCCAGAATCTCGGTGTGCCCCGGATGCTTTACGCCCGCAGCGTGAAGTGACTCTTTGTTCAGAGGGAGTGTCGCGATTGCGTCAATCTTTCCGGCAAGCGCCAGGTCGATCGCGGTCGTGAGAAAATCGGCGGCAGCCTGACCCGCTCGGGCATCGATCTGGCCGGGTTTCACCGAGGTGAGATCAACGGTCGTTCCTTCCAAACAGGGAATCAAGGCCTCGGACGGATTCGCATCCTTGGGGTCTTCGATCGTTTGAATTCTCGCTTGGGAGCTGACCAACGACAAGGCACGCTGGAGAACATCACGGTTTCCGACCACGATCGAGCGGGCGAGTTCATGCAAGCTGGAGTCGCCCCAAGCGCGGGCGATGACCTCGGGACCAACTCCAGCCACGTCCCCCATTGTCAAGGCAACGAACGGTCTTCGGTCCGCAGAATCGACCAACGGAAGCTCCAGGTTCAGGTATCTATCGGTAGACTAGGAAGCGTTTTCCGTCATTTCTGGTTGTTGAGCATAGCCACCGAAACGAGCGGCGCGGAGTCGAGAGTCAGAAAGAAACCTACTCCCCTTGTCCAATATGTCCGCTATAATAGTACTATAGGTGATTGGATAGGTTCATTCGCCCACACCTTGACCTCAGGGATCAACACCATGCGTGCCCGATTCACCTTGCCCAGTTTGGTTCTCCTGGCACTTCCGACATTAACACCCTGTCAGGTTGAGGCTCAGACCCCTTCGCCAACGGGCACCAGCCCGTCTGCGGCCAGACGACCGCCACAACCGCATAACGTGACCACCGTCAATCATTCTTCAAGCACCCCCAACTACCACTATTCGTTCTATCCACCGATCCCGGTCGACCCGAGCGAGCCCAACTATTACGAACCTGCTCACAAGAGCGTGGTCCGGCACAATCCACTGCCCCGATCCGACCAGTCTTGGGGGGTCAGGAATCCCGGAGGCGTCGGCAGGATGGCCGAGTATTACCCGCCGGGGAACCGGTTCCAGAACGAAAACGCACAGGTGCCAGTGGCCAGGTTCGACCAGGGTGGAGGTCCGAATCGCGCAGAGCAGCAGGCGTCTCAGTCATTGGGGATTCAGCGTGCCAATTCGATTCAGGGTAATATCAACAACTATGCCCGGATGAACTACGGTTTCGGCATCGGTGGCGGCGGAGTATACGGCTTCCCCAATTGATCGAAAGTGACCGATGGGAATGTGCGGGAGGGCCGCTCCCGCACAACTTGTCAGGTGCTCAATCCTCTTCGATGCCCACCCTGGTCTTGGCGTATCGATCGACGAGATTTTGTTGGACATTGGGCGGGACAGGTTCATAAGAACAGAAGTCCATAGTGTATGAACCTCGCCCGGCCGTCATGCTTTTGAGGTCGGTCGCATAGCGAAGGACCTCGCTGAGTGGGACCTCAGCCTGGACTACCTGCTGACCGTCGGACATGACCTCCATCCCGCTGATATGTCCTCGGCGAGTCGAGAGGTCTGCTGTGACATCGCCGAACTTATCCATCGGTACGGTGACCTGGAGGTTCACGATCGGTTCGAGCAGGACCGGTCTCGCCTGCATGAATGCCTTTCGGAAGGCCTGGGCCCCGGCGGTTCGGAACGCATGTTCAGAACTATCGACGGCATGATGCGAGCCGAAGAAGACTTCGACCTCGATATCGACCGCAGGATTTCCCGACATCACCCCCCGATCGAGCGCTTCACGCACCCCTTTCTCGACAGCGGGAACATATTGATTGGGGATGACACCCCCTTTCACCGCATCAACGAACTTGAATCCTTCCCCGCGAGCGAGCGGTCGAACTCGGAGCTGAACATCCGCAAACTGGCCCCGGCCTCCGGTTTGTTTCTTGTGTCGGTGGTGTGCTTCGCTTTCGGATGTAATCGTTTCCAGATAGGGAACGTGTGGCACATGCGTATTGACGTCGACCTTGAATCGCGACTTGAGTCTCTGCTGGATCACGTCGAGATGAAGTTCACTCATCCCGGAGATCACCAGCTCGTGGGTTTGGTGGTCGCGCCGGAAGGTGAAAGTCGGGTCCTCGTCGGCGATCTTGGTCAAGCCGGCCGAGATTCGTGGCTCGTCCTCTCGGGTCTTGGGTTCGATGGCCCGCGGGACCATTGGGGTCGGAAACCGGATCGCGTTTAAGGTCATCTTGGTCGCCCCGTGGGCCATGCCGGCCGTCACGGTATCGCTGATATGCAGGTCATCGAACTTGGCAACGGCCACGATATCGCCGGCGATCGCCTCCTTGACTTCCTCTTGCGTCTTGCCTTGGAGCCGATAAAGATGCCCCGGCTTTTGAGTCTTGCCGGTCCGGAGGTTGGTGAGTGTCATGTCGGAAGTGAGCCGACCAGAATGGATTCTCAGGTAACTAAGTTTTCCCATGAACAAGTCGTTTGTTGTCTTGAAAACTTGCGCGACGACTGCCCCTTCTTCCAAGGGTTCAACTTCGACATCGTCAACCCCCGGCGATGAGCCATACCGGTGAACTTCGAGCGGACTCAGCCCACAGTCGGACAAGAGATCGAGCAGCTCGCGGACCCCAATGTCGCGCTTGGCACCGATGCAAACGATCGGCACAAGGTGCCCATTGCCGATGGCTTTGCACGCTGCTTTGCGCAACTCGTCGAGCGGAATTGTCTCGCCCACTAGGTAGCGTTCCATCAACGCTTCATCACCCTCGACGATCTGTTCGACGAGCATCTGATAGGCTTCGACAGGGTGGATCGGGCAATCCTCGGGAACGTCGACAGGTGGGTTTAAGGCATCGATCACTCCTCGAAACCCACGACCCTGACCGATCGGCAGCAAGAAGGGTACACACTCGGATCCGAACGACTCGCGGATCTGTTCGACCCGCTTCAAGACGTCGATATTGTCACCATCCATTTTTGTCAGCGCGATGATCCGACCAAGGCCAAGACGCTTCGCCTCATCGACAATCCTGCGGGTATTGACCTCGATTCCGAGCGGGGCGGAGATGGTGACCACAACATTCTCGACCGCCGCCAGGGCGGAGAGGGCGTTGCCAATGAAGTCGGGATAGCCCGGCGAATCGATCAGATGCACTTGCTTGCCGGTCCACTCGCAGTGCAGCAGGTGGCAATCGATCGTGAAGTGCCTGCGCTTCTCTTCGTCCTCGACGTCCGAGATACTGGTGCCATCGTCGACCGAACCGCGCCGAACAACGGCTCCGGCGGCGAAGATCAGGGCGTCGGCCAAGGACGTTTTGCCCGACGCCCCATGACCAGCCAAGGCAATATTCCTGATATCACCGACATGATAGGATGTGGGCATGATGCCACGCGCTCCCTTAGGGTTCGGGTCATAGATCCCGCCTCAGGGTCGGCATAATGACCGGGGCGCACCCGAACGTGGAGATGAGCGAACGGGACGACGAGGCCCGCCCTTGGGTGTGCTAAGACCGGTCGCCGGCCAGGTTCCGCGCTTCGCTGAGCTGGAACCGTCCGTCGTAGAGGGCGCGTCCGACGATGCAAGCCTCGATCGGCAAGGCCGCCAGTCGCGTCAGGTCGAGAAGTGAGCCTACGCCCCCAGATGCGATCACCGGGGTCTTCAAACGAACGGCTAGTGCCTCGGTGGCGGCCAGGTTCGGCCCGTCGAGAGTGCCGTCACGTGCGATATCGGTATAGACCACGCCCGCCAGGGGCAAGTCGTCGAACTGTTCGGCCAAATCAGCCGCATCGACACTTGAAGTTTCCAGCCAACCCTCGGTCGCCACCCGCCCTTCGCGAGCATCGACCCCCAGGAGCAACTGCCTGGGATACTTTTCGATCATTGCTCGGAACCAGGCAGGATCTTTCAGCGCCTGGGTCCCCACAATGACCCGTTCGACCCCCGCCTCAAGCCAGGCTGCAATCGTCGCTTCATCACGCACCCCGCCGCCGAGTTGGCAGGGGATACCGATCGCGCCCAGAATGGCCCGAACAGCCGCAACATTGACAGGTCGACCAGCCTTGGCCCCGTCGAGATCGACAAGGTGGAGCCGTGAAGCTCCCTCGGACTCCCACTTGACAGCCATGGCCGCAGGGTCGTCGCCAAAGATCGTCTCTTGCCCATAGTCGCCCTGCCTGAGCCGGACGCAGTAACCGCCTCGAAGGTCGATGGCTGGAAGTATTTGCATGTGCCTCACCGAACCTTCACGAACCCAGAGGTACTCTAGCCGCGCCTGTGGTGAGGTGCAAGAGGATCGAATTGCCAAATTGCCAAGGCCTATCTCAATCCTTCTCGCTCGGGAGAAAGCGACGGACATTTTCTTCCGGGTGCAAACTGCGCGCACCCCGGACGTTGAACGAGACATTGAGCGTCTCGACCCAGCGAACTTGCGTTCCGAATTGTCAAAGAGCGACCTCAATTCCAGCGATCACGTCGTGCAATGAGCAGACAGTCTGGTCCATTCGGCATCGCTCGCCATGACCGAATTGATGGACTGCGAGTGGTTTGGGTCCGAGGTGGGAATCGTATCGGGATGCTGGGGCTCAGCCTTCAACTCTGGTTCCGACGGCATAGCATCGGTCAACGCGGGGCCGACCTCGACGGGCGAGACTAGAGCGGAAAAAGTCTTGATCGGCTTCGCTTCGGGAGTCGTTTCCGCCTCGACCTCGTTCTTGGCGGTCGATTTGGAGGCACGACGGGACTCGGCGAGTCGGGCCCAAGCCCAGCGGGTCCGTTTTTCGGAGGTTGCGAGCTCCTTGCGGATCTGGACCATCTCATCAGTCTCTTCCAATGCCAGGCCTTGTCCTGAGACCGCAATTTGACGTTGAGCAGCGTCGAAGGCGACCCGGGAGGCCCTACGATCCGCAAGGGCCGCAAGTTGAGCCTCAATGAGATCCTTCACTTTTGTTTTTGAGTTCAGCTCGCTGGAGTAACCCCGAAGTTCGGTCGGGGTTCCCAGCAGGTTCAGAGCCAGGATCTGCTCGGAGGTATGGAAGGTGAACTTGCGGTCGTAGATTCCCGCCAGGCGCTGCCAGCGATCGATCATCCAATCGCAACCGTGTGGCGTCATTCTGAGCTGCCGGACGACGAGGGCGGGATTATCGTCGAGATCAGCCACCAGCCGTTCGATCGCGATCATTCGCTGATCGTCCCAGTCGACCGCCAGCTCGTTCGCAAGCCGGTTGCGAGTGACATTCAGCTTGGTTCGGAGCGTTTCGGTATCGAGCGTCGACTCGCAGAGTTCTTGGACCAGCCAGGTTTGGAAGGCATCGGTGGGATTCAGAGCGGCGGTCCAGAGCAGAGTGCGCTGGGCGAGGGCCTGCTCTTGAGAAATCGACGGGTCGGTGATTGGTGGGGTCAGGTCAGACAAATGCGGCTGAGTCATGTTCCAAGTCCAGGTGCAAGATTGAGATTAAGGCACATCGCAACTGGATAAGATCGTGACTTTGCTCGAAAAAGTTTTGCGAATCGAGATCGACCACTGCCGTGCGATCGAGATCGTCATTGCGAAGCCTGATGTTCCGGCGTCCGAGAATCGACCCGAGCGGTGGGCTGGCAGGAAACCGAGGTCCGCCTTGACAAAGGAGAACCCTTTCTATGACAATTGTCAGAAGTGGTCCACTGAACTCGTAGACTGGAGGCCGAACCGATGAAACTGCCGACATCTCACGATCGAACTGGGCTGACGTTGATCGAACTTCTCGTGGTCATCACCATCATCGGTCTGGTCTTGGCTCTCTTGCTACCTGCGGTCCAATCCGTCCGCGAATCCTCTCGGCGGGCGACCTGTCAAAACAACCTTCGCCAGATCAGTCTGGCCCTCCAATCGCACGCGAGTCAGCATCAGGCTTTCCCCTCGCTGTTTAACGGTGGATTTTTGCCTCAACCCCGGTCCGCACTGGATGAATTCCATTTTCATTCCTGGCGGACGGCGATTCTCCCGAACCTTGAACAAACGTCGCTTTTTGCACAGATCAACATGAACGTTCCCGCGACTTTTGCCTCAAACCAGACTGCGATCAACGTAAGCGTCTCGACATTCGTCTGTCCGT
The DNA here is from genome assembly GCA_025356475.1 of Isosphaeraceae bacterium. Classification (GTDB taxonomy): domain Bacteria; phylum Planctomycetota; class Planctomycetia; order Isosphaerales; family Isosphaeraceae; genus JANXSX01. The sequence continues at coordinate 5,703 of JANXSX010000117.1, read as the reverse complement.
CGTCGAGTAACCCGCATCAGGTCGTACCCGACATCGCCGTGTGGAACGATGGTGCTTTCCCAGTTGCAAAGGGCGGGACAGCGGCTAGGAACGACTATGAGGCCGTGTGTGGTGTCCAGGTCGCCCCCCAAACCAGGCCCAGTCTGTTCCTGGACATTTACCAGTTCGGGGCTTGGGGAGAGCCAACTTACGATACTTCGAAAGGTACTTCCGTCAGCTACCGGAAAGCTCGCCTATCGGACATTTCCGACGGGCTGTCCAACACGCTCTTGGTGGGAGAACGGGCAGGACGTCCCGACCTCTATCTTAAGGGGAAGTTGGTCACTCCCTATGATTCGGAGACCACTGAGCCACACCAGGCCGCCTGGGCGGTGAGTACTCACATATTATGGACTGTTTTTCGAGCCGATCCATCCGTGAATATGACCAATAGCTCGGGGATCTTCGCGTTCCATCCAGGAGGAGCCAATATCGCACTCGCCGATGGTTCGGTTCGGTTCTTGAAAGCCACGACCGCGAAAGAGATTCTCAAAGGATTGGCAACGCGCTCGGGCTCAGAGCCTGTGAGTCTCGATTGACCGTGCGAGAAACGCGACCTGCGACAGGTTGATCGCGACTGCTAGGAGGATTGGGCAGCCGAGTATAGGCTGACCTTGGGCTCGATCGAAAGTAGCCCTACGTAAACTTGGGCAACATACCGTATTATGGAGGAGAGTTCGGAAACGAGTTGAAGGGACCGCGCTGATGGACGCTGTTGAGAACCTGGAAGAGACCCTCCATGCGCGATTCGCCCTGGAGCGATTTCGGCCCGGTCAACGCGAGGTGATCGAGCAGGTTCTTGGCGGTCGCGATGTTCTCTGCGTGATGCCCACCGGCGGAGGCAAAAGCCTCTGTTATCAACTTCCGGCTCTGCTCTTACCCGGCTTGACGTTGGTGATCAGCCCGCTGATTGCACTGATGAAGGACCAGGTCGATGCACTTCAGGCGCGCGGGATCAGGGCGACCTTGATCAATAGCACCCTTGACCTGAACGAGCAGAACACCCGTCTCGCCGAGATCGAGCTCGGCCATTACGACTTGGCCTATGTCGCCCCAGAGCGGTTCCAGTCGGGCAAGTTCATCGCGGCAATGAAGCGGGTCAAGCCTGCCTTGTTGGCGATCGATGAGGCCCACTGCATCAGCGAGTGGGGCCACGACTTCCGGCCCGATTACTCGCGGATTGGCCAGGTCCGCCGAGCGCTCGGCATGCCCCCCTGCATCGCCTTGACCGCAACCGCGACCGATCTCGTTCGCAAAGATATCGCCGACCAACTGGACCTGCGGGATCACGCTCAGTTCGTCACCGGCTTCGACCGCCCTAACCTTTCGTACCGAGTGATCGAGGCCAACAAGGATCTCGACAAGCTCGCCGCACTTGCCGATGTGCTCGAAGCGAACATGGGCTCGGCGATCGTCTATGCTTCGAGCCGGAAGCGTTGCGAAGAAGTTGCCATGTTCGTCAAGAATGACCTTCATCGGCCAGTGGTCGTCTATCATGCCGGCCTGCCTCGCGACGATCGAAGCGCTGCGCAGGAGGCATTCATGTCGGGGAGAGCCGACGTTGTCGTGGCGACGAACGCCTTCGGCATGGGGGTCGACAAGGCCGATGTCCGCTCGGTGATCCATTTCAACATGCCGGGAACGCTGGAAGCCTATTACCAGGAGGCAGGCCGAGCAGGTCGCGACGGACACCCTGCAAGCTGCGTTCTGCTCTACTCGTATTCAGACAAGTTCCTTCAAGAGATGTTCATCGAGAATGAATATCCCGCCAAAGATGTGATCAGTCGCGTCTACGACTGCTTGCGGACCATCGACGCTGACCCGATCGAGCTGACGCATAATGAAATTGCCGAAAAGGCGAATGTCGATTTGAAGGATCAGGCGGTCGGAACCGTGCTCAAGATTCTTGAGTCGGGTGGTGGTGTCGAGCGATTCAGCCCTCGTGAAAACATGGCAATCGTCCGGATCAACGCCGAACCCGATCAGCCAAGATTGGTCACTCGCCTGGGACCAACCGCCCACACTCAGCGGTTAGTGATGATCGGGCTCGAAGGTTTGGTCAACAATCGCTTTGGTGAGCATGTTTACTTTCGTCCTGATGAATTCGCCGCCGCCTTGGGGCTGGAACGTCAAGCACTCAACCGAGCGCTCAAGCTGATCATGGCTGAGCTTCCCGTCGATTACGTGCCCCCATTCCGAGGCAACGCCACGCGTGTTCTCGACCGGCAGAAGCGGTTCCGGGACCTGGAGATCGACTTCAAGGGACTCGACGAGCGGAAGACCAACGGGTACGACAAGCTTGATCGAATGTTGAGATACGCGCAGGCAAAAACATGCCGACGCACCTATATTCTCAACTACTTCGGTGATCTTTTGAAGGCGATCTGCGGCCGGTGCGATAACTGCGGGACTGTCAAAGGGGGTGCCGCCCCTTTCGCCTATGCGGTGATCGATACTCCCGAGGGTCGCGAGGTCATCCAGAAGGCGCTTTCCGGGGTCGCGCGAGCCAAGGGCAAGTACGGCAAGAACGTGATCTCGCAGATGCTCACGGGATCGGCCTCCGAGAAGCTCGAACGTTTCGGGCTGACCAAGCTGAGTACTTTTGGAATTCTCGCTTCCTTCACCCAACCGGACGTTGTTCAGGTACTCGATGCCCTCGTCGGGGCAGGTCTGGTCGAAGCCCAAGAGGTCGAGCGGTTCCGACCGATCCTGAATCTGACCGCTTCCGGTCGAGAATGGATGAAAACTCCGGCGGAGTCACTCCGCCTCGACGTTTCCACGGAGTTAGGTTCTAAGGTCCGATTCGGTGGGCTAGTCAACCGGCCCAAGAGTAGTCCGCCAACTGCGGCCATCGGACCCCGACCGAACGGGAATGCTGGCCATGAGGATCGAACCGGAACCCTCCGCGACCAGCTCCGAGAGATGCGGACCAACTGGGCTCGCGAAACCAATCGACCTGGGTACCACTTCCTGACCGATGCGACACTTGAAGCGCTGGTCACATCAAGACCGAAGACCCCAGCGGAACTCGCTGCCATCAAGGGGATCGGTCCTGCGAAACTGGAACAGTTTGGGGCTCAGATCTTGGTTGCGATTCAAGAAGCCCAGGCATGAGAAATGATCGAGACCAAGTCGGTCTCGATCTGAATGTTCAGATTTCACGCGGTCAACGGCTTGGCTCTCCAAACGATTTGAAGTCTGTTCCCTTCAGGATCATAGGTGAACATCGTTTTCATCTCGGGCTTATCGACAATCGTCTCGGTCTCGAACTGAAGCCCCTGGGATTCCAGGAGACTCCTCGATTCATGGACGTCTTCGACCGTAAATGCCACGTGACAGACGTATCGGGTCTTTGGGGTGGACTCTCCCGGGGGCCGACCGATAATCTCCAGGGCCATCCCGGAATCGTCCGCGAGGAAGTAGCCAGGAGGGGTCGCTGCGCCATTGTCTTGAACGACCTTGAGCCCCATCACTTCGACATAAAAGTCTTTCAGCTTACCGGCATCGACCGCGAAGAGTGCGAAGTGTTCGATCTTGGCCATCGTTGAGTCCTTGGAGGGTTCGATCAGAGGATAAGTCGCTCGATCACCGCCCATTCCAGGTCGGTGACGGGTTGGATGGAGAGCCTGCTCCCCTTGCGAAGCAGTTCCATGCCGCTCAGTTCGGCGACAGCACGCAAGCTCGGGAGGCCGAGAGGAGGGTCGATCGCCCGCACACCCGTGATCGTGACCTGCACCCAAGTCGGATTCTTGGGATCACTCTTGGGGTCGAAATGATGATCCGCAGAGTCAAACGCCGTCGAGTCGGGGTGAGATTCCTCGACGACTTCCGCGATGCCGGCAATGCCCGGTGGCGCAGCGTTCGAGTGGTAGAACAGCACCTTATCGCCGCGTTTGATGTCATCACGGAGAAAGTTCCGCGCCTGGTAGTTGCGCACGCCATCCCAACCCGTGGTTCGCTTGGGAGCTGCCATGAGGTCCTGGAACGAAAAGCATTCTGGTTCAGACTTGAACAGCCAATATCGCATCGGTCGGAACTCCCCCAGGTCGCTCAGGTAGCTTACCAGGTTTTAGGGGGTAGGCCAGAGGTCGGATGAGAGTACGGTTCGATTTCACTTTTTGGAAGGGGAAAGGGTCCGGCCCAAGTGGGATCATACCAAAAGAATCATCATATCTACAGATGACTGGAAATCAAAGGAGTTCAAAACCTTTTGTCTGATGAGTCAGCCCGGAGTCTTGGAAGCTGACCACTCTGCCAAAAGCTCACTTACCAAAGCGGCGAGTTGATAAGTGGATGACACCAGGTCGCCAGCCGGGAAGCCATGAACGAGACGATTACGCGTGCGTTGACACTCCAGCGCGACGTCGAACTGTTGGAAGGAGAGTTCGCCAAGCGAATACAACTGCCGAATCATGATTGAAGGCGAGAGGCGTTCGACGGGAATTGCCGCTTGTCTCGCGTGGATGCGCAGAAGTTGTTCGAGAGCAATCCAGAGGATTAGAAAGGCTGCCTCATTATCGCCGGTCTGCTCTAACCGCTGTGCATGATGAATTCGGTTTGAAATGTCGTCCCAGGAAGCAGCCTCGTCCTCCTTGCCAGGCAACCCCTCAGACGCGACATCTTGACCCGTTACCAACAGAAAACGCCATCCAGGGTGCTTCTTCACTTCATCGGCCACCGAACTCAGTTGGTCGACCGAGAGACGGTCTGCTCTGGTTTTCACCTCGACGAGAAATCCGCCCTGTTCTTTTCGCACAAGGAGATCCGGCCGATAGCGACCAAGTTCGAACGGCAAGTCAGTCGGCCCGGGTTCTACAATCACGTTGTAGCCTTCACGCCGATACTGCTCAGCGAGTTCGTCAGCATGGATTTTGTGTTCTTTTTCAGCCTTTGAGAGGTTCGTCATAGATATTCACCCAAGGGTCGCGAGCGACTGACCTTCACGTAAACGCACTCCCGCTGAGTGGCGATTCCGGCCAGAACGAGCGGAGGGAGTCGCGTCAGGTCGAAAGTGTCGTCAAGGAATCGGCGGTGACTTTCCACGTCCGCGATCAGCGAGTCGTCCTCGAACACCAACCCCACTAAAGCATCTTGAATCGGCTTGACGATATTGTCGGTATCTGGAGGCGATTCGTCACAAAGGTAGACCAGGGTGAGTTGCAAGTCGCCTTCCTGAAGTATTTGGTCATTCCACGTTTTTTTCGCTTCCTGCCGTACGAAGGATTTCCAAGCCTGAAGATTCGCACGATTCTTAGCCTGAAGTGAAACTGGACGCCTCAGGATAAGGAACTCGAAGTTTGGCATCCAGCTTCGTTTCTGTTCCTTGGGGTCAATCCAGATTGCGATTCTCAGGTGATAAGCAATACGTCGACTATAGCATGTGACGCCGATTCGATCCATACTCTTCGCGTTAATCTCGAACACTAGCAAGTGCTCAGAATGACCCCCTTCGCCGACTCCTGGAGCCGATCAACCTATGCTCAGCAACGCGTTCATTTTGTCTTATCACTCCGGGGCGACAAGACGGCCATCAAACTTTTGCAGATGGGGTTCGATTGTCACCAAGCTTCATGACCGCCTAGCTTGTCCGGTTTACGCCGGATATTAGTGATGTCCTCGTTGTTCCTCCAAGGATTGCCTTGAATCTCAAGAATCCGGTATTAC
>JANXSX010000087.1 GCA_025356475.1 Isosphaeraceae bacterium | reverse complement strand
ACGGACCTTGCCGAAAACCAAACGACGCGTTGAAACCCCTTTGTGTCTGGAAAAAGAGGGATTCTCGCCCAAGTACCGAAAAGGAGGCTCGTCATAAGGTCGGAAGATCGCCGAAATGTCTAGTCTTCATAAATACAAGATATCAAATGGTTTGTGTCTCTATCGTTGCCTGATACAGTAGAATTAGAGAACCCAATATCGAAGTGTCTGGATCAGACGACGGATCAAGGTTCGCTCAATGGATGAGCGAGAAAGGGACGAATCGGCTCAGGATGTCGCTCTCTTGCTCTACAGGCGTCAATCGGATAACGTCAGCGTTCGATCGCCAGTCTTGTCGGAATGCGAAATCTATCTGCCAAAGAGGCCAAAAATATGCCGATGCCTCGCGTTTCCATCCTCGCATTCTTCGCCTTAATCCTGACACTCATCGGCTCAAGATCACGCGCCAACGAAGACTTCGTGTTCCATCATGAAAATGTCATGGGGACTTCATTGGCTCTTCGAGTCAACGCCGACAATCAGGCGAGTGCCAACTGGGCGGAGCAGCGGATTCTGACAGAAATTGACCGACTCTCGGCAATATTTAGCAGCTACGACCCAACGAGCGAGTTCAGTCGATGGTCAGCTCAGCCTGATGCTTCGGTGAAGGTTGCGAAGGAGTTGTTCGAAGTTCTCCAGGCCTCAGATCGCTGGGTGGCGAAGAGCGGCGGGGCGTTCGATCCTCGCGTTGAAGCCCTCACCAAACTTTGGTCCGCGAGTGCCAAACTTGGTCGGGTCCCGACCTCGGTTGAGATCGATCAGACGCTCGCGTTAATGAGCCAGCAGGCCTGGAGTCTCGACCTGATCAACGGCACCGCAAAGAGGCTGACGGCATGTCCGATCACCCTCAACGCAATCGCCAAAGGGGACATCGTCGAGCGGGCCACTCGTGTGGCTCTTGACCCTTCCCATGGTGTACGAGGTCTATCACTCAATGTTGGCGGCGATCTGCGAGTTGCCGGTGACTTGACTGAAGTCCTTGGTATCGCCTCACCTTCCCGCGATTCCGAAAGCTCAGAGCCCTTGGTCCACATCCAGGTCCGCAACAAGGCGATCGCCACAAGTGGTCGAAGTCAGCGCGGGCTGATGATCGCGGATCAGTGGTATTCTCATATCTTCAATCCAGCAATAGGTCAGCCCGCCCCCCAGGTTGCTTTGGCGACGGTGATCGCCGAGAGTTCCCGCGATGCCGATGCGCTCGCCACGATCTGCAATGTGCTGACGCCCGAAGCAGGCCTGCGACTGATCGAATCGCTGATTGATGTGGACGCCTTGATTGTGACGCTTGATGGACATGTGTTCAAGAGCAAGAATTGGTTGCGTCATGAGCGATCCGCCCCTTCGCCGTTGGCTCTTCCTGGCTCGCAGAAAAGTCCAGACCTCGCGAGCCCCACGACACATTCTCTAGCCGGTCATTGGGGCGAAACCCATGAGGTGGTCATCGATTTCGAGGTTGCAGAGCCCGAAGAAGCGAAGGGGGGGCGTTACCGCCGACCCTATGTCGCCGTCTGGATTGAGGATTCCAAAGGGTTTCCCGCCCGAACGCTGACGCTCTGGATCGGCATGGGAGGATCAGGCCCCGACCGCTGGCTCTCCGACTTGCGAAGGTGGTATCGCCCCGACGAACAACGCGAGCTTGTCGAGAAGAAGAACATGGTCTACAAAACCGCCCGGCCCACCCGTTCTCCTGGGAAATACTCGCTAATCTGGGACGGTAAGGACGATAACGGGAAACCTCTCCCAGCCGGCGACTACACAGTCTATCTCGAATCGGCACGTGAGCATGGTCCATACTCGATCACTCACAAGACCGTCACCATCGCCGATACGTTATTCGACGAGGAAATTAAAGGGAATGTCGAGCTCAAATCCGCCAAGGTCGCCTATCGCCGCAAAACTGCGGGCAAGTAGCCCACAGGACGGAAGGCCGACTCTGGTCAAGCGAAGCCTAGGGCATCGGCTTGCCATCAAGTTTGCAGCGATCATGCGTTGGCTCCATATTTATCTCTCGATGATCGGCCTGGCCACGATCCTCTTTTTCAGCGTCACCGGGATCACCCTCAACCACCCGAACTGGTTCGAATTTCTTGCCACAGATCGAACTCAAAACGACTCAGGACAGCTTGAAACCCGCTGGCTTAACCTGCCGATTGATGAGTCTTCTCGACCTGATGGAGACCTCACCAAGCAGGTCGACAAGTTCGAGGTTGTGGAGTATCTCCGCAAAACCCACCGAATCCACGGCCATGTCGCCGACCTCCGAGTCGATGACCGCGAATGCATGATCGCGTTCAAGGGACCAGGCTACTCCGCCGACGTTTTCATCAACATTAACACCGGCAAGTACACGCTCACTCAAAACCTTCATGGCGCTATTGCCGTGATGAACGACCTCCACAAAGGACGAGACACCGGACCCGTCTGGTCGGTCGTGATTGACGTCTCGGCGATTGTGATGACGATCGTGTCGTTGTCGGGCCTGGTCCTCTTGTTTTACCTCAAACGGCGACGCATGACGGGAACTCTCGTTGTTCTCATTGGGTCGGTCGTCATGCTAATCCTGTATGAGTGGGGGGTTCCTTGAACGGGGAGGGCTCATTGAGTCGAGTGGGCCGCGAGAATCGGTCGCGACAGCGGGGGCTTGGCTCGGTACAATAGCCTGGACTTTGACACGTTCTCCCCTTGTTCTTCCCGGTAAGGTCGTCATGAAAGCTGGTATCGTCGGACTGCCGAACGTCGGCAAGAGCACTCTCTTCAACGCACTTACCAGCTCAAAAGCCGCCCAAAGCGCCAATTACCCGTTCTGCACCATCGAGCCCAACGAGGGGATCGTCAGCGTCCCCGACGAACGTTTGGCTCGGATTAGCAAGTACATCGTCCCCAAAAAGCTGGTCCCGACGGCGCTCAAACTGGTTGATATCGCTGGGATTGTCAAAGGGGCCAGCGTGGGAGAAGGGCTTGGCAACAAGTTCCTCAGCCACATCCGCGAGGTCGATGCGATCCTTCAAGTGGTGCGCTGTTTTGAAGATCCGGACGTCGTCCATGTCGCCGGGGTGGTCAACCCTTTGTCGGACATTGAGACGATTGAAATCGAACTGATGCTCGCCGACATCCAGACCTTGGAGACGGCCCTCCCCAAAGCGGAGCGGACCGCCAAGAGCGGGGACAAAGAAGCCAAGTTCCGCGTAGAGGCCATTCGCAAGTGCCTTGATCACCTCGCGAAGGATGAGCCACTCCGCAAGCTTCATCTCGATGAGCTGGAGGCGGCCGCGATCGGTAGCTTCGGGCTCATGACCGCGAAGCCCATCCTGTATGTCGCCAACGTCGATGAGTCCGACCTGGAAGGCCAAGGCCCACTCGTCATGGAGGTCCGCACATTCGCGGCCAAGGTCGGCGCTTCGGTGGTTCCCGTCTGCGCGAAACTTGAGTCAGAGATCGCCGAACTCGACGAGGCCGACCGCATCGAGATGCTCGAATCCTCCGGCCTCAGCGCCCCGGCTCTAACGGTTCTGGCCCGCGAGGCTTACCGCGTACTCGGGCTCCAGAGCTACTTTACCGCCGGTGAGAAAGAGGTTCGGGCCTGGCCAATCCCCATCGGGGCGACCGCTCCCCAGGCAGCGGGCGTCATCCACACCGACTTCGAAAAGGGCTTCATTCGGGCAGAGGTCTACACACTCAACGACCTGGAAACCTACAAGTCCGAGAAAGAGATCCGAGGAGCAGGCAAACTCCGGGTTGAAGGCAAGAACTACGTCATGCATGACGGCGATATCTGCCACTTCTTGTTTAATACATGAGTGAGCATGTCCATGGGTGAGTTTGGCTTACGTAGCCGTAGAGCATGTCCAAAAATTGGTGAAGTTCACGGCTATTCTATCCGCCGCCGCAGCAATCACATCGTTACGATTTGACACAAATTGCGAAAATTGTTTATAATTACATTTCATTGTACGAACAAACCTGGGTGGAATGCCATTCGCGCTCAGCGCAACTGGTGCTTTAAGGCTTTTCAGCCAAGGGATCCTGAGCGACCGGTCGGGGCATATTTCACAGATATCGAGCCGGCTCCAAAGAACTTGCGAACGTTGTTCAGTCGAATTCGAATGCCCAAGAAAAAACACACATATGTTTTTTGGTTTGTGGACCGCGTTGGTTTGACGAGGTTGAATAGCGGTCAGGGACGAGACAGATATATTTTATTCAGCCCTGCTGACTACAATGTGGAAGACGGGCCGCGTCAGAAACACACGGATGCTACGGAGTTGCTAGCGGAGACATTTTCATGATAGGTGGAATTGATGTGTCGATAACGACACAGGCCGCAGGGTCTTCCTTTGAAGTCGCGGTCCGTGCAATTAAGCAATTATGGCGTCGTGCTGTTTTCAAAAACGGTGTGACTGGGGATCGCTACGACTCATTTCATGAAATACCCTTCGGTAATTTAGAAGAACTTTTTGTTTATAGAGATTGTGCCTCTGCTGATGCTTGGGAGGAAGAAGGTGCAATCCCTGAGAATTTGAATACAATGATACATATGCTTTCGGATGTTAATATGCTAACATTAGTGATTGATGAGAAAGATGCGGCTATGGAGCAAATCCTCTCAGCGGTTCGCTCTGGGCTAAGCGATCCCATACTTCACATTCCTGTAGCGGTGGCAGCATGAGTGGAAACCTACCAAATACTCTAGAAGAAGCCATCCGTCAGTCGGGTGAAGGTTGGTTGATCGACACGTTTGCACCTCCAGATCGGGCTATGGAACACCTCAGGCGATCGCTCGAATCCGTGAACCTGCGAGCACAGGAGCTGTTGGGCGAAAATGCACCCAACCTGAGTGAATCTTCCATCATCATGGAATTCGCACATCACCCGCAAATGATACGCGGGTTCTTTCAGGCCTTCGGTGGAACGCGAACGCCGGACATGCTACTTATGGTTTGGAGAATTATTGAAGGAATGGAGATCAAAGATGTTGAACTTCACTACGAACGGCAAGAAAACTTTGTCGTGCGAGTGACTCTGGAATCCATTGATGGTGGTGCAAATGAGGTCTATGAGTCGAAAAATATTCAGGATTTTGCTTTGTTCCGCCATATTGGAATCATAGAGATTGGCAATAAACCGGTTTTGGACGGGTTTTATCCGTTGAAATTGCGGTGAT
>JANXSX010000075.1 GCA_025356475.1 Isosphaeraceae bacterium | reverse complement strand
CGACCATACTGGCGGGGCCACACCCGTTCCCATTCCGAACACGGCCGTTAAGCCCGCCAGGCCAATGATAGTGCTTCGGCGCGAAAGTCGGTCATCGCCGGGATCCTTCACCACCTCAAACGCCTCAGACTGAGCAATCAGACTGAGGCGTTTGTTCGCGCGCTAATGGATCTTATTAGCTACATGTTCAGGCGATTAATCCTCTAGGAGTTACGCAGTTAATGACTTATGTGCAGTAGTATTGGCAGGAATTTATATACCATCTTGACGGCAGTTTGCCCATCTTATCCCCCATCCCCGAATGGTGTCGTCTAAGAATTTAACTTAAGCATCAACGGAGTTGGACATGGCCATAGTCTCATGGCGACAAGTTCCAGATCTCGACCAATCTCCAGCCTTTTTTCGTTTGGGCGACGACGCCACCCACATCCCACCCGACTTTGCATGCCTTTGCAATCCTGGCGGGGACGGGGATGGGGATGGGGCCAATCTCCCCATCGCTGCCCATCATCTCCTCTAGCCAGATCTCAGTCGATCCGGTGCGTAGGATGGAAAAATGGCCTTCGATCTCCCGACCGGAGCGGTCCGTATTGGTTGTCGATAACCAGTCATCCAGCAAATCCAGGACTTTCTGGGAGGCGGGCAAGTCACGCGCGGCCGTGTCCAGTAACTCTCGGTCCACTGTGTTGTTCTGGGTGTGCCCCTTCTCGACCAGCCACTTGGAAAGCTTCTTGATGACAGTCCCAGCAGCCTTCATGGTTTCATTGCCAGCCATGACCTTGCGGGGCATGAAGTAGCCAAGGAATTCTGAAAATCCGGCGGTAATGTCTGCGGCCCCGAAGGTTTCGCAGTAGGTTCCCTTTGCCTCGGTAATCGAGTCGTATTCCTTCTCCGAATGAGAGGGCCAGTAGCTTTCCAGATATGACTGGTAGAGTTGGATGATACTCTTGTACTTATTGAACGAATTGGGGCTAAGTCTGGCTTCCTGATCGGTCAGAAACTCCTTGCAAATCTCGTCGATCGTCTTGTTCGGCATGTGAGTGCCCGGAGGGCTCTGGATTGTCTCACTTCTACGAGAATTCTAGCGTCTCGACCATCGACATACTACTGTGTCAAGACTCTCCGGTGACATCTTCTACAGCTACTTACCATAGTAGCCGACCTATGGTTCAAACGTTGAAGCGCAATAAAAATGTGCTTGATTCCACGTTGGTGGAATCAAGCACATTGATGGATCACGAGGCTTACTTGTCCTACTCAGAATTTTCCTGACCCGAGATCCTTACTCCGATTCTGTTCGACAGCAGGTAACACACCGTCGGCGACGCGTCGGTAAAGGATTCCGCGATACTTGGGTGCGATATCGCGATCGATCCAACGATATGCGGACGCACTCAGGCCTCGTCGGCCCTGACTCTCTGCGACTGCCCCTAGAACCGCGACTTGCTGCCACTCGAATGGATAGAGCGTCACGCAGGCACGAGCGTCATCAAAGCGACCGACCGTCACGAGGTTATCAACGAGCACGTTTGCGATGATCGCCCGAAGGTCGCCAGCGCCGATCGAGGCCACGCTCTCGGCAGCTTCGTTAAAGGTGCTCGTGGCGTCACTCTGCTTACCGTGTAAGCTCTGTTCTTCCGCGAGTCGGATTAAAGCTTCAGACCGGATATCGGGCTGAAGGATCAGCCGAGCAACCTGAAGTGCCCGACGATATTGACGCGAGCTAGCCGCGTTCTCAACGACCGTTTTGAGAGCTTTGTTACGCCAGATTGCTCGATCAATCTGTTGTGCATGTCCAGCGGCAAGTGCAAGTAGGTGATCAGAGGTAGCGAGATCCTTTGGATCATTTTCAGGACGGGCCATCGTCGCTTTTGGATCCGAAAAGCTAGAAAGCGTGTCACCAATGGGTCGAAGTGGCTCTCGGGACTGGCTCTCGACCACCTTGTACAGGGCTTCCGAGCGATAGGTGGAATTGGCGATCGTCATGGCGAGCCGGGCTGCATTTTCCCATTCAGCGATCGCCGAGTCTAAATAGTGGTCAAGATTCGCCGGAAGCGCCTCCGCAATCGGTTTCTCATTCGCAGGAGCCGTGGGGTCGACGATAACCACGGGCTGGGAAGGAACATCCTTGCTGAGCCGGAGTTGTTCCTCGGCCAAGGTTAGGATCGCTGTGATGACCGAGGTAATACGGACATCCCGCATGACGCGATCCGAAACCAGGGTCGCGGCTTCACCTGCCTCGTAAAACGCGGCTTCTGCCTCTTTCAACTGTCCACAGAAGACGGCGGTCCGCCCGATCCGCTGGAGCGCGAGGGAGCGTTCGCCGGGACTGACAATGGATCGCGCCTGGGCAAAGACCGACGGGTCCACGACCGAGAGCGAGGCAACGTCGTTCGTTGCTCGGGCCTCGGTCGATTCAAGGAGCACCCGAGCCGGCGGCATCGGGTCGATCCGCTCGTCTTGGGCGAGCGAATTCAGGGGAGCTATGAAAATCAGCGCAAACCCGAGGCAGTGGGTCGCGGTCGAGTTTCGGGGACGGTTCATGGGTTGCGAGTCCTTGCGGGTCGGTCCGCGAAAAAAGGGCGGCCGGACGCGGGGCGTCGAATGGCGGAACGGGGGACAGCATGCCCGCCCCTCATCGACGCTCATGGAAGCATTCCCCCTGAAACGCGATTGGTCAAGTTACCCACTCTGACAAATACCCCCCTTGCCGAGATTTACTAGACTCCCGTGCTGAGAAGGTTGCGCGTGATTCTGGACTTCTCCATTTTTGAGAGCATCCCGGAAGGGGCTTGTAATTGCGGTGTTGCCTTAGCCAAATGACAAATAGAGTCGAAGTTTGGTCTCGTCGAGAAGGGTCCGATCCATGTCTACGGTCGAATTTCGCTCAAAGCTAGGGGAGCAGTTGCAGATCCTTGAGGAATCCTGTCGAGTCTACGACCGAGGCAAGAAGGAGGAAGCACTTCGAATCGCAGTACCGCTCAAGGTGATCTTTCAAGGAGGTGGAGGCCCGTCCACACTGGCAGGGAGCACGAATGCGACCTTGCTCAAACTCCTCTCGACGTGCATCGAATCCCCCGGTGCGGCCACCTACTGGACCGGCCAGATTCAGTGGGATCTCGACGCTCAAAACTCCGTTTTTCGAGCACTCCCTCTGCTCGGCACAACCAAACGAACCCATCGCGAGGTCAATCGAGGGACGTGGTGGGAGGGCGAGGTCGTGTGTAAGAATGCACATCAGCGGATTCGTAGAGACTTCCTCATTAAAGCGGCTGCGAGTCTAGCAGCCGGAACACACCTTGATTACGCTCTCCTTGCGCAGTTTCGTTGGGTCCTTGATGGCTCGCCTTGGAAAATGACTCAAAAACAAGCGTCCGGACCCGATCGCATCATCCATGTGTATGACGCCCACCTGGCGACACTTCGACAAATCGGCTTCGAGGTCCTTAATAGTCCCGGTCTGACGGCACTCGCTGCTCAGGCCTAACGTTGTGCTTGTGCAACGACCCCCTACCCCTTCGATCTCACGACAATAATGACCCCGGCTAACAATAATCCAGCCCCGACAAGCTTCCACGGTGTGAGCGGTACTTTGGGAAATCCAATGAGACCGTAGTGGTCAAGAACGAGCGATGCGAAGATCTGGCCTGTGACGATCAAGCTAAGCCAGCCTGCCGCCCCAAGCCTGGAAGCGAATGCCGCCGAGGCTGCAACATAGATCGCTCCGACAACCCCACCGAGCCAGATCCAGGAGGGACTCTTGAGCAGAGTCTCACGATCGGGCCAGGAGGGTCGTTGGACCAGTAGCAGAAGGACCAAGCAGGCGGTTCCGATCAGGAAGGAGACGAGCGCGGCGGTGAGCGGGTTGCCCATCCGACTGCGAAGACCGGTATTAAACCCAACTTGACAAGCAAGGGCAGCCCCCGAAACCAAGGCAACAATTACATAAGGCCAGTTCATCGCGTTCTGTGACCCCGGTCCCCAGTAATGAGTCGGCTCAACCGTAAAGTTGGTTGGCTTTACCGTAGGTGATCTTAGGAGCTTTGATCAAGCCACCTGCGACCTTCTCACCCATGGGATCGACATAAACTCGTCCGGGGCTCTTGGGGTTCGTCGGGTCGGTGTCGTTCACATGGATGTTGAAGATGAACCCGACATCGCTGGCCGCTGTGAACCAGTGAACATTGTCCTTGTGGTCGGAGATCGAGGAAGCGTCGCCCGGGGCGAATTTGCGGTCGATTGTCGGTCGAATCAAGTAGTGATCTTGGTTGTCTTCAATCCGGTCATAATGCCGACCTTGGAAATCGCCTTTCAAGATCAGGAAGCCGGTCGACATGTTGTCATGACCGTGGGGGATCACGCTTCGGCCCTTGGTCATCGCAAAGATCTGCCTGCCGAAAACCAAGTTGGACGAGAGCCCACCGACTCGGGTGAAGTCAGGGGCGAGGCTCTTTGCCCCCTTGGCGGGAAAGTTGACCCCTGCGGCCATTCGCTCGAAGTCGAGTGTTTTCAGTAACGCGGGTAGGTCGACCCGAGAATAAAGACCCTCGAGCGCCTTCTGAAACTCGACATCCTTGACCTTGTGGTCGTGAATCTCGCGGGTGATCGTGTCGAGTTCCTTGAACCAGGAATCGACGATCGGTGCGACATCAGCTCCGAAGAGTCGGTTCGCAAACAGACCCTCGAAGAGTGCGAGTGCGGTCAGAGACTGCAAAGAATTCCGGGCGAACTCGCGACGAGTCAAGTCAGACATGGCGACCCCCCTACCCGATTCGACGAAACAAGGTGCAGAATCACGGTGCCCTGCCCCTTACTCTCTTCAAACTACTCCACGCCGCCAGAAGTTGCTAGGTCGAGCAGCGAAATCTTCTCCATAGATACTCCATTGATTCATGGATCTTTCCTGATCTGTTGATAAATCTGATCAATGTGAGTCTAGCAAAAACGAAGCGACAAGGCATCAAACAATTCAATAATAAAAAAATCCATTAATCTGCATGTCAATTTGTCGATGCAAGAACAGTTGCTATCTCTTGGGCAACAAACAATCGAATCCGCGACAATGCTTATTTCATGTTATGAAGACAATATAACAAACAAGATACATGACGACTCAATCTTGGAATGACTGATGAACGCAGGCAATTCCCGGGTAACACGAGACAATAACCCTCATTCGAAAGACCGTAGAACCAGAAGAACATTCACTTCGCAACTTCTTCATCAATACTTCACCTAAGATTCATCGATATCTGTCTATGCAACGCGGACTTTCCCTTTATAATACTTGTTCTTGAGGGCTCATCGCCTGAAATTCAGGGTGCGCCCCCCCTACGCTGAACTTTAACTTTTGAGGCTGGTTTCAATGATTGCTCGTTCTGCGACGATTCCTAAACGCTCTGGATTCACACTGATCGAACTCCTTGTTGTAATTGCGATTATCGCTGTACTGATCGCGTTGCTCTTGCCGGCCGTTCAGTCAGCTCGCGAGGCGGCTCGACGGATTCAATGCACGAACAATCTCAAGCAGTTTGGCTTGGGATTCCACAATTACGAGAGTGCCGTCGGGGCGTTTCCGATGACCACGATTTTGGTTCCTGCTCCCACGGGCGTTAGTGTTTGGTCATTCCAGTCCTCATGGAGCGCCTTCGCTCGGTCGGCTCCGTTCCTTGAGCAAGGCTCGTTCTACAACGCGACCAACTTCAGCCTGACCTACAGTGCTCCGGCCAATACCACCGTGTCGAACACTCCTCTCACGTTCCTCTATTGCCCGAGCGATCCCGGCTCGCACATTGATGACGGGACTCTGGGGAATACGCTCACCGCAACCACCAGCTACGGTACTTGCGACGGTGACTGGTATGTTTGGTCGGTAAACTGGGGTGCGACGAACTCGGTCGGGCCGATGAATAGGTCTCTGTTTGGACCTAATTTTAGCCGAAGTATCGCGATGGTGACCGACGGTTTGAGCAATACGCTCATGGTTTCCGAAGGTTACATTGGCCATGCTCAGATGAGATCTTGTGGTAGTAGTCCGACAAGTTCGCCTTCCGACGCTAGTGCAGGGACGTGGACCCCGACGAATGTTCCCGCTCCGGGTGCCAACTCCGCCGCAGCACTTTCAAGTTTGATCAATGCCTGCAGCACTCCGACCGGCAAGATCAAGGCCGGTGGGCCGATCGGTCATACCCGTTGGGCCAACGGAGGCGTCTATTATTCTGGCTTCACCACGGCGATGCCCCCAAACCAGGGCGTTTCGGCTGTCAGTCGTGCCACGGGTACGTCAAACGCAGGTAAGGTCTTGCCGATGGATTGGGACTACCTTGACGAGAACGATGGTGGACCGACTTATATGTCGCTCGCTGCGAGCAGCTACCATCCTGGCGGTGTGAACACTCTCTTCGCCGATGGTAGTGTCCGGTTTGTTAAGAACACGGTGTCGCCGGTCATCTGGCGAGGGCTCGGAACGATCGCCGGTGGAGAAGTCATCTCCGCCGACGCGTATTGATTTTTTGATCAGAATTCTTGTCAATTCGCAATTCAGGATCAAAGACCCCGGCCCCTACCAAGGTGCTGGGGTCTCATTTCTTAGGGAAGAACACATCAAATGACTGCTGGTGTATTAGTTCGATTCTTATTAGCAACCGTTGCACTTCTCCTAAGTGTTGGTTGTTCCTCATCGGAACCAACGGGAGCCTTGACTGCTGCCGTTAAAGGAAAGGTCACGTTCAAGGGCCAGCCGGTTACCAAAGGGACCGTCGCTTTTGAGCCTGATGGTGGTGGGAAGGAAGCGTTCGGAACGATCCAGCCCGATGGCACGTTCATTATGACGACTTACAAGAAAGAAGACGGTGCTGTCCTCGGGAAACATCGCGTGTCCGTCTCGAACGCAGGGATATCGGTTCCGCTCAAATATGCAAGTTACTCTGCATCGAAGGTTGAAGTGGAGGTCACGGCAGAGAAGACTGAATATCCGATCGAGTTGCATTGACGCGTTCTGACTCGATTCGAACTCGGTCTTGGTCTTGTCTACTAGTTCATGCTTTTCTATCACCTATGGAACTTTCACCAATGAGCGGTCGATCCCTTCGTAAAATGATTTTGCTTCCGGTTGCGGCGGTGGTCACATTGATGACCTCAATCTCTGCTGCGGATGACTTCCGACTTGAGTCCGCCACACTTCCGGCTCCGATCATGGAAGCCGGCAAGCCCAACGTGATCATTGAGGCCTCAGGCGCAGAGCCGATCGGTAGTGGCCGTTTATTCCTAGTTGCGCACGATAAGCACCCCTCACTTTTCGTGATCGACCTTGCAACAGGCAGCATTGTCGGGCCCCCAATGACCACGGCCAAGTTCCCGGAACCGAATGCGACCGGGCCCAAGTGGGAAGGTATGGCACGCGATCGTGATGGAAACTACTACCTTGTCGGTGCTCACAACGGCAAAACCGAAGTGGAGCGTGCGACCAAGAGCTTCCTCTACCGATTCCAGCTCAAGGATGTTGAGGGGGATTCGCCATCAATCGATGGAACCTCGGTCGTTCGTTTTGACATCAGCAAGTCGCTTGTTGCTGCGATGAAGTCTCAAGGGCAGGACGATGTTGCTCTTTCCAAGCGTAAGATTGAAGGACTGGCGATTCGCGAGACCAATGGGCGACGCGAGCTGATCGTTGGACTTCGTCAAGCTGGCGGAAAGGTCCGAGCCTATATCGCCGACATCACGCAGACCTCGCCTGGCGATGAGCTTGACCTCAAGCCGCTCTTCGTTTTCCAGAGCGACTCGCGAGAGGGTAATGACTCGGAGCTCACAACATTGGAGTATGTTCCGTCGTTGGGGGGCTTCCTGGTTGGCACGGCCTCCGAGGACAGCGATAACGCGTTCCATGGGAACACGCTTTACTTCGTTGCGGATGGTTCATCGAATCAAGCCACCAAGATCGCTACGTTCGAGGTCGCGATGAAACTCGAAGGACTCGCTGTCTTGAGCGAGGTGAAGAGCGAGAACAAGACCGTTGTCCGGCTCCTCCTTACGTACGATAACGACCCCCACTCCACCAAGATCCCTAGCCGTTTCCAGACTGTGAATCTGATTCGCGAGTCGCGTTGAGGATCAATGTTCTCCAGCTCGCTTCTAAATCAAAGCTTGCGATCGAATCACGGGCGTCCGTTAGCGATAACGGATCGCCCTGATATTTCGCCTCGTGGCCCTCTAATGTCGCACAACGATTCGATTCCAAGCGTTTGGGGTTGAACTCGTAACCCTCAATGAGTCTTGGATTTGGGGAAAATGAGACGATTGTGCCGAAATGTTCTATCCGGTGATTCGTCCTATTTCGAATGGCGTCGTGGATGAGACGCGACTCGACGAAATTCGGCTGAGAAAGCTGTTGAGTCTTGATTCGTTGGCGATCCGAAGAGATTGCAATTCGCTGCCGTG
>JANXSX010000055.1 GCA_025356475.1 Isosphaeraceae bacterium | reverse complement strand
GCGGGTAGTACGCCAGTTCCACGGCCAGTTGATGGCGGTCAGAGAACTTCACCAGCCGTTTCATCATGTAAAGTGCTGTGTCACAACATTCGCTGTCTCTTGCAATCCATGTACGAAATGGATCTCAAGCCAACGTTCTGGTGAAATTCGGCATCAGACATCACGGCAATCTACCAGAGCGACACAACCATCGGCCAAAATAGCGAAGTTAATTGATTGGATCCGGTATGTCTGGACCATGCTTATCTTTTCCAAATATTAAATTAATAATTAAAAAAATAAATGAAACGGAAAACGTAAAAATTCCTCCCCAGAGCAGGATTGGCTTCCACGTCTCATGTGTAATTGCCCCAGCTACACTCACCGAGATGCCACCAACCCCCATCAAACTCGCAGCGAGACCTGCATTAACTCGAAGAATTTCATATGCCTGTTTAAGCCTAGTGTAATGGCTTGCCAATCTTGCGTATCTCGTTACAAGATCAAGATGGCTTTTACGCAATTCTTGACAGTCTACTGCAAGCTTCTCGTTCGCTTGATGAAGTTTGGTCGATTCTCTTTCGGATAAGACAGTTCGGTGCAGTGCAGGTTTTGAGGTGAGCTGTTGAAAGTATTCAAGTCGTCCACTTCTTGCGTCCGCGAATTCTTCAGTTGTCTCTAAATCAGGCTGAGTTGGAGTTGGAGTTGCGGACGCCTGCACCATCTCAAGGCTGAGAATATCGGACTCTTGTTCAGGCATTCGCAACCCGTTCATTCTTGGCAAGACTGATAAAGTGATCACGAATTAGCGTTGCTGGGATATCTGTACCCTTCAACAATCGCCCTGCCGACTGGTTCACTACCTGATGCCAAGGTGTTCCAGGTTCGTGTGTCATGTTTGACAACTGAATCGCAGTAAAGTTGCCGTAGACCTCCCAAATCCTTTGGATTAGTAATCCTACAAAGCGGGACTGCTCTGGATCGTCATTAATGTTTGGAACCTTCTCGCAAAACTCAATATCTTCCTCTTCCGTTTCGCCTGTTGTCGGCAAACGGAAAGAGTAAATGACAGCCGGAGCGGTCACGGGAAGTCGTCCAAAGTGGCGAAAGGCGTGATAAAGAGAAGGAATGACCGGACCGAATGGCCACGCCTCAACCTGCTCATCTATCAAGGAGGTCGCTTTGATTGCTAAATGCCACCCATGCGCGTAATAGACAAGCTTCTGAATCTTCATGGGCGTAAGCTCTTGCCCACATGACTTCGCCACAACTAGAAACCTGTTTGCAATCGCTCTTGGATCGTAGGACATTGTCCGTCCTTTCTGCTATCGAAATTGCAATAGGCGAACCGTGCTAACTTCGTGCCGATGGCCTAAAGATTCATGAAGTATCGGTTCAGGATGACATCTAGCACAAATTGTTATCATAGATTGCATACACCCCCTTGTCTACTACTAAAATCGCGTGATAATCTTTAACAGCAATGAGATGCAGCCGTGGGCATGACCGAACTTTTTTGCAACCAGTCATCCATTCAAGCAACCCGCGATTCGTCCCAAACGCCGATTTACTGAGCATAATGCACGTTTGCCCAGTAAATCGCGTATTTTGGGTATTGATTGGGCAAAGCCAACCCAATGGCAAGCTGTAGGGATAATGCGAGCGAATAGCGAACGTTCACGACGTCCAGCCGACGTCTACAGCAGGCATACGCCTGAGTGACGCAGGCTATGTCGGCTTCGCGGAACAAAGCCAATGGTAAACTGTGCGGTTTACGCGGGCACCCAACGTAGGCAAGAGTGACGTTACCGACAAAAGTCCCGAGTGGTTGTCTAGGGCGGATAAGAAGAATGCGAAAGATCGGCTACAACCCGATGCGTCTAATGGCTTTACGGGGCCAAGATTGTCGATTTTCCCATTAATCTCGTCCGATGAATATGGACAGGCGTTCAATTTTGTCGGTGACGTCAAGAGTAAGATTCCGGTGGGCAGCGTCTCGAAGCCGTTTACGCGGACTCTCCACGCGGGCCTAAAAACCAAACGAACCCATTGGTCGTTTGTACCGATTAGTCAGGGCCCTGAATTCAGTCCTGAGATACCAAACGAGGCGTGAGCCGAGCCGACAGCAGAGTGTCGGCACGCTCACGCCTGGGTTAGTTTTTTTAGGCTCAGCGGGTTCGATCAAGGTCGGTGGCGAGGCTGATCGTTGTCGGGGAGGCCGTAACCGTAGCCCGCGCCGCTGTTATAGCCACTATAGACTGAGCCATAAGGACGATATCCCGTCCCGCCCAACCCGTGGACATTGCCGTAAACCTGGCTCTGTGGGAACGGGTTTCCGGCGTAGGGGGTCACGTTTGCCGGTCGGTAGTAGCCGGTCGTGCCATAGTACACGCCGTTATGGTGATGGCCACAGCCGGCATGATGGACATGGTGGCCTCGTTGGGAGCTTTGGGCCTTCGCCGCCGAAGCTCCTGGCCCGAATGCGGCCACGCCTGAGAGTGCGACGACCGCTACGAACCTGCTGAAAGCTTTCATGATGTCAGGCTCCCGAGGCTTGCAATCCGCCCGCGTTCTCGCCGACACCCCGGTCTCTCTGCAATTCAAACCGGTGCGGCCAAGTTGTTGGGCGACGATCGAACTCTACTGCATAGCCTGTTCCAATCGCCAAAAATGACCTCAGAATCGAAAAATCTCGACCAGACACAACAGGAATCTGATGCAACCCATCCGATCTGGTGTGGGTGTGTCTTGAGCGGGAGGTCAGTCCTTGCGGTAGATCTCCAGCCCCTTCTTGGTGAAGTACAAGAAATCTGGTCGGAGCAAGCTCTTGCGATTGGGGCTATTCGCCCAACGGACGTAGCTCTCCCACTTTTCGGCAGCCGTTGGGTTCCCAGCGCGTTCGGCTCCGGGCGAATCCTCCCAGCGGATCATGGTCTTGTCGGTCGCCTCGACCCAAAGGATCTTGTGATAGACGGTCACCGCCTTGGGCCTGGCCAGGTTCTCTTTGGGCTCGATCGCACTCATCCGTTGCTTGAAAAATCCTGCCAGATTGGCAGCGGATTTCAGAGTCTCATCAGGGTGGTAGCGACCAGGTGTCACGGTCCCAACGAGGGGTGAAGCGGGTTCGGTGACTTGCAGCAAGCTGCCGGTCTCGGTCGGGTCGATGTCATCGGTTGGTAGTACAAAGCTCGACGCATCAAGATACAACCCGCTCGTGTTGAGCCTGGCGACCGGCTCTCGATACCTGAGCTGAACCATGAGCTTGTTCGGGTGTGATGCCACGACCCGATCGACTCTGGCAACCCACGAGGAGTGCCCCTTGAAGTCGTTCGCAAGTTCGTCCAGATTGATATCCAGGAGGGAGAAGGTCTGAGGACGTTTTGCCCCTCTCCGGACCTTTTCCAGGATTCCCGCCTTGCCGGACTTAATCCATTTCGGGCAGGGGGGATCGAGTTCGATCGATGCGAATTCGAGCTGGTAGCCCGCTTGTGAGTGGACCCAGCCCCGGACCCAGTCGCGCCCGATCAGGCCGATCAGGCTGACGAGTAGTCCACTCAGAAGAATGGCTCCCACGGCCATGCCGATTCGGGTTGTGGCGATCCGTTTGGCGACTGGGGCAGCGGTCGCGAGGCGCGAGAGTCGGCGTCGGGGCGGCTCGGTGGGCTCGCCGAGGTCGCCCGGGTCTGCCCTCCTCGGGATTTCCCGCCCGTCGATCACGCCGACCCTCCTGTGTTGGGCGCGAGTCTCTGCGACCCGGTTCGCCGTGTCACCAGATCTGGATGGCCAGCTCGAGCTCGTATCCGTATTGGAGCCGGACCTTGTCGCGGATCAGGTCGATCAGCCGGAGTACATCGTCGGAACTCGCTCCTCGGTCGGCGATGATGTAGTTGGCGTGGCGGTCGGAGACTTCGGCCCCGCCGACGCGTGTTCCGCGAAGGCCGGACTGGTCGAGCAAGGTCGCCGCCGACATCTCAGTCGTGGGGTTTTTGAAGACACAACCCGACGATTGGTGCCCATAAGGCTGGTTCTCCTTCTTGAGGATCCAAACCTTGCGCATCCGCCGCACGACCGACTCGGGGTCTTCCTGGCGGAGTTCGATTTCCGCAGCGAGGATCACGGGCTCGTCCAGATTGGACCACCGATGGGCAAACGAAAGCTCGTCGCGCTGGCGGACCTGGACCTGGCCGTTGCTATCGAGCACGGTGACCTTGCGAACATGCTCGCCGATCGAACCTTGGCGACCGCCGGCATTACTTCGGATCGCGCCGCCGACCGTGCCGGGAATCCCGGTCAGGACTTCGAGTCCTGCCAGGCCAGCGCGGGCCGATTGAGAGATCAAGGCGGTCAGGGGAACTGCGGCCCCGACGCTGATGGTCGTCCCTGTCAGCGTGACATCGGAGAAAGCTGGGCTTTCGAGGTGGATCACGATTCCCGGCACACCGACGTCGCGGACCAGGATATTCGAGCCCGCGCTGAGGATTCTGACCGGAAGCCCCTCGCGCCGACTCGCCGTGAACAATCCCTGCAGATCCTCGGTGTTGCGAGGCTTGGCGAGGTACTGGGCTGGCCCCCCGATACGGAACCAGGTATGGGGTGCCAGGGGCTCACCCGGCCTTACGATCGCTTGAAAGTCGTCCAATGAATTCATCAGCTATCGTTCCCACGTCACCGGCCCCGAGCGTCAGCAAGACATCGCCGGGTTCAAGAGACCGGTCCAGCTCAGCGATTGCCTCATCTCGCCCCGCCACGACCATCGCGCGGGCTGATCGCTCCCTACTTATCGACGATAATGGACCCACAATCATAACGCGATCGGCGGGCCAGAGCACCTCGACCTGTTCGACAAGGTTTGCAGCGACCACGGCCCAGAGCCGCCGAGGGCCATGAATCCGGCGTGCCAGGGCAATCGCCTCATCGACCTCGCCCGGATCGGCAGCGTCATCGTCCAGTAGTGTAACACCCCGGTACGATCCGCGGCACTCGAAACCACGAGAAACCCCCGCGAACTCTTCGAGGCCTTCTGTGATCGACTCTAAAGGTAAGTCGAGCCGTTGGCAGGCTGCCACGGTTGCCAGGGCTGCCCAGACCGCCGCGACTCCAGGCTGCTTCAGCCAGATTTCGGCAACGTAGTCTCCATTATGAAAGACCCGGAACCGGGTCTTGGCCCGATCCTGACGGATATCCGCCGCCCACCAGCCAATGTCGGTCATTTCGAGCGAGAGCCGCTCTCCGGAAAGATTGGGCTGCTCAGGAGAGCCAAGATCTCTCGCGAATATCCAATCTGCTCCGGCGACTGGGGTATGGTCAGAACTTGCGGTTGCCTCGTCCAAGACGATCAGGATCGATGGCTGGATTGCGCCGAGATCGTCAGCGGTACAGACTAGGTGGTGGCCATCGCCCAGGAGGCCCCACCCCCCCAGTTGAGGGACTCGCCTTGAGAGCACGACGGTAGGCCCTAGGCAGGATCGATCAAGGATCCAGCCGATCATTGCACCGGCCAGACCGGAGGACCGATCTCCGCCGACCGCGATGACCGTTCTTCCCTGGGCCAGCCAGCCGAGCAGGTCCGCCCGACTTGAGCGCGGGATTCCGTGTTTGATCGCAGCGACCAACTCCGGGTGGAATCGATCGAGCCCTGGGGCAGGGACGACAAGTTGCGCCCCGATCGCTAGCCGGTGGGCCGAGTGACCCGAATCGACGCGTACCCCTCGCTCGCGGAGCCAGGTGATCGACGGGTCGGAACCCACTGTCGATCCGCTGACCTCTTGACCCGATCCCGCCAGGGCTTGAGCCAGTCCGGGCATCCCGGGCTGATCGACCCCGATCAAGTGAATCCGTCCGCGATCTATTGTGCTCGCCCTGTCCATCCAGCGTACCTCACTATCCTGCCGATTGAACGGGCCATCGTGACAACCCTCACTATCGGTCAACTCCATGGCTCCTTCACAGTCTTTCCGAGCCTGGAGCGCCCTTCCAACAAAAAGAAGGCGAAGGACCAGCCTTCACCTTCTGTTTGGAAGATTTCCTCAAGATCCGCTCACTCAGACCCTTCAACTTTGACAATCTTGTTGTAGAGCCCGAGGATCAAGATCGTCGGGACCCATTGACCGACAAAATTGGCCGCTTGCTTCTGACCGGTGAGCCTCAAGGCAAGAGACAGCCCCATCGAGCCGACAGCCAGGCTCAAATAGGTTCCGGAGGGAACCTGGCTGGTGTAGTACTCGATCGCTTTGGTCAATCCGCCCTCTTCGTGCTGGTGAGGCCCGACGCCTTGTCGGGCCCTCTGAAATTCGCGGGTTGCCGAGACCATTGAAGAAACTCCTTGGGGTCCATCTGGGCGGAATGTGGATTGTTCGACCCCATTTTCATCAGCAAACGCCGGGCCACTACTCAGAGGTCGCCCCTCGGTAGATCGCGTTGAACAGTAGGCGGAATGTCCCATGCGGCTGACCTCGATGCTGAGGAGGGAACCCGAACAAGACGACCCGACCTCGGCCTCGATCAACCTCGACGAGAGCCGCCTTCCCCTGGATCTTGGAAGCTCCGAGCAACCAGCCGCTCTCCAGGACGTCCGATTTGGCGTATCGAGCGGCGATCTTGACGCTGGACTCCTTAGGATCGATGTCGAACGCGGTCGACTTACTGAAGTAGGCGGAGCCGGTCTTGCCCCAACCGACCGTCAGGGGATGGCTCTCTGCCTCAAGTTTGAGGATCGACCCAGGCCCATAAAACTCGGCGGTTTTGAGGCCCTTCAAGCTCTCTTTGACCGGCAGGTCGAGCGACTCGATCGCGAACGCACAGGACTCGTCGAAGCAAATCAGCGTTCCCCCTTCTTCGACAAATGCCCTCAGCGCATCGACCCCTTCACGGCCCAGGCCACCCACATAGGCGGGCTCGGTCTCATTCGGTCCGTAGCCTTGCCGGAGCGTTTTGGGCTCGATGGAAGGTATCATGATCACATCGAACTTGGGTCGATGCACACCACTGGTGGTCTCGCCGCGAAGTTCGCCTGAACGAATGTCGGCGTTGTGCAAGGTTGTGTAGGGGAAGTCGAACTGTTCAAGGACGAGCCTCGTCCAGCCTTCGTCCATACTTGGGATGAACGGCTGATAGAGCCCAATTCGAGGCTGGTGGAGGGCCTTGCCTTCGGTGAATGTCGACGATGTGTAAGGGACGACCAGCGCGTACGTTCGGGTCAGCACATCCTCAAGGACCGCTCGGCTCTTGCCGTCGTCGGTGAACGTCAGGCCCGCAGGGCCACTCTGGACACTCGCCTCACTCTTGAGCAGGGCGTTGAGGAGTCGGAAGTCATCATTACGCGTGTTCGAGACCTGCAACCGGTCGTTCGACCTTGGTGGGATGGTCCCGGTACTGGGCGCGATCGATTCGACTCGTGTCGTCGCCAGGTTCAACGGTTCCGCTGCGACATAAGTGGTTACGCCCATCTGGAGAGGGAATGTCCACCCAGCCACGTCATAAGGAGGTTCCGCTGCCCCTCCTGCGGTGAAGCGATCGGGATAGATCTGCCGCTCCATCATGTCCTTGAGGTGGGCTCGATACGGTTGGTCTGCTTTGAGGATGAATGTCCCCGCAGGGAATCCCCGACCGCTCGACGTGAAGACGGTCTCCGCCCGATGGACTTCGATCCCGGTCTCCATCAAGATCTGGAGCATCTTCCGGACTCGGCCAGGATCTGCCTGATCCATGGGAACAATCCATCCGAATGGGGGCTCGCTCTTGCCTCTTTCAATCGCGGCCTTACCCATGGCGAGGTAGTTTGATTGAAAGTCGTATTTATATCGGGATGCCAACGTTAGAATTGATCGGCAGCAGATCAGTTGATCGTCGACGATATCACGAAGCCGCCACCAGCCTCCTGTCCAGGGATCGGTGAAGTTGACGGCAAGGCTATGGTTGGGGAAACCCCTGGTGGCACCTCCACGCGGGTCGAGCTTGTCCTGAAAGATCGGTGAGGCAAGGTTCACGCTGGCACTTTCGGTCAAGACTCCCACGATGTTATGGCGCTGAGGAGTTGTCCGGTTGCCGCCATTCCACCAGTTGTCGTACATGGCATTGGATAGGACTCCTTTACGTCCCACCGATGCGAGGTCTGCCGCCATATGAGCACCGATCTGGAAGATCCCCTGGTTCACGCGAGGGTCAAGGTTCGGGTTCACGGGGTCGAAGAAGGGTGGCACAAAGATCCGCGCACCTTTGTTACCCATCTGATGAATGTCATACGAGAGGGTTGGCGGAAACTCTTTATAGAGCAGTTTCGTGAGGGCCTGGGTCTCTTTGAGATTGAGCATGAACCAGTCGCGGTTCGTGTCGTGACCTGCGTATTTATGATAAAGCTCAGGAAGCCCCGAGCCCTCCCACGGATGGCCTTTCGACCTCTCATACCACTGCGCGACCTTCGTCACCCCATCGGGATTCACAGCCGGTACCAGGATCAAAATCACATTGTCGCGGATCTCCTTCATACTCGGAGAGTCCGACGTTGCCAGCTCGTGGAGTAATTCGATCGCTGTGAATGTCGAGGCCGTCTCGGTCGAGTGGATCATGCAGGTAATCAGCACGACTGGCTTGCTCGCCGCGACCGTCGAGTCGCGCTCGGCTTTGTCTTTGAACAGGCGAGGGTCGGCGATCTTCTTCTGATATGTCTGATAGGTCGAGAGATTCGCAATCGTTTTGGCGTCACTCACGAAAGCCGCGATGAACGGCTTGCCCTCGGTCGACTGGCCGAGCTCTCGGACCACAACCCGATCGCTCGACGCATCCACTTTTCGGAAATAGTCGACCACGGTCGAGAATTCCGCCAGGTGATAATCCGCTCCCGGTCGGTAGCCGAGATGTTCAGTCGGGGTCGGCACCTCGGCCGCGATCAGACGAATCGCGAGCAGGGGAGCGATCAGGAAGCTCAATTTCCGCATGGGTTGTAAAGTCCATCAAGGTGTGTGTTCAATACACCTATCGTCGATCACGGCAACAACCACGTCAAGACAAACGATCGGTAGACCTTCCCAATCGCAGGAGGGACGGAGCGTCGGTTTCCGCGACATTGTTTCGTCCGCATCCCGGGGATGCCAGCGCTATTTCATTGTCGTATCACCTTCGAATCGGGGACTGGCTCCGGTGGTACTCGACCGGTGCCTGTCCCCCTTTCAACGGCAAGCTGGTCTGTTTCATTGTCGTATCACCTTCGAATCGGGGACTGGCTCCGGTGGTACTCGACCGGTGCCTGTCCCCCTTTCGAAGGCAAGTCCTCCCTTTCAACGGCCTGTTCCCCTTTCGAAGGCAAGCTGGGCTGAGCAAGGGGGACAGGCACAACGCGAGTACGCGTCGAGCCAGTCCCCGATGCCAGCCCGACTGACAAGCTCCCACCAAGGTCTTGCTCTCAACCATCTCATGCCGGACGATGTTCATTCTACGAATGAGCGAGCGAATGAACCCAAGAATTGTGGACATCTGTACACAGTCGAGTCGTTCCTCCTATCGCTACCATGCAGTTCACCGATCACAATTCCCAAATATCGATCGCCAGACCCACATATTTCCTTAGCAAGAAGAGACAAACGCCATGTCCCGACGCTCGGATACGTCTCGTGACTTACTTTTCGGTTTGCTCGCCTTGCAGACTGGGCTCATCCAGCAGTCGAGCTTAGTGAATGCGTTCCTCGGTTGGACGCAAAACAAAGATCGGGCGATGGCGGATATCCTGGTCGAAGCGGGTAGCTTGGACGCTTCGGATCGGGCTGCGATCGAGGGGCTAGTGGATCGGCACCTCAAGAAGCATGGTGGCGACCTCGAAAAAAGCCTGATCGCGCTGGGCGCTGGGGCTTCAACCCGCGAGAAGCTCGCCGGCTTAAAGGATGTGGACCTGAACGCCAGTTTGGCCGGTTTAGGGGCACCACGTAACGAGGATCCGCAGGCTGGTTCCCAGACTGATGAGACTCTGGGGCCGACTCCCGGCTCTCACATGCATGGGACCGACCGGTATCAGATCAAGCGGAGCCACGCCAAAGGGGGCCTGGGCGAAGTCTTCATTGCGATCGACAACGAAATCAATAAGCGCAAGGTCGCACTCAAGGAAATCCAGCTCAAGTATGCGCACGACCAGCGCTATCGCGACCGGTTCACGCTCGAAGCTGAGGTGACAGGCGGTCTGGAACATCCGGGGATCGTCCCGGTCTACAGCATGGGGACCTACGCCGATAACCGCCCGTACTACGTAATGCGGTTCATTGAGGGCGATAGTCTCAAAGACACCATCGCTGCGTTTCATGCCAATGCGCTGTTGAAACGTGACCCAGGTCAACGCTCGATCGCCTTTCGCGAACTCTTGCGCCGGTTCCTTGATGTGTGTAACGCGATCGAATATGCCCACGATCGCGGTGTTCTGCACCGGGACCTCAAGCCCGACAACATTATGGTCGGCCAGTATGGTGAGACGTTGGTGGTCGACTGGGGCCTGGCTCGGGCGGCTGGCAAGGGTACGCAAAAGGCCGGTACGGCACCTGGGTCTGAAGGGCAGACGTTCGTTCCTTCGTCGAGTGGCTCTTCTGAAACCCAGGCCGGTATCGCCATGGGGACTCCGGGGTATATGAGCCCTGAGCAAGCCAAGGGAGACAGCGACCATGTCGGACCGTGCTCCGATGTCTATAGCCTGGGTGCGACACTCTACGCACTCCTGACCGGCAAGTCGCCGTTCCCACAAGACAATGCTGATGTGATCTTTCAAGCCATGATCAAGGGCGATTTCCCTAAGCCTCGTACGCTCGACTCGACGATCGACGCACCCCTGGAGGCCATCTGCCTCAAGGCCATGGCGGTTACGCCTGGCGATCGCTACCACTCGGCCAAGGCGCTGGCTGAGGATCTGAAAGGCTGGCTGGCCGACGAGCCCGTTAGCGCATACCCCGAGCCTTTCTCCCGCCGAGCACAACGCTGGGCCAAACGGCATCGCACAGCACTTACCGCCGGGGTCGCAACACTGGTGATGGCCTTGGTCGGAACCGGTGCGGTGCTCGCGGTTCAAACCCAAGCGAAGGCTCGGTTGGAAGCGGCAAACATCGAATTAAATACCGCCAACACAGCGCTGGCGGCCTCCAATGAGCAAGTTCGCGTGCGCTTTGCCCTGGCCAAAGACGCCATCAAGTTGTTCCACGGCGAAGTGAGTGACGACGTGTTGATGAAGGAGAAGGCCTTCGATGGATTGAGGACCAAACTCCTCCGTGGCGCCGCCGACTTTTATCGTCGGCTCGAAACGCTACTCGAAGGCGAGACCGACGAGGCCTCGCGTCAGTCGCTGGGGGATGCCCAGTTCGATCTCGCATTTCTCATCGACAAGATCGGTGACAAGGCCGAGGCATTGAAAGTCTCCGGCAGGGCTCTGGCGATTCGAGAGAAACTGGCCCAGGAAAACCCCACCGTCATCAAATACCAGAACGACTTGGCCGCCAGCCACAACAATCTCGGCGCCTTGCTCAGTGCCACCGGCAAGAACGCCGAGGCTCGGGAAGCCTATGACCAGGCAATTCTCATCAAAAAGAAACTGGCCCAGGAAAACCCCACCGTCACCAAATACCAGAACAACTTGGCCGCCAGCCACAACAATCTCGGCGCTTTGCTCGCGTCCACCGGCAAGAACGCCGAGGCTCGGGAAGCCTATGAGCAGGCAATCCGAATTCAAAAGAAGCTGGCAGAGGAAAACCCGACTGTCACCAAATACCAGAACAACTTGGCCAACAGCTACAACAATCTCGGCTTCTTGCTCCATAATACCGGCAAAAACGATGAGGCTCGGGAAGCCTGTGAGCAGGCAATCCGAATTCAAAAGAAATTGGCACAGGAGAACCCCACCGTCACCGAATACCAGAACATCTTGGCCGGCAGCCACCTTAATCTCGGCAACTTGCTCCGTGCCACCGGCAAGAACGCCGAGGCTCGGGAAGCCTATGACCAGGCACTCCTCATCCGAAAGAGACTGGCCCAGGAAAACCCCACCGTCACCAACTACCAGAACGGCTTGGCCGGCAGCCACAACAATCTCGGCAATTTGCTCGCGGGCACCGGCAAGAACGCCGAGGCTCGGGAAGCCTATGACCAGGCAATTCTCATCAAAAAGAAACTGGCCCAGGACAACCCCACCGTCACCGAATACCAGAGCGACTTGGCCATGAGCCACAACAATCTCGGCCTCTTGCTCGCGGGCACCGGCAAGAACGCCGAGGCTCGGGAAGCCTATGACCAGGCAATTCTCATCCAAAAGAAACTGGCCCAGGAAAACCCCACCGTCACCGAATACCAGAGCAACTTGGCCAATAGCCACCTTAATCTCGGCCGCTTGCTTGCGGACACCGGCAAGCCTGCCGAGGCGATTCTCGAGTTTCAGGAAGTGATCAAGATTTTCCAACATCTTGAAATTAAAGGTCTTCGCAACGATTATGATTTCGCATGCACGTTATCGTTGATTGGTAAGCTTGCGGAACAGTCCGGGTCGGGGGTGTCGGTCTCGGAAGGGAAGGCCAAACTCGATGAAGCGATGACGCGGCTCCGTCGATCGCTTGAAGTCGATCGCAACATGTCTATGGCAGACGTCCAAACCAATCACGATCTCGACCCGCTGCGAGGCCGGGCGGACTTTAAGCTTCTGATGCTCGACCTGATGTTCCCCGTTGAGCCGTTCGCCCGGTGAAGTGAAAGATCCAGACCGGGACAGGATGTCAGGATGACAGGATGAGAGAAATCGGGAACGTTTCTCGGATTAGGAGATTTGGCTGCGAATGACAAAGCGAAGGCGATA
>JANXSX010000034.1 GCA_025356475.1 Isosphaeraceae bacterium | reverse complement strand
GCTTCAGGCAGTAGACGCAGCGAAATGTAAATTCGTCACGCAACGACGGTCGAAAGGACTCGTACGACACGTATCCCGCCGGTCCGTGAACACGTTCTGAACGTGATTCCGGATAGTCAAAGATCACTGCTTCGAGTCCTTCGAATTTGATTCAAGTTCCGTAAGATGCCGATGCAGATTTCGTGTTCCTTCAAACGGAAGGTTGACCTCGGAATCCACGTGTTCATGCATGAGATGCGTGAGGCCGGCCAGTTCTATCTGCTCGGCTCTACTGAGCGTGCCTTGAATGTCGCCGTCGATGAGTTCGAATCGCCTCTTATTCCGTGCGGCATTCCACACCGGCGCATTGGCCAAACCATTCTCTTCGATCGCAATCCGCCCAAATAGATTAACGATCTCGTCTTCATCGACGCCTGAATCGCGTAACGTCAACTTCACGGCACGCAAGGCAGCAAGGCAGATTTCCGCCGTGCCGGAGTCAGAGCGCAGGGCCTGCCCTGTTTCTGCCATGTAGATTTCGAGGTGCTTCAGGAACTGACGAAACCAGTCATTCGCGGCCTCGCAGAGTTCCCCGGCGCTGGATTCAGGCTGCTTCTTGATGCTCATCGCTTGAACCCGTGTCATGCACTGCGATTGCCAACGCTTGCACCGCGAGCGTCGCAGCCTGACGGTAATGGTCTAGTGTGATAAGGCCGGCGGGGTTGCTGTTCTTCGCCAGTTCTTTCGCCTGCATGGCAACCTGTTCTGCAAAAAACGCCTTCCATTCGGCCAGTGCTCCAGCCGCTTCCGCCTGAATCCGACATGATTGGGTCTGCACCATCACAACCTCCCTATTGTATGTTTTCAGCCCAGTCTACCGCATTTTCAGCCGATCGAGAATACCAGTTAGATTCTTCGGATTGGCGGATTGGCGTGCTCCGGCCCGACAACACCGAAGCGTTTTCGGGCGATGCCTGTGGTTCTGAGGAAACCACGTCAACCTTGTTGCTGCCTCACCCTAATCTCATATGGACAACTGTCAACCTCGGGCCGTGAACGCTTACCGAGAACAAAACTAACTTGACTACCGCATCAGTTCCTCATTGAAGCCCCGATAGATTCATCAATGGTCGGTCTCCATAACGCGGGAAATAGTGCACCGAGCCTTGTTGTATTGAGCGAAACGTCCGCCGGTCGAGGCTCAGCGAGTTCCAGATCGCGGAATCGATTGGGGTGAACGAGCCCGGGGTCGAGGCCCAGAACAAGCGCCGAGCGGCGCATCAACTCGTATCGACTGACGCGTTCCGAACCAGCGACGTGGAGAATGCCCCTGACAGGATGATCGACCAGCCTACTCAGGATCTCGGCGGCAGTTTGGTAGTGGAGCGGGGTCCGGAACTCATCCTCGAAGAAGGACTGGGGCTGATCGGCCTTGATGGCAGAGATGGACTTTGTGAAGAAGTTGGGGCGACCGCATCGAGTGGCTCCATAAAGGAGACTCACCCTGGCGATGAGGTGATTGGAAAGCTTCATAATTATGCTCTCGGCCATCGCTTTGTTACGCCCATATTCGAGAAGGGGCGAAGTGGGAGCCCTCTCATCATAAGGAGCTTGGTCTCCCGCAAAGACCAGGTCCGTCGACGTGAAGATCATCCGGATTGCGGCGGCCTCGCACCAATGGATGAGTAGGCTTGTCCCTAACACATTCACAGCGTATCCGGTGGAGGGATTACGTCGGACCTCGTCGGCAGACGACATGGCGGCCGCGTGCATGACGACCTCGGGCCGATCCTCCTCAAGCCCTCGTTCGACGCTTTGGGAACTGGTCAAGTCCACGCGCCGGAGCGGGGTCCCATCATGCATGAACGGGGTCGAGTTGCTCCACGCAACGACGTCGTGCCCTGCGTTTTTGAGGCAAGGGACAAGATACGCGCCGAGCTGTCCGCTCGCGCCAGTCAATACAACCCGCATCGTTGGAACTCCTGCCGCATGTTGCCCGGAAGATTCCCATAGTTTGCCAATGGAACTGTCGAAACACCACAACGTCGGGAATCGACGCGGACGTTAGCTGCGGTACGGATGCCGATTGCGAACAGACTTTGGGGCGGTAACGCCCACGGGAAAGAACCGATGGACATCCGCCAATTGCCGCTGGACGAGCTCGTGCTCGACCCCAATTTGAACCTGCGAGACCGGCTCGACGACTTCACCGTTGAGCGGTACGCCGACGCGTGGGAACGACTCCCACCAGTCACGGTCTACGAAGTCGATGGCCAGTGGCTACTCGCCGACGGGTTCCACCGACATGCCGCCGCCGTAATGCGCGGCCTTCAGACCATGCCCGCCGAAGTTCGCATTGGCACCTTTGCCGATGCGCTCGACTTCGTGGCCGGCGTGAATCTGTTCCACGGGCTGCCTCTGACACGCGCCGAGCGTCGTCGCGCTGTTGAGGTCAAGCTCAAGCTGCACCACGACTGGTCTGATCGGCGACTTTCTGAAGAGCTTGCCGTCAGTCGCGACCTTGTCGCAAAGATGCGCCGCCAGCTCCAAGAGGGAAACCAGATCCCGATGGGTCTGGGCCGGGTCGGTGCCGACGGCAAGACCTATCCTGCCCAAGGTCACCCGAAAGATCCCAACGAGCGGCTTCCCAAAGGACCGGCGATCGCCCAGCAGGACGAGCCTCGCGACCGTGGCGTCCGAGAAGCAGATCCCGCTCCTTGGGACGATAGGTCCGCCGCCATGGGTTCACCGGTCGGTAAGCCGATCGGCGGCTCGATCGCTCCCTGGCAGGACGTCGCTCCCGAGAAGGCAGCAGCCCTGTCCGAACCTGTCGAGCCGATCGCCCCGACCATCGACGAGATGCTCGAAATGATGGCTAAACAGATCATTGAGGTCATTAACTGGACCCAGGCTGAAGGGTTCGGCGACGCCTATCGAACCGCCAGGCCAGGCTCACGGGGTCTCTTCCAGACTGCTGCGCTCAAACTGGCCGCGCGGGGCGGCGAGCTTCGCAAGGGCCTCTGACCTTTATGTCACTCTTGTAGGGACGTTGCGGACGTCCCTACAAGAGATCACATAACACAGTGTCTGCTAAGAACACACCTTGACGCGTCAGCCTCAGTCGCAGACCATCATCTTCGAGCAGGCCACCGCGCACGTGCTTGGCAATCGCTGCTCGCGAGAGTTCATCGATCGCGAATCCGGTCTTGAGCTCAAATTCAGCGCGATCGAGTCCGGCCTGCGTTCGACGTAGCATCAGAGTTGCTGTTTCACGCGCGCGTTCCTCTGGACCTAGCGTTTCGCTCGGGCCTGTAGGATCGCCCCCCGCTTCCACACGTTTGAGATACGCTTGGAGGTCGCGGGTGTTGATCGAACGGACCCCCTCCAAATAGCGTGCTGCTCCGAGACCAACTCCAAAATAGGCATCATTGGCCCAGTAGACCAGGTTGTGTCGCGACTCGTGACCGGGCCTGGCAAAGTTCGAGATCTCGTACATCGACAAGCCGGCGTTTGCTAGCACGTCGATCGTTTCGGTGTACATCTCGACTTCGAAATCTTCCTCAACAGGTGTCACCAATCCAGCCTCGCGTTGCTTCCAGAGCGCTGTCCCCTTTTCATAGACCAATCCGTAGCACGAGAGGTGAGACGGGTCGAGGCTGAGTGCGATCCGCAAGTCTTCCGACCAATCGGCGGGTGTCGAGCCGGGAACACCGAAGATCAGGTCGAACGACCAGAACGGGAACCTTGGCCTGATCAGGTCCAGAGCTCGCGGTACATCTTCGGGGTTATGGTTCCGTTCGAGGGCAGCCAACAGTCGAGGCTGGAACGACTGGGCTCCCAAGCTAACGCGGTTGACCCCCCCTGCCGCCAGGACATCCGACTTGTCCGCGTCGAGCGTGCCGGGATTGGCCTCAACAGTCCACTCGCCCCCGGCAGCCAGCGGAAAGTGAATCCGAATGACGCTGAGCAGCCGTTCAAGCTGGGCGGGAGTCAGTCGGGTCGGTGTGCCACCCCCTACGAAGATCGTGTCCACTTCATGGGGACCACCAACAGAGCTGATCTCGCGCGAGAGCGCATCGAGATATCGATCTGCCAGATGATCTGCTCCGGCAAGTGAAGCAAAGTCGCAATAGCCACATTTGTGAGCACAAAAGGGAATGTGCACATAGGCCGCGCGGGGGAATAGCCACCTCGGTCGCGGAGTCTCCGTCTGAGCGATAACGCGTGATCCGTGTGTCAGACCACCGCCTCCAGAAAGCGGATTTCGGGGATCTCTCGCTTGAGCGCAGCCTCGATCCCCATCGTCATCGTGATGATCGACGAGGTGCAACCTTGGCATGCACCCAGGAGCCGGACTTGTACGATCCGATCGGAATCGATTCCGACGACCTCGACATCTCCCCCGTCGGCCCTGAGTGCAGGGCGAACCTGATCATCGAGCACCCGCTCGATCTTCGCCCGGACCAGTCCATGATCAAAGACAACTGCTTCAACGTTCATGACGTTCCCCGAGGCGAAGGCTACAAATTCGATCGTCTGCGCAATTGTAGGTTACGTCCTCAGCGTAAACACTTGAGGCCAGCCATACAAGTCGCCAAAATCGAAGGTTCTGAGGTCCGGAACCAGTGGACAATCATGAACGTCCGCTTGACCGCGAAGATCGACCGAACCTAAACTTGGTTTGAGTCGTAGGGGTATTATTCGGTCCTCCATCAATTCTTGGCCGACTGGCTTACTCTGTTCGGAGTCTCCACTTATGGTCCGCTGGGTCATCCTCGGCGTCCTGGTCATCGTTTTGACGAGCATCTGTACCGTCGTGGTTCAACTCATGCCCACGGTGGGCAGCGATCATCCCCTGTTCCCGACCGGTTCCAAAAAACAGGGCAACGGCCCTCAGCCTAAGGTTGTGGTCGACGGTGATACAACTTATGACTTCGGCACACTTCCCCAGAAGACAGTCGGGGAGAAGTCCTGGACTCTCCGCAACGAGGGGCTCGGCGACCTGATCATCCGGAAGGGTGAGCCAGCATGCTCATGTACCGTCGCCAAGCTCGGCCCGAAGGATGTATCGAACGACAAGTCGTTTACCGCCACCCTCAAGACCGGCGAAGAGCTCGAGGTCATGTTCCGGTTCGAAACTCGCGATAATCTCAACCATTACCATAAAGATATCTCGCTGCTCACGAACGATTCCGAACGCGAAGAAGTCCGATTTGTGTTTGAAGGGAGTGTCCAACCCCCCTTCGTGACCTATCCGCCCGGCAACGCCGTGAATTTCCTCAGCGTGTCCAACGAAGTTGAGCAGACCGCGAAGGTTTCGTTCTCCTCACCTAATATGCCCGACTTCAAGATCATCGAGATCGTGAGCTCCCGCCCCGAAGATGTTACGGCCACCTCGGAAGATCTGACCGACGAGGAGCGTTCGATCCTCAAGATCGATAAGGGGGGCTACAAGATCGTTGTGAGGCTCCGCAAAGGGATGACGATCGGGGCGTTTCGTGAGGAGATGCTTGTCAAAACCGACAATCCGATGAAGCCTGAGTATCCAATGAGTGTTTCCGGAGTGGTGACTGGCCCGATTTCCAGTATCCCTGATCAGGTGCGCCTTTTCGCGGTGGATGGGCGTCAAGGGGCTTCCGCCAACTTGACCTTGATCGTTCGAGGCCAGAAAGATACCAAGTTCACCGTGGCGGATCATCCGGATAAACTCAACGTAACGATCGTTCCTGCCGATCTACTTGGCGAAGGGGGTTCGAAGTACCAACTCCTGGTTATCGTTCCCCCGGGCACTCCCGCCGGTGAGATTAAAGGGACGATTGTCCTCAAGACCGACCACCCTCAGGCGGCTGATCTCAAAGTCCCTGTCAGTATCTTTGTCCGGAATGCGAGTTAATTCCGGGTTCCTTTTAGCCAGGATGGCCCGGCGCGTCGTTGTCGAGCCGACTGATCGAATCCCTGTCGGAAAGGATGACGATGACCGGATCATCACTCCGGCGACTGGCCGGTAAGAGTGCGGTTTTGTGTCTGTTGGCGAGTGTGGGTTGCTCGGGATCGAAGTCAGATTCTATACCCGATTCAGCCCATACCAAGCCTTCCGAAACCCAGAAAGCCGTCACTCCCAAGTCCAAGGATGAGAAGACAAAACTGCTCGCCGACATGCCCACACCCCTCGGGGCTGTCGTCATCTCGGGCGAGCAGTCCGGGTATCTGGAGCCATGCGGTTGTACCCAGGGCCAACTCGGTGGCCTGGCCCGGCGATACGACTTCATCGAGAAGCTCAAGGCCCAAGGGTGGCCAATCGCCCAGGTCGATCTCGGCGGTCTCGCCGGCGATCCCGCCAAGTCTCCCGGTGGACTCGAACAGACCCGGATCAAGTTTGATGTGGCACTCAAAGCTTACGCAGCCCTCAAAGTCGATGCCGTTGGGTTCCTGGTCAATGATCTCAAGCTCGGCGTGATGGAATCGATCGGCCAGCTCACGAACCTGGGGGACTTTCCCCGCTTCGTCTCCGCCAATGCCAGCGTGCTTGACGACCTGAAGACAGCCAAGAACGAGCCACTCGTCTCTCGGTTCTTGGTCGTCAACGCCGGCAAGTACAAGATTGGTGTCACTTCGGTCCTCGATCCAGAGACCTATACCTCACTCAACGATCCGGCCAAGACCGACCTTCTGACCATCAAACAGCCCCAAGAAGCCTTAAAAGCGATCCTTGAGGAGATGGAGAAGGCCTCCGATCGGCAGATCCTTCTGGTCCAAGGGACAGTGGCCCAGGCCAAAGCCCTTGCCCAAACGTTCCCGAGCTTCGAGATGGTGGTCGCGACCTCGACGGTCGACCCCGAAGCCCAGCCCGAAATGCTCAACGGCGGCAAGACAGCCCTCATCACCGTCGGCCCCAAAGGGAAGTATGTTGGTGTCTTCGGCCTCTACGACGATGATAAGAAGCCAATGCGATACCAACGCGTCACCCTGAACAGTCGCTTCAAGATGGCCGAGCCGATAGCGAAGTTGATCAACGAAGAGTATCAGTCCACCCTCAAGGCCCAGGGCATCGTTGAGAACTTCCCCAAGCGCGGCAACGCCAAAGCAGCCCAGGGTTCGACCTACATCGGGTCGGAAAGCTGCAAAAACTGCCACCCGAATACCTACGCCAAATGGGCGACAACGAAACACGCCCTAGCCTTCGATTCAATCACACACGACCCCCGAGGGGATCGGCGGTACGACGCGGAATGTATCAGTTGTCACACTACGGGTTTCGAGTTTGTCAGCGGTTATGTCTCCAGTGAGAAGACCCCCTACCTTCAAGGGAACGGGTGTGAGAACTGCCACGGCCCCGGCTCGAAGCACGCCGCTGACCCCGATGAGCCTTCTTTCCGTAAGGCCCTCGCCCTCACCTCCGACATCGCCAAGACCTCGGTCTGTATGCAGTGTCATGACGAGGAAAACTCGCATAATTTTGATTTCATGACCTACTACGGTAAAGTCATTCACAAAGGCATGGACACCTACACCGATCCCAAGGTCCACCAAGGTCAGCCCTCCCGAGTGGCCAGCAAACCTTGATCCTCAAAAGCGGCGAGCCGACCTACCAAGGAATCTTGAGCATGACCGAGACGACCGCCGCGCCCGTTCCCAAGCTCGATGGGTTTGTCGCGAAGTACCGCCAGGATCACAGCCACCCTGTGAACCACTTCCTGCACCTCTGCCTTGGCTGGCCGATGGTGGCTGCATCGATCCTTTTGCTGCCGTTTCAGCCACTCTGGTCGCTGGGACTCTTCCTGAGTGGGTATGCACTGATGTTCTTCGGCCATTTTGTCTTCGAGAAGAACACCCCGACCATTCTCAAGCATCCAACCACCCCATTCGTCATCGCCTGGTCGGTCATTTGCAACATCGGCCGACTGCTGACCGGGCAAAATATGAAATAATGGCCGGCGTCTCAACCTGATCGCATGTCGACTATGCTTCTTGACAGGGTTGGGGGG
The DNA here is from genome assembly GCA_025356475.1 of Isosphaeraceae bacterium. GTDB lineage: Bacteria > Planctomycetota > Planctomycetia > Isosphaerales > Isosphaeraceae > JANXSX01. Next base: position 12,114 of record JANXSX010000034.1, on the reverse strand, counting down.
ATCTGGCTATGATCGCGGCTGCCAAGCCCCTTTTCCACGCGAAGTGACACCCATGGCCGACATGATTTCGTACGAAGACTTTGCCAAGCTTGAACTCCGGATCGCCAAGGTATTGGAAGCCCGTCCGCACCCGAACGCCGACAAGCTCATGTTGCTTCAGGTCGATATCGGCGACGAGCAAAAGCAGATCGTCGCCGGAATCAAAGCGCACTACACTCCCGAAGAGCTGGTGGGGAAATCGATCGTCATTGTGAACAACTTGGCCCCCGCAATGCTGCGCGGTGAGACGTCGAATGGCATGCTCTTGGCTGCGACGTCGGGCGAAAAAGTGATTCTCTTGACCGCAGACAACCCCGATTGCATCGCCGGAGCTAAGATCAAGTAAGATCCTCTGCCGTGATGCCGCACGATCGTTCATTCATTCGTTCGTTCGTTCGTTCTAAGAAGTGGGCGTAATCGATTGGACTCACTCGCGAGTACTGCGTTCTTGATCCTCCGGAGCCTCAGCGATGCTCGAATCTGAGCGCCAGGTCTTCAGCGCGCTGATGAATTACGCTTGTCTCCAGTGTGCGCAGATCCCTGAGGATCGGTGGTCGGAGCAGCCTGCCCCCGGCGTGAACACCCCGGAATGGACGATCGGCCATCTCGCGGTCTGTAATGACTACACACTCGGCCTCCTCGGCGTGCCGAGTCTTTCCAACGATAATTGGCACGCCAAGTTCGGTCCCACGAGTGATCCGGCGCTGGTTGGTTCAAGAGGACCAACCAAGATCGAACTTCTGGCGGCCCTCGAATCAGGCTATGAAGCGATTGTGAATTCGTTGCACCTGGCAAGTTCTGACCTGCTCAACAAGCCGCACACAATCTTGCAGCTCCGAGAGAATTACAAGACCCAAGGCGATCTCATCTGTGTCTTGATGACCGGCCATGTCGGTCTCCATCTCGGTCAGCTTGCGGTCTGGCGAAAGCTCGCCGGCCTTCCGCGCGTGAACTGGCCTACGTGATCGCTCGCTAGATCTTTTGAACATAGGAGCGATTCTTCATGGCTTGTGCCACCATCAATTATTTGAGTAAGTCGTTAGAGAAGGCGTCCGCTTTCCATGTGATCTTCCCTGAAGATCCCAAGATTCGTAAGCCGTGGTCGGTCTTCTACTTGCTGCACGGTCTCTCCGATGATTACACCTATTGGATGCGTCAAAGCTGCATTGAGCGATATGTTGCAGACCTTCCGCTCGCCGTGGTGATGCCCGACGGTGGCCGTGGGTGGTACACAAATGCACAAGTCGGCGACGCATATGAAGACGATCTGATTAAGGATGTTGTCGGCCTGGTCGATCGAACCTTTCCTGTCAAAGCCGAACGCGCGGGCCGGGCGATCGGTGGCTTGTCGATGGGGGGCTTTGGCGCGGTCAAACTTGGTCTCAAGTACCCTGATATGTTCGCCAGTGTCACATCGCACTCCGGAACACTTGGTCTCGTGAGAGATGTTGAGAAGGGCGAGGCCCTCAGTCCCGAATTCAAGCGAATCTTCGGTGAAGCTCCCAAAGATGGACCTGAAGATCCTTTCTCGATTGTTCAGAAGCTCCGCGTCCGTCGGATCCCCTCAATGCGGATCGATTGCGGGATCGAGGACCCTTTTCTCGATCAGAATCGGGATTTTCATGAGCACCTGGAGAAGTTGAACGTTCCCCACGAGTATGTGGAGAATCCCGGTACTCATGAGTGGTCTTATTGGGATCTTCAGGTCCGCGAAGCCCTCGCGTTTCACGTCAAGACGCTCGGAATCTAGGGCATTTCCTGAGACTTGGAGATGCACCTGGAAGTCCGATCCATCGTGAAATGGAATCTGCCCCGAAACTGAGGAGGCACGAAGCTGTGCTCCGCGAACTTTCCGTCCAGAATCTCGCCCTGATCGAGGATGTGAGTGTCCAGCTCCGGCCAGGGTATTGTGTCTGGACCGGAGAGACAGGGGCCGGTAAGAGTCTGCTCCTGACCGCGTTCGAGTTGGTGTTAGGTGGAAAGGCATCGACCGATCTCATTCGCTCCGGTCGGACGGAAGCACGTGTCTCCGCCGTTTTTGCCTGCTCGGACCCCTCATTACGGACCTCGTTAGGGACAGTACTCAACACCGAGATTGATGACGAGGATGTGATCCTTTCGCGCCGGATCTTCATGGATCGTCCCTCGTCCGCTCAGGTCAATGGCGTTCCGATCACCGTGCGGACGCTTCGAGCACTTGGCGCACTTCTCGTCGATCTTCACGGCCAGGACGACGCAGGATCGATCCTCGACTGCGATCAACAGTGTTTGTGGCTGGATGCATGGTCCGACCTGGTGCCCGCTCGGCTGGAATTCCAAGCTCGAAGACGCGCCTATTCCGGCCTAATCCGAGCCCGTGACCGCTTGATCCGAAACTCCAAGGATCGCGAACGCGAGCGAGCCCTGCTTGAGTTCGAACGCGACGAACTCGTCGGGTTGGACCCGAAAGTCGGCGAACACGACTCACTCGCTTGCGAGTCAGCCAGACTTGGCCAAGCGGAGCGAATTCGCTCGGTCGCATCGGAGGCGTATTTCTTGCTGTACGAGGCCGACAACTCAGCGCAAGGAAGACTGGCAAAAGCCGCGAAACAGATCGAGGCACTCGGCGGGGTCGATCCTGAATTGGCAGAGGCAGCCAAGGAACTCGACCGGCTGGCTTGCGAAACTCGCGAGGTGGCCTACACCCTCCGCCAGGTCTCACAAGGTTCTTTGAATGTGGAGAAGCGGCTCGACGCGATTGAGAGCAGGCTTGATCACTATCGCAAGCTCACAAAGAGGTTGCGCTCCGAGCCTGATGGGCTCGCCGAACGCCTCAAGTTCACTGAGGAGAAGCTCTCCCAGATCGATCAAGGCGAGTCGGAACTCAAGGCCCTGGTTGGACCTCTCACCGCCGCTTGGGCTGAGGTCGGTGCAGTGGCCAATCAGCTCTCAATCGCCAGATCTACCGGCGCAAAAGGCCTAACGCATGCGGTCCAAACCCGCCTCAAAGGGCTAGGCCTCAGCCAAGCGCAAGTCGATCTGGAGGTCGGCACAACCCCGCTGGGAGATCATGAACTCAAGGGGACCATCCCTCTACTGGGTCTTGATCGCGTCGAGTGGATGTTCACACCCAACCCCGGCGAGCCGGCTCGGCCACTTCGCGAGATCGCCTCAGGAGGCGAACGCTCCCGAGTCACGCTCGCGATCAAAGCGGCCCTCGCTGGTCGGCGAGTGATTCCAACCCTTGTCTTCGACGAAATCGACACTGGAGTCGGCGGAAGGCTCGGCTCGGCCTTGGGCAAAACGCTCAAGGAGCTGGCCCAACATCATCAAGTGCTCTGCATTACGCATCTCCCCCAACTTGCAAGTCATGCTGACCACCATTGGGCGATCCGCAAGAGTACCTCCAAAGGCCTGACGCGCACGACGATCCATCCGCTGAGCCCCGAGGAGCGGATTCGCGAAGTTGCCGCGATGATCCGAGGCGAATCCGCCTCGGAGACGACCAGGCTTGAGGCGGAAGCCATGATTGCCGAAGCCCAGCCCAAACTCGGAGAGTCGATTCATTGAAATCCGCTACGCAGCTTACGCAAGAAAGAGCGTAAGGATCGTCGCCTACGCAAGTCCGACCGTTCTTTACGCCGACCGAGTGCGTCTTGCAGATCAGTCCGACTTGGGTTGGAGATAAGCGAATCCGCAACCGACATTGAGGCCGAATGCGTATTCGGGAATCGAATTCCCTGGGGAATTCGCGGCAACTGATCTTGCAGCTCTCGCATGGTGTGACGATAATTACCCGATGCGCGGCGGGACTGCCGCATTTTTGGTTCTACACGCCTTTCGCCATTAGCAGCGTCAGCGCTCTGGGCAGAGGTTGATCGGGGACATTAGAGACATGGCGAGCGCGATCAAGATTCGGGTCGAGGCACGGGACCCTGCCAAGAATAAAGGGACCGGGACCCGGGTCTCCCGCAAGCTTCGTGCAAGCGGAAAAATCCCGGCCATCGTCTACGGGCACAATCAAGCTCCGACGACCATCTCCGTGGCCAAAGAATCCGTTCTTGAGATGATCAAGAAGCAGATCCACCTGGTCGAGATCGAGCTGAATGGCGTGAGTGAGACCGTTCTCGTTCGCGATCTCCAGTGGTGCCACCTTGGCAAAGACATCCTTCATCTCGACTTCGCCCGGGTTAACGCTGACGAGTCGATCGAGACTGAAGTCACCCTCGATATTCGTGGAACAGCCCCCGGTGTCGCTGAGGGCGGTCTTCTGGCGATCCTCAAGCACTCTGTCCTTGTGCGTTGCTCAGCCGGTTCCATTCCCGACTCGATCAAGGTCGATGTCAGTGGCTTGGGTCTGGGTGGAGCAATCCACACGCATGAGCTGGTTCTGCCCGCCGGTGTTACAGCCGTTGGCGAGCCTGACCAACTCCTCATCCACGTCACGGTACCGACTGCTGCCGTCGAGCCTGAAGCCGACACGCCAAGTATGCCGGTCGTGATCAAGGCGGAACGTAAGGAGAAGGCGGAATAACTGGTCCCTGGATCTTGCGACGGCTGGGCACGTGATGAAACTGGTGGTTGGCCTGGGAAACCCGGGCACGAAGTACGATCGAACACGGCACAACATCGGCTTCGAGATTGCCGATCGACTCGCCTCCGGAGGTTCGGGCGCGACGTTCGCTCGAAAGTTCGAGGGCCTGTTGGCTGATGCAGAGATCGACCATCATCGCGTGCTCATCCTCAAGCCAGAGACCTTCATGAATTTGAGTGGTCGGTCTGTGGTTGCCGCAATGAGGTTCTACAAGCTCGATCTCATCGATCTCCTTGTCCTCTGCGACGATCTGAACCTTCCTCTCGGAAAGATTCGGATTCGCGGAGGGGGTTCAGATGGTGGGCAGAAGGGCCTGAGGGATATCTCAGCCCAGCTTGGCAACGAGAATTATGCTCGGGTCCGGGTTGGGATTGGGGATCGCGGCCAAATCGACGCCTCTGACTTCGTCCTGAGCCGATTCCGACCCGCCGAGCGTCCTACGATCGACGACACGCTGATTACCGCGACGCAGGCTGTTGCCGTTTGGACCACCAAGGGGCTCGACGCCGCGATGAACCAATTCAACGGGTCCGCCGCCTGCAAATAAGTGCCATTTCGACCGAGAGACATCGTTTATCCCAGCTTGTTTCGATTCGAACAGAAGGGGGAGTTCCATTGCCAGTTAGCACTTACGAAGCCATGTTCCTGCTCGATAGCGCCAAGGTCGCTGTCTCCTGGGACGACTCAGTCAAGTCCGTCCACGACATCCTCTCCAAGCACAATGCCGAGATCGTCGCGCACCGTCAGTGGGACGAACGCCGCCTGGCCTACTCCGTCGAGGGGCACAAGAAGGGGACCTACCTTCTTACTTACTTCAAGACGGAAGGGGCCAACCTCAAGGAGATCGTCGCCGATTGCCACCTCAGCGACCTGATCCTCCGCGAGTTGATCCTGAAAGTGCATCCCAAACTCGAACACCACATGATCACCCAGGCCATGACTTCGACTCCAGGCCAAGAAGAAGAAGTCCGTCGCGAAGATGAGGGCGAAGAACGTCCCCGCCGTCGTCGTCGTGACGACTGAACTCACAAGCCAAAGGTCGTTGCCCTAACTCATTCCTGTGTCCAAGAAATCGACTCCTTGGCAGACAAACTCGGTTTCTGATACACTTCGATTGTTAGGGAACAACCGTTTACGTAGCCCTGGCTCTCGTAGGGTCGTTGTGGCAAGAGGGGAAGCGTGCGATGGCGAATCTCAACAAGGTCTTCTTGATCGGTCGATTGACGTTCGATCCCGAACTCCGTTACACGGCCTCGGGGATTGCGGTCGTTGACCTTCGCCTTGCCACAACTCGGACGTACCAGGGCAAGGATGGGGAGCGGAAGGAAGACACGCTCTACATTGATGTCACCGTCTGGAACCGTCAGGCTGAGACTTGCTGCCAGTACCTCAAGAAGGGGCGGCAGGTTCACGTGGATGGTTATCTCAAGTCCGAAAGTTGGGACGACAAGACGACCGGCGAAAAGCGATCGAAGATCAAGGTGGAAGCCGAACGCGTTCAATTCCTTGATGGACCGAAAGACGGGATGGGGGCGAGTGACGACGATGGGTCTGCATCGGCAGCCCCTCCCCGAGACGCGGCACCTCGAAGGGCACCCAACGCAGGCTCGTCGTTCGGCAACGGCCCCCCACGCAGCAACCCCAATCCCAGCGCGAATCCCGCAGCTCCTCCACGGCGGCCAACGCCGCCGCAGGATGAGCCTGAAGGTGACGACGATATTCCGTTCTGATCAGTGGATTCTTACGATCTGATTGATGAATTGGGGGCGGTACCGTGACGGGCCGCGTCACCCCGCCCAAGGAGAGTTCCGAATCATGGCCAAGATGACCGACAAGAAACCGGCCAAGGCCAAGCCCAAGGCGAAGTCGGGTCCAAAGAAGGCGAAGTCTTCGGCGAGCCCCAGCAGTAAGGCCACGCCTGTTATGGTGGCCACTGTCCGCCAGCCTGGTGTTGAACGACGGAAGAATCACCCGACCCGGGCCAAAGATGGGTACATGCAGGTCTTGCTGACCCACGTTGTGCCCCACTTCGGCAAGCCCGGCGAGCTGGTGAAGGTCCGACCTGGCTTCGCCCGTAACTACCTGTTGCCACAAGGTTTGGCTACTTTCGCCACCCCGCATAACCTGCGGATCGTCGAGAAGCATCGCGAGCGCCTCGTGCAGCTCGAACAGGCCAAACGTGCCGACTTGATCGGGTTGGCCCAGCAGATCATGCAGCGCTCGATCACGATCGAAGCCAATGCGAATCCCGAAGGCCACCTCTACGGTTCGGTCAACGCCGACCAGATCTCCGACGCGTTGAAGGCCGATAATTTCCCGATCGAAGCCGAGAACGTTCGGATCGAAGGTCCGCTGCGTGAGCTCGGTCTATACACGATCAAACTGCATCTCGGCCAGGACGTGGATACCGAGGTCAAGCTCTGGGTTGTCCCGAGTCATAACGAAGAAGCGCTCGTCTAAGGGCTTCGCGTTTCTTTCGGAATTGCTGATGACCGAAGGCGAGTTGGCCGATACCATTGTTCAGGTATCACCAGCTCGCTTGTCTATGCGCCGAAGCAGCTCAAGCGGGCAATCTTGCTCGGATGTTTCTGTAAGGTGTGACTGCACACCCAGGGACCACTCCGATGGAGTCTCGCTGAGTTATGGCCGCTCGCACTTCCAATTCTGATCGGGCAAAAAGGTCACAGCAGCCAACCTTGGCTCTGACTGCGGCTCCGCTTGCGGACCGGCTTCCGCCTCAGAATATTGAGGCCGAACAAGGTGTTCTGGGTGCGATCCTCTTCGACCCGGAGATCCTCCACGACGTCATTCCGATGCTCAAGGCGGATGACTTCTACCGGGATGCACACCAGGTTCTCTTCAAGACGATTCGCGACCTGTACGACCAGGGCCGCCCAATCGATTTGATCATCCTCAAGGACGAGCTCACCAAGCGTGACTTGTTCGACTCGATTGGTGGCGATGAGACCTTGGTTCGGATCGCCGAGAGTGTTGTCCACTCGGCGAACGCCACGTTTCACGCCAAGATTGTTCGTGAGAAGTCAATTGGTCGGCAGGTCATCGAGATCTCGAACGAGAACCTCAAGGATGCCTACTCGAACAGCATGACGGCGGACGACCTCCTTGAGGCGGCTGAGCGTCGGGTCTTCCAGATCGCCGAAGAACAGGTCACCGGAGAGACGGTCGAGCTCAAGAGTCTGCTTGAACAGGCGATGATCCGGATCGGGGAGCGGGCTGAGGCCAAGCACCCCCTGACCGGAGTGGCGACCGGCTACTTCGATCTCGACGACCTAACAGGGGGTTTTCAGCCCACCCAGCTCGTCATCCTCGCCGCTCGCCCGAGTATGGGAAAGACTGCGTTGGCGCTCAATATTTGTGAACATGTCGCGATCGAACTCAAGCGGGCCCTGCTCTTCGTCAGCTTGGAAATGGGCCGATTTGAACTGGCGGAGCGGTTGCTCTGCGCCCGCGCCAAAGTCGATAGCAACAAGCTCCGCACCGGTCAGAATCTTGGCCCTCGCGAAATCAACATGCTCGGCAGAGCGTTCGATGACATGAAGGAGGCCCCCCTCTTCATTGACGATACGCCTTCGCGAAACATGCTCCAGATCACGGCCAATGCGCGTCGGCTCAAACTCCGTCACAAGCTTGAACTCGTGGTGGTCGACTACATCCAACTGATCGATGCGGAGGAGAATCGCGATAGCCGGCAGGAGCAGATCGCCAAGATCAGCCGACGGCTCAAGACCTTGGCCCGTGAGCTTCAGGTCCCCGTAATCGCCCTCTCCCAGCTCAACCGAGGTGTCGAACAGCGCGAGGATCGCCGGCCCCGGATGTCGGACCTTCGCGAGTCGGGTGCGATTGAGCAGGATGCCGACTTGGTCCTCCTTCTCCATCGACCCGAGTACTACGACATCAACGACTCACCTGGTATCGCCGAGCTGGCGGTCGCCAAGAACCGTAGTGGCGCGACCGGGACGGTGAAGATGACGTTCCTCAAAAACTTCACTCGCTTCGAGAATCTGGCCCACTCCGCCGATCCGATGGGTGACGTGTTCTAAAGGCGGATGACTCAAGCGATTGGTCGATCGAGCCACGTCATCAGACCGTCGGGAAGTGGTTGTCTGTCGGGGTCGAGAGTGTGTGCAGCGATTCGCAAACTCTCTTCCAGGCGTGGTCCTGGCCGTGAGAAGTAGGCAGACCCGTCAGTGATCGCGACCCGTCCATCTCGAACCGCGCGAAGACTGGTCCATTCGAGGCGACCTCTGATAACCTCCAGCTCAGAGGTCGTTCTCTCAATCCCGAATCCGCAGGCGGAGATGAGAATTGCGTCAGGGTCGGCTTGGGCGATCTCCTCCCAGGTAACGCGCCTGGAAGGCTGACCGGCAACGGCCAGCGGCTCAATGCCTCCTGCCAATCCAACAATCTCTGGATTCCAGTGCCCCGACGAGTAGGGTGGATCGACCCACTCCAGGAGCAGAAGGCGCTGGGGAGGCTGGTCGAGTCGGAGATCATTGATCCGATCGGCACTTGCCTGGAACCGATTGATGATCGCCTCGGCGTGATGTCGAGCGTCGAGCAAATCACCCACGTCACGAAACATGGCGAAGACCTGGTCGAGATTGGTCGGGTTTACGCTGACAACTTGGGGGAAGCCTGGCAATGCCTTGGCGGCTTCGACAACGGTCGCCTCATTGACCGCGCATACATCGCACTGGGCTTGGGTCAGGATCAAGTCGGGGCGAAGCGAAGCGAGCCGCTCGATATCGAGGGCATACAAGCTCCCTCCCTGAGCAGCGACCAGGGCGTCGATCGCAGCGCTATCGGCAGCCTGCGGAATCAGGTTTCGCGTCAGGTGCGGTAAGGCTGAAACCCCGGGCGGGAAGTCGCACTCGTGGGTCACCCCAACGAGCCAATCGCCGCGTCCAAGGGCATGGATGAGCTCGGTCAGTGAAGGCAGCAAGCTCACAATTCGCATATGATCAAGCCTGGACCTGATGGAGATCGGTGCTCGGCCCCACGGTTACGGTGGTCATGGGAAGGAGAGGCCAACGGTCGATCACTCGTTTGATCTCAGCGAGCGTGACAGCGGCATACTTCTCAAGTTCTTCAGCGACAGTCATGTACGCATTGCGATACGTCCAGTGGAAGCCGAGCGACGAGAGCCGACCCATCGGTCTCTCACTCCGGAGGACCGACCGGGCCAGGACCTTGTTCTTGGCTTGGGTGAGTTCCTCCTCAGTGATTCCATCACTAGCGACTTGTTGATATAGCTCATGAATCCGAACAAGGTTGGCTTGGGCCTCGTCGGGCTCGCACGAAAGGAATGTGTAGAACGCCCCTGCCTGGTTGTAGTCCTGATACGAGAGTTCCGCGCCATCGGCGTGACCCGGGTCGATCAGTGCCCAGTAGAGCCGACTCCCCGTATGGTCACCCAGCACGGTCGCCAACAGGTTGGCCGCATAGCGATCATTGCTCTCCAATGGCGGGCCGTCAGCCACCCCGATGATGGTCTGTTGCAGGTCCTCAGCGCGTAGCAGACTCTCGAACTTACCGGTCCCTCGAGGGGGGAGGGTCGTCCGTTCAGTTTCGGTCCCGGTCCAACTGGCGCAGTGTTCCTGGGCCAGCGCTTGGATCTGCTCCCAGTCCGACTTGCCCGCGAACGCGAGTACGATGTTAGCGGGACTATACTTTTGGGCGAAATAGCCCTTCATCGACTCGGCCGACATCGCAGTGATCGAGTCGACCGACCCCAAGATACTTTGGCCGAGGGGGTGTCCTCCATAATGGGCGGCCTTGGCAGCCTCGTAGGCCACGCTCATGGGGTTATCCAGATACATCAGAATTTCTTCGATGATCACCTTTTTCTCGGTCTCGAAATCGTCGTCGCGAAGAGTCGGTCGAAGGATGTCGGCGAGAACATCAAAGGATTTGGGCAAGTACTCAGGCAAGCACGTCACATGATAAAACGTATCTTCTTCCGACGTTTGAGCATTGTGCTTAGCCCCCACCCGGTCGAAGTCCCGGTTCACCGCCAGAGCATCGCGGCGTGGAGTCCCCTTGAACACCATATGTTCGAGAAAGTGGGAAACGCCTGCCAGATCGGTCGACTCATCTCGGCTTCCCGCTTTGACGAAGAAGCCGCAGGCGACCGAGTGGGCTTGATCGTTCAGCTCGGCGATCACGCGGAGGCCGTTAGCGAGCACAGTGTGATGGAAGTGCATCGTTTATGCCTCTTCGTTGAAGGTGAGCGGATTCGGTCCAAGCGTCAGGATTGTCATGTTTTTGCCTGCCGTCGCGGCGGCATTTGCACTGACGGCTTCAGGCGTCAGGGCATCAAGTGAAGCTGAAATCTCTTCGAGGGGACGGATCCGAGACAAGTAGTACCAGTCGGAGGCAAGCGACCCCGATCGGCCCATGCTTGACTCCTGTTGCATGATCAGCGAACTCTTTAACCCCGCCCGCATCATGTCGAGTTCTTCCCCATCGACCCCCAACGCAGCGAGCTTGCGAATCTCGTCGAGCGTAACGTCCAGAGTCTCTTGAGCCCGGTCCGCCGAGGTCCCGGCGTAGCACAGGACGGCGGCTCGGTCGGGGAGACTTTCATAGCTTGCGTACACTGAGTAGCAAAGCCCACGCTTCTCGCGAACTTCGGTGAAGAGTCGCGCCGAGGCATAACCCCCCAGGATCGCGGTCGCGGCCCGCGCGCAGTAATAGTCGGGGCTGTTCACCAATACGGTCGGGTAGGCAAGCGCGATTTGGATTTGCTGGGTCTCGCGGAGGATGTGGTCGCGAGTTGGGCCCGTTGTGGTCAGTTTGACGATCGGTTCGGGCTTGGTCTGCCAGGTTCCAAAGAGTCGCTCGACCGCCTCAACAAGTTCCGGCCAGTTTAACGCCCCTGCGACTGCCAGGATCGCGCCGTTGGGCTTGAATTGAGTTTGATGGAAGAGCCGAAGATCGTCGCCGCTTATGGCTTCAACACCTTCGGGAGTACCGGGCGAGGGGCGGCCCCAAGGGTCCGGGAAGTGCCGTTTGCGAAGTTCGAAGATGACCTTCGAGCCAGGATCATCCTCCAGGCTTCGCAAGCCCTGAAGCGTGAGGGCACGGATCGGCTCAACTTCTTCTTCGTCAAGAGTCGGCTGGAGTGCAATATCGGCGAAGATCTCAAGCGCGGGGATGAGGTTCGCACCAAGAGTTGCGGCGGACATGCTGACATGAACGCCCGAGGCAGATTCCGCGTGACTCACGCCGAGGTTATCGAGGTCGGAGAGGATCGCCCGACTGTCTCGCTTCCCTGCGCCTCGGGTGATCCATTCGGCCAGCATCGATGCGGTTCCCGCTCGATCAGCACGTTCGAAGGCAGCTCCTGCGGGGATCAGGAACGAGAAGGCGGCAGACTGGAGCCCCGGCATCTCCTCGGCCAGCAGAACCAGGCCATTGGAGAACGTCTGCGAATGGACCAGCGAATCGGACACGGGATCGGACCTCGGGTTCCAGGTAGG
>JANXSX010000027.1 GCA_025356475.1 Isosphaeraceae bacterium | reverse complement strand
ACGCGAGGGGTTTCGCTACGCCAGGTCCAGTTACGTGGCGAACTTCGGCCCAAACGACCTGGACCTTACGCCCGAAGACCGACAGGGAATGTTCAGCCGGAACAGCCGAACTCGGTTCGCTGACGTGACCGACGGTCTCTCTCAGACGCTTGCGTGTGGGGAACGCACCAACGCCGTTTACTTATCGGTCATCGGTTCGTCCAATCATTTTGACCTTGAGACTCTCTGGCCAGGTGCGATCAAAGAAGATCCTGTTGACGATCACGGGCACACCACGTTGTTCCAGTCCGCTTACTTGATTAACAACCCGAACTTCGACGATCGGAACTCCATGAGCTATCACAGTGGAGGGTCTAACTTCCTGTTCGGCGATGGCTCGGTGAAGTTCCTCAAACTTAGTATCAACCTTGGGATTTATCAGTCCCTAGGAACGAGGACAGGCGGAGAAGTGGTCGGTGGCGACCAGTATTGAACTGAACGAGCGGTCCCTAGAGCATCCTCGTTGAGTATGACCTTGTATCAGGCCCGCCGAATCCAAGGATTCGGCGGGTTGAATCATCCATTCAAATCACGGCTTCTTGGGCGGAATTACGGGATCGATGGTGATCAAAGCGATCAGCGTGTCGGAGGGGATGATATCCGGCAGGTAGGTGCGCCCCAGGTCCTTTTGCAATGGTGCGGAGTCGCTGACCTGAAGGTCGAGTTTCCAGATCTTGGAATTACCCGCGAGGTCGGTGATTGTCATTGAGAACGTCGTATAGGAGTTGCCGTCCGGCTTCTGGAAGAATGCCGAGAAGAAGTGAGTGTCTCCTAACGTGAAGTTCTTCCGGAAGAAACGGGAGCCAAAGCTATCGTCGGTGACCTGTCCTTCAAGCTTCCAGATCGCGTGGTTGTTGAAGTCCGCCGTATTGATGATCAGCGGGACATGCGAGTTGATGACGAAGTCGGGGGGCGTGTCGTCGCCATAAACCAACAAGGTTCGAAGTGACCCGTTGACGGTCCGGCTCAAGAAATTCCAGCCGGCATGCAACGTAGTCGGTGTTGTTTCCCTAACCGTGATGTAGCTGCCGGGATGAGCAGGATCGGCATACTTGTAGGACAGCGTGTAGGGGGCGACCGTGACGCCATCGGCTGCGAACTGAGTGTACTTGTGGCTCGTCAGTTTGAGATTGGTCGGATAGCTGGCAAGGACATCGCCGACTAGACCATTGATGCGACTCATGCGTGTCGCATTGGACGGGGCGATAATTCCCCCGATGGCCAGGCCATATGTACTGTAGATCTGGGCGTTAGTCAGGCCGAGCAACTCATGAGGAATGTAGCTCTCGCTGGTGCCAACTGGGAAGGGAACGTAATCAGACGCTTGCTCATTATAGTAGATCTGCTTTCCGTTAATTGTGACCGTTCCCAGCCTGATAATGTCGGGATTGAACAGCGACGTGATGTCGTGTTCGTGGGGATTGAAATTGCTGTTCAGGTAAATGTCGAACTGTCGAGACGCAGGAGTGACAGTGATCGGCAGCGGCACGAATGAGATGGGCACGCTGTGCCCGCTGGAGTCGGTACCGTCGTTGATCGCGACCACCCGGTCGCGGCTGTTCGCGGTACTGATCACGATGTTCTTAACATTCTCGAAGGTGCCGCCGCTGATTGTGTTCACACCATTGACTGGCGCGTCGATCCCAACGCTGAAGCCTTTGACATCAACGCCGATGTAACTTGCGTTGGCGGTAACATGGTTCCGAGCGAAACCCGTCCCACCGGGATGGCCGAGATTGCCCAATAGTCGGACATGGTCGAACACGGGATTGTTCGAGTACGGCGTGAACACCGCCGTGCCGTCCGTGTTGAACACGGTCAAGTTTTTGATCACATCATGGCGATTGTTGACCGATAACAAGCTAAACCATGACTCGAAACCGTCTCCCACACCATAAGCGGTGTTGCCAGAGAATTGGCGGAGAGGTACATCGCCCACAGCAACCGACTTGATCTTCGGGTCGGTCGGTGCCCAAGGTTGATCGGCGATCGCACTGACAGGAATCGTGGTCGTAACCCCCTTCTGGATTAGTCCAACCGGGAAGAACACAAACCCTGAGTGTCGCTGCCCGGCTGCGACATTGTTCGTCACCGAGACATTCCCCCCCTGGAACCAGAAGCCATCTCCTTGATGTCCGAAGTCCTGAAACTGTGTCCGCTCCTCAATCCCATCGCCAGATCCCTGGGAATGGATCGCGATATTATGATCAAACGTGCCAATCTCGTCACCGGCCTCCGTCACGAATCCAGCCCCGAGCGCGTTGTAAACCACATTATTCGTAATGTTCACGTCACTGCTATGGTTGACGATGCCCCATCCCGGACTGTCAACGACGGCGCTATCATTGATTGTGGCCGGTCCTGAAGGAGCAGTACCTGCAACAGGTGGAGACATCATGTCGTCTGCCATCGCGTGGTGGAAGTGAACTGCGTAGCGGGCTCGCGGGTTCAAGCCCGTCCGAGCGATTTGCATCTTGGGCGACCCGTCGGTGTTGAGTACCGGGTTGCCGTTGCCGTCGACAACGGGGATCATGACACGATAACCGTGCGACTTGAGTGCAGGGTTGCTGGTGTCGAGAACATCGGTCGTAAATTGACCAGGAATGAGGTTTCCGCTCGAATCATAATCCTTGACAAGAACTGGGTCGTCGATCGGGTTCCTCTTATCGGTTCGACCGAGTCCGTAAAAGCCTGCGGCGTCAATATGGACATCAAGCGTATGCATGAACATCGTGTGGCCACGATCGGCGACAATGTTCGGATTCTCCGATGCAAAGGTCACGTTCCGCGTGACGTCGGCGATGTAAATCGAGGCTCCTGCGGGGGCCGAGTGTCGGTAGGCGAGTCCGGCGTAATTGGTCTGCGAGGGGTCATTAATCGTGACTGTTTTGTTCACCGGGTCGATCGCGGCAATGGCGACCTGTTCGTCTTGATTGTGCCCATCATCGTTGGTAGCGGTATTACCTGTGATAATAAGGCGATCGCCGACATGCCAATCGGTTGGAACACTTGTCAGCGTCAACTTGGTGACGAGGTTCGTGTGACTCGCTGGTCCGACGGAGGTTTCGCCGCTGGCGGCTGTCGGGGCAATCGTTGCCTGGCTGGTGACACTTGACCCGTAGATATTTGCTGATCCCATCACAAGCAATCCCCGTCCCAGCTCATAGGGATCGCTTGGGTTGTGCTCGGGAACTGACGTATCGGTCTGGAAGACTGGGCCGTTGTCCGCAAAGACGACGCTTGCCTTGATTCCGTAAGGCATAGGATCGGTTGCAGTACCCATCTGCAGGCTGCCGCCTGCCATTGAAGAGTCGTTTTGATACATCATCGCTGTGCCCATCATCATATTCATGGGCGAAACAATGATCGTATCGACAAGGAGTCGGCGCAACGCGTTCGGATTAGCCCCCAAGTTCGAGGTGTCGAATGCGAGTGTGCCATCGACTCGAAGCATCTTCACTGCTCGACGGCTGACGGTTTGATCCGTGTTGATCTTAATCGCTTCGTCGGCTGTGATCTTCACAGTCGTACCATTGGCGATCAGAACGCTATCCCCGTCGACCGGAACATGCCCATTCCCCCAAGTTCCGGGGCTATCCCATTTTCCCGAGGAGATCGATATCGCCTGGAATGAGCCATCGGGGGCGAGGTTTAGAACGCGCTGATTCTCGATCTGCATCAGGCCCGCATCCATCAACAACCGGCCTTCGAGGGCCTCGATCCCTCGTCCCGACCAGCCCAAGACCGTCTTGCGATTCGGCCTGGTTCGCCGAGAAAGTTCGAAAACTCGGGGCGTACTGTGGGCTCGTACCGTCGAGTGCGGCGTCATCGTTGTAGCCTCAGTTGGTGGCGAGCGGACTTGAAAGAAGGGAGGGTCCATTGGCAGATACTCGCGATCCGCAATCCGTGACGCTCCACTTTAAAAATAGGTCCGTTTCAACGCCGGAATGTGGCGTTTTGGGAACGTCCGAGACGAGATTCCCCAAGAAACACGTTGTGGGCACAAACTGCCTGATTCGAGCCTCGGTCACCCTGCTTTTTCGGCGAACCGGTAACGCCCTGCACAGTGTCAGAATCCAGAGAGGGGCTGCGATCCAGTTTAAGAGCCAGTATCGTTCCTCAACACGCATGAAGCAGTGAAGCTCATTCCACTAATAAGTCCATATAGCGACACATGTCGCGATCCCCACGATCATTCTCGTGAACCTCGCCAAAACAACACCAAGCAGCAAATGCCGCTTACGTTGGTCATTAGGGCTCTCAAACAGTCAGATCATCAGATTCACGAAGCCAGGCGACCCGAGGATTATTAAGGATGACAGAACATAGATATTAACGACATGAGTGGGGAATCAAGGCACAAAACCCAGCCGATTATGCAACGAGCAAAATAGGATGACGTGTTGTCGGAAAGACTTGTGCTTTTGTGAAGTTCGTCAGTTGATCCATGACAATGTGTATGTAATTAGCCTCGTGACTTCGCTTCATCAGAGTCGTGCTTTGCATCCAACCTCCTGAACCATGTTACCCTCGGCGGCCGCCTGAGTACGATCACTTCGGAGCGAACGACCGATTCCGAGTGGAAGTCGGAGGACGGTAAAGGGCGCGAGGAAAATGACGAGATTGTGCCACGATCAGGCCATGTCCGCTGTCCAAAGTCGATTTGCGGCGTTTAGACCATACACCGGTACAAAAACTATCTCCCACTTCCGCTTACGGCTTGAGATTCTGTTCCAGGAAGCGAGTCATTGATTCGTAAAGATGTCGGCTTGTGTTTGTTCCTTCACTGATGTCGTGAGTACGATTGGGATAAGCCAGCATGGAGAAGGGCTTATTCGCGGCGACCAGGGCATCGATCAGGCGTTCACAACTCTGGTAATGGCAGTTGTCATCACCTGTTCCGTGGATCAATAGCAGGTTCCCTTTGAGCCGATCGGCGAACGTGATTGGTGAGCCGTCGCGGAAGCCGGTCGGATTCTGGTCGGGTAGTCCCATATAGCGTTCTTGATAGATGGTGTCGTAGAGTTTCTGATCGCTAATGAAGGCCACGGCGACAGCCGTCTGGTAGAGGTCGGGATAACGGAAGATCGCGTTCAAGCTCATCGAGCCTCCCCCGCTCCAGCCCCAGATACCGACACGTGTCGGGTCGATGAAGGGCCAGCGGGCTTCGAGAGCACGCAAAGCGACCGCTTGATCCGAAGAGGAAAGAATGCCAATTTGTCGATAGATGCACTTTCGCCATTCCCGACCCCTAGGCGCGGGGGTGCCGCGATTATCGATGCTGACGACCACAAAACCCTTCTGGGCAAGCATCCGGTGCCAGAGGTAGTTTCGACCACCCCACTGGTCGAGGACAGTCTGACCTGCCGGCTCGCCATAGACATGAACCAACAACGGATAACGTTTTGATGGGTCGAAGCCCGGAGGCTTCATGCACCAGCCATCCAGCTCCACGCCTGAAGCAACTTCCACCCGGAAGAATTCGGTCCTGGCGAGTTTCAAGGCTTCGAGCTTGGCGAGTAGCACGTTTTGATCGACCAAAGTCTTAATGACCTTGTGATCGGGTAGACTGATCAATTCGATGATCGGCGGACGCTCAAAGGTTGTATACGTATGGAAGGCCCAGCGACCATCGTTTGAGATCTGATACTGATGCGTACCAGGCTGATCCTCCGGCGTCAGCCGTACAGGCTCGGACGAACCGTCGAGCGCTGCGAGGAAGAGGTAGCGGGCTTTGGGATCTTCCGGAGAGGCGATAAACAGCAGTTCGTGCGATGACTGATTGATATGAAGAACATCGATGACGTCGAACTTGCCAGGCGTGATTAATTTGGTCGGCCCTCCATCGCGGTCGGACACGTAGACATGCCGCCAACCGTCACGCTCGCTGACCCAGGTAAAGCGATTGCCGTCGATCCAATGCAGGTCGTCGACTAGCTCGACCCATGCGTCATCCTGGTCGGTCAGGATCGTTTTAACCGTGCCAGTCGCGATCTCGGCGATCATCAATTGGTTCGTGTTCTGTAATCTGTTCAGTTGCTGAAGGATCAATTCTTTTGAGTTTGCTGCCCAATCCATTCGCGGGATATAGTGCTGCCGCGAGTCTCCTGGCACGTCGATCCAGCGCGTCTCGCCACCATTCGCCGAGACGACACCGATCCGACAGGCAGGGTTGGTTTGCCCGACTTTGGGATAACGGATCGAGGTTAGCTTGGGATAGAGATTCGCAGTGGTATTGACAAGCTGGTACTCCTGCATGCCGGTCGTATCCAATTGCCAGTAGGCGATGGAATTGCCATCGGCACTCCAGCGAAAGCCGTCGCGGATCGAGAACTCTTCCTCATAAACCCAGTCGAAGGTGCCATTGATCCGCGTCGTCTCACCGTCCTTGGTCAGTGCGGTGATCTGAAGTTGCGCCAGGTCTTGAACATAGAGGTTGAAGTCTCTGACGAACGCGACTCGGGTGCCATCGGGCGAGAACTTGGCAAACATCATGGTGGCTTCGGGGCCGTCGCCACCGAGCTTACGGAGGGTCTGCTTCTTGAGGTCGAAATGCCAGTAGTCGCCCTTGGTATTGAGCCGCCAGACTCGCCTCGTGTTGGTAAAGATCAGGAGCCCGGTTCCCTCTGCTGACCAGGTGTAATCACTGATCCCGAGCGGTTCGGCCTCAGGATTGGGCTTAAGCTTCGTAGCCTCAACCAGAATCGTGCGCTGACCTGTTGCTGGGTCATACTTGACGATATCTCTCCCCTGCCCTCCTCCCGCCTTTTCGAGGGTGGTGTAGCCGGTCCCGTCTTTGAGCCAACGCGCGGGGCCGAACGACTCGGTACGGAACTCATCGGCGGTGATGATCCGCTCCAGGGTCAAGACCGAGGGGTCGGCCTCCCCTGCCCCTGCATTTCCCCGAACGAACACCAGGACGCACACCAGCCCAATCGTCATCCTCATCGTCACACCCTCTGAGACGCCTCATCTGACAATTTCAGCTCTTCCGATCATTGCATAGGATCGACTGGTGAGGTAGTGTGCTCCCAAGAGAATCGACCAGTATTGTAGGAGGCGGATCGGGCTTGCCATGAAGATCACACGCATCGCTGCTTATCGAGTTGAGCTTCCCTTGAATGAGGGAAGTTACAGATGGTCCGGGGGCAAGTCGGTCGATGTGTTCGATAGTACAATTGTCCGGGTTGAGACCGACACCGGTTTCGTTGGTCATGGTGAGGTCTGCCCGCTGGGGTCGTTCTATCTCCCTGCCTATGCCAATGGTGTCCGAGCCGGCATTGCCGAACTCGGCCCGCACTTGATTGGGGAGGACCCGACCCAACTCGGTCTCCTCAACTGGCGGATGGATGCAGCCCTCAAAGGGCACCCCTACGTCAAGAGCGGGATCGATATCGCCTGTTGGGACATTCTGGGCAAGGTCTCAGGCTTACCTGTTTGTACGTTGCTGGGTGGCCGGTATGGCGAGGATTTCGTGCTCTACCGGGCGATCTCGCAGCAGAGCCCCGACGAGATGGCCGAGAAAGTGGCCGGTTATCGTGCCCAGGGATATCGCCGGTTCCAACTGAAGGTGGGGGGCGATCCCGATACGGATATCGCCCGCATCAAGGCTGTTTCCGCCGTGCTCTCCCCCGGCGAAAAGCTCGTGGCCGACGCCAATACGGGCTGGCTGATGCACGAGGCTGCGCGGGTGGTTCGTGGGGTCAGAGACATTGATGTTTATATCGAACAGCCCTGTCTGAGTTATGAGGAGTGCCTGACCACTCGGCGGAGAACTGATCATCCTTTCATACTCGATGAATCTGTGGATAACCTTGACTTGCTGATGCGAGCGCACGCCGATCACGCAATGGATGTGGTCAACCTCAAGATCAGCAAGCTCGGTGGCTTGACCAAGACTCGGCAGGCTCGCGACCTCTGCGTTTCGCTGGGCGTGGCGATGACCTTGGAGGATAGCTGGGGGGGCGATATCACGACAGCGGCGATTGCCCACCTGGCCCACAGCACACCCACCGAATTGCTCTTTAGCGCGACGGACTTCAACAGCTACGTCACGGTCAGCACCGCAGAAGGTGCTCCCCAACGTGTGAATGGACGGATGGCCGCGTCGACTGCTCCTGGCCTGGGAATCGAGCCCAGGATGAGCGTTCTAGGCTCACCCATTGTCGATCTCTCATAAGTTCGGACGTTAGACCAACTCGCGGATCGGTTCAAGCTCTTGAAGGAGCGGCATCGGTCGATCGTTGCGATCGGGAACCGCAGTCTCGGGGCTGATCCCGAGGTTGTGGTAGAGGGTGGCGAACACATTTTGAAACGTGACCGGTCGATCCTTGGCGTAGGCACCATTCTTATCGGTTGATCCGATCACCTGACCGGTCTTCATGCCTCCCCCCGCTAGCAGGGCGAAGTTGACAGCAGGCCAATGGTCGCGTCCTGCATCTTTATTGATCAGTGGGGTCCGGCCAAATTCGCCCCAAACGACAACCGAGACATCCTTATCGAGCCCACGTTGGTGCAGGTCCTCAACCAAGGACGAGAGGGCCATATCGAGTTTGGGGAGCCGCTCGCGGCACGACTTGAAGTTCTGGCCATGCGTATCCCAACGCCCGAACGAGATGGTTACGACCCGGACCCCAGCCTCGACCAAGCGACGGGCCATCAGGAAGTGATCCATGCAACACGGCGGTCCATCACCTTCATTCTTCATGTCGCCGATGCCATAGCGAGCACGAAGGCGAGGATCTTCACGCGAAAGATCCATCGCTTCAAAGATGCGCCGGGACGTGAGGATCTCGAAGGCCTGTTGCGAGAACGTATCCATACCCTCGATCGCGTCATTTTGACCGCAGGTCCGGCGAATCTCGTCGAGCTGGGCGAGCAAGCTGCGTCGTCCTGCCAGGCGGTCGGGGTTCATCGGGAGCTCATCCAGGCTCAGGCTTGCCGACTTACCTCTGCCTGCCCCTTGCGCTTCGCTCCGAAATGGAGTGAATGGGGCGTGGGCGAGGCCGAGATAGCCAGGGTCTCCGGGGTTACTCCAACGGATCTCGCCGGTCTTGGGCGAGAGTCCCACGAACGGAGGGACATCCGACCGCACGGGCCCTCGGAGCTTGGAGACAATGGCCCCGAGACTCGGGCGGCCCCCCTGGGTCTTGCTGATCAGGTCGGTATATCCAGTCATCGCCTGGCCGCCGGAGTGATCCGGGCCATTGCCGACCAACGCACGGATCACCGCAAACTTATCCATCATTCCGGCAAGCCGGGGCATATGCTCGCAAATGTCGAGGCCTGGAACGTTGGTTGCGATCGGACGATACTCGCCACGAATCCCCTCAGGGGCGTTGGGCTTCAGGTCGAACATATCCAGATGAGGTGGTCCTCCGGCGAGGAAAACCATGATCACAGCCTTATGCGACTTGCCCACACCTGCGGTCGCTTCGCTTGCCAGCAATTGCGGAAGCGACATTCCACCGAGCGCGAGACCGCCCAGGCTCAAGAAATCGCGCCGGGTGACCCCATCGCAATAGCCTGCTTGACGACCACCGTTCAGTGTCCACATCAGGTCGTCTCCCACCCAGGTCAAACCGACGACTCGCCACGAATGTTCAACATTGATTATACACGCTGGACAAGAAGCCGGCAAGCCAAACCCAGGCCGGAACATCCGCTTTCGGAGATCGCGCCTGTTAGGATCGTTTCAAGGCTTGCTAATGCGTTTCAAGGTGACTTGGCGAAGGTCCATCACGGCAGGGCCGGGCTTTGACCTGGCATGGACACTCAAGTGCTGACGTCCTGGTCGATTCAGCGTTACTTTGCCCAGAGCTTGCGGTTCAAACGCCTGAAAACCGCCAGTGACCGGGACAGTCTGCTTGAGAATCTGGCCGTCAATCTCGAATTCCACTTGACTGCCGCCACTTCCCTTGCCGCAGCCAACCAGGGCGACAACTTCGAATTGGCCAGGCTGATCGACCTCAAACTCCCACGAGGCCCAGTCGTCGAGACGGACCCAATAGCCAAGGGTATTCTTATGGGCGAGCGGCTCATAACGGAGCATCACCCCGTGGACCTCGGCGGTGGAAGCGGCCAAGGTGACCAACCCCGCCTTGTCCTCAGGATTCGGTCGGTAGGCCGGGTTTTCCGTCGGCATCTGAACCTTCGCCTCAGTTCGCCAATTCGCCAGTTTGGCATCGAGCGCAGCGAGCTGTTCGGGCTCTTTGTCCGCCAAGTTGGTCGATTCGCTGGGGTCACGGGCGAGGTTGTAGAGCTCACGGCGATTGCTGACGTCATTGATCACCAGCTTCCAATCGCCTTCGCGAATCGCTGCGCTGGGCTGGCTCCCTTGATTGGCGTAGTGGGGGTAATGCCAGTACAAAGCCCGGGCAGGAAGCGATTTATGCTCGGTGAGCAGTGCGGCGAGACTCTGTCCATCGACGGGCGAGTGATCATGGATGCCAGCAAGGTTCAAGAGCGTCGGAAAGAGGTCGGCGGACCAGGTTGGAGTCGGGTCGGGGCCGGGTTCGATCTTGTTGGGCCAACGAATCAGGAGCGGAACCCGAATTCCCCCCTCATAGACCCATCCCTTCCCCTCCCGGAGCGGCGCATTGTTGGTGGCAGGTGTGTTCGCGCCTTCACGAGTCGCGAGTCCACCGTTATCACTGGTGAAGATGACGATCGTTTGCGACGCGAGCCCCGTAGCATCGAGCTTGTCCAGGACCCGGCCAACCGCCTCATCAAGACTCGCCAGCATTGCGGCGTAGATCGGATTCTCCTGCTTTCCGTGCGGTAGACCGTCCCAAGCGGCGAACTTGGCGATCAGGTCGGGCTTGGCGGTCATTGGTGTGTGAACCGCGTAGTGAGGCAGGTAGAGAAAGAACGGGCGAGTGCGATTGGACTCGATGAAGGCCTCGGCCTCAGCGGCGAGTCGATCGGTGAGATACTCCCCCTCAGGAGCGGTTTCCAGGCCCGGCATGACGCGGCCCTGCCTGGCAAACGGGGCCCAGTAGCTTCGAGCCGTCCCCGTGTCATCCCCCGCGATGTTGAGGTCGAATCCCTGGCGAGTCGGCCCGAATCCTTCGCCTCCCAGGTGCCACTTACCGATGATCGCCGTGGCATATCCCGACTTCTTGAGAACCTCAGCGATG
Organism: Isosphaeraceae bacterium; assembly: GCA_025356475.1. Classification (GTDB taxonomy): domain Bacteria; phylum Planctomycetota; class Planctomycetia; order Isosphaerales; family Isosphaeraceae; genus JANXSX01. Next base: position 16,475 of record JANXSX010000027.1, on the reverse strand, counting down.
GTCACCTCTTCAAGTGGCAGTTGCTGGAGGAACGCAGGTCGAGCCAACTTGTGAGCTTTGAAATCGCCCCGGCCTGGTAGCCAATCGGTCAGATGAAGCCGGGCAGGATGCTTACCGGTCATCAGGGATGCCCGAGTCGGCGAGCAGACGGGGCACGCCGCATAGGCAGTTGTAAACTTCCGACTCGATTCGGCCATCCGATCGAGGTTGGGGGTCTTGTGGAACTTACTTCCGTAGCAACCGAGGTCGACCGCCCCAAGATCGTCGGCCACGATCAGGATGATATTTGGCTTCGTTTCGTCGGAACGTGCCGCGAGGCCGACCCCGAGTGTGAGGACGGATATCAGGCGAAGTGTGTGCAAGTTGATCATGGGGACCGATGCTCCCGCAGGGCTTTCACGGCGAACCACCGCTCGTCCCCACGCTATAAGATGATTCGTCAGAGTAACAGAGACGGCCACACTGCGTAAGAAGCGAGCCCCCTGAAATCCAGGGGGCTCGCGTTTCGGACTCGTGAATCGGTCTGCTCAGGCAGCCATCTCCTGCTTCATCAGTTGCAAGAACGCAAGGACTTCCTCGACAGCCTCGATCAGATCGAGCATAGTGTGTCTCTCTTTGACATCAAACGAGACCGTGATGCCATTATCGCAGAAGTAGCTATCCCTCATGATCCTGTTGGCGGGTACGGTTGATGGGTCGACCTTCGGCAGAATTTCGGCCTGCTCCACCTTCCGATTGGCTTTTGAATTTGCCTTGGCTGACCCACCCTTACCCTTGGCTTGGGCGACCTTGGTCTTGACGACCTTGGAGACCTGATCTCGGGTCATCCCCGACGACTCGATCTCAGCGATCAGTGCGCGTTGCTCGTCGATGTTATCGACCCGGGCGACCTCGGCGGCTGTTGATGCGGGGACGGCCCCCGAAGCGACTTTCTCCTGAATGTCCGACGGCAGGTCGAGCAGGGCAAGGGCCCGAACGACCGCCTGATGTGAGATGGTCAGTGTCTCGGCGAGCTGGCGATACGAACAGCCTCGCTTCTCAAGAAGCGCTTTGAAGGCTCTGGCCTGCTCGATCGGCTTCAAGTCTTCCCGAACGCAATTCTCGACAAGTTGATCTTCGAGAATGTCTTCAGGGCTAGGCGTCCCCTTGGCCTCGACACAAATCAAGGTGGCGAGCCCCGCGAGTACGGCCGCGTGATAGCGGCGCTCGCCGGAAATGATTTTCCACTTGCCCTCGGACTCGTCGAACCGCACGCGGATCGGCTGGAGCTGACCTCGGGTTTCCAGACTGGTCGCCAGCCGAAGCAGTTCGTCCTGATCGAACTCCTTGCGAGGCTGATGAGGGTCGGGGATCAGTCGGTCGAGTTCGATCGCGAAAGCGTCTTTAAGTCGAGCGGCTCCCTTGAACTTGTCAGCCCCCGACGGTCCACCTTCGACCGCGAGGACCGGAGTCGGAAAGGGATTCGCTGCGGCTGAGCCCCCTGCCCCCGGCCGGTTCGCGCCCATCGAAAGACTTGCGATCGCTCCCATGATGTTCCTCCCTGACGGAAAGCTGGTCCGCCGTGGACCACGACATCCTGTTTCATCGGCTCCGGTCCACCGTGGACCACGGTCGAATCTGTTGAAAATGCCAGATCGACCCAACTGGCCTGGTCCACCGTGGACCAGTTGCCGCTTCGGCGCGATCTCCAAACGATTGGCACTGCTTGACGTTAAGGATCGAGAAGATCCACGACAACAGAGCCAAGGAGATCAGGGCTTTGGCTGGTGGACGTATGACGGTACGGACGAGTGGCGGAACGAAAGGCTCAATCTCGTCAGCCGAGATTGATATGTCGCAGGCTACTGGATACCGCACATCGTCGACCGAACGGAGAGTACTCCAGGATAAAACCTCTGTGCTTGCTTGCTTGCTAGTAAGTATGATACTCAAGTCATCTGTGAATGATAGGGGGTTACGATCTGAGGATCTCCCGGACGACCTCGCCGGAGACGTCGGTCAGGCGAAAGTCGCGGCCCGAGTCGCGGTAGGTGAGCACAAACAAAGGAGACGGAGGGATTAGACGGGCTTAATCTGGCCTATTTATTCCCTCCGTCCGCTTTTTCTCGGTCCACGAAGCCACTGGTCGAGTACGGCCAGTGCCACCCAGAAATGTCCACGAAGCCACTGGTCGAGTACGGCCAGTGCCACCCAGGAATGTTCACTAGTGCTACCTGTCGAGTACGGCCAGTGCCACACAGAAATGTTCACCAGTGCCACCTGTCGAGAACGGCCAGTGCTACACAGAAATGTTCACCAGTGCCACTTGCTGAATTAGCAAATGCGATACCCTCGCTTATTCGGCGTTTTCCTTCCGCATCGACTTTACGATCTGAGGATCTCCCGGACGACTTCGCCGGAGACGTCGGTCAGGCGAAAATCGCGGCCGGAGTAGCGGTAAGTGAGCTTCTCGTGATCGAGGCCCAGTAAGTGGAGGATGGTGGCGTGGAGGTCGTGGACACCGACCCGCCCTTCGACGGCCCGGAAGCCAAAATCGTCGGTGGCTCCATGGATTAGCCCTCCCTTCACCCCTCCTCCGGCCATCCACATTGTGAAGCCGAACGGGTTGTGGTCTCGGCCGTCGCCATTCTCGGAGACCGGGGTACGCCCGAACTCTCCGCCCCAGATCACCAGTGTGTCGTCGAGCAACCCTCGCTGTTTGAGGTCGGTCAATAGACCCGCGATGGGTTGATCGATCTCTTTCGACTTCTTTTGAATATCCTTGTTGATGTTTGAATGATGGTCCCAACCGCTGTTGACGACCTGGACCATCCTCACCCCATTCTCGACCAATCGCCGAGCAAGTAGGCAAGTGTTCGCGAATTTTCCTTCACCATAGAGCTTGCGAGTGGCCTCACTCTCTTTGCGGATGTCGAAGACCTCCGGGGCGGCAGCCTGCATCCGAAAGGCCGTCTCCATGGACCGGACGCGGGCTTCCAACTGAGCGTCTTCGCCCCGAGCGGCCAGGTGGGTCGCGTTTGCCTGGCGGAGGAACTCGAGTTGTCGCTCTTGCGAGGCCCGATCGAGCTTCGCGTTGCGGAGATGCCGGATCATCTGGTCGGGGTTGGGCTTGTCGAGTTCGATCGGCGTCCCCTGATGCTCACCAGGGAGATAACCGTTCCTGGCCGAAGAAGTGAAGGTGTTGCCCAGCGAGACGAAACTGGGCAGGGACCGGTTCTCGGTTCCGAGGCCATAGGAGACCCACGCGCCCAGGCTCGGGTGGGTCTGGTCGATCCGACCGGAGATCATGAAATTCGTCGCAGGACCGTGATTGGGATTGGAGCCGTGAACGGCCCGGAGAACGCAGATGTCGTCAACACACCGTTGGAGATGGGGCAGGAGTTCACTGACCTCGATCCCGCTCTCACCGCACTTCCGGAACTCAAACGGCGATGGGAGAAGTCCGCCGGTCACGCGCTCAGTGCGAAGGGCGACGCCATCGGGCCGCTGGCCCGCATTCTTGGCGATCTCAGGCTTCGGATCGAGCATGTCAATGTGCGATGGCCCACCTGCCATCAAGAGGAAAATCACCCGCTTGGCCTTGGGCAGAAAGTGGGGTAGAGCGAGGTCGGCACCCATAACCAGGTCAGAGCAGAGGAAGCTCGCCAGCCCGAGCCCACCGACCCCGGAGGCCAGTGAACTGAGGAAACCGCGTCTCGATGGCAAGACCGGAGAGATCTCGTTGGGTATCACGGCAAACCTCTTTTCGGAGGGTCAATCGACGAAGAGGAACTCATTACCAATGAGGAGCGCTTGCGCCAGCACGGTCCAGGCCTCGGGGAATTCAGGGCCGCCTTCGGCCTCCACCAGTTGGAGAGACTGGACGATCTCATCATCGCTCGGCTTGCGGAGCAAGGTATTCCGATAGAGGGCCTCGACGAATTCCACGGGTGCAGGCTGGCCATCAAGGGTGTGGCCCGCCAGCTTGTCCGAATTCGCTAGCAGGAACGGGCTGTTGAGGAAATAGAGCTGTTGCAGAGGGGTCGTGGTCATGTCACGCCCCTCGCCGTGGCGATTGGCATCGGGGAAGTCGAAGACCCGTAAGACGTCGGCGACCCGCTGGCGGCTGACCTTGCCGTAGACCGTCCGCCTAAAGAAGCGTGCGTCTTCGAGGCTCCCGGACGGGCCGCCGATGGTCAGGTCCAGCGAGCCCGAGACTTGAAGAATCGCGTCGCGCCAGGCCTCAACCTCCAGCCTCCGGCGATGGCCACGCCCGAGCCACTTGTTCTCGGGGTCGGTTGACCGCGCGGAGGTGTCCCCTCGGCTTGACTGCCGGTAGGTGCTCGAAAGGACGATCTCGCGATGCAATGCTTTCAGCGACCAGCCGTTGGCAATGAAGCGTGCGGTCAGGTCGTCGAGCAAGTCCGGGTGGGACGGTGGTTCGCCGAGCTTGCCGAAGTTGCTCGGGGTCGTCACCAGCGGGCGACCGAAGTGCCAGCCCCAGACCCGGTTGACGATGACCCGCCCTGCGAGGGATGCCGCATCCCCCACGATCCCGTCTGCGAGCTGCTTTCGCCCGCTCCCTGCACCAAATCCTTTTGGTTCGCCAGGCGACAGGACGGCCAGAAACCTCCTGGCAGTGATCGGGCCAGGGGTCGAGGCGTTGCCACGGAGAAAGACGGGTAGGTCTCGTGACACCCCCGGTCGGTAATCAAGTAGGGTCCAGGAGGGGTCGTTGCCGTCGACCCAGAGGCCGGCGTCGCGGACAGCGGGCGCAGTGGGGCCTTCAAATGGCTTTGTCGCCTTCAACGCCTTGATCCGGGCTTCAAAATCCGCAATCGTCCCGTTGAACTTCGACTCGTCCTCCTTCTGCTTGCCCGCAGTCGTCTTCATCTCTTTGGCGTAGCCGAGCCGGAGTTCAAGGTCGACGATCTGGGCGCGGAGCCCGGCGAGAGCCTCTTCGACTAGGGGATCGGCTGGGACGAGTGCTCGTTCAACGAGCTGAGTGCTGGCCATCACCCCGGCCAATGCATAGTAATCGGCGGTCCCGATGGGATCGAACTTGTGGTCGTGGCACCGGGCACACGCGACAGTTAGGCCCAGGAAGCCTCGGGTGATGGTGTCGACTCGCTCGTCCCACTCGTCGGCCACGATCGTGGTGATCACCTCGGCCGACAGCTTTGGTTCCTTGTGGTAGACAGGCGCGAGCCCGATGAAACCGAGCGCGGCCAACTCTGATTGAGGAAGGCCCGGCATGAGGTCGGCCGCGAGCTGGCGACGGACGAACTCATCAAACGGTAGGTCATCGTTGAAGGCCTTGATGACCCAGTCGCGGAAGGCGTGTGGGTTCTGAGGGGCTTTGTTTGTAGATTCCCCGGTCGGATTATCCTCGGCGTAACGAGCCACGTCGAGCCACATCCGTCCCCATCGCTCACCGTGGCGAGGCGAAGCGATCAAGCGATCCACAAGCTTTTCGTAGGCATCTGGCGTCTTGTCGGCGACGAACGCCTCGGCCTCCTCGGGGGTCGGTGAGAGGCCGGTCAGATCGAAGGTGACGCGCCGGATCAGTGTCCGACGATCGGCCTCGCGAGAAGGCCGCATCCCATGTTCATCGAGCCCCCGAAGGATGAACGGATCGATCCGATTCCTCGACCACCCGGAGTCCGAAACCGTCGGCAGTAACCGCTCGGAGGCTGGGAGGAACGACCAAAATTGGCGGCCCTTGTCCAGGTCGATTGCCGATCGGGGCTTGGAAGCCGCAGCTTCGAGACTTTCGGGGAGAGGTGCGCCCATCTCAACCCATTGTCGGAAGTCGGCGATCACACGGTCAGGTAGCTTGGCGTCGGGCGGCATCTCCGCAACCCCACCCTCATGAGTGATTGCGTCGATCAGCAGGCTCTCGTTCACCTTGCCTGGGGCGATCACGGCCCCCGAGTCTCCTCCTTTGAGGAGGCCAGCGGGACTATCGAGCCGGAGCCCACCTTTAGGGACCTTCGCTCCAGCCGAATGGCAACGGTTGCACCGCTCCACCAGAACTGGGCGGATCTTCGCCTCGAAAAACTCCAGCCCCCGCTCATCGGCGAGCGCTGGCCGAGTCCAGCCGGTGATCCCGAACAGAATCGCAAGCATGAAGCAAGTTCTGTGCATCGAACACCGTGCAAGGGCGGTTGGCCGGGTGGGATCGGGGCACGCGTGAAGGCGAGTCGGTGAGAAACGAAAGTTTAACACAATCCCACCCAGACCACTCAACCTGAAAACCGGGAGAGCTGCAGCCTGCGTATCACCGCCCGCATCACCGGAGGCCAAGCCATCGCGACGAAATTTGGGGGAATAGGCTTGCATGACACCGCCAGGAAAGCATGCGTGCAGTTTACCCATAGGAGTTACGCAGTTGGCATTTTTGGGAGGTTGATCCAAGGTCGGTTCAGATAGGCTCGGACCGCGTCGCGGATCAATGACACCTTCGCCTCGAAACCGCTCACGCCCGTGGTGAAAAAGTGCCATTCCAGGCAGGCAGGCAGGCAGGCAGGCTGTTTTCTCAGAATGAATTCAGGACTTTGGCTTGATGAACAGGACTTCCGCCCGCTCGATCCAGTTCTTTCGCAGATCGACTCGGAACCAGCCATCGCTATTTTTGGGGTGAAAGCGGTAGGGCGACCTTCGCCCGAACTCTTTAAGGTCATATGATGCCCACGACTTGCCCAAATCCGAGGAGATGGCGATTCCGGTTGCGTAGGAGGATGACAGGTCGCTATATCCCATCAGGATCACGCCAGCTTCGACAATCATCGTGGCCACTTCAAATTCCGGATCGAAAAGCAAAGTGTGCTTCTTCAGATCGGCGAGATGTTCCGGATCGCAGCGAAAAATGCCGCGGTCGTATTTCTCATCAGGCCGCTTTGGACCATTCGCGTCCGCAGCCCAGTAGAGTTGTCCATTGACAAAGTTGATGCCCCCAGACTTGTAACGCGAGTTCGCGTTCACGGACACCAGTATTTTCCAGTCCCAGCTATCGGCCTTTGCATCATATTTTCCTCGCATCCAATGGCATTCGTTCCCGTGTCCGCGATCGAGATCCCCAGTACATGCGTAAAATGCTCGTTCCGCTGGATTATAGGCCACTGCATGAATATGCCTGCAAGTGACGGGATTGTTGGGGTTGCCGAGGAACGAACTAGAAATGGTGCCCTTCTCCTGAAAATCAGGATTCCGCCCGAAGGAATAGGCGATCTTCACCGTCTGCCCGCTGTCGATTGAGTAGTAGATATTCGCCGGCACCGGACCGCCGGCCACGTTACCGTAGTTTCCCCACACGAGCATTTCCGATCCATCAATGTCCCAGGTATGAACGCCGTCAAGGGGATGGAAGTACCAGCCGGGTTGATCCGGCAACTGAGGCTTGTGCGGAAGGTAATCGCTCCCATCATGGTTCTGGACAAGAATTTCACGGAACGTCGTGAGCTTGTCGGTACTCAGGAAGAGCTTCTCGCGAGTCGCAAAGAGGATGTTCCCGTTTTTCAAAAAGCAACTGAAGGTAATGTTTTCCGCGTCGGGAAACGCGGCGTTACGAACCCATGTCTGGCAATTGTCTTCTGATAAAAAGATCTTCCTCTCGCCGATACCAAATGCCCTATGGTCTCGGTGCGAATCGACGTAAGGCCCGGCTGGCGCGAGGCGGTACATAAAATGATCCGTCTCACCTCTCTTGTTCAAGGGCGCAGCCGTTAGCTTCGAGCCTGCTGAGTTCAGCAGAGCACCGAAAGGGGCGGACGCTGCCGCAGTTGCCAGAAATCGTCGGCGATCGAGAGGTGGTTGCGGGTTCATCGGTAGCACGAGTCTTATCCTTCGATTGGGAGAGCTGCACGCCGCGTTCACTTCATTTCGGCATCAGCGGCTTGCCTGCTTCGTGGGGCTGAAAGGCCAGTCAGGCAACTCACCACATGCCTGTAGGGCCAGGATCACGTAGGCACTGCCGGCGTTGGAGATGAGGTTGCCAGCGTCTTTGACGGGGGATTGCGTAAACCACTTGCCGCTCTCTCGCTGATTGGTGCGTATCCATTTGACGCCACGCCGCAGCCGAGCATCATCTGCCGAGAGGCCTAGTTCCCTCGCGATGACCATGACCAGGCCAGTGCCGTAGCCGTCACTTGTTTTGGTGTTGAGCGGTTTGCCATCGTCACGGGCAAGCCCCTTCCAATCGGTGAGCAAACCGGACGTCGACCAACCGCCATCGTCGAGCTGCAGGGCCAGCAGTTCCGCCAGCGTTTGTTTGCGCTGCTCTTCGGTCGCGATACCATCGATTCGGACCGAGCACCAGGCCAGCATGGCTCGATGGTGCAGCGACTTGGGCGGATTATTCTTGAAATACGTGCGCAGCTTTTCGAGACCTGCGCGAGACTGTGGCGTTTCTGCGTAGCCGCCCGGCGCGACCCCGACGGTCAGTGCGGCAATCGTGACGCCGTAGTGATCGTCGATCTCCATCGGCGCATAGTCGCAATGAGGCCAGTTCCATCCGCCATCTTCGCGCTGCACCTTCCACATCATGTCGAGCACTTCACGTGCCAAGTCGCTGTGCTTGCCGGTCGTCTGCGCGTCGTTGAAGGTGAGGCCGGTACCGACGACAATCGTCCAGAAGCCGTCCTTTTCAGTGGGGCCATTTTTCAGCCAGCGCACCTTACGATAATCTTCGTAAAAGCTCCGGACTTCACCCGAGTCCCGCTGGATCGTGTGCAGCGCCGGTCTCGCAATCATGTAGAACATGTTGGTATGACAGGTGGCACATTTCTTGGTCTTTACCCAGTTCAGCGCAGAACGATCCAGGTACTCCGCAGCCTTCATTGGCAAAAACTCGGTCGCCATCGGTTCGTCCGCCGAGATCTCGGGTAAGCCTTTGGCGACGTCTTTCAGTGTGAGAGGCTGCTGCGCGGCGACGACACTGGGCCAGGTTACCGTGAGTAACACTAAAGCACGGAGGAGGGTCGTCATTGGAGGTCTCTCAAACAGAGTGGCTAGGGGTTTCGTCCTTATGATAAACGCGAATTGTTTCGCCGAGTAGTGCGCCCCTAAAACTGGACAGGTGCATGATGGTGGGGTAAGTCCAGTTTGGAGGATGTTGCGCGATGAGAAAGCGACGACAATTTACCCGTGACTTCAAGGCGAAGGTGGTGCTCAACCTCTACACCGGCGTCCAGTCCCAGGCGGAGGCTTGCCGCAAACAGGGCTCGGTCCGAACTTGCTGGACTTGTGGAAAAAGCTCACCTCGTCTTCAAGAAAGGTAGCTGGATCTCGCCACTTTTCTGTCCAAATTCAGGGGCTCGCTTCAATCGCGAGGGGGGCAACGTCCAATTCTTGGGAATGTGCGATACCGATTCTAACATTCATATTTCTATCCAAGTAGGATCTGTTTAAGAATCCCGTGCGACGCCAGACTCTCGAAGTGATGTGACAGGCTTCTCGCAGTGACCTTATCTCGAGAAAGGAGCCCGACTTCGATATTCCGCTTCTGGGCGGCCTCGGTGAAATTCGCGGACGATACGAAGGCCTTCTCCTTATCCACAACAACACATTTCGCGTGCAGGCTCGCTCGTTTGCCGTGATCCGTGTCCAAGGATCTCGGATCATAATAGACGTCGGGGAGACGATGTCCTGGCCACTCCTTGCCGACAAAGCGTTCTGCAAAGAGACGGATCAGTTCCGAGGCACTCGATTGATCGTGATGCGGTCGCTGGATGTCCAGGTACATCTGCACGTGAAGAGTCATATTTTGATCCATCCTCTCGGCCAGTTCTTTGAAGATGACGTGACCCTGATAAACCGCGTAGCCGGCGACCAATACGGACTCTCTGGCGCTTTGAAACAATTCCCTGACCACCACGCTCGTGTCCCGGTTCACGATGCCAGGTGCCTCAGGGCCGGTCCACACGAGGTCGATCAGGTCTTCAGCAACCGGCCGTTGGCTGCGGTCCATACAGAGGATTTCTAGGCAATCTGCCAGGTGCTTAGGTTCACTTCCGGTCGCGGCCCGCTGTTGAAGCTCGTCGGCGATTCGACCAGCCATACCTTCAGCGACATATCGGCGTACGGCGAGAGAGGTAAAGGGTGGAACGAGGCGGCTGGCGCGGATTGCGCTCGCGAGCTGACCCAAGTCTTCGATGGTCAGCAAACACAGAGCCGAGGTCATATGTCATGATATCCGAAGAATTCAGACCCGTTACCATCGACGGTGGAGATCACAAGGGCCCGATCGAGGAAATCGTTGTGCTGTTCGCAAGAGGTCTCGGCGATCAGAAGGCAGCCGTGGCAGGCCGCTCCGTGCAAGAAACGGCACTCGTGCTGAGACCCAGGAACATGTTGAGCGCAGACCGGATCATTCGAACAAAGCCGACCGAGGTCCAAGGCCGCCTTGAAATGTTTGGCGATTTGACGCCCGGCCTCGACCAGTCCACCCAGAGTCCCTTCCGCGTCAGTGGTCCCGGTGTACAGCAGTATTCCGTAACCATAGCTTCCTGCGTAAATGCGTTCGCGGATCGAACTTGCCGGGTAACCACATTCGAGAGAAACGGCGGTGATCACCTGATGCGAAAGCGAGTGGAGCAGGATGTAGGGCAGCCCGAAGAACTGACGCGTGCTCTTCTCATGATCTTTCTTCCAGCAGTCAAAACCTGCTTCAAGCTGTAAACCTCGCTCGATCACAGCCGGTTTTTGCAGCCAGGTGTTGATGGCTTCGCTGTGGAATTGGAGAAAGATACCTTCGCCCCGATTCTCGATCGCTGGTAACCAAGTCAAGTCTGAGGCCAACGGAGCGCGGATCACACCCATTTCCAGCTCGCCTTCCACATTGGTCGATGACGACTCGAACCGGGTGAAGCCTACGAGCGCAGTGACTTCACGCAGGCGGTGGACGAGCACGACACGCTCAACGGCCTCCATCCAAGGTTGATTCCAGTTGGTCTTTGGTAACGCTCGAGCGTAGAAATCGCCATCGGGCGTGTCGATGCCGATCGTCTCCGTACAACTCACCAACGTCTCAAACTCAGCCTCTTTGACGCCCTTTTCGGACTTCGGGGTTGAGGTTGGGCTTGGCTTTCGTGAAGTGATCTCCGCGAAAACGGACTCATCGCTCAATCCTTTGAGACCATCCTGCAGAAACTTCTTGCGTTTACGCTCCTTGACGAGCTCGTCGAGATCCTCGACATATTGCAGATGCTCGCTCCAGAATTGGTCAACGGCCTTCGAGACCTCCTCGTTGGGGCTGGGAAGCGAGATCGCGCTCATGTTCTGTGAGAAATACGCATTGCTCGCCGTTCGGACCAGCATCCGGTTCTGCTCATCACAGCCTTCGGAGTTGTGACCTCCAAGCCACGGTCGCGCGCCATCGCATGAGCCGAGCCCGCGCAATTCCAGCTTGGTCGCCTCAATCATTGGTCGTTGGGCTCCGCATCCACAACGGACCCAAACCTCAGAAAGGTCGCCGCTGGTCCCGCGCTCATCGATCCAGAGTTCCCGACGACAATCTGACTTTCCTTTATGAGCGAAATGATACCAATCGATATCGCCGATATGTCCTTTGCGACAGGCTCGGACGAACCGGACCGGCACGACTGGCTGGTGTTTGCGGTTATCGTCTTCGAACTTTCCTCTGGTCAACAACTTTCGATGAATTAACCGCCGTGAGCGCGTCGATCGTCCCGCCTCCGTGGCCAAGGGCCCCTGAGTGATAAACCACTCGGGGAATTGCCAGACGGTGATTCCGGTCTTCTGTTTGGACGTTGGATCGTCGATATCGGCAGGGGGTGCAAAGAGCGCCAGGTTCGGTACGCGAAGCAAATCCTGGAGCTTGGCGAGCAGGCGAGGCTCGGGAATTTCGCCACCCCGGGTCAACCACGATTCAAGACCGCCCACGATGACGGAATGGTTCGGTAGATCGAACAATGAGCCCGGGCCGAAGGTCGTTGCGACTTGACTCTGTCGGACCTGTCCATCCGGTTTCTTGCTTGCGTTTCGTGAGGAACTCATGACGGTTCCTCCTCGAAAATCTCCACATTACCCATCGATTTCAACCAAAGATTTACGCTCGGTTCGACGTCACGCATCGAACGATTTGCCCGGAATTTCTTACTCTTGGCATCCATCATTGTGAGTTCCGGGTCGAGAAAGCCGTGGAGCAGCGGCTTGCCCTCACCAGACTCAGACGGGTTATATTTCAGCGTTATGCCGTACTGCTCGTTATCTTTCGCGATCCAGCTCCAGGTGTCGAATAGGTCTTTGGCCCGGCTACGGACGACTTGACCGATTGCTTCCGAATCCGCCATATCCAGCTTCGCATGCAAGCCAGCGCGTGCGGCGATGGATTTGACAACTGAATCAAGAGCGTCGCGTTCCTCAAGGATTGCCGACGCCCCCTTCGAAGGGGTCATGAGCGGGTTACCCAGTCGGGCGAGTGCGACCAGGGTTCCGGCAAGCCCTCGGTCGAGGGCTCGTGGCGAAAAAGGCGTAACGCTCGTGGCCTCAACCGATCGGTAGAACGACTGATGGAAGACGTCGAACCGTTCGTAGTGCGAGCGGTCCCGTGGTCGGTGAATGTTGAGTAACGCGATCACCAGGCCCGGGCGTTCGGCGTCACGACCGACCCGGCTCGTCGCCTGGATGTACTCTGCGCAAGTCTTGGGCTGGCCAAGCACCACCATCAGCCCCAGCCGCGTGATATCGAGTCCCACCGAGATCATGTTGGTCGCAATGGCTACATCCACGCGGCCCTTCTCATGGAAACGTAGCGCCAGCCGACGTTTCGCTTCTGCGACCTGATTCGTATGAACACGTGACGTCAGCTCCACGACCTCGTATTCGATCTTCCGGTCGGCAAACGAACCTCGATCCTGGCCGTGTCGGCTTCGCGCAGAGTAACTCAGGAGCCGAGATGTGACCTCATCTTCAACAATACGTCGGCTGCCGCCAAGCTCTCGCAGACTATTGAAGTAACCGAGCAACGTCATGTAGGAGTCAGCGGCGTTCTCAGGATTCGTCTTGCCGCCATCAGCCTCATAAGCTTTCTGTGCAGATCCAAGCATTACCAGATATGTACGCAACATCATGACTTTGAGGCTGCGTCCCTGGGCGGCCAGACCCAGATAGAGCCGAGGATTGCTCTGGTCGCAGCGATGGGTTTCGGCAAAGAACGAATCCCGCCGATCAGGCCCGGGGGGTGGGAAAACGTCGACAACTGGGCGATTGAACAGGGCCCGAATCTGTTGTTCTGCGCGACGGACCGTCGCCGTGGATGCGATGATCTTGGGGCGGATCTTCTTGCCATTGACCATCCGGCTGCTGAGTTCATCTAAGGCCGACTCATAGAGCCCCACCATTGTGCCCATGGGTCCGGAAATCAGATGTAACTCGTCCTGGATGATCAGGTCCGGCGGCTGCAAAGGAGCGGGGAGAGCCTGACCTCTGTCCTTCTCACAAGGGCCGTAGAACCCTTTACTGTCGTGGCGATCGACACGTCCGAAGAACGCGCCCACCTGCCCGGTCCAGGGCATGGCGGCGAATTTATCGACCGTCGCAATCAGAAAACAAGGGAGGCGTCGATAGATCGACTCGTCAACTGAGAGGATCGGCAGGGGCCGGTTTTGCGTAAAGTCGCAATTCCTGGCACAGCTCACCCGCAAATCGGTTGGCGCATTGGCATCGGGCACAAGTTGAAATGAGGATGGCGTGAATTTCTTGCCGCACCACGGGCAGTTCTCCAACGGAATCGGCGCGGGCTTGCTGCTGTCACTCTGGAAGGCGATCGTCTTCGCCCTCGCCGTGTTGGGATCGTTGTCCCCTTTGGACCCCATGCGGTTGGGCGTAGCGGAGCGGCCGACCCAGAGTCCAATCTCGAACGGCCACGGCCCAAGCGTCTCAGGATCCGCGATCCGTTCCAACTCCAAAGCGCAAATCAAAGTCGCGGCCCGACCGAGCTGGTCGAGGGTCAGAAGACGCAAGGTATAACGCATCAGGACGCTGAGGCCCGCTGAGGCGATGCCCGGGTGCGTCAGGCGGCGATAGACCAGGGTAAACGCCGCTAGCCCCAGATAGGCTTCCGTCTTGCCACCGCCGGTGGGAAAGAAGAGCAAGTCGACAGTCTCGCGATCGTGCTCGTCGGGCCGAACGAGCCCCGGAAGGTTCATCAGGATGAACGCAAGCTGAAACGGCCTCCACGTCGGCGCGACCACCGAGGCCTCATCCTTTCCCTGCATCGGTCCCGAGCGTCGGCGGGCGGCCTTGGCCATCACACGATTCGCAATCCGAAAAGCCCTCAACGCCTTTTCGTCGGCCAGGATCTCGATCCCCGCCTTGATACGTTTCGCCGCGACCTCGGCACGCTGGAGCATTTCGCTGCAGATCTCTTTCCGTTCTTTCGTCAGCTCGGGAAGAACCTCGCTTTGCTTCTCGATCCAGATTCGATATTGGTCAACAAACGACCCGAGTGCTTGGGTCACGGCGGCAGCATCGGGCAGTTCGGCCAGAATCTCCATCGTCAGCTCGATATTCGGGATCTTGGAGGGTGCGACTCGCTCGATTTCCGCGCTTGGGATCCAGCACGTGGAAATCGTGTGGCACGTTCCGGCTTGTTCGATTTTGGCATGGGTGGCGATGCCGTGGCCGACGGCGTATTCATACACGTCGCGGTATTGCAGATCGGCGACGCGTTCGTCCCAGTCTTCGGTGGTGTGCCCGCGCATGTTGGGACGGGGGACCAGTGGCTCGACCGATTCGACGGTCAGACCTGCTTGAAAGATGAACTTTTCGTCCCGCTGTTCGTCGGAGGTTGGAGCGCGATGATTGACCAGGAAGATCGAAACCGATCGGGTCCTGTCGGGGACCATGCCCTTGGCGATTCCGAGCGCCTGAACCGGCCGAACCGAGAGGGCAACGCGTAGCCCGTCACCGTCGGGGACCGGCGTTTCCTTGGCCTTCGCGGTCGATTCGGGCAGGTCGAACGTCAAGACAACCTCGCGAGGATGACGTTTCCAGAAGCGAGAGTCCTTTCCTGCGTCATCTATTTCTGAGGATTCCTCGGACGCATCGACGGTTGCCAAGGGCTCGACGCGATAGTCTCCCCACCGGACGATGACGCGGAGCTGTCGAGCGGCACTCGGGACCAGGAAGCTCAAACCGATCGACGACGGGAAATATGCTCGTCGCAGGGCTGCGGGCTCGGGTGTTGTATCGTCGTCGGCCCCTCCTTGATCCTCTCCACCGAAACTCAAATCATCCTGGGCGGTCTCGTCGTACTTTTGAGCCTCTCCCGCTTCCAATGGGACGAGAAACCCGGTCAGGTACCAACGTGACGGAGCTTGAGGAAGCACCTCGGATTCCAGATCAGTGCCGTTCTCGGGTCCAATGAGGTCCAGCTTGAGCGCATCGGCGAGTTCTTGGCGCACAACGACAGGAGTCATCAAGTTACCCTTTTCCTGGTTTCCGAGGCGTCGAAAACGTACCATTTTTTGCCCCAAAGGGCGTAACACATCAGCCCAGGGTATCGCCCCGACTCGCAAGTCGTCTCATGGCAATCCCAGCATCCTACTAGTCAGTGGAGCACACGGATACAGAGAGGATTCCGGAAGCCCGACCCTTCAGACCCAGATTGGAGACCATTCCAGAACGGACGGCATCGAGCATGCCGAAAGATGATCTGGGCAGCCCATGAAGAAGATTCTGATCACGCAATCCTTGTCGTCAAAAACATGGTATCTTCTGTGTAGCGGTTGCGTATGCGGTCCAGCGAGGTTGCTGGACTTATTCGCGTAACCCCTACGGAAGGAATCTCCCATGTCGTCCCAGAAGCAAATTGAGGCCAATCGGCGGAACTCTCAGCTCAGCACCGGTCCTCGCACGGAAGAGGGCAAGGCGGAGTCTCGCCAGAACTCGCTCCAGCATGGAATGACCGCGACGATTGTGACGCCCCCGACGCAGGAAAGCGCTCAGCGAGCGCGATTTCAGACCTGGAGCGAGGCTCTCAAGCCTGAGTCTTGCGTCGAAGTCTTCCAGGTCAATCTCGCGGTTGCCGCGTCGCTACGGATCGAACTTTGCCACACGAGTGAGTCCGAACGAAGGGCCGAGATTGCCGAACTGGCCATGAGTGCGGATTGGGATACGCATCGGTTGATTGAAGCCTATAAACTGGGCGACTCCCTTAAACGGAATCCTGCGCTCGTGCTGCTCAAGCTTCGACTGACTCCCGCAGGACGGGACTGGTTGATTATGCAATGGAAGCAGTTATTGGTCGCCTTCTCAGGCGACGGCGTGCCGAAATGGACCGACACCGAGTACCACGTGGCCCTTGACCTGTTAGGCGTGCCGAAGACCTTGCGGGATGCGCGGACCGACCTCCAAAACACGTTCTATGAGAAGGCGTCTTCGATGGCGTTGATCCTGGACGAGATCGCCAAGCTTGAAGTTGAGCAGTTGAAGTCCGAAGCGCAGAATGCCAAGCTCCGCAAGATGCATATCCA
>JANXSX010000022.1 GCA_025356475.1 Isosphaeraceae bacterium | reverse complement strand
GTGGTCCTCGGCGAGGTTTCGTTCGGACAGGGCAAGTATCCCGAGGCAATTACCGCATTCGAGTCGGTTCGCTCGGCTTCCGGACGTTGGGCCGACGCCCAGACTCGACTGGGCGCCGCACACTGGAAACTGAGCTTGGTTTATCGCGCCAAGCAACCCCCAGAGACTTCAGCCGCCGAATCTGAGGTCGAGAGAGCCCTTAGCGTCCTGAACGCAGCGATCAACTCCCGCAAAGCGGGCGGGGCATCGCTTAGCGACCCGGGATACGTCGGCAATGCCTGCGACCTCGCCGACATCCAGCTCGAGATTGGCCAAGCGGACAAGGCGTTCACGCTTCTCAGCCCGCTTGTGGGACCACTGAATGAGGCCAAGGCTCCTCCGGAACTAAAGACCCGGGTGCTCTCGAATATCCTCCGGGCTCACATCGGGCTCGGGGAAGTGGATAAAGCGCTCGGGGATATGAAAGAGATCGAGGCGGCCGGCGGTGCGGGTGCCAGTCAGGCCCAGCTTTATTACCGGCTCGGCCAGCTCCTTGAGAAAGAGCTCGCGATCCGAGAGGCCAAGAACGACCGGGAAGGCATCGCCAAGATCCAAGCCTCCTACCAGAAGTTCCTCGAAGCTCTCGCGGGGAGTAAGACCGGTCAAAGTTACGAATCCTTGCAATGGGCGGGCGAGTCGATGCTCACGATCGGCAGGGCCAAGGAAGCGAAAGTGGTCTTCGATCGGGTTCTAAGTACGTATGAGAATGACCCTGCGTTTACGGGTAAGCTCGGCGCTGGCGACCGAATTCTTCGGACCAAGCTCAAGCGTGTGGCCGCCCTCCGAGCTTCGAAGGAGTTCGCGACCGCCTCCTCTGAGATCTCAGCCCTGATCGAAGCGAACAAACGCTTGATCGAACCACGTGTTGAGATGGCGATGATCGCCGAAGCCAAGGCCGAGACCGGTGGCGATTGGGGGGCAGCGTCCGCTGAGTGGCGTAAGCTCGTCAATCAGCTTGGGACCGGGTCGGGACCGAAACCGATCGAATACTATGAGGCTTACTATCACGTGGCGTACACGCTCTGGAAGCAGAAGAAGCCGGCCGAGGCTCGGCAGACACTCGCTCGAATCATCAAGCTATCGCCCACCGTCGGAACACCGGCGATGAAGGCGAAGTATGAAGACCTGCTCAAGCGGATTGGTTCCTGATCCTACGACGTTCTCAGGTGACACGTTCATCCTCTCCGACGAGCCCCCACCATGTCCCACGGTCAACCGTTATCATTTCTGGCCTCGTGCGTTGTATTCCTGCTACCGGCATTGGCGTTGGCCCAGACGGCAGACCAGGTTGTCTTGATTCCAGGCTCTGCCTTGAAGGCCCCAGGAGGTCGATTTCGTGGCCAGGTTACGACCGAGTCCCCCACCGAGGTCAAGTTGACCCTCGGGGCAAATGTGCAGACAGTTCCTGTCGATCAGATCGTCACGATCATTTATGCGGGGATGCCCGCCAAGATGACCCAGGCGGAATCACGCGAGAATGCCGGTGCTCTGGGCGAGGCTGCCGAACTCTATAAGCAATCGGCAGTCGAAGCGGCGGCCAAGCCACTGATTGTCCAGTTCGCCCAGTTTTCCCAGGCTCGCCTGATCGCCGATCTCGCGCTGGCTGACCCTGCCCGGGTTAATGATGCAATCACACTCCTTGAGACCTTCACAAAAGCCAATGGGACAAGTCGGCATATTATCCCATCGTTAGAGCTGCTCGCTCGACTCCAACTTGTGAAGGGGAGCACGGACGCGACCGGAAAAACGATCGACGCTCTTGCCAAGTACCCGATCGCCGCCGATCGCGCAGCGGTCTTGCGGGCTCGTGTGCTCGCCAAGAAGGGGGACCACGCCGCCGCAATCACCGAGTTCGAGAAGCTGATCGCCTCAGCCTCCGATGGGAGTGCCAAGAAGCGGGAAGGGCAACTCGCAAGAGCTGAAAGTCTCGCCGCACTCAAGAAGTACGACGAGGCTCGACAGGCTCTCGAAAAGGTAATCGAGGTGACACCCGCCGAGGATTATGTGGCTCAGTCGGCAGCGTATAACACCTTGGGGGACTGCCTGCGCTCGGCTGGAATGCCCAAGGAAGCGCTATTTGCCTACCTGCACACCGATGTTCTCTATTCCAAAGATAAAGAACAGCATCCCAGAGCCCTCGCCCAGATCGCCCAACTTTGGAAGATTCTGAAGCGTGAAGACCGAGCAGAAGAGACCCTAGACCGTCTCAAGCAAGAGTATCCCCAGAGCCCTTACCTCTCCGCAGCAGGTGGGGCTAAGTAGTCGACTCTGCTATCTTCGAATCAGAGCCATCATCACACAGAAGGTCGCGACCATGATCCCAACGATCACGAGGACCGTATAGACGGCGACCTTCTCCTGGGACATCCCTCCCGTTTCACTCCTCGTGCTGTACGGGTTGCTAAATCGCTCGGAATCGCGTGTTACCTCGGAGGCAGGGCGTTTGAAGCGGACTCGCTCTTGATCGAAGACCTCGAGCAAGGTCCAGCCGTACTGGGCCTGTTCGGCCTGTAGGGCTTGGAGGTGTTCTACCGTCTTAAACGACCCCCGGACGATCTTGAACTGCCATCCATCGAGATCTTTAGGGGCGTAGTCGGTCATGGTCTCTTCTTCCCGACGAAGCACTCTCCGTCGCTCTGTAGCCGCAGCGGCGGCGGCAGCTCCCGACGCGGCGGCACTCATCGGAGGAACTCCTTAAATGAGAGCATGCTTGCATTTTGACGATCAGTAAATTCTGTTCGTCATATAAGCCCAAGGAGAGATTCCCTGGGCTTTCATGGAACGACCCTTGAGGGCAGTTCTGCAGAGGGATTCGTTGCCTAAGGTCAAACCTTGTCGGGCATCGTGAACGGCGAGCGATATTCGCGACCGAGCAGGCTATTTGCCTTGGGATTGGAGGCGAACGTCTCGGTCTTGTTGTCGAAGGTCAGGCTTTGACCCACCCGATAGGCAATGTTGCCCAGGTGGCAAAGCGCGCTCGAGCGATGGCCTTCGACGATGTCGCCGTTGAGCTGTTCGCGTTTCCGCGACTTGACAGCCGTCACGAAGTTGGCGAAGTGGTCGCCGCCCGACTTGGTGCTCTTGGGGCCAGGCTCGCCTTTATCACCGAGGTAGGTCGCGAACCCATCGCCGTTGACCACCATGTAGCCTTCGGTCCCATAGAAGATGTTGCCGACTTTGACATCTTTCTCGGCGTTCGTCGGGAGCCCACGCACCTCAAAGACGAGTTCGCAATCGTCCCAGCGGTAAGAGGCGAGCTGGGTATTCGGGGTCTCGCCGTCGTCCTTATAGCCGAATCGGCCTCCGCTCGACTGGATCGTGGTCGGCCAGGAATCGACCCCAAGGCCCCACCGGGCGACATCCATCTGGTGGATCCCTTGGTTGCCGAGGTCGCCGTTACCGTAATCCCAATTCCAGTGCCACTCATAGTGGAACCGGTTCGGGTTGAACGGCCGCTCGGGGGCAGGCCCCAGCCAGAGGCTATAGTCGACACCGGCGGGAACGGGTCCGTCGGGCTTGAGACCGATTGAGCCGCGAGGCTTGTAACAAAGGCCCTTGGCCAAGAAGATCTTGCCGAGTTTGCCCGACTTCAGGAAGGCCATAGCCTCGCGAACCCCGGCCAGTGTCCGGTTCTGGGTCCCCGTCTGGACGATTCGCTCGTACCTGCGAGCGGCCTCAACCATCTTCCCGCCTTCGAGGAAATTGTGGCTGACCGGCTTCTCGACGTAGACATCTTTCCCTGCCTGGCAGGCCCAAACCGTGGCCAACGCATGCCAGTGATTCGGCGTGGCGATGGTGACGATATCGATGGACTTGTCATCCATCACGCGCCTGAGGTCGGCGACCAGTTGGGGGGCCTTCCCAGTCCGATCCTCGACCGACTTTGCAGCCCCCGCGAGGACCCTGCTATCAACGTCGCAAAGCGTCGCGACCACGGTGTCTTTATGGGCGCTAAAGGCATTGATGTGGGACTTGCCGCGCCCCCGAACACCAATCACGGCCACGTTCAACTTGTCGTTCGCAGCCACCGACTTGGTCGAGCCCAAGAGGCCAAGAGCCGCAGCACCCGCCCCTGCACTTGCCAGGAAAGTCCGACGCCCCACGTGTTCCAAGGTCGCCTCCGATGAATAGGCTAAATCGAGTTTGAAGTTTGCTTAACCTGATCGTAAGTCAACGGTCCCGACAGGTCAACGAGTCAGCAACGGTTGCGGACCCCACATGTCACAGCGCACGCAACTCGATCGGTATTCCCGATTGAGATTGACATTCCAAATTGCCAAATTGGGTGCGCTTCGTGGCGGAGAGTCAGGCAGATCGCCGGGCCGGATTGGCCCGTGGGTTTCCACGTGGGCTCGCGAGCGATCCATCCTCTCTTAGGTTTTCGGAGCGCTACCCTTGGAGTTGTTCCGCCGATAGGCTTTGTTCTGGACTAAGTTGGCCATGGCAGGCTCCTTTCGAGAGAGTTACGCGGGTCGTTCCGACAGACGGCATCGATCCGTATACGCAACAAGTACAGTGAAGCACTGCATTCTTGCCGGTAATGATTGCGGGATCAAAAACTCTAACCGATCGTGGGAATTCTCAGTAGCAAATCAACTCACCCTGGTCATTAGGTGTGCCCAAATAGACCAGTCAGGATTTGATGAGTTTCTTGGCATGAGCGGACCGTTCTGACAGACTAACCCTAGGGAGAGTCCTCTCCACACTGACCAACCCGGGAGATTCACACATGAACCGCCGAACTTTCGCTGTTGCTTCTGCCGCGAGCCTGCTGGCATTGCAGAATTTTCGTCCAGCCTGGGGGGATCCTGCCGACCTCAAGACGCTCGACATCGGCGCGAAGGCTCCCGAGTTCCAACTCGTTGGGGTTGACGACAAGACCTACACGCTCAAGAATTTCGCGTCGGCCAAGGTGCTCGTTGTGGTCTTCACCTGCAACCATTGCCCCACGGCTCAGGCTTATGAGTCACGGATTGCTACCCTCCACGCGGAGTACAAAGCCAAGGGTGTCGCGGTGGTCGTGATCTCGCCGAACGATGATCAGGCGGTTCGACTCGACGAGTTGGGATACACCGATGTTGGCGACGGGTTCGCCGACATGAAGATTCGTGCGAATGAACGCAAGTTCGCGTTCCCGTACCTTTACGATGGCGATACCCAGAAGACCGCCAAGGCGTATGGCGTGCTCGCGACGCCTCAGGTTTATGTGTTCGATGCCGAGCGGAAGCTCCGTTATGTCGGTCGGTTCGATGATACCGAGGTCGCCACTCGCCGCGCCAAGGGAGACGTGAGCGAGGGGGCCAAGACCGATATCACTGAACTTGAGTCACCGCTGATCAAGTCGCCCGACACGGTCAACGCCGTCAAAGCGCTTCTGGCCGGCAAGCCCGTGCTGGTCGAGAAGACCCGCATCTTCGGCTGCTCGACCAAGTGGTCCGACAAGCGAAAGGATGCGGTCGCGTCACTGGCCAAGTGGGACGCCGAGCCTGTCGCTCTTGAACCGATCGACGATAAAGGCATTCTGAAGCTGGCCAAGAACGCGACCGATCAACTCCTTTTGGTCAATCTCTGGGCCAGTTGGTGCGGACCCTGCGTTGCCGAGATGCCCGAACTCGTGACAATCCAACGGATGTACCGCGGTCGAAATGTAAAGCTCGTCACGATCAGCATGGACCTTCCCGACAAGCGGGAGGATGCCCTCAAGGTTCTCAAGGAGAACCACGTCTCGGCGACCAACTACCTGGTCCACACCGACGACCGCGACAAGTTCGCTGAGGCCCTCGACAAAGATTGGCCCGGCCCTTTGCCCTACACCCTGCTAATCGCGCCCGGAGGCAAAATCCTCTACCGCAAGGTCGGCGCGATTGAACCGATCGACGTCAAGCGGGCAATCGTGGGTGTGATCGGTCGCACTTATTGAAAAGATGATGAGTTTTGAGTGCCGGTCCTGGGAACGCCCAAGATAGGAGCGTCCCCAGGACAGCTCACGTTCTTAGATTGGCCGGCTTGAACTGCACTTGTGAGTCGGTCGGGTAGCGGATATCTTCCCGCACACTGGGGTTAAAAAGTTAGACGCTGAGCGTCTGGATGATGCGCATTCCGTTCATGTAAGTACTCGCGTGGACCGAGGACGATCGTAGGCTAGGGATTTCCTAAACGGTGAACCGTTGCGAAATGAGTTGGAAGCTCCAGGCGGTCACAGTCGAAGATCATGGTTATCCTGAAACTGGAGCAGTACACGAGTGCGATCAGGCCGACGGTTGCCAGCCTCGTGGACGGTCGCACTCGGCTTTTGTAGCGTCTGGGGCGGGTTCTCTACGACCGTTTGGTCTCAGGATCTCGCTCGTGCCGAGCCCCCAACACCTGCCGCGCCTGGAACCTCAACATCGGTGGAGCAGCTTGCCGAACGACTCCAAGCGATGGAGGAAATGAACCGGCAACTCGTCAAGCAACTTGAGCTGTCATCGAAAAATCACGATGACCAGATCAAGCGGCTCGTTCAGGGTTACGAAGAGCTTTCGAATCAATTTAATGAACAAAAAGCCACCGGCGAGGTCGCCAGAACCGCTTTGCCTAGGGCCAGTGACTCGCCCGGCAACCCCATGAGTCCGATTCCAGGCTACCGGGACGGTGTCACCATATCCAACCCGCCTGTGCCAAGTTCTGAGCCTTCGAAGACTCCGACATTGGGTAGGCTTCCGCTGAAAGCCGACTTCGGCCCCGGCTTCAGGTGGCAGACTGACGACGATGAATACCAGCTCCAGGTCCGCCTCGAGTCTCAGATCGATGCACGAATCTGGGCGCAACGCGATCAGTTACCGGCCAATAGCGGCATCTACTTACCTCGACAGCGAATCTTCTTCAGCGGTCGAATCACGAAGCCGGTGGAATACGAGCTTTCGATCAACCGCGGGTTGGGGAATATCAACCTCCTGAACGCCTACCTCAATTATCATTTCGACGATCGCTTAGAGTTTCGCCTGGGGCGGTTCTTCACGCCGCTGGACTACGAACAGTACGCGATCGCAAATTACTGGTTACCAACGCCCGAAAGGTCGATTTTTACGACCAACGTGGGGCTGAACCGCAAATTTGGAATGATGGCGTGGGGCTACCTGTTCGACAAGCGGCTCGACTATGCCGCTGGGGTGTTCAATGGCGGGCGAAACTCGTTCGAGCCTTTGAGCAAGGGTCAGGATTTTGTGGGTTACCTGAACGCAAGACCGTTTCAGAATTCGACGTCACTGCCGTTCGCCAAGTACCTCAACATCGGCAGCTCCGTCGCTTTCGGCAATCAAGACCAGTCCCCAGTCCCAGTTGCTTTTCGGATCGCCGCAGCATCACCAAATGCGGACAATCCCGGGGCTGGGGTGGTGCCGTTCCTCACACTCAATCGTGATGTGGTCGAGCGAGGCAATCGCCTGATCGGGTCCGTCCACGCTGCCTACTACTATAAGAGTCTCTCACTGATCAGCGAGTGGCAATATGGCTTCGGCAGCTACGCGTCGGCCACCCAACACTTACCGGTTCAAGTGCCGCTCGGGGGTTATTACGCGACAGCGGGCTACTTCTTGACCGGTGAGCAGGTCGAGCGCCGTACCGTGGTCAGGCCTCTCCGCCCGTTCGTGCCGCTAAATAAGACGGAGAAACGCGGCCCTGGTGCCTGGGAGGCCGTCGCCAGGGTGAGCGAACTCCGGCTAGGCAATCAGATCTTCTCCTCGGGGTTTGCCGACCGCACCCTTTGGTCGAACTCGGCCATGACGACCGAGGTTGGATTGAATTGGTACTGGAATGACTATATGAAGGTCTATATGTTTTGGTTGCATGGCGAATTTGGCGACCCGGTTCAATATCGTCCTGGGGCTTATCAAAAAACCGCTGATATGTTCTGGATGAGATTCCAACTCTACTTCTGACGCGAGCCTAATGCCGTCGCATAAAGGCGATGGTCTTAACCCACCTGCGGCATGCAGCCAAACGAATATTTCGGTTGGCAGGAAGGTCTATTTGAGTTAGACTAGTAGCAACCAGTCTAACTTGTATGGAGAGTAATTATGGAAAGCGTTGGTTCCTTCGAGGCTAAGACCCACCTGCCCCAACTCTTGGAGCGGGTCGCTCAAGGCGAAGAGTTCACCATCACCAAGCATGGCAAGCCCGTCGCCCGGTTGGTTCCCGCTTCCGTGATTAAGGCTAAGCCTGATGTCCGTGCCGCCGTCGAGGCGATGAAGCAGTTTCGCAAAGGTCAAACGCTCGGTGGTTTGAGCGTCCGTGAGATGATCGAGGAAGGCCGCAGATTTTAGGAGACGACGGGCATGGATGCTACGAATGCTTTTGTATTAGACGGATCGGTAACAATGGTCTGGGGTTTCGCGGACGAAAACGACAGCTACGCTGCCGCAATCCTCGACCAGATGCCCGACCTTCAAGCCTACGTGCCAAATCTCTGGCCACTAGAAGTGGCCAATGCCCTACTTGTCGGTGAACGACGTAACCGGACGACACCGGCTGATACAACACACTTCCTTGCCATTCTCGGCACCTTTCCCATCACCGTTGATGATGAGACAGTCAATAGAGCATGGGTAGAAACCATGCACCTTGCCCGTGCCCACAATCTATCCTCCTACGACGCATCCTATCTCGAATTGGCCATGCGTCTCGGTTTGCCACTGGCAACGCTTGACGGCAAACTTAAAACAGCCGCCAAGGCTCTTGGCGTGTTGCTTTTCGCTGTGCAATGAGCCACGAGGCTTATCGCGTCATCAAGCGTGCCCTAGGCAAGCTCGACGAGGTGAAGCGAGTTGTCATTTAATAATGACGTCCGCGACAAAACCAATTGTTCGCGACCTCGTTTTTTCGCTCAAGCCGCTCGCGTAAGCACTGTTTGATCAATTTTCAATCGCACATCCCGCCAAACGCTCCTCTGAGCCTCGAGAAGCCTCAATACACCAACAAAAACCTGCCCAAACTGCCCAGATATCCCCGCGTCGAGCGTCCTGGCCACCCGCTCCGTGACCCACGCGCGGAGCTTCTTCGAAGCCGCAGCTCGCAGCACGTTCCAACCGGCAAGTTTGTGCAAAATCACTCGGAACACACTCCCCCGACCGCGCACGCGAAGTTGTCCCATCC